>JBDHWW010000059.1:0-16866 GCA_039810425.1 Pseudobdellovibrionaceae bacterium | reverse complement strand
ACGCAGATATTTTCATAACAAGCACGTTCGCTACGCCGCTTGATAATGCAAACTATCTACTGCTCCAGGTAATATGTTACCCAAGCTAAGCCCCCGTCCCTACCCCACAGACTCTGGCTAAGTGCTTTTGTTTAGCTGCCTCGTACACCTCTTTGCGCTTGGTGAGGATCTCCGTGTCTTCACCGCGATGGCGCGATTCCGGTGTCGTGAAGCCAATCGCCGAGTGCAAGTGAACGGTGTTGTACCACTGAATGAACTCGCTCACCCACGCTTGTGCATCCTCGATCGAGGCAAACGGCTTCGACGGATACTGGGGGCAATACTTCAGCGTTTTGAACATCGACTCTGAGAACGGATTGTCGTTGCTCACTGAAGGGCGAGAGAACGACGGCACAACACCCAGGCGCTGCATCGTCACCAGCATCGTCGCACCCTTCATTGGTCCGCCGTTATCGGCATGCACCGCGATCTGGTTTTTCTGGATGCCCTCGGCGAGGCAGATCTTCGTGAGAAGTCGCGACGAGTGCTCGGCCGATTCACAATCGTGCACCTCCCAACCGACGATTTTACGCGAGAAAACGTCCAAAAACAGATACAGGTAAAAGAACTGCCCGGCGATCTGGCTACGCAGATAGGTGATATCCCAACTGAACAGCTCACATGGCCCTGTCGCTTCATAAGCCCTCGGCCTTGCCACTTCACGGGGTTTAGAGCGACCTCGGTGTGCCATGAGCTTCTCAGCCCTTAAAACGCGATAGATCGTTGCTTCCGAGGCCAGATACTCGCCGCGATCAGCTAGGCGCGGAACGATCTGATGCGGACTCACATCACGGAACTCCGCGCTCGTCGCCACAGCGATCAGATTGGCTCGCTCGTCACTTGATAGCTTGTTGGCGGGCGTGGTCTTCGGTCCACGCCGCTGGTCGTCCAGCACGGGCTTTAGACGCCAGCGCTGAATCGACTTCTCGGTAACACCGAGATACTCGCAGGCCTTCTCCTGGGTCGCGCCATCGGCGACGGTTTCCTCGACAAGCCGCAAGACATTCTCGCGGTCGGCTCCCGTCATTTTTCGTCCTCGCCTTTTTTTCCCCAGATCAGGTCGATTTTTTTTTGAAGGATCAAAAGCGCCGACGCCTCGGCAAGAGCCTGGTCCTTGCGGCGAAGTTCGCGCTCGAGATCTTTGATTTTCTCATCGCGTTCATCCTTCTTGGACTGCGGCTTGCGCGGCGCGGACTGAAGGCCCTTGAGAACTTCCTCGCGCCACTCCTGAAGCTGTTGGCTGTGGAGGCCCTCGCGACGCAGGAATGCGCCGAGTTCCTCTTCGCTCATTGCCGAGGTCTCGATAATCGCTTTGAGTTTTTCTTCAGGTGTCCACTTCTTCGCTGTCTTTTGCTTCGCCATAACGGCCACATTAGCACGAGCCCGGAGCCAATTGGCAGCAGTGGATAGGCCGACGCCCTCTCGCTCACAGATCTCTTCGATCGTCTGATTCCCTCGACTCACGATCTTGGCGACGATCGCTTCCTTGAACTCTCTCGAATAACTTTGACGCGCTCTCACTTAACTCTCAGATCTCGCCCCCTGAAATTTCAAACCGAGGCGACATCTTTCCTGAAACAGGGGGAAAAGGAAATCCGTACGACAATGCTTGGACTGAGTCGTTCATGAAGACGTTGAAGTACGATGAGATTTACATGTTCGGCTACAACACGATGCTCGACGTGGTCGAGCGGTTGCCGGTGTTCATCGAAGACGTTTATAACAAGAAGCGGCTTCACTCGAGTCTCGGGTATTTGCCGCCGGAAGAATTTGAACAGAAGAACGATTTGAACTAAGAGATCAAACCGTCAGCCGCACGTCGAACGCGTTAAGCTGTTCGACTCCAAGAAAGTGACCGCACTCCAGATATTCGCCACTGGCGATCGCCAGCCGACTATTTTTTTGCGCCGAGCTCAGCGATTTTACTTTCAATAACTTTTCTAGCTTCAACATTATTAGGGTATGTCGCATAGCCATTAGTATTTGCTGTCAATGTTGGCAAAACCTTTTCAGTCGCTCTGGTAAGCCATTCTAAATCAGTCTCGGCATCCACCATCATTTTTAGAATTTCTAAGTTTTCTGTACGCACTGCAAAGCTTGTAGTTGTCAATTCACCGACAGAGTTTAACTTTTCACCTAACGTTAGAAATTCATAAATATTTACAGAGACATTTTTGTCAGTCTTAACTTGAACGTACGTTCTCGGTTTATTTTTTGGATCTGGGTTTTGAAACATGATTCTTAGACCTTCGATCCATCTTGATTCCATAGCGACTTCAAAAGCTGTTGGACGGCCCACGATATTGCTCATCGGCCAATTGATTTTTGCTCCCCCAGCTAAAACTTTTTGGAAAGCTTCGACGTCTCCAGATTTAATTGGAATATAAAAAAAGTATTCTGGATTTGGATCTACCGGAGTCCAATTGATGCCGATCTTTCCACTCTGGCCATTGCGTCCAACTTGCCCGACTGGACCTGCTTGTCCATCTTGCCCTTGTCCAGATGCAATAGTTGTCGATGAAATCAACAGCAGCCCTGAAAACGTCATTAGAATAGAGGTCATTGTTACTTTCATAAGACTTGAATCCTTTATTTGGTGTCAAAACTATTAAACTGATTTGAAATGCAAGTAAGCTGCCACCAATAGGTTTTCGATTTGACCTTAGAACTCAGTACTTTCAATGCCTTAGCTATCTTCGACTATATTTTCTCGTTTTGAGACGAAATTTGAAGTTGAAACATGATATCACTTTTGATATCATGTTTATGTGAGTAAAGCCGATAAGCTATTAGCAAAGTTAAAAAATGGATCGATCTCAGCTCAGGAATTGAGGACTCTGCTAGGACAGCTAGGCTGGGTACTGGCTCGACAAAAGGGATCTCATGAGCAGTGGTTGAAAAACGGCAAAGTTATAACTTTGGCAACTCACTCAAAAGACTTAAAACCGTATCAGATAAAACAGGTTTTAAAAGCAGTGGAGGAATAATGGCATTACCTAAAAAGATTAAGGATCTGATTCCCTATTACTCTTACAACATTCACTTCTCAGATGAAGATCAAGCTTATGTTGTTTCCGTAACAGAACTCACAGGCTGCATGACTCACGGAGATTCTCCTGCTGAAGCTTTAGAAATGGCCCACGAAGCTGTTGAGGGGCAACTTGAAGTTTTAGTATCTCAAAAACAAGGAATTCCAGAGCCCATTGCGAAAATTAAAGCGAGTGGAGACTTTCTTGTGAGAAGTAATCCCGAACTTCATCAGCAACTCATTCGTAAATCCCACGAGGAAGGCTACAAAAGCTTGAATAAATTTGTTGTCGACCAGCTTCAAAAGGTTGTTGGAAAATAACCTACATTTTTATATCAAGGTCGCACTTTAGCATTTTGTCGAACGAACGCTTCAGAAGCACCAATCTTTTCTGCAGCCCTAACTGTGCTGTCCGGGCTCGTTCGTCACAAAGAGCGAGATAATTTAAGTCAATAGAGTGTGCGGATTTCAGCTGTAAGCTGTTGAAATCTGGAAAGTGGCCCCTGTTCTCGAAGGAGAACAACCATGTTAGAAGGGGTCCACGATGGGTCAGGAAAGTTCGAAAGTAGAAAAGAAGAAGCGCAACCGTCGGTCTGCGGAAAAGATGGCGGAGCTGGTACTAGAGGCCGAGCGCGTGGGCGCAAGCGAAGTGTGCCGCCGCGAGAACATCGCACCGGCGCAATTATCGCGTTGGAAGCAGAAGTTTGTTCACAGCGGGATTGCGGGGCTGAAGGACATCAAACGAGGTCCGAAGCCGAAAGCAGATCCGGTGATTTTAGAAATGAAACTCGAGACCGAGCATCTGTCTCAGGCGCTGCTCGAAACCTCGATCGAACTTCAGGCGATGAAAAAAAAGAATCGCTCGGTCTAGAGGGGCCTCTATATGGCCGCCATTTGACCAAGGTTCAACGCGAGACACTTCGTGAGTTCATTGACGGTGCGCGAGCGACCGAGACAGTGGCGACGATTTGTGGGCATTTGCAAATCCATCCGAGATCGTACTACCGGTGGAAAAAGAATGGTTTGAGTCCAAACCACGGCGGTGGTGGCGGCAGAAACAAAGTGACGCCGCTTGAAGAAAAGCGTGTTGTCACGATGGTGAAGAAGAATCCGTCGTGGCACTGCCGGCGTGTGGCATACCAACTTGAGAAAAGAGCGACAGTTTTCATAGGTAAAACGAAAGTCGCTGAGATCATGAAAAAGCACGGACTGAATCACCCATTTGAGCGGAAGCCGTCAAAGCCAGTGATTGAACCGGCCGACATGTTGCTAAATGAGCCGTGGCGTAAGAACCTGCTATGGGGAATGGATTGGACGTGGGTCACAGTTGACGGAAAGTTCATGTTTTTACTCGTGCTGCTTGATTGGTATTCGCGAAAGATTTTGTCGTGGGGACTTCACCCACAGATTACAAAACTGCAAGTAGTGGCGCTGGTGACCGATGCTGTTGCAACCGAGCGACTCGACTTGTTGCCTAAAGGGGTACTGAAACCGATTGTTGTTGCCGACCATGGCAGCGCCAATGCTTCGAAGTACACAAAGCACAACGTCGAGATCCAGGGCTTGAAACTTTGGCTGAGCGGCATCGGAAGGCCCACTGGCAACGCAAGAACGGAGCGCGTGATCGGAACTTTAGGCTTAAGAGGAACAAACCGCGTTTTGGCTGCATTCGAAAGTATCATTGATACCCTAAATCCCCCACTCTACCGCTAAGAAGCTATTATGTTACCCAAGCTAAGCCCCCGTCCCTACCCCACAGACTCTGGCTAACGAAGGCCAGAAGACTCGAGCGGAACACCCCGCCAGGAGTGTGAGATCTCCGATCATAAAACTGTGCAAAAGTGGTAAGTCCCTATATGGGCAGAAGTAGCGCAGCGGACTTCAGAGCGGCAGATAGAAAAAATGGCTGTTTCAAAACTCAGATGTTTTGAGTAGCAGATCTAGAAGCAAGTTTACCGACCGAATCACCTGAGGTGATTCGGATCGGCTATGCTTTGTTTTGCCGAACGACTATTTTCCTTCAAACAAGTGAATTCAGAGCGGCCGACAAGACAACCGGGTGAAATAAGGCTTCTTAAAAAATAACAGATGTGAACATTTAAAATCAGAGCGGATCTCGAAACTATTTTCACGAATTATGAGCGACTTGGTAACATCATAAATAAATTTACTATTACACCTGCCGCCAGCGACTGTTTTGTCCGTGTGGATTTCATAGATGGTAAGACCTTCTTTCGAGCGCCTTTTGACCCAATAACCTCCGAAACCAACTTCACGACCGTCATAATCATTATCATTTGTTGATTGGAATTTGACGTGGAAAGATGGCTCTGGAATTCCCCTCGATGCATATTGAACCACCGCTCGTATGGTTTCCGATGTTGCCTCTTCCCCTTGCCGGTTTTCTTCCCAATCACATTCCAACTTCTTTCCCATGAAAGGCCGAATCGGCTTGGGTGGATTTTTCATGTCCGTGTGCATACAAACCCTTCGATCAAATGAACAGTCTAATGAGCTCTTAGCGCCACAAATTTGTTTCTCCTGTACATCGCACTTCTCGCTGAGTTCTTCCTTAGGTAGGTCCTGCACGAATACGACTTCTACAGCCTTGAGGTCCTCTTGAACGGATTTAGCTGCCGAGAAGGGTAGCACTAATGAAAATAAAATTAGTAGGCGGGTCATACACTCGATGGTCCAATTGAGATTGATTTCGGTCAATAGGTTAATGTTTTCTAACCAACCCTTCATCAACATTGCAGTGATCAAATGACTTCGCCTCCGCCGCCGAAGGTAGTCCTGCGTTAATATCATCGTTACCGATTTTTCGTTTGACGTTGGTTTTCGTAATTTTTTTCGTGCGCGCTTCAATCCACGCGAACTGCTCTCCGCAGGCTGTTTGTCGGCCTTGTTAGGTTGCGACTACCAAAAATTTGAAACCACCTCATTGCCGCACCACTACCATCGGCGCCGCAGGTAAAACGGGCTCCGTATAGAAAATACATTCGCGCCCATATCAAGAGGCAAATTTGGCAGCGAGCTCAGGCCTGCTGTGAGTATCGTGATCCCAAAAACCAAAAGCAACGTCGCTCAAAACATGCTTTAGAAATTGATCTATTCACTTTCTTTTCGGGTTACGCCAGATTTTCGTCGCCGACGGCGATGAAGGCTTCTTTTGTTTTGGCGCGGACTTCGTCGCGTTTTCTAAATTTATCCATGATCAAGTAGAAGCAGGGAACTACGAACAAGGTCAGACCTGTCGATACCAGGACACCACCGATCAAGCAGATCGCCATTGGTTTCATGGTCTCGGAGCCCTCGCCTGCCGCAAGAGCCGAAGGAATTGCGGCGGCAATCGTTGCCGCTGATGTCATAATGATGGGACGAAGACGAATCGGGCACGCTTCCACCAAGGCATCAAAGGCTTTATCAACACCCCGGTCGCGCACTGTGTTTGTGAACTCGATCAACAAGATCGAATTCTTTTTTACGATCCCCATCAACAACAACAAACCAATCATCGAATACATATTGAGTGATTGCCCCGTCACCCACAATCCGAAGAAAGCGCCGCTAAAGCTGAACGGCAAGGCCATCAGGATCGTCACCGGATCTATGAACGAGTTGAACTGGCTCGCCAAAACCATATAGGCAACAAACAGACCCAACACCAACGCAAAAATTAAACTTTGGAAAGACTCTTGGAAAGACTTCGCATTACCGCCTTGAGCAATCATGTAGCCCGGCTTCAGAACATGCTTTGCGATCTCCTCAACCTTGGCCATTGCGGCTTGTTGAGAAACGCCCGTTTTGAGATTAGCACTGACGGTGATCGCCCGTTGACGGTTTGAACGAGATATCGACTGCAAGCTCTTTTCAGTTCTTTCGCTGGTGACCTGCGTGATCGGAATCAAATTTCCGAGCGCATTGTTGATCATCAGTGACCGCAACTCTTGTTGCGGTGGCAACTGAGAGTTCAACTTCACTTTGATATCGTAACGGTGACCGCCTTCTGGATACTCTCCGACCTTCACGCCACCGATAAGCGCATTTACGGAATTACCGATCGCAGCCACGCGGATTCCACGATGAGCGGCGCCGACACGGTCCGGAACGATTTGAATTTCCGGCATACCCAAAAGATAGTCCGAATCGACGTCGACCATTAAACCAGACTGGGTCATTCCTTCCATGATTTCGTCAGCTGATTTTGCCAACTGATCCCAGTCAGAACCTAGAACCGTAAACTCTACCGGGAAGCCGCGGCCAGAAGAGAATCCGCGCATCGACATATCCATCAAGACCGGACGCACATCAGGAATTTTTGCAAGGATCTTACGGGCGACTTGCATGAACTCCGCCTGCGACAACTCGTGACCCGCCTCTTTATCGATACCCCGCTGCCCTTTGGGTTTCAACGACACCATCATCATAATCTGATTTGAGTCCGAAGAACTACCACCACCGAAGCCACCGATCACCGAGTAGACTTTCAAAATTTCAGGGCGCGACTGGAGGTATTTTTCAGCCGTTTGCGCCTGTTGGTTGGTATAGGCAAGTGAAGTACCCACCGGCAACATCAAACGTGCCATGAACATGCTCATATCCTGAGCCGGTGACATCTCTTTGTTGAGGTTGCGGAGCACTGTGAACGACGCCGCCACAAATACCAAGGAAGCGATGAGAATCTTCTTTGGATGGCGCAAGCAAAACTTCAAAGCTCCGGCGTACCAATGAACGGTTTTATCCATCAACAATTCGAAAGCGCGGCCCAAACGAGTTGTTCTGTGACCAACATGAACGAAACTTGCGCAACGCATAGGAGTGATCGTCAAGGACTCCAACAATGACAACACAACCGCAATCGAGATCGTCACTCCGAACTGCATGAAGAACTTGCCTATGATTCCCTTCATGAATGCGACCGGCAAGAAGATCGCGACAACCGCAGCCGTCGCGGCGATCGCCGCAAAGGTGATCTCGCGGGCGCCAATGATGGCGGATTCGATCTTGCCCCTGCCCTGTTCGTTATACCTGAAGATATTCTCGAGAACCATGATGGCATCATCCACGACGATACCGATCGCCAGAGTCAAACCCAAAAGCGTAAACGTATTGAGCGTATATCCCAGGAAGTACAAACCGATGAACGCTCCGAGGAGTGACGTCGGAATCGACAAGAGAACGTTGAAGGTCGCCGACCAACTCCCGAGGAATATCCAGCACACGATCGAAGTCAGAATCACTGCAAGACCCAAGTGCTTTACGAGTTCACGGACCGAGTTTTCAATAAAAATTGTTGAATCGTAGTTCACCGCAAGCTTCATACCTTCCGGCAATTGTGACTCGAGTTCTCTGGCTCTTTCCTTCACACCCCGGCCAACGGCCACCGCATTCGTCCCGCGCTGTTTCTTGATACCGAGACCCAGCGCCGGAGTTCCGTTGAAACGCGAGAAGCGGCGAACATCATCTAGGCCCATGCTCACGTCCGCAACTTGGGACAGACGAACCATATTGGTCGGGTCTTGAACGGCCTTACCTCCGCGGCTACTGATCACAATGGATTTAAATTCATCCACCGTCTTTGCTTCACCCATGGTGCGAACGTTGAAGTACTTTTTATCATTTTCAAGATACCCCCCCGGAAGCTCTGAGTGCTCATTTTTGACCGCATCTATCACGTCATTCACGGAGATATTGTAACGAATAAGATCCTTGGGACGAACGTGAACACGCATCACTGGATCCGTGTATCCCCCCAGAGTCAACTCACCCACACCCTCAACGGTCGTCAAACGGTCCCGCAAGTAATCCTTCGCGTACTTCATCAGGAATTCAGAATCGCCTTTGTCGTAGGTCAAAGCCAGCCACAGAATCGGCTGATCTTCAGGATTGGTTTTAGAAATCGTCGGTGGATCGAGTTCGTCCGGCAGTCTTCTTTGGGCCGCAGCCACTTTGGCTTGAACATCTTGAAGTGCAATATCGATATTACGGTCCAAATCGAACTCAACCGTCACGGTTGCAGCACCGGACTTACTGGTGGAGGTGATTCTTTGCACCCCCTCCACGGTCATCAGCGCACTTTCGACAACATCGACAACTTGAGTTTCCATAACCTCAGGGGCGGCACCGGCCAAAGACAGAGAGACGGTCACGGTGGGAAAGTCGACGTCTGGCAATTGGCTGAGGCCCATGCGGCTGTATGAAATCAGACCGAAACCGATCAAACCAAACATGAGCATCCAGGCAAAAACAGGATTGCGAATCGATAAATCCGAGAGTTTCATACACTACACCCCAAAACAGAAGCCACTGAGCCTCCACAATTCAGTTTTACGCCGGAATTATGGAAACCGTGTGGATAACACTGCGATCGTCCAAGATTTTCTCAGAAAAAAGCGGACTTGGCAGTCCGCTTTTTAAGGGTGTTGTGTATTTTAATTTCCAGTCTCAAAACTAGACTTTGGCTATCTTCCGGCTAGATTTTAAAGTTACCCGACTTCGCCATCAAAGATTTCATGTCCTTGATAATAATTTCTTTACCATTGAGCTCGATCAAACCTTCGTTTTTAAACTCCGTCAGATGGCGTGACAAAGATTCATTGATGGTACTTGCTAACTGTGCAAACTCGTTGCGAGTTAACTTCAAGTTCAAGGAAATACCAGCCGGAGTTTGCACCCCGAACTTGTCCGCTAACACGACCAATTGGTACGCGATGCGCTCTTGAACTGAAGCCAAGTAGTGCAATTGGTTTGTGATCTCGTAACTTTCGATATCAGACACGGCCTGCTGAAGGAGCATTTTCAACAAAGGCGACGCTTGCTGAAGCCCGGTCAGAACCACATCTTTTGGATACAACCAGACAGTCGTTGGCTTAATGGCTTTTGCCATCGACGAAGAGGGTGAACCTCTTACAAGGGCTTTGTAACCAAAAAACTCACCAGGCGACACCAGCTTGGTAACATATTCCGGGGATGTCGTGCGGCCACGGGTTAGGTTTCTGTTTACCACCACCTTCACCGAACCACTGTGAACGTAGTAAAGACCCTTGGACGTGTCTCCCTCTCTGTAGAGGATATCTCCTTCCTTGAGCTGAATGATTTCGTAGGGTAGCTCCGAAGCTGTTGAAATCACTGTACTACTTTCTGTATTCCCAATAACTCCGACGGAACCCGCATTAAGAACTGTCTGTGTTTGCATTGCAAACCTCCAATGCTTGCATTGTTTATCCGAGTGTTTACGTAAGTGTAAACTATAGGGTCTATAAGTAGTCCGCCCCTATGTGAAAAGCCACGCGCTACCAGCGAATTTTTTGTTAACTTTCAGAGATAAATTTGGCTTGACCCCCCGAGGCATGAGGGCTAGATTTCCCCGAGTTTTAATTAACTTTTCCAATAAAATCAGGAATTTAACTATGTTTAAAAACCTCGTATTGTTTTTTACGATTTTGGTAAGTGGCATTGGTTCTTCTGCGATTTCTCTTGCGGCTCCTTTGAAGGTCGGCTTGGTTCTCGACAAAGGCGGCAAAGACGACAAGTCCTTTAACTCCGCCGCCTACGAAGGTGCGTCTAAAGCCGAAAAAGATCTCAAAATTGAATTGAAATATGTTGAGGCCACGGACACGAACGCCATTGAAAACCTGCATCGCGCGTTTGCGCGCAAAAACTTCGACTTGGTTATCGGCATTGGATTCGCGCAGGCCGAAGCCGTTAAAAAAGTCGCCGCTCAGTTCCCAAATGTGAAATTCGCCATCGTTGACGGTGACATCGCAGCACCCAATGTTCGCTCTTTGTTGTTTGCGGATCACGAAGGCTCTTTTCTTGTGGGAGCCGCCGCGGCTTTGAAATCGAAAAGTGGAAAGCTCGGCTTTATCGGCGGCATGGATATTCCACTCATCCGCCGTTTCCAAATGGGCTACGCTGCTGGTGCCCAACACATCAATCCCAAGGCGACTGTGACTACAAACTACATCGGCGTCACTGGTGAAGCGTGGAACAATCCCGCAAAAGCAAAAGAGTTGGCTCTTGCGCAAATCTCTCAAGGTGCGGACGTGATCTTCGTGGCTGCAGGCGCTTCCGGTTCGGGTGTTTTCGACGCCGTTGAAGAGAAGAAAAAACTCGCAATCGGGGTTGACTCCAACCAAAACTGGATGAAGCCGGGCTTTATCTTGACGAGTATGATGAAACGCGTGGATGTGGCTGTTTATAACACCATTCAAGACACGCAGAATGGTAAATTCACCGCCGGTGCGGTTCACTATGGAATCAAAGACAAAGGCGTTGATTACGCTTTGGATGATAACAACAAAAAACTTTTAACTCCGGATATCCTACAGAAACTGGATGAATTGAAAGCCCAGATCACAGCCGGTAAAATCAAGGTTCCCGATTACTATACTCAAGGGAAAAAGTAATTCCCATGTCAGGCCAGCCTGCTGTTGAATTCACTGGAGTTCACAAACAGTTCGGAGATTGCATCTCTGTACAGAAGTTGAGCTTTTCAGTTGCCGCAGGTAGCATTCACGCCATCGTGGGTGAAAACGGCGCGGGCAAATCGACCTCGATGAAGATTCTTTTCGGCCTTTACCCCCCCGATGAGGGGATTTTAAAAGTACACGGCCAAGAAGTGCACTTTCACTCCCCCGCCGATGCGATGAACCTCGGTATCGGGATGGTCCATCAACACTTCATGTTGGCCGAACCCCTCAGCGCTTTGGACAATATTCTTCTCTTTCAGAAAAATACGAAGGCCTTTCAAGGGCTCCGCCGCCGCGAACACCGCGCACGCCTGCAAAAGCTCGCGGCGGAATACCAATTCGACATCAATTGGGATGTGCCGGTTCATCGGCTCTCTGTCGGCACCCAGCAGCGTATTGAGATTCTGAAAATTCTTTCGCAGGATTCAAAGATCATCATACTGGATGAGCCCACCGCCGTCTTGACCCCCCAAGAGATCGACGATTTATTTAAAAACTTGCGGAAGCTAAAGGCTGAGGGCCGCACCATCATCATTATCACGCACAAACTGAAAGAAGTGATGGCTGTGGCGGATGCGGTGACCGTCCTGCGCGCCGGAACGGCAACAGCGAATAAGAAAATCTCTGAAACCTCCGTAGAGGACCTTGCTGAGCACATGGTCGGCCGTAAAATCAAGAATCTTTCTTTGAGCAGCCGCACACAGTTTGCCAATCAGAATTTTGTAATGAAAATGACGGATGTGAATTTGGCCGACAAGCACGGTACTTTGGCGCACTTGAATCTGCAAGTTCGTACGGGCGAAATCGTCGGCATCGCGGGTGTTGAAGGCAATGGTCAGGATCAATTGATTTATGCGCTTCTGGATCCGCACCATATAAAAATCAAAGGTCAGATCAAAATCAAAGATCAATCAACCGTGAAACTGACGGCCGCTCAGGTGCGCGCTTTGGGTTTAGCGGCATTTCCGGAAGACCGCTTGCGCTTCGGGGTTGTCAGCGGACGCCCGCTTTATGAAAACTTCATCTTGGGCTATCACAACTCCACAGAGTACGCCCGCCTCGGCTTTTTTAATTTCCAAAATATTTTTGCCAAAACCAAGGCCGCGATGGAAAAATTCGATGTCAGACCACGCGATATTTATACGCAGATCGATCGCCTTTCCGGGGGCAACCAACAAAAGCTTGTCGTCGCGCGCGAGCTGCAGAACAATCCTGATTTTATTTTAGCGGCGAAGCCCACGCGTGGCGTGGATATCGGTGCGATTGAATTTATTCATGAACAACTTTTGGATGCCCGCAACCGCGGGGCCGGCATCTTGTTGGTCTCTTCTGAACTTGAAGAGCTCATGACTTTGTCAGATCGTATTTTGGTTTTGTTCAAAGGACAGATCGTGGCCGAGTTCCTGCGTGGGAACCATTATAACGAAATTGAAATCGGCGCCGCCATGGGAGGTCGCGCGTGAAGAGGACTTTTGCCGGCTTCGCTCTTGGTCTTGTGATCGCATTGTCATTGACGTCGCTTGCGGGCGAAAATCCGTTTCATATCGCCGGCATTCTGTATAACAGCGCCTTTGGCTCTCGTTATGATTTGGGATTGACTTTATTCTATACAACACCGCTGATTTTCTGCGGTCTTTCTGTGGCATTGGCGTTTCACTCCGGCCTTTTCAACATCGGCGGCGAAGGTCAGTTGACAATGGCGACTCTTACCGCTGCGGCGATCGGTGTATTCTTGCCGAATGTACCGTTCCCGTTGGCCCCCTTGCTGGCTCTGGCAGGAGCCCTCGCGATGGCTGGGTTCTGGGGCTTCGTTGCCGGTTGGTTGCGGGCGGTTCGCGGCAGCCACGAAGTGATTGTGACGATTATGTTAAATTTTATTGCCGCGGGTCTTGCGAGCTGGTTCACGTTGCGGGTGATTCCAAACCCGAACTCACAGAATCCTGAGACGGCTCTGGTGGGAGCCGGTTATTTTTTGAAGGATTACGACCTCGTAGCGAAGTTTTTCCCGGACACCCCGGTGAGTGCCGCTCTGGTGATTGCGATTTTTGTCGCTATCTGCGTGTGGGTGCTTTTGTGGAAAACTACTTTTGGTTACGAACTCCGCGTCGTGGGCGCAAATCCTGATGCAGCCAATCGCGCAGGGATCTCTGAAAAGAAAATCCGCATCTGGGCGATGGGCCTTGCCGGCGCGCTGGCAGGCTTTGTCGCTCTGGGTGAGGTGATGGGAAGCGCCGGCCAGTTTAAAGTCGGCTTTTCAGCAGATTATGGTTTTATCGGCATTGCCGTGGCATTGCTTGCTCAGAACAATCCGATCGGCGTTATTTTCGCTGCCTTCTTGATGGGCGCGCTTCACAAAGGAGCTTCCGATCTGGATCTTGAAACAACAACGATCACTCGCGATTTTTCTAAAATCATTCAGAGCTTGATTATTCTTGGCGTGGCGTCGCACGGCCTGTGGGTTTGGAAAACACGCACCAAGGGAAAGAAGCGCCAGTCATGAGTGATCTCTTAATAGCGTTTCTTTCATTGTTGTTAGCGGGCCTTCGCATGGCAACGCCGATGATCTTTGCCTCTATGGGCGGTTTGATGAGTGAACGCTCGGGCGTTGTAAATATCGCACTGGAGGGCTTCATGCTGACGGGTGCTTTTATCGCAGCGGTTGTTGCCTACTATTCCCATTCTGCATGGGCCGGCTGGGCCATGGCTTTGGCCGCCGGCAGCTTGATCGGCGCACTGTATGCATTCTTTGTGATTGAGCTTAAAGCGGATCAAATCGTCACGGGGACTGCGATTAATATCCTCACTGTCGGTGTGATGCCGTTCTTAACAAAGATTCTTTTTAACTCGACCGGTTCCACTCCGGGTATTGCCCTCGAAGACCGTTTTAGCTTTGAACCGACGGTGATGGCCTTTGTTCTCGTTGCGGGAGTGGCTTATTGGTTCTATGAAACGCATTCAGGATTGTGGCTACAATTTGCGGGAGAGCATCCTGAAGCCCTTTCTTCTGCCGGTGTGAGCGTTCGCAAAGTTCGTTGGTTCAGCGTTATCACCAGCGGTGCTTTAGCTGCTATGGGTGGTGCGAGCCTTTCGACCTTCTTAGCGTCCTCTTATTCTCCGATGATGACCGGTGGCCGCGGATTTATGGCGCTGGCGGCTTTGATCTTCGGCCGCTGGAAGCCATTGCCAGCACTGGCGGCGTGTTTATTCTTTGGTGTGACGGATGCTTTGCAAATTCGTTTGCAGGGCGTGGCAATCGGCGGCGTAGAAGTGCCGGTTCAGTTTATTCAGATTTTACCTTATGTTGTGACAATCATTGCGCTGGCGGGTTTCTTTGGTAAAAGTGAAGCCCCTAAAGCATTAGGAAAGGTGTTGTGATGAAAACTCTTTTAGCTCTTTTGACGGTCGTCGGACTTACCTCTCAAGCCCATGGGTGGGGAGGACGTGCCCATGCAGCAATCTGCGAAACGGCGGTGTTCTTGGTTAAAGAACCGGGTCTCAAAGAATATTTAAAAAACAAACCACAGATGATGGGCCATCTTTGCAATATGCCGGATTTTTACTGGCGTTCTTTCCCTTCTGACGTAACGAAGCTTGGGAACCCGACTCATTTCATTGATGTTGAGATCTTGGGCATAAAAGTGACTGAAATCCCGACGGACTTTCCGCAGATTGTTGAAACTTACACTGGCAAACCAAACCAGTTCAATAAGAGCGCAACGATCCACAACGTACCTTCTGAGTTTGGTTCTTTGTGGTGGCGCGCGGATCAGTTCTATCGCCGTTTCCTGACTTTCGGCAAAGAATTGGCGGCGGCGGAACCACCAAAGAATTCCAAAGAAGAAACAGACGACAATCTTCCTTACAACAAAGCTGCTTATGAGATGGCCGTCAGTCTGGGTTTGACCGGCCATTTTGTCGGTGATGCTTCTCAGCCTTTGCATAACACGGCGGACTATGATGGTTATGCCACAGGCCACGGCGGCTTGCACGCATACTACGAAGACCAAGTTGCCAGCGAATTCGATGGTGATCTTCAAGCTCGTGTCTTGAAAGAGGCACGCGCTATGAAGAGTCCTAAGTTCTTAAAGCCAAAAACAGTTGTCGAGAAAATGAAAGCTTTGAGCGAGTCGTCTCAGGATGAGTTGAAACTGATCTTCAAGCAAGACCCGGTGAAAAAGCCTTCAACCGTTGTGAACGAAAAAGGCATGGATGTCCGAAAAGCCGCTGAACGTGAAAGTGCGGCCGTTGGTTACAAGCGGTTCAACAAGATCATCGTGACGGAGCTAGCCCGTTCTTCCGTATTGCTCGCCCACCTTTGGGACGAAGCTTATGCTGAAGCCGGCAGGCCTTCTTTGGTTTCCAGCAAAATCTATAGATATCCGCTGACAGTGGAATTCATTGCCCCTGACTATCTACCAGCCAAAAACGAACCGAAAGCAGAACCTAAGAAGTGATTCTGCCCGATTCTCTTGGCCAGCCAACGCAGCCCCATACTGCAAATGTTCATTCCGGGGCTGGCGTAAGGGCTATTATTTTAAACCTTCGCGGAAGGCCCACCATGAACAGTGCGATTTTTTTAACATTGGCCTTTATGACGGCACCTGCTTACAGTGCGGATAACAACTGCTTATTGAGCGAACAACAACAGAGCAGTTTAATTCTCGCCGAAGGGCCGAAAGCTTTGCTTTCACAGCCGACGTCAGATTGTTTTCAACGGCTTTTAAAAGATGAACTGGAACTGCTCCAACGCCGGGGCTCTTCGCTAGCTCGTGATCACAAGAATGTCATCGAAAAGATGCTTTTGTCCGCCACTCGCGCGGAAGACGCCAAAGGTTCTATCCACGAGTAAACATTAAAAACTGACCCCTTACGCTGTTGATGGCAAAGGGGTTGCAGGAGTCCGGACGACGGTGGTGAAGTTCGGAAGCTTTGTCAGAAGACCTTTTCTTTAACCACGCTGTCTCATTGTTATAAACAAAAGAAAAGACACCTTAATCCGCAAATATACCTCCAACTCGTAGAAGGACCTTCTTCCTCAATTAAACCATGTCTACATGCAAACCCTTATCCGGCCCGCGTTGCTGTGAGTTCTTGGTGATAATGTGTCGACGTGAAATCAAGGCTTCGGTGGAGAATGCGGAGTTTTTTATTGCCGCAGAGTCACTGCAAACAGACATCCTGTCTGTTGAGGGCTCTCCCCTCAAACTCCCGCTACTCCTGATGCCTCCCGCATCAGGAGTTCTAGGCACTATTCAGGAGTTCCAGGCTTAATTGGGATAATAAAGACGGACCCGGATGGTCCGTCTTTTCCCGGGGAATGGGGGC
>JBDHWW010000058.1:0-17665 GCA_039810425.1 Pseudobdellovibrionaceae bacterium | reverse complement strand
ACGGAACTGCATAGCCTATGTCCTTCTGCCGGTCACTTAGACTCGGCGTGCTGGACACACATTTTCTTACGCTACCAAGGGTTTCAATCCTGCGCTCGTAAAGCGTCTGTTCCCATAAATAGAAGAATCCGGGATTTTGAGCTCTGGGACGGAAAAGGCTTAATAAGAATCTCATCGGGGACCTCCTTCTGCTTTATTTACTTTCGGCGGAAGGGTGCTATAATTCAATACCAGGCAAAGAAGTGCTGTTCGGCGGTACTGCTGCCTTACGTGGCGAAACTTTTCGGCTGTTCCTTAAGGAGAGTCTAGTGTCTCAGATTGATCAGTTTCTGACCGCACTCAAGCGGGCTTTAAAGAATAAACAATGGAACTATAAACAAGTCGCTGAAGCCCTGAGCATCAGTGAATCCAGCGTCAAACGACTGTTGAGCAATAAGAAAATCAGCCTTGATCGCATTGAAAAAATCTGTGATGCCACGGCAATAAGTTTTGCCGATGTCTGCAAGCTCGCCGAGTGGCAGGATGAAGACCCCTACCTTATTCTTTCTTTTGAACAAGAGAAGATTCTTTCGGAGAATCCGCGGTTGCTTCATTACTTCACGTTGCTGACCGAGGGATACAAGCCGCAAAAGATTGAAAGAGAATTTCAGATCGCGGTCGCCGAGAGCAAGAAGTTCTTATTTGCGCTTGATAAGTGCAATTTGATTGAGCTTCACCCAAAAGACAAAGTGAAGCTCATTAAAAATGGTCTCTTCCGTTTTCGTCGTGACGGCCCTGTCGGAAAAGTGGTGTTTCAGCAGCTAAAAGAGGGTTTCTTATTTTCTGATTTCAAGGCCAACGACGAGTTTATTCGGTTCGGAATGCGCAAGCTGAGTCCGGCGGCTCTGGCGAAACTGAAGCTCAAGATCGAAAAGATCTATCTTGAACTCGAAGAAGAAGCCAACTACGAGCTGCAGATGGAGAGCACGGATAAGGAATACGGCGTCCTTTTTGCTTATCGCCCTTGGCAGTATTCTATTATGAACGTCCTTAAGAAAAGGCCTTAGAATTTTCTAAGCAAGCCGACGAGAATACCCTGAATATTCACTTCCAGCGGCGAATACCACATGGATTGTAAGTTTTCGTTGGCCGGGCGGAGCTCGACCATGAGTTCATCATGGCTGCCGCGCGGAGGGGTGCGGAGAAAAAAGCGTTTCACCGTCGCTTCGTTCTCGATCGTTGCGACAACAAGGTCGCCGTTAGAAGCGTTGTTTTGTTGCTGCACCAAAATGGTGTCGCCCTCCAGAATGCCTTCGTTAATCATTGAATCGCCCTGCACCCGCAGGGCGAACGTCTTATTGGGATTCCGAACCATATGATTCGGCACTTGCACATATTCATCGTGCTTTAAAGATTCAATCGGGGATCCTGCCGCGACTTTGCCGAGCAGAGGAAGAGACAGGACCTCCTCCGTGCTTTGGAGGAGCGATTGGGGAGAAGATCCTGTCGATGTGACTATCTGAATAGCCCGTTTCTGATTGGCGTGGTTCTTTACGTATCCCTTGCGTATCAGTTGCTTCAGGTAATTTTGGACCGAGTTAAACGACGCAAATCCAAAATGATCCCTAATCTCCTGATAGGACGGAGAAATTCCAGAACTCTTTTGAAAGCTTTCGACGAATTCGAGGAAAGCCTTTTCTTTCGCGGTAAGGGGGAGGAGCGAATTTTCAACCATAAACTTACATATGGATTACATATGTAAAATATGTGTAAGTCAAAAAGGATTTTGAGGGTCTAGGAAAATTATTGCGGGGCTTAATAAAAGCCCCGGATTTGGGATTATTCGATGTCGTTGATTGGGCAGTTGTCGTGCCCGGCTTTGCAATCGGCAATGGAAGGCTTTGCGACTTTCAATTTGTTGAGGTCCACCTTTTCAGGGGCGTTCATTGAACTGATTACGCGCTTCTGGGGAAGCATGTCCCGCGATGCCAGTTCACTTTGTGCAGCCGGTAAGAAAGTGCAGTTTTGGTAGAGTAAAATTGCTACTGGGTTAATGACCAGTAGGGCCACGAAACTAAACCCGCCCCGCTCGAGCATGAATCCTCCTCAATAGAACTTTGTTATCTTTCTATTCTACGGAATAAGTGGTCCAGGACCTTAGTCCGAAATCGAAAGTTCTCATTCTGAGACAAAGAAAAATTCTTAACCGGGGAAATCTCGCCTTGAGAGTGCGCAAAGGACTGGCAATAATAATAAAAAAAGGATTTTATGAAAATTGCTGCTGTCTTAGTTTTGGGCATGATTTTGAATTCTCAAGCGTATGCGACGGACTTCACGGATTTGCCAAAGAAGTGCATGGAGGCGCTCAAAGCGTTTCCGGGGAAAAGCGATGATGCGCTTTTGCAAAAAGCTTGTGAGAAAGCGCAAGTCGATGAAGGTTGCACGAGCGTCGAAGGCCGTCCCATTTTTCATTACGATAAAATGGCCTCTAATGGGGATGCAAAAAAAGTCTTAGTGTTCAGTCTTATCCATGGCGACGAAACGCATGCGGGCACCGTAGGGCGCTATTGGATGGAACGCCTGGAATCCTTTGATCCGCGCAATTCTTGGCGTGTGGTGCCTGTCTTGAATCCGGACGGGGTTCAAGCAAAGACTCGTACAAACGCGAACAATATTGATTTGAATCGTAACTTCCCCACAAAAGATTGGGACGCCCAGGCAAAAACGTATTGGCAGAAATCGACAAAGTCGAATCCCCGCCGCAACCCTGGTGACCACGCGGCCAGCGAAATTGAAACAAGGTGTGCAATGAAGCATCTTGAGGAGTTCAATCCGGACTTCATCGTTTCAGTCCATACGCCATTGAAAGTTTTGGACTTTGACGGGCCGAAGGTGACGTTTCCGAAGTATGACTATCTTCCGTGGAGGTCTTTGGGGCATTTTCCCGGCAGTTTGGGAAGATACATGTGGTTCGAGCGTCAGACGCCGGTTTTGACGACAGAGCTGCGCGAAGATTTGCCCGCCACTTTGCAGCCACTGGAAAAGCTGCAAGACGTGATTGGAACTCT
The DNA here is from genome assembly GCA_039810425.1 of Pseudobdellovibrionaceae bacterium. Taxonomy (GTDB): domain Bacteria; phylum Bdellovibrionota; class Bdellovibrionia; order Bdellovibrionales; family Bdellovibrionaceae; genus JACMRP01. The sequence continues at coordinate 14,618 of JBDHWW010000058.1, read as the reverse complement.
TGTGAAACTTGAGATCAAGCCCAGACGCGCCGATGCTCAAGAGCCCGCGAAGATCGTAAAGACCTTCGCGGAGCCTTACCGCTAAGGGGCGTTTCCGGTTAAAAAGTATTCGGCGAGGGCTAATGAATCATTGTGTTCTGCAGAGCATGGTGAATCTCCATGTTGCGTTCCTGTTGCGTAACAATTCTGTCTTGGATCGCAATCAACTTTTGCAGCAGGGAATCTTTAGCTAGGCGAATCGCCGTGTAGATGTCCTTGTCGACACCTTCCGCCGCGATCTTCGCGTCGCCCTCTTTCAAGGTGATCGAAATCCTGTAATGAGATTTCAAGTCCCTTTCATCAAATTCTTTGCCAGCCGCTTCATATTGGAGCGCCAGCTTCAAAGGATCTTTCGCGATAACCGCCACGACCGTCTGCGGAGTGATATAGGGTTCGAACTCCGAGATCATTTGATAAATATATGATTTTACTTCAGGACTATCTTCGATCGCGACTTCGATCAGCTCAATTCCGGGGTTCAGAAGGTCAGACATAGATCCTCCTATTCCGTTAAAGACTCTTTTCTTATATTGTAACAATGAGTTGCGGAACTGTCAGGTCAAGTGCGGAAGAAATAAAAAATATATTTGAATTGGAATATATTTGTTTTAAAATCCCGACCTTGGACTTGTTTAGAGGATGTTAGTCTCGGTTTGAGACCTGAATTAAATACCGCAAACCTGCGCTGGGAGCGACTTTGAGCGAAACGACCACGACACCGAAATTAGAGAAATCCTGGCTTCAATACCTGCAACCAGAGTTTGAAAAAGACTATATGAAAGGATTGCGAAAATTTCTTCTCACGCGAAAACAAGCTAACAAGGTGATATTCCCAAAAGGCGAAGAATATTTTGCTGCTCTGAATCTGACTCCTCTCGACAAAGTGAAAGTTGTGATTATCGGTCAGGATCCCTATCATGGACCGGGGCAAGCGCATGGTTTGAGCTTCTCGGTGCGTAAAGGAGTCCGCTTTCCTCCATCGCTTCAGAATATTTTCAAAGAGCTTCACGATGACGTCGGTGTGGCCATGCCGAAAAGTGGTGATCTTACGCACTGGGCGGAGCAAGGCGTGCTTCTTTTGAATGCCGTGCTCACGGTTGAGCAGGGACAAGCGGCGGCCCATCAGGGCAAGGGCTGGGAGCAATTTACAGATCAAGTGATTGCGGCGCTGAGCAAGAATCGCGAGCACGTTGTCTACTTGTTGTGGGGAAGTTACGCACAGAAGAAGGCGGCATTCGTAAACCGTTCTAAGAACCTGGTGCTGGAGTCGCCGCATCCGTCACCTCTCTCCGCATATCGTGGATTTTTTGGCTCAAAACCATTCTCGAAAATTAATAAGTACTTACGCGACCATGACATTCAAGAAATAGACTGGTTTTTACCGTAAAGCCCTAGACATCACTCGGAAACTCACGGAAAATGGACTTCGCAATTAGCAAGGAGTCCACTCATGAAAATCTTTAAGTTTCTTTTTGCATTGGGGTTGATTGGTTCAGTCGTTTACGCAACGGATAAGGGCGAAGAGGTAAAACAAAAAGCGTCAGAGACCGTGCAAGCAGCAGGCGAATACACCAAGGAACACAAAGAAGAAATTCAGAAAGCTCTGAGTGAAAAGATGCAGAAGGTTTCTGATGAGATCGCGGATCTCAAGAAAGACGCCTCGACCGCAACGGGTCACGCCAAAGATGAGCTCGACAAGCAGGTGAAAGCTCTTGAAAAGAAACAAGCCAAGCTTAAAAAAGATTATGACCGCTTGAAAGATAGTTCCGGCAAAGCCTGGAATCAGATGAAGGACGGCATGATTAAAGCGATGGATAGTATTTCTGATTCTTACAAGAAGGCAAAGCAAGAGTTCGAAGATATCAAACACAAGTAGTTCATCGGAGTAAAATTTCCAAGTGGCTCGATTTCAATCTCAACTTCATTACGTAAGCCAGTGGCCATCCCCGAAGAAGTTCGGAGATGAGGTTTTATTGATCTACGACCGCATCTTCGACCGTCATCCGAAGGTGGCGGCGTGGGTGAAACAGTTTCCAGCGCGTTATGCTGTGGCTTCCGGCGAAGAGCTAAAGAGCCTGCGTGAGTTTCCCCGGCACATGGAGGTGATTCTTGAAAAGACGCGATCCTTTTCGCCGCGCAAGCTGACGATCATTGTTTTGGGAGGCGGCAGTGTCGGCGACTTCGGTGGCTTTGTCGCCAGTGTCTACAAACGCGGCGTTGAACTCGTGCATATTCCGAGCACTTGGTTGTCGGCGATGGATTCCGCCCATGGTGGAAAGACCGCATTGAATGCGCGTGGAGCGAAAAACCAAATCGGCACTTTCTATCCAGCAAAAGATATTTATCTCGTAAGGCCGTTGCTTTTGGCCCAACCGGAGGAGCGCGGGTTTGAAGCTCTGGGCGAACTGATCAAGATGGCTTTGCTTTCTGGCGGACGTTTGTTTGCCAAACTGAATGGTGTGCGCGCGCTGAATGGCGCCGCGCTTTGGAAACTTCTTCCGGATGTTGTTCGCGAGAAGTATAAGATCGTCACCAAAGATCCTGAAGAAAAAAATGGCCTCCGCCATGTCCTGAACTTCGGCCATACGATGGGGCATGTCGTGGAAGCCCACTATGGCCTTCCGCATGGCGTGGCGGTCTTGGCGGGGTTGCAGTTTGCGTTAGAGTGGAGTTACGAAAAAGGTTTCATGAGCCAACGGGACTACTTGAAGCTGATGCAAGCAAAGCTTTGGAAAAAGGCTGTTCAAGCCAAGCAGAAAAGTATTTGGAAAAATCTAAGCATGATGGCTTTGCTGAGCGAGAAACCTGGCAGCTTCCTGCACTACCTCGAGCAGGATAAAAAGAAAACGAGTTCCAAGGAATTACGCTTCATTTTCTTAAAACGCCCCGGCAAGCCGGTTATTGCCGAAGTTCCTTTGGCGGACTTCGTTCCTGAGATGGCACGACAGCAATCGTTCTGGGGGTAGATAGGGTGAAAGTCTTCAAGTTCCATGGCCGCATTCCTGCCTCCAAATCGTTGATGAATCGTGCGCTGATTGCTCAGAGCTACGAACCACGTTTGAAGCTCGTTGGGGACTCGAGCTGCGACGACGTCATTCATATGAAGGCCAACTTAAAGAAGCTGGGGAAAAGCTCCGTGCTTGATTGCGGCGAGGGTGGAACGACATTGCGTTTCTTGGCGTTTCGGGTATCGCGCCTGCCGGGTGAATTTTTGTTAAAAGGAACTCCGCGTTTATTCAGTCGTCCGCAGCAAGAAATTCCGCGGATTCTGCGGCAGCTTGGTGTTGAAGTGCGCTTTGAAAAGAAAGGCCTGCGAATTATTTCCAGCGGCTGGAAGGCGCCCGCAAAAGCTCTTTCGGTGAGGGCCAACGAGTCGAGTCAGTTTTTGTCGGCGCTGTTTCTTAATGCCTGGAATCTCGATTTTGATTTGCAAGTCAAAGTGCCGGGATCCATCACTTCGGCGGGCTATTTTAAAATGACTTTGCGGGTTTTGAAAGATCTTGGTTTGAAATACTCTTGCCGTGGAAATATGTATACGATTCCACGCGGGCAGGCGATAAAGCTCACGAAGTATGCGGTTGAGTCCGATTTGAGCTCGCTCTTTAGCGTAGCTGTGTTTGCGGCAGTTTCCGGCCAAGCGACTTTTCAGGATTTTCCAGCAAAGAGCCTGCAACCGGATCTGGCATTTACGCGCATCCTGAAAAAGATGGGCGTTGGCGAAGCACGGAGTTCAAGGCGGCTGATCGTAAAGTCATCCAAGAGGTTAAAACCGGTAAAAGCAAATTTGCGGAATTCGCCGGATTTGTTTCCGGTGCTTGCGGTTCTTTGCAGTTTTGCAGAGGGACGGTCTGTGTTGTATGGGGCTCCTCAGTTGGCGTTTAAAGAGTCCAATCGCATTCAGAAAACCGCAGAGCTATTGCAAAAAGCCGGTGTCTCCGTCAAAGAACGCAAAGATGGCATGGAGGTCTTGGGCCGGGGCCGTGTCTTCCAGGCAAAGAGTTTCCGTTTCGATCCTGATAAAGATCACCGCCTGGCATTTGCCGCGGCCTTGTTAAAATATTTCGGCGAAGATATTCAGATCCTTGATCCCGATGTCGTTCGTAAAAGTTTTCCTGAGTTTTGGAAGTATGTAGGAGTTCGTCCATGATCAATGTGATTGTTGGCCAGAGAGGTGTCGGTAAAACCCAGTTGCTCAAACGCATCCATCGCTACACCGATTCTTCGACAGTCCCTTGTTTTGATCTTGATCAAGAAATCGAGAAGCGTGCAAAGAAAACCATTCGTGAGATCTTCGAAATAGAGGGTGAGCCTGCTTTCCGCGATCTTGAGAAGCGGATCTTTCATGAGATCATCCTTTCTCAGCCAAGTTGCTGGATCGCGGTCGGCGGTGGTTTTCCGGTCGGGGTGATTCCCGAGCATGCGCGCGTGCTTTGGGTGCAAAGAGCGACCGATCACGCCGGGCGCATTTTCTTAGATCGGCCACGCTTGGAAAGTGATTTGCCACCCCTTGAAGAGTACGAGAAGCGCGCGAAGGCTCGGGAATTCCAGTTCCGTAATGTCTACGATCAGATTTATATGATGCCGGAAGGCCTCACGGAAGTCGATACAATGGAAGAGCAAATTCTGGTGCGGCAGACAAGGGCTCTTGCGGGCGGCGTGACGATTTTGCCTGAGGTTTTCCTGAAGAAAAATCGCTGGCATGGATTTATTGAGAGTCACGCGAACCATGGTGTTGAGTTTTTTGAAATGCGTGACGATCTTTTAAACCATGATCAGGTCCAAACTTGCTTGGGTTCGCTGTTTTCGGAGAAATTCATTTTCTCATTCCGCACCGGAAAGACCGGGAACTACCCACAGGGCGGTCAGATTGCTTACTATGATTGGGCCGTGGAGCTCGGCGAGATGCCGCAACCGGTGCGTTTTTTAAAGCAGCGGCTTATTATCTCTTTACATGATCGCATCGCGGGCGAGTCCCTCGAAGAGGCCATTTCGCGTTTGAATGATCAAACCGGCAAGTGTGCGCACCTGAAGTTGGCTCCGGTTGTTGAAACCTACGACGAGCTTTTGGTGGGCTATCTCTGGCAGCAAGTGGATCCGCACAATCGCAGTTTCTTGCCGCGATCGGTGAATGGCCGATGGGCTTGGTTCCGTTTGTGGATGAAGGGTCGACAGCTCTTGAACTTCTGGCGGGAGGGCGATGGCAGCGCCGCCGACCAACCGACGGTTTACGAGTGGCTCAGTGTTCACTTTATTAAAACTCAGTTCGCGGCGGTCTTGGGTAAACCCATCAAGCAAAGTTGGACGCCAATGGAGCAGAAGGCTTTTTTTGAAGAGCGTAATGAGCCCGTTTTCCGTATCGAGGTTGATCAGCGTGAGTGGGAGTCGGCCTTACGCACTCTTTCAGTGTTGGGTTTAAAGCAAGCGGCGGTGACGTCTCCTTTGAAAGAAGAAGCATTTCATAGCAGTAAGGAAAAAACCAGTGAAGCGGAGCTTCTACGTTCCGTGAATACGCTCTACTACAATTCAGCCCAAAAACGCTGGGCGGGTCACAATACGGACTTTGCGGGATTCCGGGATTTGGCCGAGGGGATTAGTGAGAAAGACACCGTCGTGCTTTGGGGCGGCGGCGGGACGCTGAACATAATGAAGAAAGTATTGCCACAGTCGTATTGCTTCTCGGCAACCCGTGGCGAGGTTCGTGAAGAAGACCAGGCACGCTGGAGCCAGGAAGTCATGCCCGATGTGTTGGTGTGGGCGGCGCCGAGAAAAGGTGATATGAAATGGCCGAAGCCTGAGTGGAAGCCAAAACTGGTTCTTGATTTAAATTATACCGACGATTCCGCAGGCCGCGAATATGCCCATAGAATCGGAGCGGAATATCGTTCAGGTGTAAAAATGTTTCGGACGCAGGCCCAACATCAACGAGAATTTTGGGAGATTCAGCCATGAGTGCAAGTTCCTTCGGATCGAGGTTTGTCATCACAACCTTCGGCGAATCCCACGGCACGGCTTTGGGTGTCGTGATCGACGGCTGTCCCGCCGGACTCAAATTCGACGAAGCCCTCTTAGTGAAAGAACTCGAACGTCGCCGTCCCGGTGGACGCCTGGTTTCTCAACGTCAGGAAGCAGATGCTCCTGAAGTGCTGAGTGGTGTCTTTGAAGGTCAAACGATTGGCACTCCCATAGCGATCATGGTTCGCAACAAGGATCAAAAGCCGCAGGACTACGATCAGATTAAAAACTCTTCGCGAGCGGGTCATGCGGATGATGTGTGGCAGATGAAGTTTGGTCATCGCGATCATCGTGGTGGTGGCCGCTCTTCGGGTCGGGAAACTGTGGCCCGGGTGATGGCGGGGGCTGTCGCACAAATGTTGTGTAAGCAGCTTGTTCCGGGCTTGCAGCTCAAAGTGTATGCAGGCCAAGTTGGTATCTACAGGCTGTCTGAAACTGAACGCGCGCAAGTTTGGACCCAAGACGTTGATAGCTTCACCGCCAGATTTCCGTCGGCTCAGCATGAGAAGGTGAAAGAGCTATTAACGCTTGCACAGTCTCAAGGGGAAAGCTACGGAGGGACGGCGGAGATTCGTATTAAGGGCGTACCTGGCGGCATAGGGCAGCCCGTGTTCCATAAGTTGAAGGCGGACCTGGCGCAGGCCTATATGAGCGTCGGAGCGACTTCAGGCGTGGAGCTGGGGGCGGGCAGCGAAGCAGCACCGAACGGGAAAGGCACAACCTTTCATGCATCGTCTCAATCTGAGAACTACGGCGGTATCCGTGGAGGTATCTCCACCGGCGAAGAGATTTTGCTGAAAGTGCAGTTCAAACCGACATCATCAATCCTCGATGTCGCAAAAAAAGGCCGTCACGATCCCTGCATCGTAACCCGCGCGATTCCAGTGCTGGAATCTATGACGTGGTTGGTGCTCGCGGACCATCTTCTGTGGGCGAAAAGCGATCGAGTATAGTTTTTATTTTTTAGCCGCGCTTTCGATAACTTTTTTTAAAATGACGGCGTGATTTATTTTTTCATCGTGAGCGGCATAAAGGAGAGTCACCGTTCTTTTTTTCGATTTTTGAGCCAGCTCATTGATGGCTTTTTCGGCCAACGGATTATGAAGTTCTTTCCTATAGCCCGCGCGAAAACTTTTAAATTTGGCAGGATCATGTCCGAAACTTTTTCTCAATTCAGTGCTGGGGCAGAGTTCTTTAGGCCAAAGATTGAAAATCAGCGCGGTTTTCTTCATTCCGCGCGGCCACAGGCGATCAACCAGGACCCGATACCCATCGGCCGCCGTTGGTGACGCATAAACTCGTTTGATTTTCACCATGATAGTACTCCTCCGACAATTCGGTATAGTACTAGGCGGCGGACAAATCTAATCCTTTTTTATTCCATTATCCGAAGCCTTGGATCCAAGAGATATATACCACGTTACCGACTTTGATAATCGTGTAGATAGTCGTCTTGCCAGAAGTACGAGCAGCGTTCGTCGGCGCGTACTGGGTATCGGCAATATCTGTCCCTGCGTGTTGCAAGGTACATTTACCGCCCGTACCACCGGTCACTACAAGAGTATAGCTACCACCGGACTGCATGTTCGTCAGATTGATCTTCGATGCGGCGCCGGAGCCGGTGCAATCGTAGGTGGTAGTTTGGATATTACCCTTATTGAAGTCGATAGTTCCACTCGCCGTGGCATCGAATGCAGCGGCGTAGATCTGACCACCGCCGGCAACAGAAGAGCCACCAGTTCCTGCTCTGATATTACCGTTAGCGGCGTCAACGGCATTTGATCCCGAAGCGATGTTACTAGTAATTGTTGAAGAGAATGTCTTCACGCCAGCGATGGTTTGAGCAGTCGTCTTGTCAACGAGGCCCGCCGTATTGGCAGTTCCTGAAGCCCAAGCCGAAGTAGAAGATCCGTAAAGGATATTATTTGCAGTGCCTGGGACCAGTTCGCCGGCGATCCCTGAACCATTACCAATCCAAATGCTGCCGTTTGTGAGAGATGCTTTATTAGTGACACTGGCTGCCAGTGCGGTCCAGACCGTGCCGTTATAAAACTCCACAGAGCTTGAATCCGTATTGTAAATCTGCAATCCTGCAGGCGGAGTCGTGATTGCGTTACGCTGAACCGCGGTCATTCGTGGTAACAAAAAGCCTTGGGTTGTACTGGTCAGATCTAAAAGGGCTGCTGCATTCGGCCCGGTAGTACCAATGCCGACATTGCCACCCTCTGAAATACGTACGCGCTCATGAAGTGCACCCGATTTTGCTGTCGAAAAAGCCATATAGCCGGCGTGATTCCCCACTCCATTTTGAGTTTGGGCTCCTGTAATAGTGGCAAGATCAACATCCTGAGGATTAGTGTCCACGCCGGTGAAGCGCAGCCTAAATGTATCCGTGGTGCTGCCGTAAGGATTGTCCATCTTAAATACGGCAGAAGGATCACCGTGCCCCTCTAGACGCAATACGTCCGCGGTGAGGGCGGAGGCTTTCGCGCGAATAGGGACGTAGACGCCAGCAACATCCAAGGCGTAATTTGGAGTCGCCGTCCCAATGCCGACATTGCCACCACTGACCACCAATTGTGACGTGCCTACACTTAAACCGTCGCTTGGTAAATTTAATGCGCCCGTCATAGTATCGCCGGATTTGGCCACATAGTTGCCACCATTGGCCGGGGTGTAACCCAACGCAGTTGTCACGTCTCCGGAAGCCAGGGCAGATCCAGAAGTCACGCGGCCCTGGGCATCGGTGACGACTTTAAAATATGTTCCGGCAGTGCCCACGGATTTCAGAGTCAAAAGACCGGCATTTGAAATCGTCGCATCTCCTGACATCGTCTGCTCAACAGCGATGTTAGAGCCGTTACCGATCCACATTTTACCATCCGCCAAAGGCGCGGAATCAGAAACTTGGGCGAGGTACGTCACCCAAGAAAGGCTTCCCGTCGCATCGGATTTTAGGATCTGATTATTAGCCGGAGCAACAATGGGCAATTTCAAATCATAAGACGCCGTAGCAGGAGTTCCCGGCAAGAGACGGACAGTCCCGCTGTTGATAAGACCAATACCCAAGGATTTAGCAACACCGCTGCTATCTAGTTGCTGTATTTTAAGCGCATTCCCGGTCTGAGTTTTATCAACCGTAACCAGTCCCGCATTTGAAATCGTCGCATCTCCAGAAAGCGCGTGAGCCTCAGCGCCATTAGTGCTGTTACCGATCCATACATAGGAATCAGACAAAGCACTGCTTTGCTTACTATTAAATGCCACATAGTCAGCATTGCTGATAAGACCCGCCGTGACGGAACCCGCAGAAGCCATTGGGATATTCAGTGTGTGAGTGCTACCGGCAGAGGCAATCGCAGGGGCATTCCCGGCAGAGCCGGTCACAAAAGACTGAGTGACTGCATTGAGGCCATTAAGACTTGTGATCCCAGCACCCGAAACACCTAAAGATTGCGTCGCAGTACCGTCGAAGTACTTGATGAATCCGGATTCAAACCACATCTGACCAGCCACAGTACCGGCCGTGCTGGTAGTACCAAGGCCTAAGTATTTACCGTTAGTGATATTGAGGTTCTGAGTGATCAAATCACCACCCATGCTGTCGCCAGCCTTATTCACCGGAGTGTAACCCAGAGCTGCGGCTACATCAGAACCAGCAAGGGCAGATCCGGAAGTCACGCGGCCTTGGGCATCGGTGACGACTTTAAAATATGTTCCGGCAGTGCCCACGGATTTCAAGGTCGCAAGACCCGTATTATCAATCGTAGCATCCCCTGAAAGGGTGTGAGCCTCAGCTCCGCCGGAAGCATTTCCGATCCACACTTTGTTGTTAGCTAAAGCATTGGACTGTTTTGCCATCATTGAAGCGTAGTCAGCATTACTGATAAGACCTGCCGTGACGGAACCCGACGCTGCAGCCATTGGAATATTCAGTGTGTGAGTCGAGCCAGCGAAAGACCAATTTGGAGCATTACCCGAAGTGCCAGGCGTTGCAAAGGTTTGGGTATTACCAGTCAAGCCATTGAGTGAAGTAATACCAGCACCCGAAGCGGCCAGCGGAGTCCAGGCGGTGCCATTACAATATTCGACGTTGCCACCGTTATATCGAATCGCACCGGCAATACCGGCAGCGCATGAGGTTGCATCCGCGCCCACGCGAACAGAGCCGTTGACATCAAGCTTCGTAGCTGGAAGAGGCACCCCGATCCCGACGTTACCCGCGAAATAGCTGGGCGCTGCGCTGTCCGATGTATAAAGGGACCATTTACTATTAGCGTTTGAGCCCTGTACGTGGCCTATATATACGCCGTATGCATTCGTAGTGGTACCACCAGTTTGAGTAACCATACTATAGATACCGTATGCGTCTGTCACCGTTCCAAGTGCTGTTTTTGATTCAGCGAAAACGCCGTAAGAATTGGCCACATATGCGAGAGTCTTATTAGTTGTACTAGTAAATTTTCCACCGGCAGCAGTAGCTAGGGTGCCAGTTCCATCCATAAGAAAATCAGCCTTGATTCCATAGCCATTGCCCGTACCTGACGCAGAAAATGTAGCGTTCGACGTCATACCTGCAACGTAATTGAAACTCCCTGCGCCTGCCACAGTTACATTTGCATTAGAGCCATCAACAGACCAAACCGAATTAGTCATGTCTGATGTGCTGTAGTTTGTGTTTGTATATGAACCAGTTAGCTGGAAGAGATCCTGAGACGCAGCTGTTGTTGCCTCGGTGTATGAACCGTAAACTTTAGCCCCAGTCGCAGATGCTGTAGGTGAGTGAGTTATCTTAGTATGCTGCCCGGCAATGCTGCCTGTTGTGGCTGTTGAAGTGGTGGCAATATCCATTTTATAATTTGGATCTGGAGTCGTCGTCCCAATGCCGACGTTAGGCACGATGGTTTTTTGAGACTTTTGAACTGAGTTTTCTAAATCTTCGAAAGCATTTAATTTTTGAATGCTTTCAAAGCGTTAGAAGACGCTTTAACACCGAAGACTCTATGAGTTGGGTGTTTCCTACTTTTCTCCATTTTAGCCCGTTTTCTTCCATTTTCGGACAGAGACCGGACACAAATCGTGCCGATTCTGCATTTTTGCGGCATCGGCAAATCGACCGACTTTTCGGTCAAAAATAAAAATCTGGCCGAGCATTCGGTCACACAACAAACCCTTTTTAACAAGGAGACTGCCATGGGCATTCAAGGTTCTATCGAAAATTTAGCGAAAGTGTTTTTGGGATTCTATATCGCGTGCGCGATGGTCGGACGCGCCGACATTCCGTGGAAGATGATTGCCGAGCTTCGAGGCAAGGCTCTTGCTGGCGCTTCATCGAGCTGGGGTTGCCCGTCGATCGTAAACAAAAACGCCTGCAAGGAGTATAACCCTAAAAACTATCGCTAATAATTTACCGCAATACGGTGTTTGTATTTGTCTAGTGTTTACAGTGGGTTATGTTTAGCTATTGACAAACAGTACGGTTAATTGTACTGTTTGATTATAGGAGGTCAGTATGGACAGAACAAGTGCAGACCAATTTAGATCAAACATGAAGGAGTGGATGGAAGCAGCTCGAAATGAGCCAGTAAAAATCACTCGTAAAAGTGGTGAGGCTTTCGTTCTTCTCAACGCCGATATTTTTGAGAAGATGCAACTCGATCTTGCACGGTTAGAGGGACTCACCGCGAGTTTGATGGATGTCGCTCAAGGTCGTGTTACGCCAGCAACTGAGAACTCTACAGCAGACGTATTTGCACGAGCAAAACAACGAGCACTCGCCGGTAGAAAATCAAAGAAAGCCGTCGGTTAATGGAAGGGTTTGCAATTCAAGAATCCGACAAATTCAAGGTTGAGATGGAGGAGGCTATATTTTGGCTATACTCTCACAACCTTGAGCAGTCTCAGGATTTCGCTGATAAAAAACTTTATGAGCTTCAGCAAGAAGTGAATGGCTTAAAAAGCCATCTCAAAAAAACTCCCCGTATTGGACAGGCCGATGAAATCTCGGGCGTGCGACGGTTCCCACTTTATGGCGGTCGTTATTTGGTTACTTGGACCACTGATGAAACAAAAAAAATAATCACACTGCTTGAATTCATCGACTCAAAATACCCTAGACAACTTCGCCAATTCCAGATGACTCATGAATCTGACGAGGATTAACCTCGTATTCACATCTCATTTTTTGCGTAAAATTTACTCGGTAATCGGAATAGAATCACCGTGACCGACGCTCCGGTCACGACTTTCGTCTGTTTTTCAAATAGTTTCAGTACGTTAACCTTAGTAACATTTCGCACCTCATAAAGTGACCTGAGTTTCGGCCACTTCAACTCAGCTAAAAATTTAAGCAAAAAGATTTATAATTTCGCTAAGTTATACTCAGCTTGCATTTTCCTTGAAAGGCTTGAGCTGACCGGCTCTCCGGTCACCTTTGGTAACCAAGCGTTGTTTACAAAGGCTGCCCACGCGCCAGATTTTTATCTCATTCCGATAGGTTACCTCTGATCCGAATTTCGTACTCCAACTGGCACCTGGGTTGCTCAGGGAATGGCCAGGGGTATAAAGAAATGAAACACAAAATCCTTATCATTGACGACTGCGAGCTGGATCTCCAAGGGCTTGAGTTTTTGCTTGAGGGTCAAGACTTTCAAGTCAGGGCCACCACGGATTCTGATGAAGGCATCGCATACGTTCGTCAAAATCGCGGCGCAATTTCACTCGCCATTGTTGATTATCATATGCCCGGCCTAAGCGGGGCAAAGGTCGCCGAGACTCTCTCAGCACTCGATCCCGATTTACAAATTGCTACCTACTCTGGCGACACCAGCGCCGACGCTCTGGGAAATACTCTCTCGGCGGGCTCTCAATATTTTATTCCCAAAGGCATGGAAGCCGACAAACTTCTGGCAATCGTTAAGATGTTTTGCAACCGCTTTGAAGAGTCCAACAAGACGATAAAAATCGAACCTGTGTCCGCTTCCGATATCGCTAAAATCAATACCATCTGTATTACAGGTTGCTCACGCCACTTGGTAGAAGTGGCCGATCTGATTTCAAAATACGCTCCGCAAGATGAAACCGTTTTGATCACCGGAGAAAATGGGACCGGCAAAGAAAAAATCGCTCGCGCCCTTCACAATTTATCCGGGCGTCGAGGTCCATTCATTCCGGTCAACTGCGGAGCAATCCCGCCGGACCTACTTGAAAGTGAACTCTTTGGTCACGAGAAAGGTGCATTCTCCGGCGCACTCCGAAACAAAGTTGGACTTGTGAATGCGGCTGACAACGGAACGATTTTTCTAGATGAAATTGGTGACCTTCCGCTCTTGCTACAAGTAAAGCTGCTTCGCTTTTTACAAGAAAGCGAAGTGCGCCCTGTCGGTAGCAATGAATCTAAAAAGGTGAACACCAGGGTCATCGTTGCGACCAACGTCAACTTGGATGAAGCGGTCCCTGCGGGACGATTTCGGCAGGATCTTTTTTATCGAATCAAAGGGCTGCCGATTAATCTTTTGCCACTTCGCCGCCGCCCCGAGGACATCAAGCCATTGGTGCATCGATTTTCTAGGATCATTGCCAAAGAAAAAACTATTGAAAAAGAGTTTCTCGAAGAAACCGTGAAACTCATGATGCGCTATGAGTGGCCCGGAAACGTGCGCGAGCTTGAACATGAGGTCAAACGTATGATGCTGCTTGCACCAGCCACTAAAATCACACCTGACGACCTCGACCCGAAAATCCGTGAAGCCATCGAGAAAGCCACGCATGGACCACTGAGTTTCAATTTGGATTACCAAATGTTCAAAGATCATCAGCGTATCCGAAATGAAAATGAAGAACGAAAATTTTTGGCCGAGAAATCAAAAAGTGCCCGCTCGATCCGAGAACTTGCACGGGACATATTAAAAGTCAGCAACAGCACCCTACAGGGGCGACTTAAATCTTTAGGAATTGAATTTGCTAACACAAACCAGAAAAAAGAAGGGGAATTGGTATGAAACAACACGTCTTGATTACATCGCTACTCGTGGCAATGATAACCGTAGCAAGTGGCGCAAACGCAGAACCTAATCAACCACCGCCGCCAGAGTTCGTCATTGAACTTAAGGCACGAGATGCCAAGCGATTGATTGAGATTGCGGAGCTTCTTAGACGCCTTCACACGATGGGCGCCTTAGATGTTACCGAATATGGAGAAGTTAAAGTAAAGAACTCCTTCATCGAGGCACTCAACCGCAAGGGTCGTCTGTCCACTGAAAAGATGGGCCAAGACTCCATCTGCAACTAAGTAGATGATGTTGGTGGAGCCATGAAGCGTAACTCTAAATTGGTTGCTATTGGAAGTGCAGTTCGGCTGGTCGCCGGAGGTCTTTTTATGACGATGAAACAAAAAAATACTGAGCCCGGCGTTTTGCGCGTTGCCTTTCCGTATGCAAAACCATCTGCAGCCTATGAGCCCGCTAAAATCCATTTAGCGCCTGAATATATATTTTTGGTTCTTCCGACTTTCTTGTGCCTATAGAGGGTAGAGTTCCAGTTTACCACAGTAAAACAAGATAGCGATG
>JBDHWW010000057.1:0-17682 GCA_039810425.1 Pseudobdellovibrionaceae bacterium | reverse complement strand
TGGGGGCCGTCCGCCCCCATTCCCCGGGAAAAGACGGACCATCCGGGTCCGTCTTTATTATCCCAATTAAGCCTGGAGCTCCTGAATAGTGCCTAGAACTCCTGATGCGGGAGGCATCAGGAGTAGCGGGAGTTTGAGGGGAGAGCCCTCTACAGACAGGATGTCTGTTTGCAGTGACTTTGCGGCAATAAAAAACTCCGCACTCTCCACCAAATCCTTGATTTCACGTCGACACACTATCACCAAGCACTCACAACAACGCGGGCCGGATAAGGGTTTGCATATAGATATGGTTTAATTGAGGAAGAAAGTCCTTAGCGTAAGGGATCAGTTTTCAAATTTTTCTAAACATCCAGCCCGAAATATAAAGTAAGATCCCCGTCACCAGAAGACACGCGATCCGGGCTTCGGTGTTTGCACCCGACAGGTCATAAAAAAATGCCTTGAGCGAAGACAAAATCAGAATCACCAGTGACGAGCGGGCGAAGGTTTTATCTTTGTTCTTAAAACCGTAACCTAACACCGCCAAGGCATAAAGTGCCCAGGCTAAAGACACCGCAAAAGAGCCAAAAGATTTTAGGATCGCGTAAAGACTCGCCGCCATGAGCACGTGCGGAGTGTAAAGAATGGCGGGAATATCCTCTTGTTGTTTTTTGAAAACCCCCGAGAACCTGAAAGTTCCCAAAAGCCCCACCGACATAAAAAAACCAGAAGCGGTCCAGATATTTTCATTTTTCGTCAGCAGAGAAAATAAAACCATGGCGTAATTCCAAGCCGCCAGCCCAAAGCCAATCGCTTTAAGAATTTTCCGGAAAAGCTCCCAACTCCGTGGCCAAGTGGCGTTGTGATAAAAATAGAGCGCAATTCCCGCAAGCGCGATGAAAAGCAGGGGTTGGTAAATATCCGGCGTCAGCACAAAGTAAACCGCATGGGTTAAAACCAGTGACGCCGAAGACAAAAGAATATCTTCACTCGGTAGCGCCGTCTCTTTCGGCAAATGCCTTTTCAAGAGATTGTAGATCATAAGGAGGACCGCCGCGAAACCCACGGCGGCAAAAGGGGCGGCTTCGGGATAAAGGCGGTCGAGGAAGGAATACTCAAGGCCATAGAAAAACAAAATCAAAGGAAAATACGCCAAAGACTGCGCTGTTTCTAGCGGGCGTTTGAGACTGAAAGTATGATAGAGAGTCCCGCCGATAAAAACAATGGCCTGTAGCGCCAGATAGACGGCGCCGGCGGAAAGCTCTGACGGCGTGGAAAAACCGATAATCGCAGTGGTGAAGAGCGCAAAGTAGGCCGCAATAAGGTTGATCGGCCGAGACTCTAAAATAACGGCAATCACCGTGTAAGTGGCCGACACTATCAGGAAGTAATTCTGGATCAGATCGGCTTGAATCGCCCCTGAGAAGAAAAATGGAATTAAATAAGCTCCGATGTTCGAAAGCAACAAGTACGGGAACAGCAAAAGGCGTTCGTAAATAAGTATGCAACCGATGGAAACAATCCCGCAAAACAGTAAGGCCACAAGAGGATCGTAAAGCTTATGAATGAGGCATCCCCCGAGTGCTGTGAGAAATAAAATAATACAACCCGCTGCGGGCAAGTAGCTTAAATACTCGCGGTCCTGAGTTTTGATTTTAAAGGCCGCGACAATCAGTGAAAAACCCAAAGCGGTTGCAAGAACCACTTGGCGGAACGGAGTCAGCCATCCAGAATCCACTGCAAGTTTCACCAAATACAGGGCGGCCATGACGACAAAGGCAATCCCCGCCAACCCCAGCCAACTCATGTTGCTTTGAGAAAGAGATTTCTCTTGGACCGGGACCGAGGTCGGAAGAGAGGCCGTCAGCACTGTGGTCGTCTTGACGGTGGCTACCACCGGCTCTGCCTCCGCCACTCCGAGCATTTTTTCTAAGTGCAAAACACGGTCTTCCAGTTGATCAACTTTTGCCTGTAAATCCATGGCATCTCCCGTTGCTAAATCGCGGATGTGACCTAATAAAGCCTTTATGTTTAGATAATGTTATTCCGCAAGCAGAAAGTCAATCGAGCCGCCAAAGACTTAAAACTTCATAGTGAGTCGTCTGTGGGAATTGATCGACAAGGGTGATTTTTTTAAGATCATATCCGGCGGCCACAAGCTTTGTGGCATCCGTAATAAAACTCTCTGGGAAACAGGACATGTATAAAAAAAATTTCGGCTTGCGTGATTCTTCAATCAGCGGAGCCAGGAAATCTTTCAGCCCGGATCTGGGGGGATTCACCAGTACTGTATCATAATTTTTAAAATCTTGAGGATGTCGATTTTGGAAATCACCCTGTTGAATGGTGACCCGCTCGCTGATATCGGAAAATCCAGATCGCTGAGAAAGAACCTCCAGGCTCTTTTTAAAACCCCTGAGCGCCTCGCTGTCGATCTCACAGGCCACAAGGCTACGATGATGTCCCAGGGCTGGAAAGCTCAGATTGCCGACGCCTGAGCCGAACTCTAAAATGCGCTCGGAACCCACTTCCGTCAGCCACGTATCGATGACTTTTGTGAGCGCGGCATTGGCCTGAAGGCCTGGTTGCGTGAAGGTGCCAATGGAGCAAAATAAATCCACGGCTTGATCACCGATGAAACTTTGAAACCACACCTGCGGCACTGGGTCTTTCAGTTTAAGTGCTCCGGCGACCAAAGTCAGAACTTTGTGGCGCTGGCCGATTTCAACGATCGCGCGATCCATTAAATTTAAAAGCAAAGTCTTTTCACCCAAGAGCGTTTTGATATCGACGTTGGCGAAATCAAGCCAGATCCCGCGCTGGTCCTGAGGGCCCACACGCAGGCGTAAAGAACCTTTTTTGATTGGCCAGTGGATTTTACGGACCTCCGTGAGCCATGCCTGCAGTGGTTTTGACAGCTGTAGGCATTGTTCCAGGTCAAGAACACGCTTCTGTTGGCCGGGTGAATATTTTTCGTAAAGTCCCAGGGCCCCGGACTCCCAAACGAGGTCTACGCGGTCCCGCAGACCTGACGGGGCGGGGCTGATAACCTCTAAGCTGCCATTAAATGGGATTTGAGCACTCCGAAGCAAGCTGGAAAGCTCTTTGGCTTTGCGTTGATGTTGCTCTTCAAGAGGGATCTCCAAGTATTGGCAACCAGAGCACTTATCTTTATATTTACATTCGACTAGCATCTTTGATAGGTATACTCTCAAACAACCGGAAACATAAGGGGAATTCAAATATGAAATCCGCATTTTTTGCTTTTGCCGCGACGATGATCCTGGGTTTTAATGCCTCTGCTGAAACTCCGTATGGCCGCGAGTGCCGTTTTGCGGGGGGGATCCACTGGGATGTCAGCGTTCAAACAGAATTCGATACACCTCTATGTTTGTTTGGCTCAGCCGCTATTGGTTCGGCGGAGCTTGCCCAATACAAATGGGGAAATGGTCTTTCTTATTCTTTGAAAGCATTCAAAAACCAGACCTCTCCGAGCAATCCCTCTGGAATGTGTGATGTTGTCGGCGCCGCTTATTGGACGGCGACAGACAGTGACGGCAAACAGTGGGAGCTTTGTAAATTCTTGGATGACTCTGTGATAGAGCTTAAAACTCTGGCGGCGGGTGTGAATGCTCCTGCAAACGCGAAACTTGTCCACGCCCTAAAATAAGCTACTCCGTCGGTGACGAGGGCCTTTGGAACGGATGAATGCAAGAGGCCTTGTTTTTAAAAACACCGTCTTCGATGTGTAAATCGCGGGCGGTATAGCCCAGAGTCACATGGGGCAGGAACTTCTCTGGAATAAATTCCTGCGATCTTCCCCCGTTTTTCACGTAAGCCCTTTCAATTTTACCGCGAAGACCGATCAAGTCCGAACTGTCGACGACCACGTAGTAGACTTTTTCAGGTTTACCGTTGAGCTCTTTTTCGCTGCGGCCAAGGCAGACCGGAGTGAACCTCAGATTTTGGATACTGGCCTCTTCGGCGATTTTTGTGATCTCAGAGATGCTAAGGTGCTTCTTTAAAATCTTATCGTATTCAACAGGTGTTACGACGGTGATATGAGCTTCGCCGCGGGTATTGAGTTGGATTTTCTCAGAATCCTGAACTTGCTCATAGAGGGAATTGTAAGGCGCATACGGCAGATTCATGGCCAAGTAGGCCTTCATCGGCTTTTCTTCGGTGTGCGGAATGAACTCAGCTTTTTCTGTTATGGATGGTGCGTTAAAAACTTGTATGCCTCGCTCAAAGGTGTCGGGGGATCGGGGTCCCGTTGTTGCACAAGCAGTGAGCATCATTAGGCTTGCAAAAAGAATTCTTTTCAAGGGAAGCTCCTTCATATTCTTGACCCCATGCTACCCCCTGAAATAGCCTCTAGCAACTATGAATCATACACTTAAACTTGCTTCAATCTCGTTCTTTTTCATATTGGCCGCTTTCTTTGTTCAAGCAAAAGATGAAGTCTCGGCTCCGCCGGAAAAAAGCTTTGTGGACACCCCGAACACGCTTGTGACAAAGGCCCGTCAAATCACTTTCGAAGGTCCAAAGTCCGGTGAGGGCTACTTCAGTGCTGACGGTAAAAAAATGATTTTCCAAAGTGAACGTTATCCGGGAAATCCGTTCTACCAAATGTATGTGATGGATTTAGAAACAGGAAAGACAGATCTGGTTTCCAGTGGAAAAGGCAAAACGACCTGCGGCTGGATTCATCCAAGCATGAAGAAGCTTTTGTTCTCATCAACTCACCTGGATCCCCAATGGAAAAAGAAACAAGACGAAGAAATTGAGTCGCGCAAAAAGCCGGTGAAGGGCCGCTACTCTTGGAGCTTTGATGACCAGTACGATATTTACTCCTCCGATCTGAAAGGTAAAAACCTCAAGCGTTTGACGAAGTCTTTGGGCTACGATGCCGAAGGTTCCTACTCTCCGGATGGCAAATGGATTGTGTTTGCCTCCAACCGCGCGGCCTACACCGAAAAGCTCAGTCCTGAAGATCAAAAGATGTTCCAGCAGGACCCTTCTTACATGATGGATATTTACATTATGAAAGAAGACGGCACTCAGGTGAAGCGGCTGACGGATGCCAAGGGTTATGACGGCGGCCCGTTCTTTAGTGCCGATGGCAAATACATTACGTGGCGTCGATTTGCGCCGAATGGGGCCACGGCGGAAATTTACACCATGAATGTGGACGGTAGCGGGCAAAAGGCCGTGACTCATATGAAGTCGATGTCTTGGGCGCCTTATTATCATCCATCAGGAGATTACATTATTTTCGCTTCCAGCGTTTTGGGCTATTCGAATTTTGAACTTTTCATCGTTGATAGCCAAGGGACGAAACCGCCGGTACGGGTGACTTTTAACGATGGCTTTGATGGTCTAGCAAGCTTTTCGCCCGATGGAACGCAGCTAACCTGGTCTCGCCGAAATGAAAAAGGTGAAAGCCAGATCTTTGTTGCGGACTGGGACGACGCTCAAGCGCGCGGCCTTTTGGGGCTTCCGGAGAAAGAACTCGCGGCAGCGGATTTGAAGCCTGAAATCACCGCAGTTGATGCCAAGAAAGTTGTGGAATATTTGGCCTCTGAAAAACTCGCCGGACGTAAGGTGGGGAGCGCTGAAGAAAAGATCTATACGCAAAAGCTTGCTGATATTTTTAAAACTTTCGGTTTAACCGGTGGCGCTAACGATGGATCTTTCTTTGATAAATTTGAATTCACTTCAGGCGTAAAACTGGGCGCTGACAACAAAATGGAATTTGTCGGAAACTTTAAAAAGGTTCTGAAAATCGAAAAAGATTACGGCGTGCTGTCGTTTTCAAAGACCGGCAAAGTGAGTGAGGCCCCGTTGGTTTTTGCCGGCTATGGAATTAAAGCTCCGGCGACAGAGAAGGTCCCGGCCTACGATTCTTATAAAGATG
This sequence comes from Pseudobdellovibrionaceae bacterium, assembly GCA_039810425.1. Lineage (GTDB taxonomy): Bacteria > Bdellovibrionota > Bdellovibrionia > Bdellovibrionales > Bdellovibrionaceae > JACMRP01. Next base: position 11,783 of record JBDHWW010000057.1, on the reverse strand, counting down.
TGAAGGTCGAGCGTAAATGGGTGGTCGTGCTTAAAGACATCCCCCAGGACGTCTCACCAGAACTGCGGCACCATCTGAATACAAACGCACGCCTTCAACATAAGGTGACGGTGGCGAAAAATGCCGGCGCGGTCGGAGTTATCTTTGTGAGCCCTTCAGAGGAGAATGAAGACCTCAAAAAGCTGAAATTCGAAGGGACTCTTTCGGACTCAAGTCTTGCGGTTCTTAAAATTCAGCAGGGCTTATTAAAAGAGCTTCTGAAGTCTGCGGGCCGAGACATGAAAGATCTTCTGAAGAAGCTTGATCAAGGAGAAGCTGCCGAGCCGATCGCCATTCCCCTGACGTATCTGACAGCAACCGTGAATCTGGACTTTGAGAAAGCCCAGGGGATCAATGTCGTTGCGAGACTTCCTGTGAAAGGCGCTAAAAACGGTGTCTTGATCGGTGCCCACGGTGATCACTTGGGTCGCGGCGATATCGGGAACTCGCTGGCTAAGAGCAATGAACTCGGGCAAATCCACTACGGGGCTGACGACAATGCATCAGGCGTTTCCGGTGTTGTTGAGCTTGCTCATTATTTTGCGGATCAATACAAAAAGAAGCCCTCAAGCTTGAAGAAAGCTCTCTATTTCGCAGTTTGGTCGGGGGAGGAGTCAGGCGTTTTAGGAGCCACGGCTTTTGTTAGAGCCTGGGATAAAGCGCACAAACAAAAGCTCCCTGACTACTTTAGTGCCAGTATTAACATGGACATGATTGGCCGTCTTCAAGAGAAACTTTATGTTCAGGGTGTTGGTTCAGGCGATCACTGGGCTCAGCTTTCAGAAGAAGTTTCTATTCGCCAAGAGATGCCGATGGTCCTGCAAAACGATCCGTACTTGCCGACAGACTCCATGGCGCTTTATGTGGGAGGTATTCCGTCGATTAACTTTTTTACGGGTTCGCATGCTGAATATCATTCACCCCGCGATATCCCAAGCACGCTGAATTATCCAGGCCTTGAGCACGTGATTAAAACCGTGGCTGATTACACGCGCCTGCTTGCTGAGGGTTCCACGAAGAAGGTGAACTACGTGAAAGTCGGTGGAAGTCCAAACAAACAACTCGAGGGCCGTAGTTTTCGCACCTACCTGGGTACGATTCCTGATTACACCCAAGAAGGCGTTAAGGGGGTTCGTATTTCGGGTGCCTCGAAAGACAGTCCAGCCGCTCAAGCGGGCCTTCAAGAAAACGATGTGATTACTGAATTTGACGGGGTTAAAATTGAAAATATATACGACTACGTTTACACCCTGCAATCTGTTAAGCCTAACGTTGAGACGACGATGAAAATCAATCGCGGCGGGCAGGCTAAGGAAGTCAAGATCACTCCCAAATTGAAAGAGTAAAAAAGTTTCATTTTTCATTTCCCGTCTCAATTTTAGATGAGGCCCCGGACAGGGGCCGTGTTCGATTCATCTACTTCGCCAAGGTGCGACCTGATTCGAGTCATGACAGTCTTAAAGCACTGTAGATTTTTCTTAATACTTCCGAAAAGCTCACTATGGGTTTTACCTTCAAATGGCCGATTCTATTATTTATTCTTGTTGGCGCTATGGGTTGCAGTGATGGCAATCCTCAGGTCGACTTTTTAACCTTTCCGACAATCCAAAAAGCCATAAAGCCTGGAGCTTCAAGCTCTGTGAATCTTTCGCCGACAACAACCGCGACGGGTGGAGTCTACAAACTCAAAGGACGTGTGACATATATGTCCCTGCAAACAGCGGTGGGTGGGGGTAACTATAAAATCAAGGGAAAGATTTCGTTTTAAACAGGAGATCAAGGATGAGTAAATTCAGCACGTTTATTCTGAGTCTTTTTCTTTTGACGGGCGTGGCTCAAGCCGCGCCGGACACGTTTGTATACGAAGGTGTCTTAGAGGACACCAGTGGTCCGATCACCACCGCTTCAACGCTGACATTAAGAATTTACGATTCTGCTTTGAACTGCTTGCTCTATGAAGAAACCCAATCAGTCGTGCCGGATTCCAGGGGTGCTTTCAGTGTTCGAGTGGGTTCTGCGGTGGCGGATCCGAAACGAACCGGCAGTGATCCTCAATTGAGCATGGGAACCGTTTTTCTATCCTCAGGCAGCGTTCGCGGCAATGCGACGGACTGTTCTGGAGGATACGTAGCGACCTCAAATGAGAGCCGTCGCCTTGTTATCAATGTGAACAGCCAAGACTTGGCTCCTCCCATTGAAATTTCGTCAGCTCCTTTTGCATTGAGTGCATCAACGGCGGATAAAGTCGCCTCTTACACTCCGAGCAAGCTTTTACGTTCTGATGGTGCGACGGCGGTGCCGGCCCTTGATGACACGAAGGTCACGCTGCTCATGAGCATCTTGAGCGGAGGTCTTGGCTCCTCGCAAACGGGGAGCGGGGAAGTGGTCAGCAAAGGCTACGTCGATAACGTGGCGGCAAGCTTGCTCTCTCCTTCCACGGCTTTTTCAGGCGATGTAACGGGAAGTTTTAACGCATTATCTGTCGGTAAGATCAAAGGCATCGCGGTGGATACTACGGGGATTACGACAAATAAAATTCTAAAATACGATGGAACCAGGTGGGCGATAGGCGACGACAATACCGGTGTAAATCCCGGCAATGCCTCGAGTACAAATCTCGGTCTTATGAAAGCGGGAACTGGCCTCAAAGACAGCGGTGCCGGCGACGGCCTGATCTCTGTCGATGCGGGAACGACGCCGGGGAAAATTGTGCAGTTAGATGCGGCGGCGAAATTGCCGGCTGTTGATGGTTCGGCATTAACGAATTTAACTCCCGCAAATCTTTCAGCGGTAGTCCCCCTTTCTAAGGGTGGTACCGGGGCGACAACGGCATTGGGGGCGATGGATGCGCTCTCTCCGCTGACAACAAAGGGTGATGTTTTGAGCTCCAACGGAATTAACAACGTTCGCATCGGCGTCGGCACCGACGGCCAGGTTCTGACGGCGGACTCAACTCAAGTCAGCGGTTTAAAATGGGCAACCGTCGCAGCCGGCGGCGGGACAGTCACGACTGTCAACGGGGTTGCGCCCATTTCAGTTTCAAGCGGCAGTTCAGCTCCGCTCGTTTCAATGACCCAGGCCAGCTCAGCAACTGCTGGTTATCTCAGCGCGAGCGATTGGGATACTTTTAATTCAAAACAAAGTAGCTCCTTGGCCAGCGGTAAAATCCTTGTCGGTACCGGCGCTGGCGTTGCGGGGGCCGTTGATATGGCCGGGGATGCGACAATTTCAAGTACGGGTGTTGTCACGGTCGCCAAAACTCAATCGGCGGATCCTAATTTGATTTTGCAATTAAGCTCAACCGGGGGAGCAAAGTTAAAGAATGTCGGCTTGTATAATGGAACAAATATTTTGACGTTGGCTCCGCCGGCAATCGGGGGCAACTACTCCTTAAGATTTCCAGAGAGCCCGCCAACATCCAATCAGATGTTGCAATCAGACAGTGCTGGAAATCTGTTATGGACAACACCCGCCCTATTGCCAACCGGAACGGTCACGGATAATTATTTGAAGTGGACAGGTACGGTTTGGGTGGACGCTCCCGTGAGTGTGACAAGCGTTAAGAGCAGCACCCTTGGAACCGCGCAGTTTCCCACAAACTGTACAGTGAATCAGACCATGGTTTGGAGTTCGCCTACGGACGCCTTTATGTGCGCGGAGACCAACGCCGCGACGGTTTCTACGATGGACAAAACGATCTACGTCAACAATGCTGGCAGTGATATTAACTGTAACGGTACAACGGCGGCCCCAGCGACAAGTTTCCCGAACTGCGCGTTCCAGACCCTGCAAAAGGCGGTTGATAGCACACCCGATTTTATTCGTCATAAAATCACAATCGAAATCGGCTCAAACCTGGTGTCTCAGGGGAACGATCTGGCTATTGCGGTCATCAATAAAAATATCGCGGCACAAAGTCTCGCCAACGGTCCCTTTTTATTAATTAAAGGGGCTTCGGGGAGCAGCAGCGAGACACTGAGTCAAGGTGGCTTTACTGGAGGCACTGGCCTTGTTATCGGACCTGCGGCCAGCGGCGTTTATATCAAACAGATCTCGATCAACGATTTTCAAGACACGGGAATTCGTGTTGATGGTGGTTTGGCAATCATTGACGATACAGTTTTTAACAACAATCGTAGAGCGCTCTCCATCTCGAGCGCGGGCCGCGCCATGTTGGGCGCGAACATCAATATCACCTTAGCCAATTTGCCCAGCGCGGATGGTTCGCGCGGTATCGAAGTCTATCAGGGCTCCATCAGTTCTGAAGCGGCGCTGAACATCAATCTTGGTTCGGGCTTAAACAACCGGGGAATCGGTGTCGAATTTGGCGACATCAGTATTGAAGACCAGGCGACCATCACTGGTGCTGGAGCGCAGTACCAGACGGGTGTTGATGTCGGCAATAGCGGTTCTTTAAATGTGAGTGGCAGCTATATGTTACGGGTCAGTATGGGCAGTAACCCTAATGCGAGCGCCGTGCAGGTCCGTAATGGTGGGCACTTAAGTGTTGAAGGAACCTTACGACTGGAGTCGATCGCAAATCAAGGTTTGACTTGCGAAAACAACTCTACCTGCGATTTCTATGGGGACTTCGACCTTTTAAACAGTAGTTATGGCTCCCAGGGATATGTCACAGTGAGAAACAATTCGACTTTAAATGCCCAGTCTAATTTCAAGGTCGATGGAACCCTCAACAATCCTACGGCCGCCGCAATCCAGGTGTCTGATAATTCAACCTTTAAATTTTCCCCTTTTGCGCCGGCCAGTGTTCTTAAAGTCTCTGGAGGTACGGGAGTTCGCGTGGCAAATAATAGCCACTTTATAGCCGAACCCAAGTCCACATATAACCTGGAATTTGCTGGTGTTACGACCTTGCTAGAAGCCACGCAAATGAGCACCGCGGTCTTTGCCACAAACCCCTCGGGCGGCTCCTACAATTACCCAATTAGTATAGATGGCTCGAGTAAAGTGACTGTGCCCGCAGTAAACTCATTCCAACATCCCAAAAGAATCTGTCCAATTGGTACGACGTCAGTGGATGTTGGCGATCCGGGTTTTTGTATGGATACAACAAATGCGGTAGCTGCCTCGTATTACAGCGCCGTAAACATATGCTCAAACCGCGGTTTAAGGCTTTGTACAAAACAACAGTATGCATCTCATTGTGCGTTCGGAGGCACTATCGCAACGGCCGCATGGACGGCAGACATCGAAAGTCTGACATGTGGATCGTCAGCTCTAACTACAACAGGGGACACGATTAGCGCGAGTCACGAGTTCCGTTGTTGCCAATAACGGGCAAGATGGGGCACGATAAATTTCTGATAAGTTATATTATGTAACACTAAGTATGTGATGAATATTTCCGGCTAAGCCTTAGTTATCATAAGTCCATTCCTTGAAGCCCAGTTTAACGGCGGCTTCAAGTTTACTGCGATCGATTTCATAAATGTTGGCATTACCTGTTGGTGAACCGCAAACTTGAATGCGCATCATTCCATCGTTTTTATTATAACTCGAATATACTTTGAAATCTTTGAGCTCTTTTTGCATCTCAGGCACTGGAACCGCTTTGCCTTGGCCGCATTGTAAGGAGCCATCGGGTTTATAGACCTTGACACGGTCTAGTTTAGATTCCGGCTTCATGGTCGTACCTCCAGAGTTTGCTGTTGCCGCCGTCGTGGTGCTTGCTGGAGTGTTGGCATTCACGCACTTACCAGTCGCGCACCCCAAAAGAACCACGCTCAAAACGCCTGCATAAATCCATTTAACCACGAAGTCCTCCTTAACTCAGGAAAGCACACCTATTGAAGGTACGGAATCCATTGCGGATAAGTCCACTTGGCTTCCATCGCATAAACATTGGCTTCACCTGAGATGAAATAAATATGATTGGTTTTGTCATCAACGGATGGAGTCGACATAATTCCGCGGCCTGGATCGAAAGAGGAAACGGCTTTACCGGTATTTGCATCTAAGAAGCGTAGGCGGCCTTGAGATTCACCGAAAACCGCAAGGCCCTTATAGACCTTCACTTGCGTTGGAATGCCTTCTTTCACCGAGTAAGTCCAAGCTTTTTGGCCATTGCCTTTTTGCAACGCCCAGACTTCACCAGACGTGGTTGAGTAATAAATTTTATCGCCGGCAATCGTGACAGGGTAGTACCCTCCCCCATCGATTTTCCATTGGACGTCCCCTTTTTGCATGTTCACGCAATAGAGTTTGTCGTCATAACCTGAGATGTAAATCTGATCGCCATCAATAATTGGTGATGCATCGATATCACGGAACTTTTTGTTTTTATTCAGTGGCAATTCCCACTGCAAATTACCAGTTTTAGCATTTAAACTAACAAGAGTTCCATCACTGAAGCCAATAAATAGATTGCCATCCTTCAGTGCTGGTTTTGAGCCGCCGCGAATTGAAAAATTGGAGTTATCCTGACGGGAGTACAACCAAACTTGACGGCCAGACTCCGCATCTAAAGCATAAACCACATTCGCGCCGCTTAAGAAATAAACCACGCCGGTGGCCGTATCTAATAAAGGCTCAGCGATATTTTCAGAATGAGTCGGGAAAGTCCAAAGAACCTTGCCGGTCTTGGCATTCACTGAGTAGAACGAGCCATCGCTCGCCCCGAAGAACAGGCGATCATTGACCAGTGCCGAGCCCGCTTCCACACCGTTGAGGATCGGCAAGCGCCACAACTGGCGCCCGGAATCGCGGTCGTAGGCCGTCACTCCATCGATTGCATTGCCTTGAATCAGGAGGTTTCCTAAAATCACCGGTGTCATGCGATTGATTTTACGGAAAGCAAGATTGTCTTTCTCAGGAGCTTCGCGGACCCAAATCTCGCGAACCGCAAAGACTCTTTTTTCTGCCGTGCGGCTCATAAGAGACTCAATGCTAGAACAGCCTGAGATTAAAACCAACATTGCAAGAGCAGAGAAAAAAGTGCTGATTCCCAAAACACGGTCCTTTGTTTAAAACGAGCGAAACTAGCCGGCGTTCTTTTTCAGTTTCAACAGGCGAAGGTACTTTTCAGCATCTTTGCCAAGCCCGGTCTCACCGGCTTCCGGATTTTTAGGATCCTGAGAGTTCTGGCTGACTTTTTTATAAAGTTCTTCGGCCTTTGTCAGGTCATTCATTTTTTCATAGCAGAAGGCGGACTTGAGGCGAAGAGTATCATGCATGAATGCTGCTTGAGACTGGCCTAACACCTTACCCCATTGCTCCACCGCGCCCTTGCAATCGTCTTTATCAGAAAGAATATTACCGTACTGAGTAAGCACGATGGCTGAGATTAAATCTTTGCCAGAGCTTTTTGTCGCCACTTTCTCAAGAGACTGGGTTGCCTCGTCAATCTTTTTGTAGTTCACATAGATTTCACTCAAATTCAAAGCCGCCATTTGCGCCGCTTTTGAGTCTGGATGCTTTTCGATCACAGATTTAAAACCGGCCACTTCAGGACCGTAATCTTTTTCAAGATCGCCGGAAGCTTTCACTTTTGGCGCTTCTTTTTCTTTACCCATTGGCGGGCGAAGAGCTGATCTTTCGGCTTCATCAAAACCGCGTTTTTTATCAAGATAGCTTTTCTCAAAACTAAAGTAAGACTCTTGGGCCTGAGATTCTTTACGCTCAGACATATTGCTCATCAGTGACCACCCCACACCAATAGCGAAAAATGCGATCAATCCAAAGATCACAGCGCGAGAGTGGTTTTGAGACCACTGGAAGCCCCGATTCAGGGTCTTAAGAACTTGATCTGGGTTTCTTACTTCGTCTTTAGAAAGCTTTTTGCTCAAACCGGTATCCTCTTTAAATAGTTAGATTTAGCTGATTATTGAATGATGCTAGAGGGTCAAAGTCAAGACGCCTTTTTGCGTTGACGGAAAGGGAAAAGCCCCCGCTTTCGCAGAGGCTTTTCGTATCGATTTACAGAGAAAATTTAGCGGTTATTAACTTCGCGCAGAGTCGAGAACGCGCGGCTGGATTTGCCAGGGTGACGTTGCTTGAGGCGGCCGATTGTTTTGATGCGCTCTTCCGCAAGGCGGTCCGCAGCCACATGGGTGCCGATATTGTCACGTTTTGCAATTTCAAACACGCGCAGACAGTTGTCATAAACTTTGCGGGTTTTATCAAATGCGCGATCTGGAGAGTAGCCTTCAAGCTCAACAAATACGTTCATCAAACCACCGGCATTGATCACGTAATCCGGAGTGTACAAGATGCCCAATTCGCGCAATTGGTCGCCGTGACGGGCCTCTGCAAGAACGTTATTCGCGCCACCAGCGATCACCTTTGTTTTTAATTTTGTGATCGTGTTGTCGTTCACAACCGCGCCTAAAGCGCACGGCGCAAAGATATCGCACTCAACAGACAAAATGCTATCTGGATTAGAAACTTCGCAGCCGAACTGATCGTGCATGTTTTTAACGCGGCCCTGATCGATATCGGCGACAATGACTTTTGCGCCTTCTTCAATCAAATACTTCACAAGGTTGGAACCCACGTTGCCCAAACCTTGAACAGCGACTTTTAGGCCCTTCAAGGAGTCTGCACTGAATTTTTCTTTTGCCGCAGCCTTAATCCCCATCAAAACGCCGTGCGCCGTGTAAGGAGAGGGGTCTCCCGAACCACCGAAACCTTTTGGAATCCCCGTGACCCAAGGAGTTTCCATGAAGATGTGCTCCATATCAGTCACATTCGTGCCCACATCTTCAGCCGTAATGTAGCGACCATTCAAAGAGTTCACGAATTGACCGAAGGCGCGGAAAAGCCCTTCAGATTTAGCAGATTTTGAATCGCCGATGATGACCGCTTTGCCACCGCCCAAGTTCAGGCCCGCCGCTGCGGCCTTATAAGTCATCCCCTTAGAAAGGCGCAGAACATCAACAAGAGCCTCTTCTTCATTCTTGTAGTTCCACATTCTGGTACCGCCCAGAGCCGGCCCCAAGGCCGTGTTATGGATAGCAATGATCGCTTTCAAGCCAACACTGGGATCGTTACAGAATACTACTTGCTCGTGGTCGCCGTGCTTAGAAATCAACTCGAATGTTCCCAAAAGAATCTCCTTTGTCTTGTCTGAGACATGCCTTAATTTTGTAACGAAGAGATGATGGGGACTTTTGAGTAAAAAGACTAGTGGTTATGCTCCGCAATAGTTCCTTGCGTTTTAGAACGCTTCGCCGATTAAAAAGTAGGCACCACTTTCTTTATTTGTAACTCCGATGTCCAGGCGCAATTTCGTTCTGTTTTCTGGATCCAAAGTGTACTGGATTCCCGCCCCGCCAGAGTAAAAGCTGTCCGCAGAGTTAAGATCGCTGATCTTTGTAGCCATGCGCGCCACGCCCGCAAAAATAGCAGGCGTCCATTTACTGGTCTTTTCAAATCTCAGTTCGGCTTGAAACATTCCAAGCGCTTTATCGCGATACTGGCCAGCGTAAAAACCCCGCATGCGTGAGCCACCGCCGATGGAGTTCAAATATTGAAACGGTACTTGATCTCCCTGAATTTCCGACGCCACCAGTTGAGCCGCGCCAATCCAGCGAGGCACAATCGTCATATACTGTCGGAGATCAAATTCGATTTTACGGAAACGGCGAATATCTTTTTGGCCCTCACGATCCTTTGGATCATAAAAGCTCTGATTGATTTTATACCACGACCCTTGACGGGGGGCCTGCGGGTAGTCCCGCTCATCCCATTCAAGCCCCGCATTTAAAGAAAGTACTTGAATATTTTGAGCGATGCTTAGAATTTCTTTTTCCATTTCACCACCGACCTCATAGTCGATGACTTTCCTCAGGTCCTGGGCCACGCCCCCACGGATAAAAAGCCGATCATGGATATTCTTTCCCCCCGTGATAGCCATGACAAAACTATTCTCGGTGTATTTTTCCGGCGAGCCTAAAGAGTTATCAACCCCACGACCATAGTACTTATTCGGAAAGTAACTATAGAAAAAAACGCCGCCGAGCTCCCACTCCCCGCCCGCTAAATAGAGACGGGGAGCCAGACTCACCATCGCTTGGCCGTTAAAAGTCACCGAAGCCGTGGCAAAAACGCTCGACGTATGGCCTTCCTTTTCTTTCCAAAGGTTTTTAATCGCGAGAACCCCGCCGGCAATTTTTGTTTCCGGAGTGTAGTAGGCAAGCGGCAGCAGGATCAGCTTTTTGGAGAAATCTTCTTTTGCAGGAACAGCTTCACTCAAGTTTTCAGCGGACCCGGGAGAATCCGAAGCCCCTTGATCCACCTCTTGAGCGAAGCTGCTATTTGCGTAGGTAATCAGTACAAAGGTCAGGATGATTTTCCACATCCTTTAGAAATAACTTACTTCAAGATAATCTTCCACTGTTTTAACGAACCGGTATCCTGGACAAGACTATCAACGACCTTGAGTCTCCATGTTCCCGCAGACGCCCGTTCCAAAGAACTCAAACTGGTTTCGGAAACAAGACCTTCACCAAAAACACCTTTAATATCGCGGGCGCGCCCACCTTTGTTTTTGCGAAGGACATAGCTCTTTCCGTCCGGCGCGATCAATGTCAGCACAAGATCGCCGGAATAGGAGTGCTCAATATCAACACCGACAAGAACTTTTCTTCCCGCAACCGCTTCCGGCACGGAAATGCTAGACACAATGCCCGTGGAATTTTTATCCGGAATTGCCAGACTGCCGGCCGCGCTCACAAAAACGCCCTCTACCGTCGGTTTTGGGGTGGGCCCCGGAGAAGGAGAAGAGGGCGGGCTTGGTTGCGGATGGCTGCTGGCCGGAATATAAGCACTGACTTGATCAATGCGGGTCACGTCCTCGCCACGACAGCCCTCCGCCGGGCAACGATTTGAAACATAGCACGAGCTCTTTGGGACAAAGTCCGTATCACCGCGAACAAGAATCCCCACGACCTCGCCCGTTTCGGAATTAAACACCGCAGATCCTGAATTGCCACCATAGGTATCAAGATTTGTCGTCATAAATGTCGGACTGACTTTACGAACCTTGCCGCCGGAGGCAACCTTCGTGGGTAGCCCCGAGGGGTGGCCGATCACAGTCACTGCATCACCCACGGCTGGAATAAGTGAACGTTGCAACTTTAAAATGTTATGATTGACCACAGGACGGTCGGTTTCAATCAAAGCATAGTCCGACCCTGCGGCCTCTTGTTTACGCGAAATAATGCGCTTACAGGAATAGACCTCCGACGCCGCGACACTCGCTGGGTACTTCCCCGCCTGCTTCACGGAATAGCCAAAGACAAAGCGGACATTGGCGCAATCAGAAGCATCTTTCACACAGTGACCAGCCGTGAGAATAAGATTTCCCCCCACAAGCGAGCCTGAGCAAAATGCGGCGGCGGGCTGGTCATAGTAAGGTTCGCTGGTGCAGAGCATATTTTGTTTGCCGAAGCTGTCGGCCGGAAGACTGAAAGTGGATGCGCTTTGCACTTTCAGGTTTGAACTCTCCAGCAGCGCCACTGTGGAGTCCGCGAGTTCTCGCTGCAGTGGGGAAGCCACTTCATAGAGGTCCTTGCGATCATCGTCGCCGTAAATGAGCTTATCCCACACCTTTTGATCTTCAAGACCGGCGGTGGCCGTATCCGAGCGTTCTTCTGAGGGCCCCGCACATGCGGCTAAGTGACATAGAGTTAAAATTCCGAAAATTAATTTTACATCCATATCCACTTGACTGGCGTTAGCGTGCCAAGCTTAATAGGCGCGACATGGAGTTCCCCAAAACCCTT
>JBDHWW010000056.1:0-18545 GCA_039810425.1 Pseudobdellovibrionaceae bacterium | reverse complement strand
CAAAACCGCTCCCAGCACCTACGAAGTCGTCAAATCGCGAAAGTCATAACGCCAGGCATGTGGATATGGAGGTTTTGATATTAAGTCCACGCAAAGAAAAGAGCTCAAGGAATCACTGAAGAAAGATATTAATAAGATCCGCAAGGAACAGTTTCCCAAGTGGGCGGCGGAACTCCGGAGCTTTGAAAAAGATCTTCACGAAGACACTCTCAATGAAGCCTCCTTCCATGAATATTTTGATAAAACTCTGGATACCAGCAAAAAGATCCAGCCGTACTTTGCGGATACCGCCGTTCAGTTTATCTCAACGGCGACCCCGGCTCAGCTAGAACATTTTGAACGAATCCTGCGAAAAAATAACGTAGAGGATGAAAAGAAGATTCAAAACGGCAAGAAGACCCGTAATGAAACCCGTAAGAAATATCTTCGTTGGGTGGAAATGTGGATTGATTCTCTGTCGAAAGGACAAGACCAGCTTTTGAACCAACATTTGGATGAAAACCCTTTCCCCGCATTAGCACTCGTAAAAAATAAAAACTATGTCCTTGAGAAATTTCATGAAGCTCGAAAATCTCCTGAGAGCCTCAAAAACTTCGTCCGCAACTACTCCCATAACAAGTATCAATATGCGGACCCTGACTATCAAAAGGCTTTAGTGATTTATCAAGCGGGACTTGAAAAATTCATCTACAGTCTTATCAAATCCATGAACGAAAAGCAGAAGAAGGTTCTCAGTGAAAATCTCACGGAGAGAGCGTCTTCTCTGGAACGTCTCGCCGCTAAGGACTAGAAAGCAGCGAGACTCCCTTCCGCTTTAAATTTTCATAAGAGAGGCCGCAGCGGCGCTGTCATCACGAGCCGCTATGGGCCGCAACGGCGCCATTGCAAGTGGTACACCAAACCCGATGTCAAGTCGGCCGAGTCGACCGTGATCATAGTTTGTTGCTGCTGACGGTTTGTTTGCGCCATGATCGAACTATTCACGCGAAGATTCACACTAGCTCCGCACGGAGTCCAAACCATAGTTTGTGCCACGAGACCGTCAGACAAAGTATAGTTGTCAGCTGTAGGACCAGAGTACACACGGGCAAAGCGAGGACCGCGAGATCCAGCCCAAAAGTACTCCGTGTCCATGCGCGTGTAGGCACCAGCTGCCGGAATCAAGTTGAAGCCGCGATAGTCCACTTGGAAAATTGAAACACTGTAACCGCTCGGGACTTGAACCGGAATCGAGATGTTACACGACTTACGATCCACTGTTCTTCCGGTTGCCGAACCGGCTTCCGCCAAGTACGAATCGAAAAGAATACTGAGCGCCGTTTCATCTGGGCTCAAGGTTACACTAGCACTTCCGGCAGGACATCCGGTCCCCCCGTAAGCAGGCTGACCAAGTTTAAGACCTGCTTGTGCTTGAGCCGTTAGACCCCCCGCAACAAATAGCACAGAAAGAACAGACGATAGTATCTTCATAAAAATCCCCCTTTTGGTGTTATTGGTGGTTTCATTTTGCAGAAACTTCACTCACACAGAGACATTAAAGCAAAGGACGGGCCAAGTGTTTTGGAGGCTGAACGAAACTGGTGCGTTTTGGTTTTTCGATGCCGATGGGTCCGGAGAATTTCTATTTTACTAAGAAAGGAACAGGACGAAGTGTTTCAATGCTTCCGTCTTCGCGCACAAGTTGAGCGGAAATTTTTTGCGCGCCTCTTGAAATCGGCCACATCAAATTCTTGTTTGCCGTTTCGCCTAAGTACTTTTCATTCATCCACCAGCGCACGCGATCTTTCGCACCGGCGTTTTCAATCTTAAGCTCGAGTGCCTGTGCGCCGGCCGGCAGGCGTGGATCCCACGCAAGCTCGACGCGCGGAAGCGGGAATGAAATGCGCGCTTCCGTATGCACCGCCCCCACCGCCGAACCTACCGCCAATCCCGCGGTGTTTTTCAGCTCTGTGCCAGGCATAAAATATTCGGTGTAAGATGGGCACTCAGTTGTGGTTTTTAATGTCACCATCTCACCTTGTTTGCAGATATCCTGCGCGATCAAATTCTCGTTCAGTGCCAGCGGTGTAGCCGCCGGCATCTCTTGGTTGAGATAATTAAACACCGATCGTAGGACCAAAGCGGGACCACGCGCCCCCGTGTTCCCGTCGGTCGGACGACGATCCAAATCGCCCATCCACACGCCGACCACATAGCGGCCGTTAAATCCGACAGCCCACGCATCACGATAATCAGTCGCCGTACCGGTTTTCACTGAAGTTGGTGCCGGAAAGTTCAGAATCGAAGTGACACCGAATTCCATCAAGCGGGCTTTCGGATCCGCCAAGATATGGCTCACTAAGCTTGCCGCCATTGGTTCCAAGATGGGCTCTGTGGTGCGAGTCGGCTCCATCTTAAACCAGCGAAGCGGACGCACCCGGCCCTCATTGGCAAACAATGTATAGGCCTGCACCAGATCCAACAGCGTCACTTCACTGCTTCCGAGAGCCAAACCCTCACCGTAAAAATCGGCATTCTCATGCAAGGTTGAAAATTGTGCGCGTTTCATAAAATCCAGCAGCGCATCCGGTGTCACGAACTTAACGGTCTTAATCGCCGGAGTGTTTAAGGAGTTTCCCAGCGCTTCACGGATTGTCACGGGACCATAGTACTCACGGCTGTAATTACGAATCGCATGTACACCACGGCCGACGGCCGTCATCAGTGGCTCGTCAATAATCACCGTCGCCGGCGTCCAGCCCTTTTGAAAAGCCAAGCCATACAAGAACGGTTTCAGTGCGGAACCCGGCTGGCGCGGAACAAGGACCGTATTATAGCTTGTGGCCCCTGATACGGACCACGCAAGAACTTCACCCGTCTGATGATCCACCACCAAAAGGGCGCCATGATTCACGTTCTTTTTTTTAAGGCTCCCGATCTCATGGTCTAAAAGATTCTGTGAAAAATTTTGCAGGCCACCGTCGATCGTGGTTTCAACAATACCGGCGCTGACCCCGTGGCTTTTTCCCCACTCTTGAAATGACTTCCGGGCAAAATCAGAAAAAGCACCTGCATTGACTTCAACCTGTGACTTGCGCGACAGATCAAAGCCGTTCAATTTCGCAATATGAATCGATTCTTCGCTCGCAAGATCCATTCCCATGTCTTTTGCCAACCACTCAATCCGCTGAATCAGTCTTGCCGGATAAAGCTTTGGATCAAACGCCGCCGGCGCACGAACAAGGACTGCCAGGCTCAGCATCTCCGCATGATTAAGCGTACCGATATCGCGGCCGAAGTAGTATCTCGAAGCCTGATTCACTCCTCGGCGCTGACCGCTATATGGGACTTGATTCAGATAGAATTCCAGAATCGTGATTTTATCCCAGCGAGCTTCAAGCGCATACGCCTCCCATGTCTCCAGCCAGCGCGACCAGAACGTGCGCGGACGAGGTGTCAACATCCTCACCACTTGCTCCGTCATCGTGCTCGCGCCCCGGTGAATTTTCCCGTCGCGAAGAGCCGCATAAAGAGCACTCGCCCGGCCCTGCCAATCAACGCCCTTATGATTATAAAACTTGCGATCTTCAGAGGTCAAAAACGCTTTCACCAGAAATTCCGGCACCGCCGAAATCGCGACTTGGTCGAACTCATTCCAACGATTGTCATAGGTATCCACGAGGCGGTCGCCGCGACGGTCGACAATCAACTGACGCTGAACTCGGCCTGAGACCTCAAAAGAATGCTTTGGCGGCAAGCGGAAATCATAGATGGTTTTTCCCACGACGCCTGTCACAAGAAAAACAGATCCAAGAATAATTCCGCGCACCACCTTATACACTATTGAACCTCGAGGCTGTCTGCAGTGGTTTTACCAAACACATCCGGATCATACATTTCTTCCGCGTGCATTGGCATGACGGCAAACTTCCCTGGCGCGATGGCCTGAGCCATGTATGAAAGCTGATAATGTCCCTTCTCAAGATATTCCGAATAGAATCGGACACTGTCGTAACGGATTTCTTGATGGTAGAAGCCATAGAAACTTGCCGAGAAATAATTCCAGTCATCGAACTTCCACAGGTAAGCACCGCGATCCATCTTGTCTTTAGCTTTGTCAGCATCTACGGCCGAGGTATTGGCCAAATCTTCGTTCAAGACCTCAAGGCCGCCTGGCACCGGATCATTTACAACCACGAAGCTGCGTGCCGACGGTAGGTTCACATACAAATTCACGCGAACCAGCTCGCCCTTTTTTATTTTCATCGGCGAAGTCAAAAGGACGAACTTGCCGGCGCGCTCGACGAGGTACTCGCGATGAGCTTCAATGCCCGCATTGCGGCTTTTCGCGAAATCCTCTTTCGGCGCGTAAGTCATCGCCGCTGTATAGTACAATCTTCCTTGGCCCGTGCGATCAATTTGAATCTCGGTTTTCGCGCCAGGATCTGTCGGCAGAATATCGCGTTTAAATTCTAAAGGCTTTTGCCGGAAATCGTTGATCTCACCAGAACCAAATTTTTTGCCCGCCAAAGACACACTGACTTTCATTGCTGGCTTTGTCACTTCATAGCGGCGGCCGTAATCAATCAATGCCTCCGAGCAGAACATGTTCTCTTGGGTGTTTTCCCAGCGCTCTTTGCCTTTCCGCGCCTGAGTAACGGTGCGAACCAACTTGAATGGCACATCAGAAATCATCGACTCAGCCCAAGGTTTCGCCGCCGCTTGAGAAAGTGCCGACAAAATCGCACACTGGGTGCGTGTCTCGGTTGAGTGAATACGGGTCCAGCCGAAGTCCTGCACTTCCGAGAAGCGGAACTTACCACCGGTTTCATTCGCAGCGCCTAAGATTGCGCTGAGGGCTTCTTTGGCAGCCGCTTCACGGTCCGGGAACCGCAACGCCGCTTGCAAGTAATGAGCTTTACCGAAAAGATCCATCGTCTTCACATGAGAACGATAGCGCTCAACATCTTGTGACTGGATTGACTTCGATTTCGCCAGGGCCGCAAGAGCCACCGCGCGAACCGTCGAAGACATTCCCGCTGAATAAAAACCCGGGGAAATATCCGTACGAAGCATTCCCAAGAGGTACTTGTTGAGCTTCTCAAGCATCGCCGCAGGAACGTTTTCGCCGCGCTCTTTCAGCCAGCCAAACGCCAGCGCCGTGTAAGCGCTCAAGTAAGGTGACACATAAGTGTCTTTTGCCTGGAAGTAGCACATTCCCCCGCTCGGAGCCTGAAAGCCCGACGCATCTTCCAGAGTCGTTTTCACGATCTCGGAAGCCTGGGGCCACTTAAAGTTAGGATCCATGTAGTCCTGTAATTTCAAGAAACTATTTGCAGCTACCCCCTTTGTGAGGCGCTGTTCCCAGCAAATGTACGGATAAGAGCGCATATAGCTAAACGCGCTTTCCACGTTGCCGATCACAGTGCCCGTCGCAGCAACTGTTATGTTACCCACATCCGTGTAAATATCTTTCGGAAAGCTCACGGCTTCTTTGGCCTTCGCTTCGGTCGTGGAAACATAGTTGGCCTCGGTCAGAAACGAGCGTTTTCTTAAAACCGGCAAGTCGGATTTCATTCCATCTTTATCAAGTGTATCGCCGGCAACCACTGTGAACTGGATATTGCCATCGGCGGCGTTTCGGATTTCTTTTAAAAGCGGCACTTTCACGTCGAAGTCAATAATCTGACGCTTGTATGGTTCCGCACGCACCGTTTTTTCAACTAAGACATTGCTCTTAGGATCCAAGGTCACATCCCCCGCGGCGCTGACAGTGACTTTCAAATCACGCGGCTTATCCGTGCGATTCATGACGCTGAAAGCCCCTTTAAATGCATCCCCTTCGCGGACAATATTTGGCATGACCGGGCGAACTTCCGTCGGACGATTGGCTTTGAACGTGCCTTGGCCAAGTCCCATGCGGTCGCTCGCAGTTGTTGCGATCACCAAAACGCGCCAGCCCGTGAGATTGTCAGGTATTTTAAAATCAAACCTCACTTGGCCTTTGTCATCGGCTTTCAGCGAAGGATTCCAGTACGCCACGTACTTAAAGACAGAACGCATAGAAAGACCACCACCGTCACCGCCGGCGTTGGCACCCTTCTTTTCGAATTTTCTACGACCCACAAGCTGCATCAATATATCAAAATTCGTCACATCAAGAGGATCCAGTTGATAGAAGCCCTTGTAGATATCAAAGTAGTCGCTGCCTCCATTGATGAGATCAAACACAGCCTCATCAAGAACCGCGACGGCAAACTCGACTTTCTCAAGTGAATGCGCCGATTTTGTCGAGGCCGCGAGGTTCACTGTGACTTTCGAGCCCGGCTTATACTCCGGCGCGTCTGTCACTACTTTGACATCAATCTTTTTCACCGGGTTTTCAGGGACGATTTTAATGTAGCCCATCTTAAAGGCGGGCTTGCCAAGATCGACTTGGTTTTCACCCAGCGGTTTTGCCACCCGCGGAGAGAACACCGTCACCGACAAATGCGCCCCCGGCAACATATCTTCGGTGATCGGAACTTCTACGACAGGTGTCGAGGTGTCAAATTTTTGAGTCCATGATTTCAGAACGCCATAACGTTCAATCGAAATCAAAGCGTCCGCACCCGGAAATGGGTTCTGCACGAGATATTTTGCGGTCTCGCCGACTTTGGGATTCGACTTCTCGGCAATGATGTTTAAAGAAGAGTTCTCATCCGTGTCCCAGACGACGATGTCTTTGCCCGCGACGTACATTGATTGAGTGTTGACGTTTGTCCGGCCTTGGCCATCTTTGACTTTCGCAATGATCTTATAGCTACCTGCCATCGTCGGGCGGAAGCTGCACGTCGATTCTTTTTCACTTGTTGCTTTGGTGCAAGAACCCGCTTTCACCCATTCGGATTTGGTTTCTTCAAGGTAAGCATTGCCCGAACCTTTTATGCGGACTTTTTTCACTTCAAGGCGTTGGATTTCAATATCGACCGGAATGCCTTTCAGCACCTGACTCTTGGTATCGACAACGATGTAGTTGAAATTTGCATCCTGATTGGCTTGATAGAAGAACTTGTCCAGGCGAAGACCGATAAACATATCCACCGCGTAGTACTGAGCCGACTTCACCGCTGAATAGAACTTGCCACGGTCGTCCGCGATATCACTCGTGACAACTAAGCGGCCACACTGGATGTTTTTTTCGTTCAAAGGAATTTCATTTTTTAAATCCCCTTGATGATTGAGCTGTTCTTCTTTTTCAAACACCGTTTCACGCTGTCCATAGTAGCCACCACTGCACTGAAAGCCGTAACGTTCCGCCAATGGATTTTTCCGAGGTTCAAAATCACCTCTGACCAATGACACGTTGATACGCGCTTCCGCATCGGCAAACGGCCCCCCGGAGTGCAAACGCCCGCGTGAGTTCAACGTGATCTTTTCACCAAAACGGTAAATATCGCGATCAATATCATTTTCAGGACGGAACGGAGCTGGAGTGAAGTCCGTCACCAAAACTCTATGAGAAACAATCCCCGCCACGCGGCCATTGCCTTCTTCTTCAGAATCCCCGCGACTCCCACCATTGCGTTTCGCCAGATAGTTCGAATTGACATGGAAACGATACCAGCCGACCGGCGCATTCTTCGCGGTTTTAAAGGATCCGCTGAAGCCACCGAAGTCGTTCAGTAGAATCTTGTCTTGCTTAAAGACTTCATTGCCCGTGGGATCCGTCACAATCAGGCTGTAAGTTCCTTTCGGCGCCGGAACAAAACGCTGAACATTCTGCTCGCGCACATAGATTTTAAAATCAATCGTATCCCCGGCACGGTACACCCCCTGCGGAGACGTTCCCCAGATTTTAATATGCCCGTACTTGGTTTGCGGGGAGGCATACGAATACTCTCCTTCACGCGAATTCCACATCGCATGAGATTGAAACTCATACGCCAAAGGCACAATTGCAATGTCGTTGCCTTTCTTGACCTGAATCATCAACTTCGGATCGTTGAAGCCATAACGGCGGCTCGTCAAATCTGGATCGTAGCTGATCGTCCCCGGCAAATGGGCCGTCCCCTCTTTGCCGGTCTTGCCTAAAACTGTTTCCTTATGAGGGTCCGCGATCATCGCATAGGTTGAGCTGAAGAGCTTGATATCCGCGCCTTCAATAGGCTTTCCGGTCGCAAGATCTTTCACCCAAATCAAACTGTTGTAGTGACCTTCTTTATAGTGAACATAAAAGGGGGTGACCTGGAAGAAACCGCGGTTACGATTTTCGGCGGCGTCCACAGACAATGCCGAGTCCGTCAATACCGAATATACAACCCCGCTCTGGCCATCGAGCATCTTACGCACTCCCAGGGGCGTTGCGTAAGCAAGGTCATCGACCTTTTGCAAGGCCACCGGAATTTTCTGGCTCTTCTTTACGAGGGTCGCCGTTTTTGCCGAGTACTGCGCGTAAACGTCCGTCAAATTTGTGACAAACGCGGGAATTTCAGAATCAATGTTTTTTTCTAAAACACCAAACTCGTAACCCAGGACCAGTTGTGGAGAGCGTGGCTCCGTTTTAAATTCAAACTGAAACTTCGCCCCGAGCTTACGGCCGAATATGTCTTCAATATTTTCACTGCAAGCCATGGTAAAATCCATGCGGGCCTTCGTCACCGCCGGCAACTGCACGGAGAAAACCTCGTTTGCAACCGGGGCTCTGTTATAGCCTGCGTAACTGTAAACATTCGCCCAGAACTCTTCATCCCCCTCACCCTTTTTGAGCGGCGAGAACGTGCAGTTCTTTTTAAAGCTATCGATATTCACGGGCACTGAGAACTTTACATAGAGGTTCTTCATCGGGTTGCACGTTGAACCCGACAGCGGCGCCATAGTTGAATTTGCGGCGCTGTCATCGTCAGGACAGTTAAAACCCGCAAACCTAAATGCCGGATAAGTCACGAACACGACAACGTCCCGGTTCTCGCTGCCGAGCAAGGTCCCCTCTTTAGTTTGCAGCCCTGGCTTCACATGCACCGAGACATTGGCGCCGTCTTTTAAATCCGCGCGCGGCACCACCGTCCAACGTTGGGAAACCGTGCCGGCCTTCGCCTCTTTTTTCACGGCTTTCATGATCTCATTCACTTTGTCTCTATTCAGATAAATCTCTTCAGCCGCCTCAACGGACAACACCCGCGTCGGCACCGCCACACCGTTCTCGGTGAACTCGATAGACTTCATCACGCTTTCCGCCGTAACAAAGCTGTTGAAGCTCAAATTCACAATTGGGTACCCCGGGGCTACCCACCGTCTGAAATCATGATAAGAAATCGCCGGGCGAGCGGTCGCAAACCGGCTCACATAGTCTTGCGCGAGGGCCGCGCCTTTAAGATCTTTGAACGCTTTCTTGACGACAACCTGGTACTCGGTTGCAAACTTCAACTGCTTATTTTCAGCAAGCTTACATGACAATGTCGTGGTGTTGATCCAGCGCCATTCACACTCAAGTTCCGGCGTGATCTCAACGGGAACTTGAGCGGTCTTCTCGAACTCGCCTAAAGCCACCATCGGCTGATTGAAAGTAATATTCACAGAGTCTGTTTGTGTGACGTTGCCTCCAGCCGGGAGAACGCGCATGACTTGTAGATTTTGGGCATGAGCTGTGTGGTGTGAAAAAAAAGAAACGAAAGCCAATAACAAATATGCCTTGGGCAGAAGCGTTTTTATATTCATGGTTCCTCTATGTGATTATGGACGGCCTCACCCTATAATTGTGGAATGCTCGGAGCAATAAAAAAGGCCCCGTTTCCGGAGCCTTTATCCCTGTCTATAATTTGTCTTTTAGGGCAACACCCTTATGGTGTGCCGCAGAATGGAAGACTTGGTTCAATTTGACAGATGATTTGACAGATCATCGGGTCGCCAAGTGGACACTGGCCTGGTTGGCCAGGATTGCCAGGATTTCCTGGGTTGCTAGGAGGATTGCTTGGCGGCGGTGGGTTGCTCGGTGGATTTGGATCTGGCGGAGCCGGTGGCTGGCCAGGGTTGCCCGGATTCGACGGCGGAGTTGGCTGCGGAGAGGGTTGAGACGAGCCAGCACCAACGTTGATGTTCAAGGTGGCCGCAGTCTTACCAGTTGAATCTGTCACCGTCACAACAGTTGTTCCGCTGCCCATGCCGGTCAATTCACCATTATTGTTCACGGAAGCCGCAGATGGATTGCTGCTTGTGAACGTGAATGGCGCCGTACCATGCCATACTTGGAAGCTGATCTTTTCGCCAGAGCCGATAGTTGCGGCGGCTGGAACCAAAGTCATCTTCTTAGTAATCACCGCATCAACGGCCGCTAGAGCATCCACACGGCAGTTACATGCAGTTTGGATCTGAGCTTTCGCACCCGTCGTTTGCAATATCGCGCGCACCTGGGCACCAGTGAGTGATGTATCTTGAGCTTTCATCAAAGCAACCAAGCCAGATACAAGCGGAGTTGCCATAGAAGTTCCAGACAAGTCGCCGTACTTATTACCTGGCAAAGTAGAAGTGATGTTCAAGCCTGGAGAAGCCAAGTGAACTTTTGCCGTCCCATAGTTTGACCAAGATGGTTTTTCGTCGTTAGGGCCAGAAGCCGCAACAGTGATGGAGTTCGGCAAACCGTTGTTCGCAGGATACACTTCAGTAGTATCGTTGTTTTTACCGTCATTCGCTGCAGCTGCTACGAAGATCAAGCCAGCATCATCCGCACGCTTTACAGCCTCAAGCAATGGCTGAGCCGTCGCACGAGGGACAGAAGCCCCCCAAGAAGCAGAGATAACTTGAACTTTATTAGCGATCGCGTAGTCGATTGCTTTGATCGCGTTGTTCAAGTCGCCAGATCCATTTTCAGTCAAGAACCGAAGCGGCATGATAGAAACTTCAGGACTGATACCGATGATCCCGCCGTCAACAACACCCGTTGCACCAATCACACCCGCACAGTGAGTCCCATGACCAGGGTTTTGGAAGCCAGTTTTGTCCATAGGGTCGTTGTCATTTTCCGCAAAGTCATAACCTTGAACCATGTTTGGCTTCAAAGCGTCGTGAGTGTAATCAACGCCCGTGTCGATAACAGCAACAAGAACGTTCTTGCTACCTTTGTTACCAGCACGTTGCCACGCCTGTTCTACTTGCACTTTTGCATTGGCCCATTGGTTTTTCAAAGCCAAGGAATCCATTGGTGCTGAGAAAGTGTGCAGCTTGAAGTTTGGCACAACGTATTCAATTGCTGGATTTTTCAGCAACGAGGCCAAAGTTACAGCTTCATCTTGCTTGTTGATATCTACTTTAACCAAGCGACCGATAGTGTGGTTGTCCAACACTTGGATTTGGTTGGTGTAGGAAAGAGTACTGAGTGTAGAGTACGCGCTAGTATTTCTGTACTTAACTAGGTATTCCCCCGCGAATACCTGAGAAGTGGCTAGCAACGCGCTCAAGAATAAAATGCGTTTCATAGTTGATCCCTCCGTGGTTGGAAAAAATCATAGTCAGACTTGCCAATCGAAATACAGCAAAATCTTTTAAGAATCTTAATTTTATGACACATAAAGCAACAGTTGAAAGTAGAACAACTCTCTACAACAATCCTTGGCCATGACACTTATACAAGCCGTTATTCTCTCCATTGTTGAAGGATTGACAGAGTTTTTACCCATTTCATCGACGGGTCACATGGTTTTGACTTCTTATATGATGGGCATACAGGAAAATGATTTTGTTAAAAGTTTTGAAGTCATCATTCAGTTCGGGGCCATTTTGGCCGTCCTTGTCGTGTATTGGCGGCGATTTCTCCCCCGCTGGAGCTTCTACAAAAAACTTTTCGTGGCCTTTTTGCCAACGGCCATCATCGGATTTATTGTCAAGGACTACGTCGACATGCTCCTTGGGAGCGCTCAAGTCGTTGCCTGGTCTTTTATT
Source organism: Pseudobdellovibrionaceae bacterium (assembly GCA_039810425.1). GTDB lineage: Bacteria > Bdellovibrionota > Bdellovibrionia > Bdellovibrionales > Bdellovibrionaceae > JACMRP01. The sequence goes on along the minus strand of JBDHWW010000056.1, from coordinate 6,653 downwards.
GTCGGCGGCATTATTCTTATTTTGACGGATAAGTACTTCGCACATCTGAATCATGAGGGACGCAAAACCGATCAGCTGACATATAAGGACAGCGTAGCACTGGGGTTTTTCCAGTCCATCGCAATGATTCCGGGCGTGTCTCGCTCCGCAGCAACCATCATCGGCGGTCTCGGCCTCGGCATGAACCGCAAAGAGGCCGCAGAGTTTTCATTCTTCCTTGCCGTGCCGACTTTGGCGGCGGCCACTCTTTATAAAACGTTGAAGCTTTATAAGACGATTGAATCTTCGCAGATTTCATTGCTCTTCATCGGCAACGTCATTGCTTTCTGCGTGGCGATTATTGCGATCAAATCTTTCATTCGTTTTCTATCGAGTCATGGTTTTAAATATTTTGGTTACTATCGTATCTTGATGGGCGTCATTTTCTTGGTACTGATCTACTCAGGAGTGGAGCTTAAATTATGAACGAAGCAACTCATTGGATGAACGAACTGACTTTTGGTGTGGCCGCGTGGAAGTGGCTGGTCTTGGCAGGAGTTGTGGCCGCGGGAACCGTCTTCTTTTCTTTCTTCCGCTACATAGCCTGCAAATTGAAACAACTGTCTGTTTTCCAGAAGAAACCAAATAGTTTTATTTCGTACTATGCGCGGATGCCGATTGAAACAGCGTTAGCTTGGATATTCATTACGATGATGTGGTCTTTCACGCTGGAGTCTTTGGAGATGCCGGCTCGTCTTGATAGGTACTTGACGATCACAATTAAGATTGTCTTGGCCTTGAACTTGCTCCGCCTGGCCTACATTGCTATGGATGCTGTGGGTGCCGTGCTAAAGGATTATACGGCAAAAACTCCGAGCGCCATGGACGACTACCTCGCGCCGATGGCGGTAAAGACGGCGAAAATCCTGGTGGTGGTTCTTGGTGTTCTGATTGTGCTGCAAAACTTTGGCGTGAACGTGATGTCGCTTCTGGCGGGCCTCGGGCTCGGAGGTTTGGCCTTTGCTTTGGCCGCTCAGGATGCGGCGAAGAACTTGATCGGCTCCGTGATGATTTTGCTGGATCGCCCTTTCTCAATCGGCGATGCGGTGAAGATCAACGACGTCGAAGGCAGCATCGAATCCATCGGGTTCCGTTCAACGCGCATTCGTACGGTGTACAACTCTTTGGTGACGATCCCGAACTCAACGATGGCTTCGGAAAAGATCGACAACATGGGCGCACGTCCCTTCCGCCGCATCCGCCAGGTGTTGGGTTTGCACTACGATACGCCACCGGAGTTAATTGAGCAGTTCTGCGCCCGCGTGAAGTACCTTATTTCGCAAGAGCCTGCGGTGGCACAGGACACGATCATCGTCGCTTTCAATGGTTTTGCGGACTCGACATTGAATGTTTTGGTAAACTTCCACTTGGCCGTTTTCGACGCCAACGAAGAAATGCAGCGCCAGCAAAAAATTTTCTGCGAAATCCTGTCCACCGCCAAAGAAATGGGCGTCATCTTCGCCTATCCAACCCAAACCGTCTACTACATGCAAGACGCCACAACAAACGCGACAATCTAGGGTCGGTCGGGACGTGGTGGCTCCGCCTATCGAGTGGTTCAGGTTTTCAGAAAGTTTATTCAAATCTTGCGATCCAGATGCTTTTATTGTTGCGATGCCGATTCCAAATTATTCGACGTTGAGTCGCAGAGACCAGGGCCAAACGAGCATAAGACTTAGAACTCGATCTGTCTTTCGACAATTGGGCGAAGGACCTTAACCACACTCATGCCTTCCTCAGTGCTGTTAACTCCCGAAATGGAAAAGCTGAGTTAAAAATCATTCAATTTTCCATTAATAGATTTAAGCTTAATGATCGTTAGACCCATGTTTCCTGCTGTTACGTCAGATTGAAGCTCCAACTGCTTGCCGTCATCAGAGGAAAAAACGGATCGATTCCCACTTCCTGCAGCTAAGTTTCCTCTGCGATGCAAGCCTGTCATTTGATCAAACATATTTCCGTCACTGACCTCAAGCTTATCGCCTTTCATTGTCACAACAGCATTAGTTCCATCTTGTTTCGTAAAGCCATAGACAGCTTCATTACCGGCTCCAGCATAAACAAACACGCGGATTGCCTTTCCGTTCATGGTAAAGGAAAAATTTGAATCGTTAGGTGTGCCTGGCTTGCAAGTGACATTTGAAAAGCCCGGAGTATTTTCCAATTCCGTATTCACCCGTTCAAACCGCTAGGGGCTTTGCCTGCTAACGCTGGGCTACCGCGGGGAACTTTTGTCCTACCAGCCAATTGCGGAATTCGCGGATGACCTGTTCTGAAGTTGTCGGAGCCACTTCGGCGCGGAATTTGTCCTTTTTTTGGTCTTCAGCCAAGAAGCAGGTGAACTCAAACATCTTCTCGGGGGCGTTTACTACGACGGTGAAATATCCCGCCACCCAATCCGGCAGCTTGTCTTCGAAGCAGAAACCGCCCTCGGACATATCACACGTGTTCGTTGAAAAACTGTTCGCCCCCACCACGATTTCCACCGGAAACTTTGCTTCATAGCGCGTGTACTTGCGCGCAATCAGCTCACGCTTCTGCACGCCCACTGCGACCATGCGCACCTGTGTGATTTCGTGATCGTCTTCTTGGGTGATTTGCGGAACCACCGGCAACTCGCCGTGGGCACTGTCTTTATAGCCAAATAGATCGTGGCATTCAGGCTCGCTGAGCGGTTTCCACTCGGTCCAATCTTCGTGGTGCGCCCAACTTACTTTTACTTCCGCATCCGTCATTGACGCCACCAAAAGTTGGCACTCCCGCATACTCAAGCCTGCGAGAGTCCAGGATTTCAGAGGATTATGAACGGCCCAGGGCCGACGAATGAAGAATGAAAACATACAACATGCTACTTGTTAACGCAGTTCTGGTGCATGTACCCTTCAGGGCTATTCACTTGCACCCATACACCTTGTTGGCCGGTAATGCTCACGTTGGAGCCTTTCTTTGCCACACCCACTTGCTTTCCAGAATCAGGCTTAGAACGAACCACACAGTCTTTAACCAAAGTCTTCGTGCTTGCGCTCGTGTTGCCAGTCGCAGACTTTTTAATGGCCGCGATACCCGACACGTTCAAGCCCGCTGTTTCCGCTCTAATTTTTGCGGTTTCCAACATGGATTTTTCTGTTTCAGTCTCTGCTTTTGCCGTATCGACGCGGATCGCATGCTCATCCGCCTTGGACTTTGCTTTTTCGAGGGCTTCCTCGATAGCTTCACGTTCCTTCTTGGCCTTTTCTGCTTCCGCTTTCAAACGGGCAAGCTCCGCATCCGCCTTTGCGGATTGGGTTTCAAGCTCCGCGACGGCTTTTTTAGCTTTGCCGGTTTCAAAAGTCGCTTCCGCCGTTGCCTTTTGTAGTTCCGCTTTAGACTTTTCGAGGTCCGTTTTAGATTTTGCAAAGGCCGCGCGGGCTTTTTCTTCGTTCGCCTTCGCCTCGTCCGCCTTTTTCTTCTCCTCATCTAAAGATGATTTGATCTTCGCAAAAGATTCCACTGCGGTCTTTTGGTCTTCTTCCAATTTCTTCACAGACGCGTCCGCTTGAGTGTGAGCGGCTTGGTTCTTCTTGATGTCCGCTTCCGCACGGGCTTTGTCAGCCTCGATACGAGCCATTTCCACCTTGACACGAGCTTCAGTCGCTTTACCCTGGGCAACCGCTTTTTGTGTATTCAACTGAGTCTTGGCCATCTCCGCTTCAGTTTGTTTCAACTTCAGCTTCGCATCTTCAAGCTCTTTAGTCGCTTTAGCGGCTTCGTCCATCGCCTTTTGGCCCTCTTTTTCGCTGTCCTTTGCTCTCGAAGCGACGTCTTCAGAAGATTTCACCGCCGCTTTACGTTTTTCAATAGCTTGATCTTTTGCGGCTTTCGCTTGAGTTACTTTTTCTTGAGCCGCTTTAATGCGGGCTTCAGATTGAGCTTGTTGTTGCTCGGCCTGTTTTTGTTGCTTTTCATTTTCAGCAGTTTCCTGCTTTGCACGAGCAACTTCCCGTTCCGCTTCGGCTTGCTCTTTTTTCGCGTTTGCTTCCGCAGAACGAGCTTTTTCTAGCGCGGCTTTAGCCTCCGCACGGGCTTTATCAAGTCTTTTTCTTTCTTCCTCAGCTCTTCTTTTTGCTTCGGCGGCATCGGCTTTAGCGCCTTCTGCATCTGTCGCCGCTTCTTCAGCATCTACCTGAGCTGAGTCTACGGACTTCGCATGTGCCGAAGGCATTAAACTTATGGAAGCAAGCAATACAATTACTAACAACAGTGGTTTGAACGTCCCCATGGCGGTTCCTCCTTAGATATAAACTATAACACTTTGCGTATCGGCCAGAGACTCTCGCAAATTAACTGGATTGAGGTCGCGCTCAGTGTTTCTTTCTGAAGCAAACAATTCCCAATGGAGTGCCTGTTTCAGAGTGAGAATTGTCTGGTGCCTTTCGCACAGATGTCAAAGTACTAGACTGGTTTTTGGTCCCAGTTCAGGCGTGGCCCATTTCGTTTGGCCCCGTTCCTGCACTACAATAAATCACTATAATATTGAACGGTGGCGTTTTTTTATTTTCATTGTCCGGGGGGGGAACTCAATGAATGCACGGAAAAACAGTAAGTTAGTGCCTGTTGTGACCGTCGTTGTGCTTGGCGGTTTGATGGCCTTTGGCTACCAAAACTGTTCGCAGGCAAAGTTCACCATTGATGAGGCCGCCAAGGCGGAAGCTCTCAGCAAGGAAGGAGTCTTTGGTACAACTCCAGGAGATGACGGCAACATCGCGGGTGTTCGCCCAGGCAATGACCCTGCCGGCATCAAAAATCCGCCAAAAGGTGAAGACGCCAACACCCCAAAAGCAAGTGTGCCGGTGAGTTTCTCATTTGAATGTTCCAATGTACGCAGCCAGTCTGCCGGCGGTAACGTGCTGACGGCGGCGGCATTGAAAATCGTGATTGTTGATAAAACTAATAAAGTGGTTTGCGAACTCAGCGGTGACTTTAAATCGCAAATCTTGAATTCAAAAAAAGCCAGCTTCACGCCGTGCGCGGAACTCCCTGTTGGGAAATATGAGGCTCACATTATGGATGCCGCCGTGGCTTCTTCGGCGTTTACATCAAAGGGGTACACTCAAAGCGATATCCCGTTGACGAAGAATGCTGATGGCTCTTACACGACAAGCAGCCAGAAAATCACGATTCTTTTCGACTTCAACAAGCAAAACAGCATGTATAGCGGTTTGAACAAACAATACGGCAGTACAAGCACAGATGGGACACAAGCCAATTGTGACAGCCGTGTATCCCCACTCATCGTGAGCATGAACTCCGAGTCTCGTGGAATCCAGCTGACTTCGCCACTTGATGGCATTCAGTTCGATATCCTCGGCGAAAACTCTTTCCCAAGAGCTCATGACAAGAAGCAGATTTCCTGGCTCACTCCAGACAACCAAGAGTACTACTTCATCGTCTTGCCGAATAAGCAAGGCCGTGTCTTGGGCATTGATGAGATGTTTGGTGATAACACCAAAGGCCCCGATGGTAAGTTTGCTGCCAATGGTTATGCAGCTCTGGCAAAATACGATGACGACAAAGACGGTTTGATCACCGAGGATGATGTTATTTTCAGCGAGCTTCGTTTGTGGAAAGATAGCAACCGCGATGGCATTGCGGACCCAAATGAGCTTTACACTCTTCAAGAAAAAAGTCTGACTGTGATCGACCTCCATTACGACAAACGTTATAAAGAAACGGATCAGTACGGGAATCAGACGCTCATGAAGTCTGTGGTAAAAACAGCGGACGGAAAACTGCATCTCATGTTCGACCTTTGGTTCCGCTATCTCAACATTACCAAATAAGCGATTTTACCAACAAGGAGAGGTCGAATTTCAGTAAAAACATATTGCGGACACAAACCAACGGAGCCCGACGGCTCCGTTTTTTTTGGCACGAAACACCCCCTTTCGAAAAATCCGAGAAGCGCGCGCTTGGACTCTCCGTTTTAAAAGGCGGCCCGCACCGGGGCCTCGCAGCCACTATTATCCCGGGCGTTTCGTTTTCTTCTTTCTCACCAGAAGCCCACGCCCCTCTAAATCATTGAGCTCATGATAGGCGACCACGGCTTTAAACTGCTTCCCCCAAGATAAGATCTTAGTAAAAGGGCGAAGATCAAAAAGGCCCTTGAGGGACCTTCCTTTAAGCTTTGAAAGAAGGCTCACCAGTAAAGAAGTCAGGGTTCTGATAAAGGCCAAATAAGCGTCCCGCGAGGGAAGTTTCACCAACAAATGAATATGCGACCAGTTCAGTGAAACCTCATAAAGTTGAATCCCATACCTCTTGGCATGGGACTTTATCAATAACTCCATCTTACGATGGCCAGGAACAAAACAAGAACTTCCTGAGCTCTTGAGGACAAGATGAATCGGCTGTCTTAGCGAAAGCGGACGGGCCGTTTTCCTTTTCCCAGATAGCAAGCTCCCACCAAATTCTTTCTTATAGTCCCCAATAAACCCAAACCCCAGTTGTTTCATTCACGCACCTCTTTTAAACTTATGAAAGACCCTTACAGCCTCACTGAGAGTAAGAAACTTATAGCATGGGTTTTTCGCATGAATTTTAAAGAGCAGCTCTAACGCAAATCACATCGCCCGTAA
>JBDHWW010000055.1:0-18919 GCA_039810425.1 Pseudobdellovibrionaceae bacterium | reverse complement strand
AAAATAAAAGCCCAAAACTTAGGCAGATTTCAACCAGCTACGCACTGCTTCCCACAAGAAAGTCGGAATACCCATTTATTTAATCAATTTGCAGTATAAGAAACTCTTATAGGGGGCCTCACCGCCTCGAGAACGCACTCTGACGCAAAAACTAAGCGTATATAGTCCCAAAAATATTGGAAGTTTGATAGATCAGGCGTGTACTACTTTCAACATCGGAAGGAATTCGACGTAATAAACATGAGTACCGCTCAGGAAAGCCTGTTGCCAAGAACCACTTTAAGCCCAATGCATGGAACGATGAGATCCAACAACTGCTACAGAATTAAACTTGCCGCTTTATTAATGCGATCATAGAGGCTTTCCCAGCGCTCACCCGAGTGCGACGGCTCTTTATATAACAAAATACAATCAGGCGCTTGCTCCGCCAGCTCACGCAACCGAGAGTAGAAACCTCTCGCCGCAAGAACTGGGTCTTCGGAGAGCTGCAGGCGAGCCATTTTCTGAATCGAGCCCTTAGGTTTGATGATTTTTACGTCTTCAATTGTGTCCGGAAGTTCTGCCAGTCTCGTTTGAATGAGCTCTCTGATCTCGTTTTCCTTTTTCTGCGGATCCAAGCAAAGAATAAACGGCACCGACGGCATATAGTGATGCTTCATGTGCCCCGGAGATTCTTTCTTACCGGCTGTCTCGACGAATTCGAACCTCAGGCCTTTAGTTTTAAGAAATTTTTCAATGTCGGATTTCAACACATGACCTTTGCGTAAGATCGAAAGCTTTCCATCCTCTTTCACCAATAAAACTGTCGACTCAATTCCGATTTCACTTTCACCACCCTCAAGGACGAAAACATTCTCCTTCTTAAATTCTTGAAGGACATGCGTCGCCGTGGTCGGGCTTGTTTTACCAAACTTGTTTGCACTCGGAGCCGCGAGTGGCACACCCACCGCACGAATCAACTGTTGCGCCACCGGATGCGACGGCATGCGCACACCGACTGAATCCAAACCCGAAGTGATCATCGGATTTACTTTTACACTTTTTGGCAAAATCATCGTCAATGGGCCTGGCCAAAATTTCTGAGCCAAGACCCTGGCAATCTCGGGAAAGCTCGAAGTGATTTGTTCAACTTGCTTGAGATCAGAAACATGCACAATCAGCGGATCAAAGAATGGACGTTCTTTGGTTTTAAAGATCGCCTCGATCCCCGCAGGCAGGTCTATGCGCGCGGCCAAGCCATAGACAGTCTCCGTGGGCATTCCCACGACTTGACCCTGCGCGAGTAGTTCTACGGCTTGTTGGATTTTAGCGTCCATAACAAGTAGTTAGCGCTCTTCCTGTAAAATCACAAGTGGACTTTCATTCACGACCCGACGGCTGGCAAAATATGCAATGAGCGCACTCAGCACGCACACTCCGAGGGCCGTAAACACGGGCCACGCCCAATTAAATACGAAACTTCCTTCAAATACATAGTAAGAAATGAAGTAACTGACGATCACACTGAGGCCGGCCCCCATGATTCCTGCCGCCAACGACAGGGTCACAAACTCCAGCACCAGATATCTTGAAACCGCGCCGAACTTGGCCCCCACAACCTTTAACATATTCAATTCCCAACGGCGCAGGCGCACTTGACCGCTGACAATCGAGTAAAGCACCACATAGCCGGTAAATAACGCCAAGCCAGCCATCAGTTCCAGCGACCAACTCATCTGATCGGCGATTTTAAGAACCTCATTCACGGTTCTCTGCACATCCACGATAGACACATTTGAGAAACGCTTTGCGAGCTCCATCTGCATTTGTTCTTTTTCCGCCTCGGGCATTTTCGGCAAAGCGGTAATGAAAGTCTTTGGAGCATCATTCAAAACACCATTTTGCATGATCACGAAGAAGTTGGGCTGAAAGCTCGTCCATTTCACTTTACGTAAGTTTACCACCTGCCCGTCGATCTCAACTCCTTGAACATCAAATTGCAACACATCACCGATTTTGATCCCCAAGCGGTCGGCATACTTGGCTTCCACCGAAAGTTCTGCATACTTTTGTTTTGCCGGATCAAACATCGGCGCCAGTAGCCGGCCTTCAACGATCATCTCGGAATCACTGACGCCTTCCCGATAAGAGAGATTCACGCCACGGTTGCGGAACCGGGCTTCAGCCTCTTGCTCACGAGTGGTAAAACCACCCTCTGCGGCTTTCCGTTCAAACTCTTGGCCATTCACCTTTAATATCCGTGCACGCACCAATGGGGAAAAACCAATACTGGGGATATCCTGTTGCTTCAGAAACGCTTTGATAGGCTCGACTTGATCGTCTTGAATATCAAACATGAAAAGGCTCGGAATCTTAGACACAGACTCCGTTTTAAACTCATTCTGCAAGCTCACTTTCAATTGTGGCAAAACATTGATCAATAGCGAGCCCAAACCAAGCGCAATAAAAATGGCCAAACTGCTCGCACGACGGCGTGAAAGGCCCAACAGTGAATACTTGCTCACCCAGTTTTTGAATCTTCCAGCCCCACGCAGCGCCATCAACAACAACGTTCCCGTCGCCGACAGAATCAAAAGCACCACAAAGAAGGCGCCGACGAACACGGAGCCGATTTTAAATGAATTTGCCTGCGCCACTGCCAACAACCAGAAAAGTAAAATCCCGGGTAAAAACACCCAAGGCTTCTGAATTTCAATCGAAGAAGAAAATTTCTCCTCCGCAAACAGGCGGGATGGTTTTAAGTCTTGGATCTTGAGCAAAAACGGCAAACAGATCACAAAACTACCGATCACCCCCAGGATCAAAGCCATCAACACCACTCGCAAGGACATGCTCGGATACAAATTAAACGGCGTCAGGCTTGCCAATAGCTCACTTAAGAGTGGCAGCACCAACGAAGACACAATCACCGTCGGGATCAAAGACAACAGCCCCAGGATCGTCACCTGGGCCGCATAGAGGCTCACCGCGCGGGTCGCCTGCAGACCCAGGCTGCGCAAGATCGCCACTTCACGCATTCTTTGAGTCATGAAAAGACGGAACAAATAGGCAGCGCCCAGCGCCGACATGAATAACGCAATGATCGCAACCAAGCCAAGATAGTCCGACAAATAACCTAACTGGCGGCTCGAGTCCTCGCTCGCGGTCTTTGCGGTTTCGATCTGAATCGCCGGATCTTTCAAAACCTTCAGCAACTCAGCCTTGTGACCGACGGTGAGCGCGTCGTTTTTCAATTTAAAAAAGTAATTTACCGAAAACGTACTCCCGAACTGAATCAACCCCGATTGCGGCAACAATGCACGGTTAATAAACACCCGCGGCGCAATCGAAGCGGCGCGGAAAGTCTGCGTACCATCTTTAGAAATGACATCGGCAATTTTTAGTTTCAATTGTCCTAGCTGGATCTCGTCGCCCTTGTGCAAACCAATCTGTGCTTCGAGCTCCGGGTACACCCAAGCCGCCATGGATTTCAGGATCTCTTTATTCGGAGAATCCCCACGGACCTCTTCACCCGAAGCCAAGCCCACAGTGCCATAAAGCGGGTAAGCATCATCCACCGCGCGGACCATCACCAGGCGCGAGCCCTTATCCGAAGTCATCATCGCATAGAACTCATAAGTCTGGCTCATGACTGAGTCTTGGGCCATGACTCCTGTCATTGCGTCCTTTTCCGTTCCGGTCAGTTCACGGCGCGCTGACACAGCTAAATCCGCCGACAAGATCGCTTTGGCATTCGCACTCAAGGTATCTTGCAGAGAAACCTTAAAGGCCTCGAGTGATACGTATCCAGTCAGACCAAGGCTCAGATTAAAAATAAAAAATAGTCCGAACTTCCAACTGCGGAGAAGTTCACGGTACACCCAACGTAAAAACACTTAGGCCTCCACAAGCTGTCCTTCAGAAAGACGGAGCGTCCTCTGACAGCGCGTTGCCAAAGCTTCACTGTGAGTGACCAGAATCGTGGTAATTTGATATTTCTTAGCCGCTTCGAAAAAGATATTCATCACCCGATCACCCGTATGTATGTCCAGGTTTCCGCTGGGCTCGTCGGCCAGCAAAATCTTCGGGTGCACCGCCAATGCACGCGCAATCGCGACCCGCTGGCACTCACCACCGCTCATACGGCTGGGGAATTGATGCAAGCGGTGCTCAAGGCCCATTTCTTTAAGCATTCCCACTGCCTGCTTTTCTGCCTCAGGCATTCCGAGGATTTCCATCGGCAGCATCACATTCTCAAGCGCGGTTAAGTGCGATACGAGATGATACTGCTGAAAGACGATTCCGATATTCTGCCCACGGAAGTCAGTCACTTGCTTCTCTGTCATCGTGCTGATATTCACGCCATCCACAACAACATCGCCCATGTCGGCCTGATCAAGCCCCGCCAGCAATGACAGGAGCGTGGACTTCCCGCTGCCTGATTGACCGACAATCGCCACGACTTCACCATTTTTAATATCCGCGGTCAGGCCGTTGAGCACCGCTACACGGTCTTCGCCCTGATGAAACGACTTCTGCAAATTTTTGATATAGAGACTCATAACAGACCTTTGATTTCCTGATAAACCGTATCCGCGATGATTTTATGTCCAGCTTCATTGGGATGGATGCCGTCGGCTTGATTGTACTTAGGATCACCTGCCACCTTATCCAGAATAAACGGAATCAACGGCGTCTTGTATTTCCTCGAAAGATCTAGATACATTTTTTTAAATTTCTCAGTGTAGTCCTTGCCGTAGTTTGGCGGCACATACAGCCCCCCCAGAGCCACTGGAACTTTTTGCGCCTGAGCGAACTCAATCGCGGCGGCAAGATTTTTCTCACTCTCTTCGATTTTCAAACCGCGAAGGCCATCGTTTGCACCCATGACAATCAAAAGCAGGTCCGGCTTCGATTTGAAGAGCCACTTCAAGCGACCCACAACAGAGGCTGTCGTAGAACCACTCACGCCGGCATTCACAACAGTCCACTCTTTCTTACCGCTGTCGTGGATCTTTTTTTCAACAAGCGCGGGATAGGCGGCTTCCTTTGCGACGCCGATACCTTCAGTGAGGGAGTCGCCAAGCACTACGAGTTTTTTGCTTTGCGCAAATGAGAAAGAGAAAGAAAATAAAAGGGCTAAAAATAAAAAGAGTCTCATGGGTTCCATGAGACTCTATCTAAGACTTAAAAGACAAGTCTGACTGTATTATTAACCGCAAATGCAAGTTAACAATCGCAGCAACTAGTAACGGCCACCGCCGCCACCACCACGTCCGCCACCGCCGAAGCCGCCACGTCCGCCGCCACCGCCGCGTCCACCGCCACCGAAGCCACCACGGCCGCCACCTTCACGTGGAGCTTGTGGACGAGCTTCAGAAACATTGATCGCGCGACCATCCATTTGAGCGCCATTCAACTTTTCAATCGCCATGTCAGCATCAGAGTCTGATTCCATTTCTACGAAGCCAAAGCCTTTGCTACGGCCAGTTTCACGGTCTGTGATAACTTTCGCGGAAGAAACAGCACCGAACTCAGCAAATCTGCTGTGAAGACTGTCGTCAGTGATTGAATAAGGAAGATTGCCTACATATAACTTTTTACCCATGGTACCTCCAGGGATCTTAGACCGCGGGAGCCACGAGCAAAACAGACTCTAGGAACTACGAACGCGGGACATTGTTAACTTTGTTAAATCTAGCACAGCCTACAATCTGTGCAAGTGAAATTCCTATCTCATATTATTGAATTGTAGTGGAATTGGAAAGGCTCCAGACCGGACCTTAGCAATAGCTTCCTGCAACTCGTCGATACTTTTGGAGGTAACCCTCACCTTGTCGTCCATAATTTGCGGCTGGACCTTTAATTTTGAGTCCTTAATCCATTTTACGATGTCTTTAGCGACCTCTTTATCGATGCCCTGCTGAATTATGATTTTTTGGCGGAGCATTTTCCCCCCAGCCGGCTCGGGCTTCTCAAATTTAAAGGATTTTATATCTACGCCGCGGCGATGCAGCTTGGATTGGAGAATACTTCCCATAGCTTCGACTTTATAGTCATCCTCAGCTAAGAGCGTGATTTCCTTCTTGTCCCACTGAATTTCAGCCTGACTACCCTTGAAATCATAGCGCCCCTCAACCTCTTTACGAGCCTGATTGACCGCATTGTCCACTTCTTGAATGTTGATTTCAGAAACAATATCAAATGAAGCCATTCTCAATCCATTCTCAATAAACTCTCTTGTTCATTATCCATTTTCTATCAATGGTGGTGACCGTGGCCCTGTGCGCCGTGAGCATGGCCGTGCTGCAGCTCCTCAGCCGTCGCTTCACGGATAGCCACCATATCGATGTCAAAGACAAGGTCCGTTCCCGCCAGAGGGTGGTTTCCATCGAGGGTTACTGTTTTATCGCCAATGTTAGCAACGCGAACAACTTTCGTTTGTTCACCCAAGTTCAATTGCAAATAGGCGCCGAGTTCGATCTTCAAATGAGCGAGCTCTTCTTTTGGAACTTCCATGGTCATCTTTGGATCTGACAAACCGTAAGCGTCTTTCGCCGCTAACTTGATCGTTTGCTTGTCACCCACTTTCATTTTCACCACTTCTTCTTCCAACTTAGGAATGATCATTCCCGTACCTTCTAAAAATGCCAATGGTTCGCCGGCATCTGAAGCGTCGAGGGTTTGGCCGTCGGCTCCTTTTAGGACATAATTAAATGCGAAAACTCGGCGTTTCATAATGGGTCTCCTTTGATTTAATAGGGAGCTATCGCGAAAAGGGCCTAATTTCAAGGGATTATGGTCCAGGTACTTGAAAATCGTAGCCCAAACCCTTTATAATTTAAGGTAGAGAGCTCCATGGGAGGGGTAATGCATCATTTATCCTCACTGAGGTCTCTGCTTCTCAATTCGAGTTACGAGCCGATGCGGATTGTTAGTTGGCAGAAGGCCTTGATTCTGTGGTTCCAGGATAAAGTAGAGATCTTGGAGTACCACACTGTGTTTGCCCGGTCGGCACGGTCTAATTACCAAATGCCGAGCGTCTTGAGGTTGAAAAGTTATGTTCGACCCAGGTCCAACGGCGCAGTCCGGTTCTGCCGCGAAAATGTCTATATCCGCGATAATTTTACCTGCCAGTATTGTGGCGACAAACTAGCCGCCAAACATCTCACTCTTGATCATGTGGTTCCCGCTTCAAAAAATGGAAAGAAAACTTGGACGAACGTTGTTTCCGCCTGCCGGGAATGCAACCAACGCAAAGCCAATCGCACACCACAAACTGCAAATATGCCTTTATTAACCGAGCCGAAAATGCCATCATGGCTACCAATTCGCGAATTGGAAATCCAGATGGAAATGGAGTTGAAATCAAACTCCGCTCCGCCCATCTGGTTGGAGTATTTACGGTTTAAGGCAGGATGAAGTTACACCACCACATCTCTAAAATCCCTTTGGAATATACGCTCCCTTTACGACAGAAAGTGCTTAAGCCTTTCCTGCACATTGACGATTGCGTGAATGTGGCAGACAACGACCCGACGACTTTGCATTTGGGCCTGTTTCACGAAAGAAAACTGGTCACTATTTGCACCCTCCTCACGGAATCCCATCCGGTTTTCAATGCCGGCAATCCCTATCGTCTCCGCGGAATGGCGACAGATCCAAATTATCACGGCCAAGGCTTCGGCCAGATTCTGCTTCAGCATGGAATGGTTTTGTTGCGCCAAAAATACTGCGACTTGCTTTGGTGCAATGCCCGCATAAGGGCCTTTCCGTTCTATGAAAAAATGGGCTTTGCTTACCAGGGCCCGCTCTTTGAGATGGACCGGATCGGGCCCCATAAAATCATGTACAAGTATTTGAATCCTCGATAGATTCGATACATGCTAAAAAATGAAAAAAAACCGGGCGCGTTAGATCCGAAAACCAAAAAAGACTTAGTAAAATGGCTCACCCTTATCGTGAGCGAAACCAACGGGATCTCGCTCAAAGATACTTTGAATCTTCTGATCTCTTCCGAGTTGAATGCTGAAAACCAAAAAGCTTTGGATCTGGCGGTTGAGTTCCGTGGCCTCATTGACCAGTTCGTTACCAATAAAATCAATATCAATGTTTTGCTCGTCCATCCGATTTCAGAGTGCTTGTTCGAACTATTTAAAAATTTCCCAATGAAATATCACGAGGAGCACATCCACCTTACTGGCTCAATTACGGCTGAATTTTTGTACCCCCGGCTGAAGAAACTTCTCGAAGGTCCTCATAAGGATATTTACGAAACGAAAATCAAAGAAGTTTACGGCGACCAAGCTCTGCCGATCAAGTCGATTGCCGATGTCGATAAGTTGATTCGGTTGGATGAGACCGAAGGCTTCCTGACTTACTTGAAGATCCTGTATCTTCCAAAGTTGGTATTTATTGATCGCCAAACGCATGCGGATGCAGCTTACGATATGGCCAACGAGCTCTATAGCAAATTTAATGTCGGCCGCATTCGTTTGAAGTTTACGTTAGACCGCGCGACGTCGAGCTCTTCGGAACAGATCCCGGGCATTGACGATGTCACACCTGAAGACGTGGTTCTTGGTTTATACGAGGGCTTTAAGAAATTCCAGGATGAGCATTCTGATTTTGATTTCGTTCTTTCCCCGTCATTCCGTAAAGAGTCGAGCTTCTTTGACTCCGCGAGATTCAAATCCCGCAAGGATCACTTCATAGCTCAAATCAACGACATGATCCGCATGATGGATAAGTACCCTTTCCTGCAAAAGCATATGACCGATGTGGACACCGTGGGTGACGAACGCGAGCTTTACCGCAAAGAGCATTTCTACGAGATGCAAACCGGCTTCCGTAAATTACAATACCGCGGTTTGAAAATCCGTTCCCATCACGGCGAAACTTGGCATACTCTCAAAAAAGGCATTCAGGCCGTCGACAACGCCATGAACATCTGGCACATAGACACGCTTGAACATGGGATTAGCCTCGGGATTAACCCAAACGTGTACTTCCACCGCCTCTATCAGGAAGTTTCCCACAAGAATAAGCAAGGCATTGCAATCCTAGCGAAAGATCCGCACTATCGCGAACTGACCGAGCTTGATTGGGGTAACTACAAACCGGTGTTGGATAAATTGCTCAAAGGCGTACTTTTGACTGAGCAAGACAATACGGATTTCTTGAAAGCGAAGTTCCATACGGCACGCGAGGTGGAACACTACCAGCATGACGTTTTGAACCGTATGATTCAGAAAGAGATCTCTTTGATCTCTCTCCCCTCTTCAAATAATAAACTCACCGGCAAATTCGATGATTACAAAGATCATCCGTTCTCTTGGTGGGAAAAGAAAAACGTGCAGCTTGGCGTAGGAACGGATAACTACGTGACGTTGAATACAAACTTCATTCAGGAATTGATGATTTTGCTCTATACAGATCCAAATGATCTGAAAATCACAAAATTGCTGATGGTGGCATCAAAAGAAAATCGCCGCCCATATATCAGCCACCTCCTCTGGAAAATGAGAAAAAAAATCTTAAGCAACAGCTAGCAAGGAAGCGCCATGGCCGAAAAAAAGACTCCGCTCTTGAAGGAGATCTTCAGCAAGAAGATGCTCATTATATTTTTATTGGGGTTTTCCAGTGGTTTGCCACTCCTACTGACGGGCGGCACGCTGAAGACCTGGCTGGCACGCGAACAAGTCGACATCAGTATGATCGGCTATTTCGGCTGGGTAGGCTTGGCTTACTCACTCAAGTTTATTTGGGCGCCTTTGCTGGACCGTTTTACTATATCTAAGACGCTCGGCCGCCGCCGTGGTTGGATGCTCTTGAGCCAGATTCTATTGGCGGGCTCAATCGCCGGCATCGGAATGTTTGACCCAAAAGTCTCGCTGATGAACATGGCGATACTTTCGGTTCTGACGGCGTTCTTTAGCGCCACTCAAGATATCGTGATCGATGCGTACCGCCGCGAACTCTTGCATGATGAAGAGCTCGGTTTTGGTTCTTCGATGAATATGTACGGCTACCGTATTGCGATGCTCGTTTCTGGTGCTTTAGGTATGGGACTGGTGGGGGCGCCCGGTTTTAGCCTGACATGGAACGAACTCTACTATGCGATGGCCGCTTTTATGGGAATTGGGATCTTGACGACTTTTTGGGCGCCAGAACCTAAGGTCAACGAGGCCCCGCCCAGAACATTGATGGCCGCGGTGATTGATCCCTTCCGTGAATTCCTGAAACGCGATGGCGCTTATTTCATGCTGACTTTTGTATTCTTGTTCAAACTCGGTGATGCCTTATCCGGCGCAATGCTGAATCCGTACTACGTGCAGATGGGTTACAGCAACGCTGACATCGCTTTGATTGCAAAAACTTTTGGTTTGATCTCGGGCATGGTGGGGCTCTTCCTTGGTAGTACGTTGATGTACTACATCGGCATTTACCGCTCGCTGTGGATTTTCGGGATTTTGCAGGCCCTTTCAACCGGTGCGTTTGCGATCCTTACAATGACAGGCCCACAAAACTGGGCGCTTGCATTTACTGTGTGCTTTGAAGATGTCAGTTCGGGAATGGGCTCGTCCGCATTCATCGCGTTCATCTCAGCCATCACGAATAAACGCTACACCGCCACTCAGTACGCGATTCTTTCTAGCATTGCGACTCTCGGCCGTAACTTCTTCTCTGGCTTCTCCGGGGACATGGTGAAGCACCTTGGGTGGGCGAATTTCTATTATACATGCATGTTAATCGCGATCCCGGGACTATTGATGCTAGTCCTGATGAAAAAGTACCAGAAGCCGGCGGATTCAGCGGCTTAGTGCTTGCGCTCAATCTTGCAAGAGTAACCCGGGGATAAAAAGCTATCGCCGTCCGCTTCCAGCTGGGTCCCCATGGCCAGTGGATTGTTGTAAATGCCCGTCAAGTTTTGCAGGCAAGTGTTGAGGTCTTTAAGGTCATCCGTCACGGTGTCGCCACCAACTTCACCGTAGGACATAAACATATAAGTGGGCTCTTGATAGTTGTTCAACTTGCGAGAATACTTCCCGACCGTGTCGACCTGCACTCCATGGGCGGCGTCGCCCTCGCGATAGAGCCCGAAGAACTGAATTGAGCTCGCTTGACGGCTATGGGTGGAGATTTCTTTCAGCCAGTAGTTGATATATTCGATGTTGGATGGCTCACGAATTTCCACCGCCATCTTTTCGAGCCAGATTTTTAAGTAAGGTTCGGCCTCTTTACTTTTCGCATAAGGAACTTCAGGGCCGATTTTTAGAATCGCCTGGCGCTCCGCTAAGAAAGTCAGGAAGTCTGGGTTGAGCTTAAAGCTCGGAACGTCCTTCTTATTTGGCGCTTGTTTCAGGACAAGCTTCATCTCCTCGATATTTGGCCAATCAATATTCGTGGTGATGAGGTCTTTGCCTTCATAATCAGTGCCACTGTCATAGCAAGGAACTGTCGTGGTGGAAAGCATCTTTTCGCGAGTTTCACGTTTCGCGTAAGTGATGGTCAGATAAGTGACATGCGAAAGGTCTTCGCTGATTTCAGCGCGTGGTTTATCGCCGCGTTTGATATCCACGATGTGGAACTTGTTGTAGTACGCTTCTTTGTCTTTTTCTTTGAGCATGGTCAGAAGATCGGTGAGCATTACTGCCCATGTCGGCGCTTCGGCTTTGCGGCAGCGGTCCACTTGGCGGGCGGGCACATCGCGGAAAACAGAGTCACTCACTTGAAAGATGATCCCGTTTTTAGCCGCGCTCTTTAAAAGCTCAACCATGTTGTTGTTATATTTAGGCTTGAAAGAAGCCGGAAGACGAATGGTGCTTGAAACGCAGCCTGCAACAAAACAAATTGAAGCCACTCCAAAAATTTGAGCAATAAAGCGCATGCATCCTCCACTTTCAGTATAGCCAAAGAAAGGGAGCCGCTTCATCTTTGCGCTTATTTTCAGGAGATTGGTCTGGACGCCCGACCGCCTTCCAGGGATATCATTTCAAAATAAACGGCCTCTGGCGACGATTTTCCTTAATTTTTACCTAAATCCAGCTTTGACCGGGCGATATTCAGCATGCTAAACCTAGCCCTTCAATTACGTTCCAAAGTGGACAGGTGGCCGAGTGGTTTAAGGCGCACGCCTGGAACGCGTGTGTGGTCTAACCGCCACCGTGAGTTCGAATCTCACCCTGTCCGCCATTTACTCTCTCGAAAAAATCGCAAATTTCAAAATTATCAATCGCATTAAGTACTTAATAACACGAACGAGGCTGCACAAATCTTCGGAGAATATTTCAGAGTATTTCTGGGTATTTCAAAACTTTACTACATTTTGCTACAACTTTTGCTACACGCAATTTTCGGGGACGGAATTTTAACAAGGATTCGCTCCCGGGCTGATTTTGATTTAGCGGGGACGCCGTCATGGAGTCGCCTGATAAATTGAACTCGCTCTGGTAGCGAATTCGATCTTAATTTTTTGGAGGTCCTTTTGGAAATCGTAAAATTTGTATCGTTTGTGGTAAGGCTAGGGATTATTCTTGCGCTCATGGGGCAGCTGAAGTTCTGCACCTTGCAGTTGATGGGTATGGCTGGCGAAAAAACTCAAAAAGGCATGATCTCTTATTCCAAGTACACCAGAATGCTCTTGGACAAATAGCTGTGTAACGAATTTTTCAGTTTTTTAAAAAAGCTGAATCAAAAAAATGAAAATTATTTTTACCCACGGGTGACCTTCGTGGGTTTTTTCTTTTTATTCCAAATATTAAAATTTTTCATAAAGGACGTAGCCCATGTCGAGAAAAACATTTTTATACATCAGAGTTTCAACATTGGATCAAATTGGAGGTGCAGAGTCACAGGCAAGAGCCTTAAACGAATGGTGTAGCCGAAACAATATAATTGATTTTGAAACATTCACTGACCACGGAGTTTCTGGAGCCAAAGAAAGCCGTCCCGCTTTAGATAAAATGATGGAACGAGTAAAAAATTTAGAGGCGGAACAAGTCATCGTTTTTGCCTTCAGTCGGTTTGCCCGATCCACGATGCACTTACTTAAAGGATTACAGATTTTTAAGGACTGCAAAACTCGTTTTGTCAGTATTACTGAGCAAATCGACACTGAATCTAGCATGGGGGTCGCAATGTTCACGATTTTGGGCTCGCTGGCGCAGCTGGAGCGTTCAATGATACAAGAACGAGTAAAGGCCGGAATGAGAAATGCCAAGGCAAAAGGGAAAATCATAGGCCGGGTCCGCAAAAGAAACGATGCCCTAATACACTCGCTTTTAGAAGCAGGTCTTAGTTTCAGAGAGGTCGCGAGGATCGCTCGCTGTTCACATGGTTCGGTATCAGCGTCTAAAAAAGAACTTCTTGCAAAGAAAGCAAAGCTTGAACAAGAAAAAATTCAAGAGCTCCAAAATCAGATCAAGCAAAACAGCACCTTGGAAACAATTGAAACCATGAAGACGATGAACGTATCCGATGACATCGTCAAACAGGTGCAACAAAAAATCGAGTCTGAAGCTCGTGATAAAGTTCAATCCGTCATGGGCCACGCCGGATACGAAACTTATGACTGATTGGATTTATCGGATAAAAAAATTAGCGGCCAACGATAGGGAGTCACCAAATAAGGTGGCTCCCTATTTTTTTGTCTAAAGTGAACAAAAGGTCAGTCTGGTTGATCAACGGTCTGGGGACCTATGCAACAGTCACGGTTAAATCAGACTTGTCCCCGATAATTCTGTCGTAGTTTAAAACTCAGGCCCCCGTTAAATTCGAGTTAAAAGGCTCATTTCAAATTTAACGCTGGATGAGCATGGGGATTTGGTTGATGTCGGAGACCGCAGCCCATCTGGTGGATCACGTTCTGCCGCACAAAAACATTCGCCAGTGGGTGCTGACATTTCCAGTGCCGATCAGGCTGTGTTTGGCAGTTCGTCCAAAAGTTATGGCGCGCGCTTTAGACATAGCACATCTGGTGATCGGTCAATACTACCGCAAAAAAGCAGGGCTTACTGTGAGCAACTCGAAGTCCGGAGCAGTAACACTAATTCAGCGATTCGGCGGAAGCCTGAACCTGAACATCCATTTCCATCAGCTGTTCGTTGATGGCTGCTATGAGCATTGTAAAGTGACGCCTTTTTGGTGGTGGATGATATCGAGCACCTCTGTGTTGTCGAAGACGCGCAGGTTTTTTTTATGATGAGAGGAGATAAGGGCATACGTGAGCTGAAAGGGATCAAGAACAGCTCCGTCCTTTGAGAATATTCCCCCATGCTTATTAAAAGAGAACATTTTTTTGATATCGGCAGAGGTAAGCCATTCGGTGTCTGAAATATGGTAGAGCTTTCTGAGTTCTTCTTCTTTTTGATGGTCGTGAAGATGAGATTTTGAGGAAGTAAATTGAAAGCTTGGATGACGTTTAAATCCGGTTTGGGGAAATTGTTTTGCCAGGGCTTCAAGATGCCCGATGGCCTCGACACAAAGCCTGTAGCTTTGGACGGCATGATTGACTCCGCGTTTTTTTATTAATTCATAAAGGGGAGTGTCGATCTCATATTGGATGAGGGCAGTGCTTGCAGCTGTACTGCCAAATCCACAGTGGCGCTTGTCCAGCATGATGACGTCAAATCCAAGTTTGCAGAGAGTGTCGGCCATGATGGCCCCGGAAATACCGGCCCCCATGATGGCAATGTCGCCTTTGAGTGATTGCTTGAGTGAGGGAAAAATCCCCAAAAGTCCATTTTTGATCGGCCAGAAATTTTCAGAAGAGCGCAAATCCATTGTTATCTCCTAAGGTTTATTCCTTAAGAGAAAAGATTGCAAAAAAAAGGCCCGCTTAAAGCGGGCCTTGATATTAGAAGCCTCTTAGGCGGTTTTCAATAACTGCTTTGTAGATCTCTTGGTGTTCAGCTGATTTTGGATCGATGATATTGCGAACTTCTCTTAGAGTTTTAAAACCATTGTCCAGTCTCTTTTTATCAAGAGCTTTGATTTTGCTTCTTAGCGAATTGAACTCTTTCTCGTTCATTTTTGGAGCAAGAACAGTTTCAATCATGACAACTTTTGTTTTTTCGATTTCTTCTGTAATTTCTTTGCGCTCAGCTGCTGCTTTTTCTTCAAGAGCAAGAAGCTTGTCTTTTTTGTCTTGAGAAAGAGTAGACGTCTGGATTTGTTCCTTTACAGTGTGCTCAATTGATTTTGTCATTGAAGTAGGAACGGCCTTTACTTTTTGTTCTACTTTTTCAGATGTTGTTTTGTTGCTTGCGCAGCTTGAAACCACAAGTGCTGCGGCCAACATAGCGATCAGGGATAAACTCTTCTTCATAAAATCTCCAAAAAATTGTTATGCCCAATACTATATAAGATATTTAGAAAAAATGAAGATAATAAGTAGAATGTTGCAGTGTGAGAATTAATCTATTACTTCAATGATGGCCGTCGTGGCCGTCAAAGAGCTTTGGTTGTATTGAAGAATGCGCACCTTAGTGCCTTCTTTTAGAAAAAGCGCGCTATTTTTATCGACACCGCGAATGATGTCAGCGGCCTTGGTGTACATATAGGTGTTTTTTGTCAGTTTTAAAACTGTTCCAGGTCTGACAATGAAGTCGCCAATTGGCGTCCAGTCTTTTTGGATTAATCTATCGCGCTCTATGTCTTCGCCTAAAACATACTTGGCAGAAGAGATCTCTTCTCTTAATGATTTTGTTTTCCCTAAAAAGATAAAACCAATGCTCTTGGGTGTTGAAATAATATTTGTTGCTCCAGAAGCGGGGATTCTTTCTGACTCAGAAAATTGAGCGCATCCAGTGTTAAGAAGAAGTAGAGAAAACAAGAATGTGATGTTTAATTTTTTCATGAAAATCCTATCGGATAAAAGCGTCTTTAAATAAATATTACGCAGAAATAAAAGTGCATCACTCGGATATATTTCTCGAGGCGACTTCTGAAATAAGTGCTAATTTATCTTCTATGATCAAGGCACTTAAGCAGCCTCAAATTTTGCGTCTCTGGTTCGGCCAGGCCTTCTCTTCTATTGGGGATGAAATCTACCGCGTAGGTCTTATCTGGCTTGCTGTAGGCCTTATGGGTCCCGACACAGGTTACTTGGCAGCAGGACAGACCGCTTCGCTTATGCTGCTTTCTTTTATCGGAGGCAAGTGGGCCGATCGCTGGAATCCCAGGCGAACGATGATGTGTGTGGATTTCATCCGCGCATTGATTGTTCTTACTCCCGTAGTCGTTTCTTTTTTTATGCCGACACCACTGGTCCTATTGTGGGTGATGGCCTTTACACTTGCCGGACTCAGTGCTTTTTTTGATCCAGCCACTCAAGGTCTTATTCCTATTCTTGCCGGCAACACTGAGCTGATGCAGTCAACGAATGGTTTGATGAGCACTACCATTCGCATGGCCCGCATGATAGGTCCGGCCATCGTTGGACTTTTATCTGCCTTTATCCCGATGATTCATTTCTTCACTATTGATGCTGTGACATTTTGTGTGTCAGCTTACTGCATTTACTCGTTAAAGAAATATCTTCCGCCAATGGATTACTCGAAGATGCCTAAGAGTAATTTTAAAACGGCAGTGCTCTCTGGTTTTCACCTGGCCCGCAGTGTCCCAGGAATGAGTTACGTTTTCTTTTCTAAGGCCGTCACAGCCGGTTGCTGGAACTTGGTTATCGCGATTGGCTTTCCACTTCTGGTGCATGAGATGAGTGGCAATGACCCCCGTTATTTCGGATTGGTTATGGCCTCATACGGAGTAGGTAACTTTATTGGCGCCCTTTACTTTGGGAATAGGGAAAGAAAAAGGTTATGGGAGCTTTATTTTTACGGGCTTCTCTTTTTAGGGATAGGTTTCATTTTGATTGGACTGGCCCCGGATGTTGAGTGGATGAGGATAGGAATTTTAAAGGCCGAATTACTCAATATGAACATCAGTTTTTCCGTACTTATTGTTAAAATTGTGTGATTAGGACGTGTCTTTGGCAATGAATTTCATAATTTTCCGAAGATTTCGCCGTGAAATTTATTTTCTAGAATGATTTTTTAGATTTTGAACGAAGGAGCCCATTGCGACTGAATTTCTTAGTCGTTGATTTATTGAAAGTCTTCGAAATGCTGCTGGCAAAAGTCATCTGTGAGGTGACTATCTCGCGATGGTGGCCCCCTGGCTGGTTGCAACGGCGGTGGTTTTGTGGGTAGCCCCATATGATCAAGAATCTTTCGAATCACTTTGGGGTCCTCGATGGCAGCAATGATTTTCATTTGGCCTCCGCACTTGGCGCAGGTTTCCACGTCAATGTTGAAGACCCTTGCAAGCAGTCTTGCCCAGGGGATGTTTTTCTTTTCCAGTTCCAGCTGCTTTGACTCGATGATTTCTTGATCTTGTACTAGTTTTAGTTGCGGTGGTTTTGGAACTATTTGTTTTCTGTGTTTATAATGGGGTCCAAGTACGCCGTGGTATCGTGTTAGATGAACCCTAGGCCGTGGAACCAGCGCCACAAGCCGTTCCATCAACTCCATCGGTGCTAGCTTCATTGCGGTGGTTCCGTCATCCCACGGTTTTTTGAACCTGTAAATCACGTCACCTTGATCGTTGGTAGAAAGTCGCTCTTCGGCGACAGCAGGTCTAGCGATATACCGACACACTTTTTCCAATCGATCCCGTTCATGAGCTTTGGTGGCAACTCCTGCGTGCAGCGAAAACCCTGAGTGTTTGGCAACAAGCCCTTTTGTAGCTGTGTGATCGTTGTCGGTGATGGACTTCAGCACCATTGCTTTTTTGCCTTTACTTTTGCCTGTGGCAAATCTGTAGGTCACTGATGTGGCTTGAAGCTTTGACAAAGTATCTTCGTCTGGTATTGGGATTTGGAATCCATCGTCGTCATCATCGCGGATGATGATTTTTAGTCGTTCCAGGTACTTGGTTAATTTGTTAATGATTTTTGTTAGAACCTCTTCGATCTCTTTAACCGTTGGTGGGTTTGCTACCCAGAAGTCGATGGGTTCTTTTTGTTGGTTCAGTTCATAGCAGCCATCAACGAACAGCTGATGGAAATGGATGTTCAGGTTCAGGCTTCCGCCGAATCGCTGAATTAGTGTTACTGCTCCGGACTTCGAGTTGCTCACAGTAAGCCCTGCTTTTTTGCGGTAGTATTGACCGATCACCAGATGTGCTATGTCTAAAGCGCGCGCCATAACTTTTGGACGAACTGCCAAACACAGCCTGATCGGCACCGGGAATGTCAGCACCCACTGGCGAATGTTTTTGTGTGGTAGAACGTGATCGACTAAATGCGCTGCGGTCTCTGACATCCGCCTTGCTCCACATGATGGACAGAATCCTCGTTTTTTGCAGCTAAACGCCACCAGCATCTCGTGATGGCAGCTGGTGCACTGAGCCCTTAAGAATCCGTGGGCCAAAATTCCGCAGCGTAAATACTCTTCAAACTCTTTGATCACAAAATCTGGCAGCGGATACCCCAGGTCATGTTCGACCTGCTGTTGGAACGTCAGCCAATTTTCCTGAATCAGCTTATAGAGTGTGGTTTTTTCGGGTTCGTGGCGCTGATAGTGATAGGTTTGGGCATTGGGTACAGACATCGGCAGAGGCCGTATCTGCAACTGCCATGATCATTTAGGATCGCTTTATTGATGGCAGCATTGGCGCTGCGGTCCGGAAACACGACAAGGCTGTTTGAATTTGTCCGGCGTGCTCAGGTGAGCTGGCCTTTTGGTCACCAGTTAAGTCCTCGTTCAGAAAGTCTCTTTGCCAGTGATCGACCACTGCCATTTATTCATTCCCTTTCTAGACAACATCGCAGACCAAATGTATGGTTACTTGAAAATGAAAAAAAAATTACCTCCATATCCACATGCCTGGCGTTATGACTTTCGCGATTTGACGACTTCGTAGGTGCTGGGAGCGGTTT
>JBDHWW010000054.1:0-19016 GCA_039810425.1 Pseudobdellovibrionaceae bacterium | reverse complement strand
TCGTGATACCACGTTCAACACAACAAGAGGTCGCCGCTTCTTAATCGACCATCCACAACAATTTTTAATATCTCGCCTTCGTGCAGATATAAAATCAACTCCAGAAGTCAGAGCTTACAACTCTTTCTCTTTGGTCGGTTATTACTAAACTTAAATCTTAAACAAAAAGGCGCTGAGAAATCAGCGCTTTTTTGTTTAAAACTCGTGAAATACCCGGCGGTAGTAGTGCCAAAGCTTCCTTATCAACATTTAAAGGACCAGTTTTTAAATTACTGGAAGTTTTGAACTTGGCCTATGAATGGAAGATTGCGGTAGTAGCCTTGGTAATCCAAGCCGTAACCGACAACGAACTCGTTGGTGATTTGGAAGCCAACGTAATCTAACTTGCAGGGCACTTTCAAAGCTTCCGGCTTTTCAAGCAACGCGACTGTTGTGAGTGTTGCCGGCTTACGGGCCATGATGGAGTTTTTCAAGTAGTTCATGGTGATGCCGGTGTCGACGATATCCTCAACCAACAAGATGTGTTTGCCTTCCACGGGGCTCGCCAAGTCCAAAGTCACTTTCACCTCACCAGAAGAGGTGGTGCCGTGGTAGCTGGAAACACCGAAGAATTCGCAGTTGATGTCAGCGTCGATAGCGCGGATCAAATCAGAGTAGAAAACAAAGGAACCTTTCAAAACACACACAGCGACGATTTGTTCGCCTTTGAATTTCTTAGTAATGGCGGCGCCAATTTCAGTCACTTTTTTCGCGAGTTGTTCTTCAGTGATGTAGGGTTTGATCTGTAGGTGAGTCATGTTTGATCCTTTAAACGAAGGAGTTATTCATTATTTCGCCAAAACCGCCGCCACCAGGCACGATATAGTCATGGTCATTTAGGCCCTTTTCTTGGTCCCAATGGAGCCCTGGAGGAGACCTTAAAACTGCCTTATCGGAAAGGCCCCGGTCAAGCCTCAAGGCGTAGATCACGACCTCCGGGTGCGCGCCAAGCACTTTCCTTAAATACTCCGGAGTGACGATCAAATGCATGGCGATATATTTCTTTGCCGGACCTGCGACCTTTTGTTTGTAGTAGGTGATTGTGGACACGATCGTGCTGCCGGTAGCACCCATGGGATCGGGGATCATGACATAGGCATCTTTCACGTCGCCGCCGATCTTAAGGCTCCCGAAATGAGCTCCAGTGACGTGTTGATCGGCACCGGTCATGCGGGCCGCGAAGATATGATCCTGACGGATATTCCGAGGCTCCAAAGCCCAATGCAATTGGCTATAACAGAGGTGGCTAGGGTAGGTGCCGGCGCGAGCTAAATTCACCGAGACGGCCTTTTGCGACTTCGCAATGCCTTGGCTCTCCAGCAAAACATCAGGATGAACTTCTGTCATGCGGGTTGGAACCCGGAAGGACTCGAGCTCAAACTCTTGGCCGATGACTTCGGCAATCATATGCGCGTAAAGGGGCTCGACCAGGTGGTTGATTGCAGGTTGAAAGGTCTTTGGAGAACAAAGTTTCGCCAGGAGATCGTTTAAAAGCGGGTTGTCGAGAATGTGAACTTGGGAGCCATAGTGATGCTGAAGATATCGCATCTGAGCAATATCTTAAGGTTTCTTCTCAAACTCAATAAAAATGACGAATTCAGTCTCTTTATTTTGGAAAGCAGGGGAGCGCAAGACTTCAAAGGGACCTTTGCGGCTCAACTCTTCCTCATGGGCAATGCGCGTCTTGCGAGGAAGGACACCTGCGATAAAGAAGCCGCTGCCAGGTGCCATTTCAAAAATAGCAGGGTAAGAGTTTTTCTGCGGGGCTGGTGCAGCCGCTGTTGCATCTACCGCCGCCAACGCGCGCTTGTCCATGTCGGCTTCACGCAGCGTGCGAACGATTTCAAGATTCCCGCGGAAGATATTGCTGTCGGTCTCAGCAAGTTCAATAAATGTGCTAAGGCCCATATCTTCATCAAGTTCATTGTCGTGAAGGCCTGTGAACCATTGCTGATTTTTTGTAATGGTTTTTTCGCTTTTTTCAAGGACGCGGATTTTCAGGCCTTCAGCGGTAATGCGTTTTTGCACATCTGGCAAGATGCCCGCCGTGTAATCGCCGAAGGAATTGAACTGACCGGTCGCCTGGCTCTCTTCGTAGAGGCGTTCAAGGGCGCGGCGTGGAACTTCGGTGTAGTATATGTAAGCTGTCGTTATGCCAGATGCGGCTCCTGCAGTCACCGCGGCCGTCGCTGGAGCCGCAACTGGGATGGGCGCTCTAGGTGCTGGAGCGGTTGTCTCGGCGGCCACTGCTGGCGCGGCTTCTTGTTCCGCAACAAGCTCTTTTCTTTCTTCTTGGCCATTCGTGCTTGCGATTTGCAGGGTGCCTTTAAGGAACTTCACTCTTTGCGCAAGATCCGTTCTGTCTTTCTTATAGAGGGTCGTAATAGAAACGCCAATCACCACGAGCGCAATGATCAGATACATCATTGGATCCGTCGCATAGCGCTTGAAGGCAGATTGACGTGGTGGCTTGAACGCCATCATGTCGATTCCGCACTGCGCACAGTATTGATCTTTTGGTTGTGAAAAGCCACAACGTGGACATTTGACTAGCATTACTAATAGCTTAAATCATAGGCTCTTGACCCACAAACAATTTGTTCATACCTTGGGAATCACAGAGAAAAATTTCAATTCTAGACAGTCTAGTCTTCATTAAAGCGAGAGCCTTTTGTCGGAACCCAAAGCCCCATCCAGCAGCGCATTTCCTGATCTCACAAAAGTCGAGTTCGCGCCTGAACACTATCCTGTTATGGTTCGCGATATCCTCGAGAATTTCGCTGTTTTCAGAGGCAAAAACGACCTCCGTTACTTCGATGGAACCTTCGGCCGTGGAGGCCACCTCAGGGCGGTGCTTGCAAACTTCCCACAAATCCGAGCCGTGGTGATGGACCAAGACGAAACCGCTGTGAAATTCGGCCATGAAAACTTCAGGACCGAGGTCGAGTCCCGGCAAGTACGTATAATTCATGGAAATTTTTCAGAGTTTCCGGAGCACAATTTAGGTTCTTTTGATATGATGTTGTTAGATCTGGGGGTCAGTTCCCCCCAGTTAGACACTGCAGGCAGAGGCTTTAGCTTCAATAAAGACGGCCCTCTGGATATGCGTATGAACCAAACACGTGGCGTAACGGCGGAATACATTTTGAATACCTCGTCCGAGCAGGAACTCAACGAAATGTTCAAACAGTATGGAGAGATCCATCGGCCTTTCCGTGTTGTTCGCGCCATCGTTCACGATCGTAAAACCAAAGCTTGGCAAAGCACGAAAGAGCTTGCAGGACTCATCGAGCGCGTTGATGGTTGGAGACACAAAGGGTTCCATCCGGCGACTCAGTATTTCATGGCGCTTCGGTTGCGCGTGAATGCCGAGCTTGAGGTCCTTGAGCGCACGTTGCCTGAGATGATGCGGGCTTTGACGCCGGGGGGCCGCTTGGCGGTGATCAGTTTCCACTCTTTGGAAGACCGAATCGTAAAAAATATTTTTAAAAGTGATAGAGAGTTTGGTGAACAAACCCATAAAAGAATTTTACTACCCACTCAGGAAGAGTGCGATATGAATACTCGCTCGCGCAGTGCGAAGCTGAGAGTTTTTGAGAGGAGAGTTCAGGATGAGCTCGGAAAATTTTAGACAGCTAAAGCCTTTTTGCAGCGTTTTGATTTTGATTTTTACATTCTTTTCTTTGGTGTTTCTGCAAATGGAAGAGCGCCGTCTTGGTTACAGCGTTTTGAAACTGAGCCGCGAGCATAAAAAAATTCTTGAAGACAAGCACGTTCGCGAAATTCAACTCGTGAAAGTGACGCGCCCACAACTCGTGGAGCATATGGCGCAATCGAAATTCACGCTTAAGAAAATTCAAGCGGATCAAATCATCCATCTCAGTGGAGGCACGGCCAGCCTTGTTGACATGTCTCCGGCGACAAAGCCCGTCGCAAAGAAGGAGCTCTAGTTGAAATCTCGTATTATTGCGGTGTTCGCTGGTGTGATGGTACTTTGGGGTGCGCTGATCTTGCGCGCCGCCTATCTGCAGTTTTTACCGAATGAAAAGCTTCAGTCCTTACAAAACCGCCAGTTCCAAACTGTCGTGACTTTGCAAGCCCGCCGTGGCGCGATCATTGATCGTAACGGGCGGGACTTGGCGATGTCGGGAACCGCATACTCTCTTTATGCCGACCCGAAGCTGCTTGAAAAACGCAAGCCTTTGGCAAAAGCGCTCGCGAAAGAGCTCGGAGTGACGACGGAAAGCGTTTACGGAAAAATTAGGGACGGCAATAAGCGCTTTGTTTGGATTCAGCGCCTGATGGACGAAGACAAAGCCAACAAAATCAAATCCTGGAACATCCGCGGCCTTTCCTTCGTTGAGGAGTGGCGGCGCGTTTATCCGAATGAGACCCTTTTGGCGCACACCTTGGGGTTTCTCGGCAGTGAGGGCCAAGGCCTGGAAGGGCTGGAAAAATATTTTGAAAGCGATTTAAAGGGAAATGCCAAGAAAGTTTCTGTTCGCCGTGATGCCCGCGGGCGCCCGTTGATCGCCGATGGCCTGCTTTTTACTGAAAACCCTGACGGCAATGAAGTCAAGCTCACGGTGGATTCTGATATTCAGTACAACCTGGAAAATGAGTTGGCCCAAGCCGTGCAAACCCACGAGGCGGATTCCGCGGTGGGTGTGATCCTTGATGCTGAAACTTCCGCGATTGTCGCGATGGCGAGCGTGCCGACATTTGATGTTAATAAAGCGATGAAGACGGCGGCGGATATTCGCCGCGACAAGGCGGCGACAGACGCGTTCGAGCCGGGCAGTACATTAAAGACATTCGTGATCGCTTTGGCATTACGTCAAGGTCTCGTGGCTCCGAATACAAAATTCTTCTGCGAAAACGGTTCTTTCAGAATCGGCGACAAAGTTATTCACGAAGCGGAAACCCACGAAAGCTTCGGGAACCTTTCGGTGAGCGAGATCCTAGCGGTCTCTTCAAACATCGGTACGACTAAGATTGCTTTCAAGATGGGTGCAGACAGCCTTCGTCAGGGGTTGCTGGATTTTGGTTTCGGCAGCAAGCTCGGCATCGATTTGCCGGGGGAAGCGCGCGGGGCGGTTCAGCCGCTGCCTTGGCGTCCGCATTTGTTGAGTAATATTTCTTTCGGTCACGGTATTGCCGTCACCCCTTTGCAGATGGCGAACGCCTATGCGGCCATTGCAAACGGCGGCGTATTGAATACGCCATTCATCGTTTCGTCGATTCGCGACAGTGAAACAGGTCAAATTCGTGAAATGCAACAAAAGCCGATCCGCCGGGTCCTCACTCCGGAGCAGGCGTCACAGATGCGTTTGATGTTGAGCGCTGTGACGGCGGATGGCGGGACTGGTAAGAATGCGCGTGTGCCTGGTTTTATCGTCGCGGGTAAGACGGGAACCGCGCAAAAAGTAAATCCTAATGGCCGCGGTTATATGAAGGGCGCCTACATCTCGAGCTTCGGTGGATTTATTCCGGCAAATAATCCGAAATTTGTAATTTACGTAGCCTTGGATCATCCGCGCAAAGGTTTCTATGGCGCGGCTGTGGCCGCTCCGATATTTTCACGCGTGGCTTCGTATGTGGTTCGTAAGGAGGGTTTAGCGCCGGTCCTGTTGACGGAGAAAAACATTTTGCCCGAAAAACGTAAGGCGATTAAAATGGATGGCGAGAAGAGCCGTGGTCTTGCGACTGTTGTTGAGGGCGACATTGTTTCGACCAGCCTGGAGCTCGGTGTGGTGCCTGACGTGACCACAATGACGTTGCGTGAAGTTTTGCGCCGCTTTAATGGGAAGGATATCAGTGTGAAGTTCCGTGGACAGGGAGTCGTGACGGGGGTGGAGCCTCCCGTGGGTGCTCCGCTCCCTGAGAACAAAGAAATTACGGTGATTTTGCGCTGATTCTCGTATTCAAGTACTCTCCGAGTTTTACTAACATCGCAGGAGGGATTTCGTGCCCTCCTTGAAACTCAAGACATCCGCCCTTCATTCCACCACTATTTAGTAATGACTCTAGTTGGCGAGCACCGCGCATTTGCAACACTTGGTCATTTGCGCCATGACATTGGAAAAATTTTTCGCCGCGGCGTTTTTCGACCAAAGGTTTGAGTTCATTTTTATTTATGAGTGCGCCGGACATTAAGACCAGTCCCGCGGGCGTTTCCGGAGCGTGGAGATAAATATCTGTCGCTAGCATCGCGCCTTGAGAAAATCCACCAAGAATAATTTTGCTCCACGGCACTTTCAGTGCGTCGATCATATTCAAGATCTCACTGCGCACGTGCTCGATACCCTCGGGTTTTGTCGCGCTGAAATCGCTCTCAAGGGAGCTCATGGTGAGCGCCCACCAAGCTTTTCCAGTCCATCCAGGACCGATGGGAACATTTATGAGCCCCTGAGGAAACAACCAGTTTAATTTCTTCTCAGTTGGAATGTAATCTTTCAGGGATTCCAAATCAGACGCATCTGCGCCATATCCGTGAAAAAGAATGACCCACGGAGCGTCGTCACCATGATATTCGTCGAGGCAATATACTTTTGCGAGTTTTCTCATTTTAGGATAATGTGTTTAGGAACATTAAAAGGTCAATATGAAGCTGCAGCATCTATTTTCAATATTTCCAGGAATCCCCGAGAATGCGTTTTCGCATATCGAGGTCACGGATATTTGTTACGATGCCAGGAAAGTCACAGCCGGGGCGGTTTTCGTTGCCATCAAAGGCTCGAAGGCTGACGGTCATGATTTTCTTGCGGAGGCGATTGCAAAAGGCGCCGTGGCTGTTGTTCTTGAGGATCGGTCCAAACTGCCAGAAGACTTCTCTGGTTTCGTATTGCAGGTGCCGAACTCCAGGCAAGTGCTGGATATTCTTGCGAGCCGGTATTTCTGGGACCCAGGTCGTGATTTATTCTGTGTTGGTGTGACGGGAACAAACGGCAAAACCTCGATCACTTATATGGTGGAGTGCATTCTTGATTACGCGAGAATGCCTGCGGGCGTGATTGGCACTGTGAATCATCGTCTGGGCGACAAAGTGTGGCCTTCTGAGATGACGACGCCGGACCCCGTGAATCTTCAAAGACGTTTGAATGAGTTCCGTAAAGAGGGTGCTTCTGCAGTTGTGATGGAAGTGTCGAGCCATGCACTGGAGCAAAAACGTGTGGACAGCGTTCCGTTCAACGCCGTCATCTTCACAAACTTGACGCGTGATCATCTCGACTATCATGGAACAATGGATGACTACTTCAAAGCAAAGCAAAGGCTTTTTACAGATCTTCTTTGGAAGACAAGTAAAAGCCCATGCTTCGCGATCATCAATACGGACGATAAGTGGGGCCGCCAATTGCGCGTGGCTGATCCTGCAATTCTTTGGACTTATGGCCATCGTGAAGGCGACTTCCAATTTGAAATCCTGAAAATGGATTACACCTCGACCCATTTTAAAATTCAAACTCCCGCGGGGGAAGCTGAAGTTCAACTGCCGATGTCAGGCACTCACAATGTGATGAATGCATTGGCGTCTATTGCTGTGGGCATCGCGGCCGGTGTTTCTTTGCAGAGCTGTGTGAAAGCGCTGGAAAACTTCAAAGGAGTTCCGGGTCGTCTTCAAGCTGTAGAAAATGACAAAAATATCTCTGTCTTTGTGGATTACGCCCATTCTCCAGATGCTTTGGAGAACGTTTTAAATGCGATCATCAAAGTGCGTGAAGCGATGCGGACGGATTCAAAAATCTGGACGGTGTTTGGCTGCGGCGGTGATCGCGACAAAGGCAAGCGTCCGTTAATGACTCAAATGGCCCTGAAGTATTCAGATCATGTGATCATCACTTCGGACAACCCACGCACTGAGGATCCCCAAGCCATTATTCGCGATATGACGGGAGAGTTGCCAGCGGGCGAGCAGTATAGAATTCAAATCGAAGTCCGCCGCCGTGAAGCGATTCAAAAAGCCATCAATCAAGCCAAGGTCGGCGACGTGGTATTGATCGCGGGCAAGGGGCACGAGGACTATCAAATCATCGGCACCGAAAAATTACCGTTCAGCGATTACTTGGTCGCCCAGGAGTTTTTGAAATGAGAACGATGGAACTGAAAGATGTTCTTGCGGCGACGTCGGGCCAAGTCCTCAGCGAAGTAAAACAGAAATTCCAAGGCATAGGCACCGATACGCGCCAGTCTCTCGAAGGCCAGCTCTTTGTGGCGCTTAAGGGCGATAGCTTTGATGCCCATAACTTTCTTGAAAAAGCCGTGACTCAAGGGGCTGCGGGCTTGCTCGTGCATGAAGATTTGCCGGGAGTCCAATCGCTGAAAAGTAAGGTGACCATCATCAAAGTGAAAGACACTTTAAAAGGTCTGCAAGATCTCGGCAACTGGGCCCGTAAAACGGCGAAGGCCACCATCATCGGTATCACGGGTTCGAACGGTAAAACGACAACCAAAGAATTCACGGCAGCGATCCTCGATAGTTTTAAGACGGTTCACTACAGTAGAGGCAGCTTCAACAATCACTGGGGCGTGCCCTTCACGCTATTGCAGTTAGATCCGCAAAAGGAAATCGCTGTTGTTGAGATGGGGATGAATCACGCAGGTGAAATCACTGAACTCGTGAAAATCGCAGAACCCGATATCGTTTGCTGTACAATGGTAGGCCGGGCACATATTGAGCATTTCGGCACGATTGAAAAAATCGCTGAGGCTAAGGAAGAGATCTATGAGGCTGCCAGCCCGGCGGCGACCCGAGTTTACAATCTTGATAGCCCGCTGACCCGTAAGATGTACGAAAAAGCACAGAAGAAATTCGCACAAGCGAAGCTCATCACGTTCTCGTCGCAAGATCCTAAGGCCGACGTCTATTTAAAACTCGAAGCGATGGGGCCGCAGAGCTTGAAAGTCGCTGGACATATCGAAGACGAAGACGGTGAAGTAACAGTTCCAGTTTTTGGCGCGCAGAACCTGACAAACCTCATGGCTGCTGCGGCGATCGGAATCGCTGCCGGCTTAGACCCTGAGCAAGTATGGACAGGACTTAGTCACTGCAAAACGATCTGGGGCCGTAATCAGTTGTTGGAGCTTAAATCCGGCGCGCAGATGATTTTTGACGGTTACAATGCGAATCCCGACTCTATGAAGGCGTTACTAGACAACGTGAAAATCCTGACAACTAAAGGCCGTAAGATCGGCGTATTTGGTGAAATGCTCGAGATGGGCACGCTGGCAAACTCATTGCATGAAGAACTCGGCGAGCTTGTCGGTAAAACAGGCTTCGACAAGGTGTATTTCATCGGTGCAAGCTATGAGGCCTTCGAAAAGGGTTTGAAAAAATCCGGCTATAAAAACGCCTTCAACACCGCAAAGGATTTCAAAGACGAGACGGCTCGCGAATTTTCTAATGATCTCCGTCCAGGAGATATGGCGATGGTGAAAGGTTCTCGCGGCATGAAGCTTGAGCGCTTTGTTCTGCCGTGTGAACCGAAAGATTTTTCTCTAAATAAGTAGATTGCGAATCGAAGCAGTCGATCACGGCCCTGACTGTTTGCAACCATAAATGTATAAAGGAGAGCGGCGCACGTTGTTCTCTGGATTGAATTTATAGGCCACGGACTCAATCACATTCACATTGAACTTCTCAAGGAACGTGTAGTTCGCGGCCAGAAAGTCTTTGTTGGTCTCGTAAGCCTTCTCATTAAGTGCAATCACGAAATCGCACGTCTTATTCATATTGAGCTTCACGAAGTCTTTCGTGTAGACGTGCGAAACATTGTAGTAAGCATTGCGCATGAATGCATCAGGGATCCATTCGATCGTCAGGTCGATGCTCACGATGTAAGTGTACTGCGGATGTGCGTCCATATAGCGAGCAAGATCCGTGATGTTTTTTTGTGCCGGAAAGAACGACGCCGGTACCCACAAGGTGAAGTTCAAGGCCGCCATTGAAATGAGGCGCGCCTTGCGCTGCCGCCAATTTTCGATAAAGTAGGTCACAAACGGGGTCATCAAGAAGATCATGACCGGAATCATCGATATTAAAAAGCGCTCAAACTTATTCGCAAACATCGAGTGCAAGACGATGAAGAGCGCCAGAATAATGAAAAGCGAACGGTAGCGACGGAAATAGCCTTTTAAGAACCCTGGCGGATACTTTGCCATCAGCCAGGGAGTCAGCATGAACACGAAAATCAATGGGAGGAAAAAATACCATGGGCGGCTGCCATAGTCAGAGCCGTACTTGAAATTGTATTCTGCCAAAGCGCGCAGTGAATGATGGAAGCTGCCACGAAGGAAAATATCGGGAATGCCGCTCAAAACGAAAAACCCAAGGCCCGCAATACCTGCGATCAAGAAGTGCTTCCACTGTTTATGCATAGGTGGAAGGATCATGAAAACCAATGCGCAGAAGCCCGTTTGCTGACGCAAAGTAAAGGCCATCGAAGCACAGAATACACCGAACAGAAGATCTCGCCATTTTTTCCTTTCATCGTAAAGGACCGCGAACGCACACGAGAGCGCAATCCAGGGCGCGGACAATGCTTCAAACATCGGGCGCGTTAGCAACCCCGGAGCGGAAAAGTGGAACGCCAGCAAAAGAATGGCGATCTTTGCAAGGTTTTCGTTTCTACCTCGGAACAGCATCGCTGCGGCCCCTGCGCTCAAGGCAAAGCCCACAAGGCCCCAGAAGACAATCACGAAGTGATACTGGTTGAACGGCGCTTCAATGCCCATTTTGTAGGCCAGTTGAGCCGCCAAATGCATTGGCAAAATCTGCAGGGGGGTTTTCACGTCATCCGGTTTAATCAACGTCGCAACCGTCGCCTTCTGCGCAGGCAGATAACGTGTGATGCCATCCCAATATTCGTCGGTCGCGATGAAGCCGGTATTAAAGATCACGACGAGGACGTAAACGGCTAAAGAAATAAGGATGCAATTGCGGAGAGAAAACTGCTTCATGCTCTTATTAATTATAAGTGATTTCAATATCTTGCAAACATTTTCTTGCTTTTTGTTTCGGCTTTGTGTTACACAACGGATTCCATGCACATTTATGTCTAATTTTAAAAAAAGGGATTTTTAAAAAGATGCTTTATCAGTGGCTCTATTCCTTAGCGGACCAGTTTTCTCCTCTGAATATCTTCCGCTACATCACCGTTCGCACTTTTATTTCATT
Source organism: Pseudobdellovibrionaceae bacterium (assembly GCA_039810425.1). Classification (GTDB taxonomy): domain Bacteria; phylum Bdellovibrionota; class Bdellovibrionia; order Bdellovibrionales; family Bdellovibrionaceae; genus JACMRP01. The sequence continues at coordinate 7,804 of JBDHWW010000054.1, read as the reverse complement.
CTTTACTTCGTTCTTCATGGCCTGGATGTGGGGTCCCTATTTCATCAACCGCCTGAAAGAAAAACACTTCGGCCAAAGCATCCGTGACGATGGTCCGCAAAGCCACAAAAAGAAAGCCGGCACACCGACCATGGGCGGCGGGTTGATTTTGTTGAGCGCAATGGTGCCGTGTCTTTTGTGGGTGGATCTTTTAAGCCCGCTGGTTCTGGCGGTGATTGCGGTCACCGTCGGTTTCGGTTCGATTGGTTATATGGATGACTATTTGAAAGTCAGCAAAAAAAACTCCAAAGGTCTTTCCGGCAAAATCCGGTTGCTCGGGGAGTTCCTGATTGCCGGCGCGACAGTTTTCGTCCTCGTTCAGTTCTTTGAGCTTTCGACGGTCGTGGCGGTGCCGTTTGCGAAGAATCTGAATATTGATCTTGGTTATTTCTATGTTGTGTTTGCGGCGCTCGTTATTACCGGCACGGCGAATGCGGTGAATCTCACGGACGGTTTGGATGGTCTTGCGATCGTGCCAGTGATTATCTCTGCGAGCACGCTCGGTTTGTTCTCTTACGTTGTCGGCCACTATTCGATTGCGACTTACCTGCAGATTCCGCACGTTGTGGGTGCCGGGGAGTTGGCTCCTGTGGCGGCGGCGATGGTGGCCGCGGGCCTTGGATTTTTATGGTTTAATACCTATCCCGCCCAGGTTTTCATGGGCGATGTTGGAAGTCTCAGCATCGGTGGCTTCCTGGGCATCATGGCGGTGATTACCCGCAATGAACTCTTGATGGTTTTGCTCGGCGGTGTCTTCGTTGTCGAAGCCTTGTCGGTGATCACTCAGGTGATTTCGTTCAAGCTCACCGGTAAGAGAGTTTTCAAGATGGCGCCGATCCATCATCACTTCGAATTAAAAGGTCTCACTGAGACAAAGATTATTGTGCGATTTTGGATTATCTCCATTTTGTTGGCGGTCCTGAGTTTAGCGACATTGAAATTAAGGTAGGCAGGCATGTTCAGAGAAGTTAGTGAATTAAAAGATAAGAGGATTCTTGTCGTTGGCTTGGGAAAAACCGGCGTGAGCCTCGCACACTTTTTGTGTAAATACGAAGCCCAAGTGACCGTCACGGATCACAAGTCGAAGCCGGAGTTGTCGGCGCAACTCGAGCAGTGCGAAGGTTTGCCGATCAAGTTTGATTTGGGTGGACACAGTCCGAAGACATTCCTGCAGCAAGACCTTGTGATCTTGAGCCCGGGCGTTCCTTCAAACCTGAAGATTTTCGACTATGCTCGCAGTCAGGGCATCAAAATCACCGGTGAGTTCGAATTCAGTGCGGGCTTCATTAAGGAGCCGATCGTTGGCATCACGGGAACCAACGGTAAAACGACAGTGGCGCGTTTGATCGAGTCTTTCCTGAATAAATCAGACATCAAGTCATGGGTTGGCGGCGCGAGCGAAAAACCGCTCGTGGATTACCTTCGTCTTGATGACAAAGCTCAGGTGGTCATCGCCGAAGTTTCAAGCTTCATGCTTGAACACAGCGAAAACTTCAATCCAATGAACGTGGTTTTCACAAACTTGGCTGAAAACCACTTGGACCGGTATCGTTCTATGGAAGAGTACGTGAACGCCAAACGCCGGATTTTCAAAAACACGAACCAAGCGACAACGAGCATTTTGAACGCCGACGACAATGCGGTGGTTGAATTGGCGCGGGATCCTCAGGTTCAGCGTGGAAGAATTTTCTACTTCTCCCGCAAACCCGCGTTGGAGCCGCAAATCATGAACATCGGCGGTGCCGTGAACATTGGTGACGAAATCCGTGTTCGCACGGGTCCAGACATCGAGTACTACACAATCAAAGGCATGAAGATGAAAGGAAAGCACAACATCGAAAATTTGATGGCGGCAATCCTTGCCGCTCGTGAACACGGTGCTAAGCATGACGCGATCCAAACTGTGATCAACGGTTTTGCGAATCTCGCGCATCGTATCGAGTACGTGCGTAAAGTCGGTGGCGTTCAGTTCTTTAACGACTCAAAGGCAACTAATGTCCATGCCGTTCTTCGCGCGCTGGACACCTTCGATGAAAACGTGATTTTAATTGCGGGTGGTAAAGATACGAATCTGAACTACGAACCTTTGCGTAACATTGTGAAGCGCAAAGTTAAGACCTTGATCCTGGTCGGCGAGGCTAAAGAGCGCATTAACCGGGATCTCGGTGACTACAGTGAAACCTTTTTGATCGGCACTTTCGAAGAAGCGGTGTTGATCGCTTATCAGAAGTCCAGAATTGGTGACATCGTCTTGCTCTCTCCAAGCTGCTCGAGCTTTGATATGTTTGATAGCTTTGAAGAGCGCGGTGATTACTTCAAGGAAATCGTTCGTAAGTTTCATTGATTGAAGTCACCGCTTTGCAGACGCCGCGAGAGAGCGGGGGAGTGGAAGCCGTGATTAAATTAGTTTCTGTATTCGGCATGCTAGGTCTATTGGCTATGACGGGCTGCGCATCCAGCGCGTACAAAGCCCGTCAAGAGCAACGCGAAAAGATCGCAAATTCAGCGGGCCTCTACTGTGAGTGGATCAACGGGGATAAGCATTCTGATATCGACGTTGAGCTGAATCTGCAGATGGCAAAGCGCTGTGATTCAGCCCGCCCGTTCACTTTGGCTCCCTATAAAAACACCGCCGACCAAAATGGCATCATGTATTGCTGTGCTATGGCCGGCGCTGAGCAAAAAACAGCTCGTAAAGTGGCTCCACCCCAGTCGTCCACGAAAGAGGCCGCCGCAGCGGCGGTCGCAACTCCCGCAGCGAAAGCCGCTGGACCTCAGTCTGATGATATCGTCGAGGACAAATAGTCTAGTTTTATTTTGACTGCAAGACGGCCTGCGAACTCCTTGCTTAGAATAAAGCAGAGGAGTTTCGCATGCTTCGCTATCTCTCCAGTAGTCTTTTTCTGTCAGTGATCGCCTTGATCGGCATCGGTCTTGTTCAAGTCTATAGTTCTAGTTTCATCTTCGCGATTGAATCTTACGGAGACGGCCTTTTCTTTTTCAAAAAACAATTGGTATTTGCCCTCATTGCATTTGCTGCGTTGATTAGTGCGATTCATATTCCGTTTCGGTACATCGAAAAATACGGCTGGCTTCTGTGGTTGGGGGCCGCCGGTCTTGTGCTGTCAACCTTCGTTCCGGGTGTTGGCGTGCGTGTGGGGGGCGCCATCCGCTGGATTCAGCTGCCACTCGGAGTTCGCTTCGAGCCGGCGGAGCTTCTCAAAGTCTCCTTCAGTCTTTTATTCGCAAGTCTTATCTGCCGCCAACAAAATTTCCTCGCGAAATTGAAGTGGCCGGTGCTTGTCGCGTTGGTGCTTGTGCCGATGGGTTTATTGCTGAAGCAACCTGACTTCGGAAGTTTTGCGATTATTCTGATGGTGGGTGTTGGCTTGTTGTTCGCCTTCGGTCTTCGCTGGCGCTATATCGCGGCGGCCGCGGCGGTCATTCTACCAGCGGTGTATTTTCTGGTGATGGCCGTTCCATATCGCCGGGCGCGCGTACTCGCATTTTTGGATCCATGGTCCGATCCGGCCTCTCGCGGATTTCAAGTGATCCAAAGTATGCTCAGTTTTCACTCCGGCGGTTTAACGGGTGCAGGCATCGGGCAAGGTCAGGGGAAGCTCTTCTTCTTGCCGGAAGCTCACACGGATTTCACATTGGCGGTCTTCGGTGAGGAAATGGGCTTCGTGGGCTTCCTCATCATTCTCAGTCTTTATGGCTTTGTTGTGATGCGCGGAATTCAAATTGCGGTTCGCGCCGAAGAGCCGTTTAAAAAATCCCTGGTGCTCGGTTTAACCTTGTCGTTCGCCCTATCCGTGTTTATCAACGCAGGTGTGGTGATGGGGCTTTTGCCGACGAAAGGTTTGACGTTGCCGTTTTTAAGTTACGGCGGAAGTTCACTCGTCGTTTTGTGTTTTACATTCGGCCTGATTTTAAATGTTGAAAATTCGCTGGAATCGGGGGACCTTTCTAAAAAGTTTGGAAGAGCCCGGTGGGATCAATCAAAGGTAAAAAAATAATGAGTCGCAAAAATGTCGTGATCGCGGGTGGCGGAACCGGTGGTCACATCTATCCTGGAATTGCCATTGCCCGCGCTATCAAAGCTCAGCATCCGGATTTTGAAATTCACTTCGTTGGAACGCCTGTCGGCCTTGAAAATAAAATCGTACCGCGTGAAGGGTTCCCCCTGCACCACATCAGCATTGGTAAATTGAATCACGCGGGCGGTCTTAAGAGTAAAATCATGACGATCCTCGGAATGCCACGCGCCTTTGTACAATCCATTGCTCTTTTGATGGAGCTAAAACCGCAAGCTGTCCTCGGTGTTGGCGGTTATGCCTCGGGGCCGTTTGTGCTCGTGGCAAGCCTCATGGGATTCCGTACGGCGATCTGGGAGCCGAACGCGTTCCCAGGAATGACCAATCGCTGGTTGTCCCGGGTTGTTGGTAAGAGTTTTGTGGTCTTTGAAGAAGCCGCGAGGTTTCTTAAGAGCAACGCGATTTCCCAAGTGGGTCTGCCAATCCGTAAAGAGGTGGAAGCTCTCGCGAAAAAAGAGCTCTCGAGCAATATAGAGAAAGACGGACAGGAATTTCACATCCTCGTGTTTGGCGGCAGCCAGGGCGCCCGTAGTATTAATACGGCCGTGCAAGAGGCCGTATTAAAGGGGGGATCGTGGCTTTCCAACACCAAAATTATTCATCAGACGGGTCCCGCGGATTACGCCAATGTCTCTGATGCGTATAAGGGATGCTCTCAAGTTGAAACTCACGAATATCTTTATCAAATGGAGAAGAACTACGACTGGGCAGATATTATTATTTGCCGTGCCGGCGCGAGCACCGTGGCGGAAGTGGCGGCGTGCGGAAAGCCAGCCATCTTTATTCCATTGCCTTGGGCTGCCGATGATCATCAGCGTAAAAACGCCGAGACTCTCTTTGAGCAAAAAGCTTCCGCCATGATTCTCCAGAAGGATTTAACTCCTGACACCTTGATACAGCAGATCGAAATTTTGAAAAACAATTCACAAGCTCGTGAAGAAATGAGAAAAAACCTAGTGAAGTTCTATAAGCCCCAGGCCGCGGAGAAAATGGCCGAACTTCTTTTGGCTTAACTTGCAATTTAGCTTGCACGTTGAGCTGCACGTTGGCCGGGTTTTTAAGATAGGATATTCCAATGCGTTTAGAAAAAACAAAATTCCATTTTGTGGGGGTCGGCGGGATCGGTATGTGCGGTCTCGCGGAGTTGCTTCACAATATGGGCGCGGTCGTTTCCGGCAGTGACTTGTCAGAAAATGCCAATACCGAACGGTTGAAAGAAATGGGCGTCAAGGTTTACAAGGGCCATGCGGCGACTCATGTGGGTGACGCGGATGTGGTGGTCTATTCCAGTGCGGTTCAGAATTCAAATCCAGAAATCGCGGATGCCCGGGCGAAGCAAATTCCTTTGATTCCGCGTGCGGAGGCGTTGGCTGAAATCATGCGCATCAAGCGCGGGATTGCGGTGGCGGGAACTCACGGCAAGACGACCACAACGAGCATGACTTCCGCCATCTTCATGGAAGCCAACTTAAAGCCGACGATTTTCGTCGGGGGGCGTTTTGAGCTGATAAAATCCACCGCGCTGCTCGGCGATGGTGAATGGATGGTGGCAGAGGCGGACGAAAGCGATGGCAGCTTCCATAAGCTCAGCCCTGAAATCGCGATCATCACAAATATTGATTCGGACCACCTGGATCATTTTAAAACTTTTGAAAATTTACAAAAATCTTTCTATGACTTTGCTTTGCATGTTCCCTTCTATGGCGCCACAATTATTTGCGGCGATGATCCGAACGTGCACGCGCTTTTTGAAAACTTTCCGAAGCGTGCTTTGTTTTATGGTTTTGAAGACAAGAACGATTTCATTCTCCAGGGCGAACAAGGCAAATACACTCTTTTCCGCCGTGATTACAAAACCGGCGAAAAGGCCAAAGTGGGCGATTTCGGTTTGAAAGTTCCAGGCCGCCACAATGCTTTGAATGCGACGGCTGCGATTCTTGCGGGGATTACGGCGGGCGTTGATTTCACGACTTGCGCAAGAGGCCTTCAGCGCTTTGAAGGCGTTGATCGCCGTTTCCACTTCAAAGGAGAGAAAAAGGGCATTCGAGTTTACGACGATTATGGTCACCATCCCACAGAGGTGCGTGCCGCCCTTCAAGCCTTCCGTGAGAAGTATCCGGACAATCGCCTGGTCGTGTACTTCCAGCCGCACCGTTACTCTCGGACTCAGCATTGCTGGCATGATTTTACAACGTGTTTTTCACAAGCGGATCAAATCTTGGTGACGGATATATATCCGGCGGGGGAAACTCCGATTCCAGGAATTAATTCCGAGAAACTAGTTGAAGACATGAAGCACAAACATGTCGAATACTTTGTGCGTGATAGTCATTCTTCAGACAAGATCCTTGGTCATTTACAAACGGGCGACGTGTTCATCACCCTGGGCGCAGGCGACGGTTGGAAACTCGGCCTAGAAGTCTTGAACAAACTTTAGGGTACGCCGTACCTTTTTCGGATGCGTTGCGATGGAAATTAAGAAAAGTGTCCCTTTAGCGGAATATACTTCATGGATGGTCGGTGGGTCGGCGGAATATTTTTGCTTGCCTGAGACCGAGGCGGACGTTCGCGAAGCGGTGCTTTGGGCTGAGAGCCATAGTCAGCCGATCACGTTGTTTGGCGGCGGGACAAATGTGTTGATCTCAGACAAAGGCATTCGTGGGCTCGTGATGTGTCTACGCCGTTTCTCGGGCCTTGAAAGCAAAGAAGTCGACGGTCGTCTTGAGATCACCGCCATGGCGGGGACGGCGAAGTCGGAACTGCTTAAAATTTTCCTGAAAAGCAAACTCGCCCCGGCACTATTCCTTGCCGGCTTGCCTGGGGATGTTGGCGGTGGTGTGGTGATGAATGCGGGTGTCGCCGAGGGCTTCGTGCCTCGCGAGTTCATGGAAATCACAGACTGGATTGAAGTGCTGCGCTTGCAAGACGGGCAGTTTACGAATCACAGGTTTATGAAAGATCAAATTCATTGGGAATACCGTCACTCCAAAGGTTGGCAGCCGGGTGTGATCACTCGCGTGGGAATCAGCTGGCCGATGCAGGCGGATGCAACGATTTTGGATCAGGTTCGCAATGCCAACAAAGTTCGTCTGTCGAAACAGCCGCTGGATATGCCAAGCTGTGGTTCTGTCTTCAGAAATCCACCTGGGCATAAGGCTGCACAGCTCATTGATGGTTGTGGTTTAAAAGGCTTCACCGTCGGTGGGGCACAGGTTTCATTGAAACATGCAAATTTTATTGTGAATCTCGGCGAGGCGAAAGCCATGGACATGTGGCACGTGATTGAGCACGTTCGCAACACGGTGAAGTCTCTTAAAAGCGTCGAACTTCAAACGGAAGTGGTCCGTTTGGGCGAGTGGGCTTAGTTCTCATTCAACGTTTTTTGCGGTTGCCCACGAAGACTGGAGCGATTCGGAGTTCACTGTCCTGTTTTATGGAAATTTTCAGGAGAAATGGCGTTTTAAGCCTCTTCACGCCTGATGGAATGGGCCTCGTTAGGCCGGATGCGTGTTTGTCCATTTTTTCGGGGCCGTATTGCATAAAGACGGTTCTGCGTTCTGGGTTTCTTCTTTTACCCCGCCCACCCAAGGTCTTACTATTACCCACAAGTTGAACCACCTTTGAACAGGACGTAGTCCTCTGCGATGTCATTGAGTCGCTGCCAACCA
>JBDHWW010000053.1:0-19128 GCA_039810425.1 Pseudobdellovibrionaceae bacterium | reverse complement strand
GGGAACGGTTTTTTTTGGCTGAGTGTTTGGGAATATTCTTTTTTGGGGTTTTATGCGACAACTGGGGTTTGGGTTTATTGGGGACTATAAGAAAGAATTTGGTGGGAGCTTGCTATCTGGGAAAAGGAAAACGGCCCGTCCGCTTTCGCTAAGACATCCGATTCATCTTGTCCTCAAGAGCTCAGGAAGTTCTTGTTTTGTTCCTGGCCATCGTAAGATGGAGTTATTGATAAAGTCCCATGCCAAGAGGTATGGGCTTCTGGTGAGAAAGAAGAAAACTAAACACCCCGGACGCGAGGGACTCATCTTTCGCGTCCAATTCTCAATATAAGGCAATCATTGGCTTAAGTTCCGCCCTTAAAAGCTCGATAGGCTTATGATGAAGCTTCCAGTTTTAGTTGTGATACTGCTGATATCTCTGAATGCCTGGTCCCTTGAACAAACTGCCTATCTCGACGTCGAAGACAACCAGATCGTTTCCGTTTTCACAAACCCCGGCTATAACTGGAAGACTTGTAAAAAAAGTTCAATCTGTCACCCTGTCGGCTGGCTCGATAACAAAGCAAAGATTGAAATTACTTCTGCGCGCAAAAAGATGAAAGTCGAAGACCCTTACACAGGCAAGATGGAAACCGAAGAGTTCGTTTTTGTCAACTTTACGTATGAACGAACCGTGAAGGGCGTCATATACAAGAAGAGTGGCCAGGGCTGGGTCGACGCTTCTTATCTGTCTAAGACAAAGAACAAGACTTTCTTCGGCGAAGATAACAGCAACAGTAAGCCTGGGCTGGACTGCCCCCCTGGTGATCCGAATCAGGCGATCATTGACGTAAAAAAGAAAATGGCCCTGGTGCAAAAATTCACTGGCAACCAAAGTGTCAACGCTATCGCGAAATCGCTCAGCGCCGTTGTTGGTCAATGCGTGATTGATCCTGCAAAGCCACCGTCGAGATATCCTGCCGGCAATGCTTTCGATAGCATGGTTTTGCCGAGCCTTCAGAGCAATATGCCCAAAATTCTTGGCCCCGAGGGCAAGCCGGTGACCTTGCAGCAGGTTGCCGACATCGACGCCTTGGCGCGGACTCTTTACGGTGAAATGGCCGGTTGCTATAAGCATGGTTTGCAATATCCCATGGCGATTGCAAAGATCGCGACTAACCGGGCCGGTGCTCCGGATAACATAAAAAAAACATTCCTGGGCTCTGACGCTAGTCACAACGACGCCGTCGATGACATCGCCCGTGTGGTCACAACACCTTCGCAGTTTAACGTTTGGATGAAATATCACAAAGGCGGTAAAATCAACGGCAGCTTACAGAAAGCACTGTGCCCGCCCTCGGATCCGAATAAATCTTCATGGCAAAACTTCAAACCTGGAATAGACGAACAAGCAATTTGGGAAAACACCGTCCGTATCGCCACCGAGGCCGTGCTCTTCCCAAGCAAATTTGAACTCCGTACTTCTGAGATTAGAAAAAATATCTATGATTACAACTCCGGTTCACGAGATCCCTGGGGATACACTCGCATTTATCCCAGCATCGAAGGACGCCGAGTTGATCGCGTCGCTTGCATGCAAGTCTGGAAGAGATAATTACTTTTCAGTATTTTCTAGCTCTTGAATGAGAATCTTCAGATAATCGGCCCGGCCATTCAAACAGGGCACAAGATAGTAGTTCTCGCCCCCCGCGTGCAGAAAAGTTTTTTTCCCCTCAATCCCAATCTCTTCAACAGTCTCTAAGCAGTCCGCGACAAAGCTTGGGCACAAGACCGCAAGATGCTTTACTCCCCGGACCGGCAGAGATTTCAACTCTTCGTCTGTGTACGGTTTAATCCACGTCTCAACGCCCACACGGGATTGAAAAGACACGCCCCACTGCTGCGGACCAAGCCCCATCGCTTCGGCCAAGAGCTTTGAGGTGTCATAACAACGGAGCTTATACGAATCCATCGGATCCATTTTGCCGTTCTGGCTTTCCGGCAGCCCGTGATAGGTCATCAAGTAGTAGTCGATCTTTTTGCCTTGCAGACTTTTTTTAGCCTCTTCAGCCAAGGCACGAATGAATTGATGGTTCGACCAGAACGATTGCAACCTATGAAAATGGCATGTGAGCCCCCGCCTTTCCCTCACCTCTTCCACTTGCTTGAATGAAGACTCCGTCGTGGCCCGACAATACTGCGGATACAAAGGTAAAATAAATACCTCTTTCACACCAAGACTTTCGAACCTGAGCAAGGCACTCTCAACCGACGGATTTCCGTAGCGCATACCGATTTCGACCGCGTAGTCATCACCGAGCTCCGCTTGCAGATTCTTTTTCGCTGCCAGTGAGTGAATCATCAACGGAGAACCTTGTGAGGTCCAAATCGATTGATATTTTCCGGCTGAAACAGGTGCGCGTCGCCAGACAATACCAATGTGAACAAGAATCCAGCGAAAGGATACGGGAATCGGTAGGATTTCCTCATCCATGAGAAATTCTCTGAGGTAAACGGCAACATCTTTGGCCGCTGGAGAATCCGGAGTGCCGATATTGATCAGCAAAACACCCTTAGTTACTGCCATCGCTAACTTTCTGGGCAAGCTCCTTGCTGCGGATAAGAATTCTGCTGAGACCGATGGCGCCCATATAGTTGCCATTCAAATACAAGTTCTTCGGCAGTTGCAGCTCACCAAGGAGTTTTTTATGTTCCAAAGTATAATGTGGCAATGCCTTCGGCCAAGGATGCATACGATATTCGCGCACTTTATCAGTCAGTCCGAAAATACGGGTGCGTTCACTTTGAATGAGTTCCAAAATATGCTCATTGGACTTCTCAAGAACTTCCGGTGAATGAGCGCCACCGAAAATCCAGGTTTCGCTGTAACCCGGACCGCGATTTTCAAAAATACGAGTCGGAGACAAAATCCCTAGCACGCGATACCGCTGATCGTCCGGGAATAAGACGCCGAAGCCTTCGATCTTAAAGCGCGGATTTTCAAAAAAGACCGTCGTACTCAAGACTGGCAACACCTCAATTTTTGAAAGCCGCGCACCCACTTCAGGCGCGACGTTCCCTAGTGCTTTTGACGCTGCGGCCGCCGACACGCAAACGATGTGTGGGGTTTCCAGGTTTTCGATTTGATAGAACGAATTCAAGTGGATCTTCACGCCCTGATGAACGAGCTTCTTCTCGATCGCCGCGATGAACTCGCCCATACCTCTTTTGAAAGACACCGTTCCGCGATATTTTTGCTTCTTGCCACCAAACATCGGGCCAAGAATAAGCTCCGCACTCATTCTATGGGTATCACCCGCATAGATTCCTTGGAGGGCCGGGCTTAAAAAATACCTCGTGGCGGCTCTGGTCAGGCAACGAAGGCCCCACGCCCAAACAGTTTCATCCACTTTCGGTTCAAAGGAGGACCGACGAAAGAAAATGCGCGGTAGAATCTTCAAAATCAGACCGAGGGTCTCGATGAGATTCAATGGCCACCGCTTAAATCCGCCACGGAAGATAAATCTTTTACGCGCGCCTTTAAGTGGCCGAATGCATTCAAGCCCGATGTCCTCCAGCAACTCAACCAAGACGTCATTCAAAATAAACCCATTGGCGGCGGTTTCAACCAGACCCGATTCAAGCCTTTCACTGCCAAGCAACCCTCCCAAACGGAAGCTTGCTTCATGAAGATCGACTTCAATCCCAAGGCGGCTTAAGTAGTAAGCCGTCACCAGACCTGAAAAACCTCCGCCGACAATAACCACTTTTTTCTTCATATAGATTTCGAGAAAACTTGGGTCTGAGGTTGCTTGTTACGAAGACGCTCATCAAAAAAAACGCAAGCATTGCGCAAGAAAGGACGCCCTTTCTCGGTGACGCTCATTTCTTTCTCAGTCACTTCAACCAGACCGTCTTTCATCATCTCCCCCAAGAAGCTCTTGGCCGCCGCCGCTTGCGAAGGACTGGTCAGGCCAACTTGCAACTGGGTCATCAAGGTCAGGATCTGCTGACGACGTTCACGATCTTCATCAGTGTGAACGTGACCGCGATGGGTTGGGATTTCCCCCTTAGCCACACGCTCCTGGTAAATATTGAGTAACTTTTCATTTTGATGGAAACTCCACGGAGTCTCAGAAATGGCGCTGACCCCCAAACCGAGAAGAACATCGCTCTTCTGATCTGTATACCCCATGAAGTTTCTATGAAGCTTGTTCGCTTGCGCCGCCATGCTAAGAGCTTCCGACGGCAACGCGAAGTGATCCATACCGATTTCAACGTAACCCGCGTTCATCAGAATCTCGCGCGCAATTTCATAAAGCCGACGCTTCTCCGCACCGGCTGGAAGATCTTCATCCTTGAACAAACGCTGCGCCGGCTTAATCCATGGAACCAAAGCAAAGCTATAAAGCGCAATACGGTCCGGGCGTAAAGCCACAGTCAGCTTTGCGGTCTCAGCGAAAGACTCCACTGTTTGCTTTGCCAAACCATAAATGAGGTCATAGTTCACGGAACGAAAACCCATTGCTCGAGCTTCTTCAGTAAGTTTCGCAGTGATCGCGTACGGCTGAATACGATTGACCAAGCGCTGAACTTCAGGATTAAAATCCTGGACCCCCATGCTGACACGGTCAAAGCCAAGTTCCTTTAAAACTTTCAAGTGCTCTACCGATGTTCTGCGGGGGTCGACTTCAATGGACGCTTCGAAATGGTGAGGGTCCTTCTTGACGTCGTTCCAAATCGCGGAAATCAAAGTCTTCAAGCTTTCAGGTGAGAAAAATGTCGGAGTCCCGCCGCCCAAATGCAGGTGCGTCAGCCGACTTTGCATCAGCTCCGGCACTTGTATTTTGTAGGCATTCCATTCCTTCACCAGGGAATCAATATAAGGCGCTTCTTTCTTGTGATCTTTCGTGATGCTGTTGTTGCAACCACAGAAAGTGCAAAGGCTTTCACAGAACGGAAGATGCATGTACATCGACCAGCGGCTGTCCGCATCCTGCAATGTTTGACGAAGATGATCCACCCACTGATCGTGGCGGGGGGCCTCTTCCCAATAAGGCACCGTAGGATAACTCGTATAACGAGGTACCTGCACATCGTATTTCGCGATGAGCTTTGAAATATCAGAGCTTGAACTCATGCAAACACCTTTCGCACCGTCTCGACAAAAAGGCGAACATTGCCTTCCGGAGTTTTTGGCAAGACGCCGTGGCCCAGCCCACTCACCCATCCTGCTCGTTCCTCAACAGACAGCGACTTCATATTTTCCAAATAAATTCCCAGCTCCTCTTGAAGCTGAGCTTCTTCTAAAAACAGCAAGCTTTGATCGAAATTGCCTTGCACAAAACCGTGCTTAACCAAGCCGAAGCACTTCGTCAGATTCCAGCGGTGGTCAAAACCCACTCCCGCCCACGGCAAGTTCAAAAATTCTTGGTTGAAGTACACCGCTTGCGTGCTCTTAGAGTAGTAGCCGATTTTTCCCGGCGCCAAAGCATTGAGCTCTTTCAACACGGGCTGAATCCATTTCTGGAAATTCAGCGGAGACAACTCACCCGCCGCCGTATCGAAGATCATCACTACTTCAGCACCACCAGATAACTGCAAGCGGATGTTTTCTTTCAGTAATGGTAACATTTTCTTTAAAAACTCCGGGAAGAGCGAAATTAACTTCTTAGATTGTGTCAAGCTACCGGCATGGGATCCCTCAACTGCGTAGACAAACAAAGTCCAAGGGCCCCCGATAAAGCCGATCAAAGATTTACTCTTCGGCAATACCGCGCGGGTCTGCTGGAGAGCTGCTTTCTGGAAGTTCATAAATGACACAACATCTTCACCGGACTTCAGATTTTGAATATTGCCAGGTGTCAGCTGGAAGCCCAGGCGAGGACCATGGTCCGTGTACTCCAAGCCCATACCAAGCGCCTGCAATGGATACAAGATATCGCTAAAAAGAATCGAGACGTCGAAATCGAAATCTTCCACCGGGCCCAGGGCGACTTGTGCCGCAAGCTCTGGCTTTTTACAAAGATCGTCAAAGCTATGGTCCTTACGCAGGTTTTGGTAGTGCTTATGATACCGGCCCGCCTGTCGCATGAACCAAATCGGCGGCGTATTTTGTGGTTTACGAAGAAGGGCATTTTGAAAAAGAATATTCGACATAGTACGACTTCCTTAATTCTCTTTAAACCATTGGTATCCGATACCGCGAACGGAGCGGATGTATTCTTCGCCTTTGTCGCCGAACAACTGGCGAAGGCGGACGATGGTGTTATCAATCGTCCGATGACTCGGATTTTTATCCTGGCCCCAGACTTCGTTCAGCATCTCATCGCGACTGACCACGCGAGGTGCGCGTTCAATCAATAACTGTAAAATCTTAAGATCCGTCAAAGGCGGATACTCGATCGGTCCATCGCGCCTTTTCACCGACAATGTCGTAAAATTAATCACGGTGCCCTCAATAGAAATTTCCGCCTGAGGGGCGTGGAGCTCCAAAACATGTTTTACCCGAATGAGCAGTTCCTTCAGATGAAAAGGCTTTGGAATAAACTCTTCCGCCCCGAGTTCAAACCCCTTCAAACGTGCCTCGGCATCCGCTTGCGCCGTCAGGAAAATAAATAACGGGTGCTGATCTTGTGTGCGGATAAATTCAGCGACGTCAAACCCCGTGCCATCAGGCAAACCCAAGTCTAGGATCACGAGATCCAGACTGGACTCTTTACCGAGAAGGTCTTTTGCTGCGCGCACGTTCTGTACCCAGAACACATTGTACTCTTTCGAAAGGCGCTCTTTCAGCGTCTCTCCCAACGAGACATCATCTTCTAAGAGAAGAATTTTTCTCATAGAGGTCTCCCCGAGATCTGAACAATAGCGCGAAGGCCAGGTGTCGCATGTTCAAAACGAAGATCGCCGCCCATTTTTTTAACTAAACGGCGGCAGAGGTACAAACCAATGCCACTACCACGCTCGCTCTTTGAGGGAAGCACTTCCGCCCCCAACAAACCCGCATTACCGCCATAACCTTTGCCATTGTCTTGAATTGCGATTTCTATTTGCTCCGAACCGACAGCTCTCACAGAGATCTCAATGGATGTCGCTTGTCCATGCAATACCGCATTGTGAATCAAATTACGAAGCACGCTGACCATCGCGTGTCTATCCGCCACGACCTCCGCTTCTTTTTGCAAGCGAAAATCAAGTTCACTCCACTGAATTCGCAATGACTCAATAAGCTTTGATAAAGACATTCTTTCGATCAGTACCTTTTGCGCGTCACTGGTAGAAAGCAGCAATGAATTCTCCAGCTGCAAGTCCAAACGAGAGATATCTCTAATCAGGCGCTGTAACACTGGGCTTTGCTGAGAGGCACCGTCCTCCTCCAGCACTTCCGCCTGCAGGCGCAAGCGCGTGATAGAGGTTTTGATATCGTGACTGAAAGTCGCAAAGAAAGTTCTGAGCTGTTCATGCCGTTTTTCATCACGATAGGAAAGGAAAATCAAAGCAAGCCCCCCGATAACGAGCGCCGCCAGAAGAATGCTGCCCTCCCACATGAACATGCGGTGGGTGCGGTTCATTTCTTGGCCACTCGCCGCTACAATCGAGTTCATGAAATAAATCCACCACCAGCCGACGAGGGAGACGACAAAAAAGAACCAAACAGTGGCAAGAAGGGTTTTAACTTTCCACACTATCCGAAAACCTCACGGGAAGCTTGCAAGATTTTGCTCGCCGCTTCATCCAGAATGACATCCGTATGGGCCATCGATAAGAAACCGACTTCGTAGGCATTGGGCGCAAGATAAACACCTTTATCCAAACATCTTAAAAACAACTTTTTGAAGTTCTCGCCTTGGCCTTGTGGGATCTGTTCAATCGTACGGATCGGGTCGCTCACGCGACCGTGGATCCAGAACAATGAACTGTGCGAAGAAATTTGCACCGGCGCTTTGATTTCATCAAAGCCCTTTTGCAATTTCTGGCAGAAGACCGTCGTTCTTTGATTCAGAACTTTCCAGCCATTCAGAGACTTCATTTTTTGCAAAGTTTTAAGACCCGCGCGCATTCCCACCGGGTTCGCGCTCAAAGTACCGGCTTGGTATACGTTGCCATTTGGCGCAACGAGGTCCATCAAATCCTGACGGCCTCCGTAGCAACCGACAGGGAAACCGCCACCAATCACTTTTCCGTAAGTCACAAGATCCGGCCGAATGCCTGAGAGCTCCACCATCCCGCCAAATGCGGTTCTGAAACCCGAGATCACTTCGTCAAAGATCAGCAAGCTGCCATTGGCTCTACAAAGATTTTTAATTTCACTCAAGAACTCTTGGCGCTGAACCAAGAGGCCGTAATTCGCAGGCAATGGCTCGATGATCACCGCCGCGATATCTTTCCCTTGAGCCGTGAACACTTCACGCAGCCTTGCCATGTCATCCAGCGGAGTCACCAAAGTCGTTGAAGCGATTTCAGCTGAGATTCCCGCACTGCTAGAAGCGGCGGTGCCGGCAAGACCGCTGCCCACCTTCACAAGCAACTGATCCGCGTGACCGTGATAACAACCTTCAAATTTCAAAATCTTAGTACGATTCGTCGCCGCACGCGCCACACGCAACGCGCTCATCACCGCTTCGGTGCCTGAAGATACAAAACGAAGCTTTTCCATCCAAGGCAAACTTTGAGTCATCCACTCAGCAAGTTCCAAAGAATAGATTTCGCAGGCACCGAACGTCCAAGCCGTATCTATCATGCGATGAACTTCTTCAGCGACATCGGTATCACGGTGACCCAAAATAAGTGGCCCGAAGCTTTGGCAGAAATCGATGTACTGTTTATCTTCAACACTTGTCAGGTAAGCACCCTGAGCTTTTTTGAAGAAAATGGGATGATGGTCCAAACCTTTGAAAGAACGCACCGGAGAATGCACCCCCCCGGGGGCGACTTTCTTTGCTCGTTCAAATAGCTCTAAAGACTGCATGATTTTCTCCAATCCTCTTCATCCAAATAAATTTCAATAGGGGCCTGGGGACCCAACTGGTCGCGTAGTATTTTATACGTATTTCCCGGCCCGCAGGCATGTCTTTTGTGCCGCAGCCCAGGCTCTTTTGTTAGGGCGGCCAAAAACTGCGACCCGCTATTCCAATAGAACACCTCACGGGCACCTATACTCCAGCTCTCGGTATGAACGTCGACTTGATATGTCGCAACGACATCCTTATCAGGCCCTTGCGGAGCCTCTTTATGAGTTAATTTAGCCCAGCGAACCACTGAACCAAATAAAGTTTCGATTTGCGGGATTTCGTCTTCACCCAGACCTTCATTGGAGCCATTCACCCAAACACCAAGTTTGGCGATTTTCTTCCAGGTTTGAAGGCCCGCCGTCCACACAAGGCCGCTAAACAACAATGTTTCAGGAAAAGCTTCGGCCTTTGCCACCCACAAGCCTTGAACATCGGCCGGAATTTCAAACTTCAATGAATGCGTTCGTTCGACCTTGAGCTCTTTTGAACTCGCGAGTTTGTCCGCCGCAAACTTCTTTGGCGGATATGCCCGGAGCAATGACTTCTCACTCAAAACTTGGCCCGCGTCCGTGAGACCCTTTAAGAAAAACACATCCCCATAAGGACGTTTCAAGACCGCGACACCGATCTTTTGATGACAGCCGCCGCCAAAGCTCGCGAGCACATCGCGCTCTTTCTGGGCAGCGGTGAATGTTTCACGGCAATCAATTTGCGTGAGAACCTGTTCAAGGTCTTCGCGGCCTTCTTTGATTTCAACCGCCAGCGCCCCTTGTGCAGCGGCATTCGGGTTCACCGATAATGGCAAAACCATCCATTGGAGCCCTTGCAAAGTATCCCGCAAGAACTGCCGGGTTTCATTAAACTCGGCAGCCTTCACCGTCAGCAAGCGATCCAGCGCCGCTTTCGCGACGATCAAGCCGTCCACGGACGCATCTTCAAGCATCTTCCGCACACGCGTTTGAATATTGCCACGGACGTTATGGAATTGAACCTTGTTCAAGCTGAAGGGAAGATGATCTTTTAAAAATCCTTCAAGATTGTAAGCACGGCGAGGCGAAGAGCTCAACACATTCAGTTCACCAACAGAGCAAACACGCGTTTCAGAAGATTTTTTAAACAAAAACAAATCACGCTGATCGGCACGTGGCAAAGTTGCAGCGATCTTCGTGCCAATCCGCGGAGCCGTCGGCAGATCCTTCCACGAGTGAACTACCAAATCGGTCTTGCCATCTAGCAGATCCTGCACGAAGTCCTCGGTGAAGACACCCTTCTCGGGCATGCGCCAGAGAGGGTCGCTGAGATTCTTGTCTCCGAGGGATTCGCGGAAGTTATACTGAATTTCGATTCCAGGGATCTTCTTTTGAAGAGCTTCGCCGACTTGGTAAGCTTGCAACCGTGCGAGGTCGCTTTTTCGAGCCGACAGCCGGATGCGGCTTTTTAGATGCACAAATCCTCCCAGCCGTAAGGGCGATGCAAAGTGCGATCGAAATATTCTTGCGCGCGTCTCTGCACCAATTCCTTGAGAGCAACAACTCTCCGGCTGAGATCTTTCTTATTTTCCTCAATGTTCTCGAAAACGTCTTTAAGGCCAATGAACTGGTAATCTTTGAAAAGTTCGGGCTTTTCCAGCTCACCGCGTAGATCAAGAATCTTTTGAACCTTATAAGACTTCAACCATTGAAGAAGCGCTTCATCCGTCAGCGGCGCCGCCACCACCACACAAGGGTAAACTTCTTGTGCACTGGCAAACGACTCGGTTTTCAATGCGGGATATTTTTCAACAAATCTTTGTGCTTTCTCAGGATTGCGACAAACCACTTGCAGCGATTTTTCCTTCGCAACCCAAGGCAGAACTTCTTCCACCAACTGGCCTGATCCAAGCAAAGTCACTGCTTTATCATTTTTCGCAAGCTTGCGAACGAGGCTGCCGTAACCTTGCGAGCCCAAGCCCACCAGATATTCAGCGCGAAGACTCTTCGCCGTTTGAATCAACGACTGGAAGAAACCTCGAAGCTGTAAAGTCAGTAATGTTTTCTTTTCAAGCGCGGTGCCGACGAAGTTTTTAAACTGACCGAAGATTTCGGTTTCACCAACGATGGGTGATTGCAAGCCACAGATGATCTCGAGCAAAAAGGCGAAGGCATCTTTTCCAGAATAGATCTCATCGCCCTCGTCATAAGCAACCACTTTCGCACCCGCGGGTACGAAAGCAATCTGGCGCAAGCAAGTCTTCCAAACCAAACCTTCGGTCAGTTCCGGGAGAGCCTTGCCGTGGCCGCGGCGGTGGAGAATAGAGACGTCGTCCATTCCTCTTATGTACTGTATTTTCGGCTTTGAATTGTCATTGAATTGTCATCTCCGGTAAATTTTGAGACCTCATGACTCAAAGCAATACGAAGGTCGCGAGAAGGCTTTACTTCCCGTAAGAATCTGCGAAAACGGATTCTATGGATATGATCAATCGCCCTCGCCGCAATCGCCGGACTCCTGCCATCCGTAACATGATCGCTGAAACCACCTTCAGCGCAGATAATCTGATTTACCCTGTCTTTTTGTGCGAGGGCCAGGATCAAAAGATCGCGATCAAGTCGATGCCGGGTCAGTTCCGCCTAAGTGCCGACAACTTACTTAAAGAAATAGCCGAATGCCAGACTTTGGGAGTCCATTCCTTCGCGCTCTTTCCCGCCATCAGGGATTCTTTGAAAAACTCAACTGCGGAGGAGTCTTTCAATTCGCAGGGCCTTCTGCCGACAACGGTGAAAAAAATCAAAGACAAGTTTCCGGAGGCTTGCGTGATCACCGACGTCGCGTTGGATCCTTACTCCAGTGACGGTCATGACGGTATCGTTCGCGATGGTCAAGTCCTCAATGACGAGACGATCGAAGTGCTAGTGAAAATGGCGTTGGCTCAAGCTCGCGCGGGAGCCGACATGGTCGCGCCGTCTGACATGATGGATGGGCGCGTCGGGGAAATCCGGCGTGCCCTTGACGCCGAAGGTTTTGAGAACACCGGCATTCTTGCTTACTCCGCGAAATATGCTTCGAGCTTCTATGGCCCCTTCCGTGATGCTCTCGATTCAGCGCCAAAATTCGGCGATAAGAAAACTTATCAAATGGATCCACGCAATTCGCGTGAGGCCTTGCTGGAAGCAGGTCTTGATGTGAACGAAGGCGCTGACATAATCATGGTCAAACCGGCTTTGGCATACCTGGATATTATTCAGTCACTGAAGCAGAACTTCACCGTGCCTGTCGCGGCTTACAACGTAAGTGGCGAATATGCGATGATCAAAGCGGCCGCCGCAAATGGCTGGCTGGACGGCGAAAAAGCGATGATGGAAAGTCTCCTGGCGATCCGCCGTGCCGGTGCGGATGTGATTCTGACTTATTTTGCAAAAGAAGCCGCCGCCTTACTGAGCCAGCGGCGCGCTCGGCTCACCTAAACAAACTAGCGGTTTCTAGCAAAAAATTACCATTTTGAATTTAAAATCTGGTTGTACCAGAAAAGGCCCACCATGGTTTTCACATCCGTGATCTCTCCGTTGTGGAGCTTTTCCATAGCCTCCACAAAAGGAATTTTGAACACATCTAAAAACTCGCCATGATCCAATCTTTGTTGAGTAGCGGTTAAACCCTTTGCCAAAAAGACTTCGATCTTTTCGTTAGAGTAGCCAATCACCGGATGAATGGTTGTAAGATGTCTGAAATCTCGAGCCACAAAGCCGGTTTCCTCCTCGAGCTCCCGTTGAGCCGTGTGCAGAGCTTCTTCGCCTTGATCTATTTTGCCTGCGGGGAATTCGATAAAAATTTTTTGAACCGCGTACCGATACTGACGAACCATAACGAGCTCACCTTGATCCGTGAGCGGAATGATCATGGACGCTCCTGGATGAGGAATGTATTCCCGGGTCGCGGTCTTTCCGTCTGGAAGCTCGACTTCATCCCGAAGAACCTTCAAAAAAGAACCGTGATAGACTAAATCGGATTTCAATTTTGTTTCGACTAACTTTCCGCTGACTTTTTTCATGCTAGCCCTTTGTCCATAACAAGGAGACTTGACTTGATCACCGAACTCTCCTCTTGGAATCTATAATAGATCTAAAATGTGTCACGGAGGATACGAAATGTCTTTATTTAAAAAATCTATGCTTTCCACTGTCGTTGGAGTCCTTGTTCTGGCATTTGGCGCACCGAATGCATTCGCGCTCAGTCGTGGCGGCGGCGGTGGCCACTCCATGGAGTTCGGGCTGGGCCTTTTAACCGCAGGCCAAGATGACGTAAACTCTCTTATTAAAACGGCCCGGGCGTCAGGCGCGGACACCGGCGATATGGGTTCTGCCTACGAGCTCTTTGCGCAGTACCAGTACCGTTTCAGCGGGACGATGTTTGCAATCGCCTTCAGACCTTCATATGTTATGCAAAGTGCAACCGGTTCTGGCGGCGGTAATTCCTATGACTACAAACTTTCCGCTATGACGATCTTCCCGATCTTCCGACTTTACCCGCTTGAAAACAGCTTCATTAAATTCTACATGCAAATGGGTCTTGGTTATGGCCGAATGAGCGGCGATATCAGCGCCGGCGGCAACTCAGTTGCTTTCGCCGGTAGTGCCTTCGGTGCATTGGGCGGCCTCGGCGTGGACTTCTGCTTCACACCGGAGCATTGCTTGAGTATCGAGGGAAATCTTCGCTACTTGCCAATCGAAAGAAACTTGGCAAGCTCAGCAAACGGCACGGTTCCAGGCCTTTCACAAGCCGGCACGAACCAAGAGGTCGAAATTAACGGCACCGACTTGAAGACAACTTTGTCTGGCATTCAAGGCAGCATTGCCTACACTTTGAATTTCTAGTTATAAATTAAAGTCGTGCTTAGATAAAAAGCCGGTTGAGAAGACCGGCTTTTTATTCCCTATACAAGCGGGCGACTTGCGGGGCGGGACTCCGCCTTCTTTTTTTCGGGGGTGGGTTTATTTCTGACCACCCTAAAAACTGCACGACGATTGAGGATTCGCCATTGGAAAACCTTGGTCGCGCAGAACAATAAGATCACCCCACTGCCCACGGCGATCTTTGTGAAGTTTAAAAAAAACAAGGCGTATACGCCAATACCAAGATACAGAAACGGCAAACTCTCGTAATAGAGCGATTCCATGGTGGCACCTGCGCGGGCATTGAATCTCATTCTTAACACAAGGATTCCGCAGAAGATCAGAATCGCCGCCGCCGCCAACAGTATAAGGTTCGGCTTATCTGCCGCGAGCGCGTAGGTACCGATTGCGACATAGGCAAAAGGGCGTGATTCGTAGAGAAAGCTTTCCCAATTATCGATTTTTAGTTCCATGTGTATATTTCATCACATTAAATTACGAACAGATACTCGCTTTAATTTATTTTGACCCATTCTAGGTGCTGGCCAGAAAGTCTTAAAACCTTGACCCCCGGGCCATACCAGCTGCCTAGATTGATAGAACGGACCACTTTGTTCCCAATTTGAAATGTGTAGTCATCGTAGACATGCATGTGGCCAGAGACGATGACATCATAAGGATGCTCAGAATGCACACGTTCGGCATGGGCGTGGATCATCTGACTAAGTTTTTCTTCGTTGCGAACTCTATAGACATGGCTGCGCTTGCGACTCCTACGGGCCGCATAGTTCCCAACCTCATCCCAGAACTTTCCCGGAATGATCCAACTGAGTGGTTTCACCCACGGATTGCGGATAAACGAACGGTATTTGAGGTAGGTTTCATCATCGAGGTTGATGAGATCGCCGTGCTCTACTCGTATTTCTAAACCGTTGATGTTGTAAAACTGAGCTTCGACAAAAACTTCGACACCGAGCTTTTTCCGCCAGAACGACTCAATATGAACGTCGTGGTTGCCCTCGATGTAGGTGATTCTTGCCCCGGCATTTTTCAAATCACGAATCGCATCTATAAGCGGTTGGAATTTTCTAACAAAGACGCTCGAACCGCCCACCCAAAGATCAAAAATGTCCCCAAGTAAAAATAGATGAATTTCCTGGGGATTTTTCTCGCACAAAGAATGCAAAAAGCGCAACAGAATGTCACTGTTGCGCTCTTGCATTGTTTTTATGTGAATGTCAGATAAAAACCAGGCTTCCAATTTTTATTCTTTATTCAAGTCAAAACCTTGTTTCTTGCGGATGAAAGCAGGAACCTCGAGGTTTTGGCCAGAAAATGGAGAGCTCAGCACCTCACGAGCCATTTTACGGGCCTCTTCGAGAGACTGCTGCTCATGGTCTACATTCATAGACAATTGTTCTGGTTGTGTATGACGCGCTTTCAAGTCCTGGCTTTCTTTGAAAGCACGCGCCTTAGCCATCAACATATCACGAGGAGACATTGCCGCTTCCGCCGGATTTGGAGCTTGTGGTGTTTGTAGCACCGCTTGCTGTGGAACCACCTGCTGTTGAGCAATCGGAGCGATTGGCGTCGCCACCTGCTCTTGCTGCATTGGCATTTGTGGAACTACAGAAGCCGCCTGTTGAACCGGAGCGTGGTAAAACTGTTGCGGAACTTGCTGTTGAGTTTGCTCAACAGTTTGAGTGTAGTTCATCACGGAACTTTGGACTGTTTGAATCGGCGGCAACTCCGCTGGCATCACAGGAACTTGTTGCGGTTGATGATACTGAGGCATTGCCGGCATCTGTGGCATTTGCGGCAGCATGTTCGGAATTGCAGGAATTGGCGGCAGCATGTTCATGTTCCCAGGCATGCCGGAAGATGCGCTCATCCCAGGAAACTGGATGCCCGTACCGTTCAAGAACTGTTGCATTTGATTGATTGTATCAGAAGCCATTTGACGGTCTTCTTGTGCAAAACCAGTTGCGATAACCGTCACGCGAACTTCTTCGTTCATATTATCATCGATAACCGCACCGAAGATGATTTCCGCATCTTCATGCGCAGCTTCTGTAATCAACATCGTTGCTTCGTTCACCTCGAGGAGGCTCAAGTCAGAACCACCCGTGATGTTCACGATAATACCCGTCGCTCCATCGATACGGATGTTCTCGAGAAGTGGGGAAGAAATCGCCGCGGTCGCCGCCTCGACAGCGCGGTTTTGGCCTTTTGCCGTGCCAGTCCCCATGATCGCGATCCCTTTAGACGCCATGACGGTACGAATGTCCGCGAAGTCCAAGTTGATCAAACCACGGATGTTAATCAAATCAGAGATCCCTTTGACCGCTTGCAAAAGCACTTCATCCGCTTTTTTGAAGGTCTCGAGCAAAGGCGTCTTTTCCGTCGCTATAGAAAGAAGTTTCTGATTCGGGATCACTATGAGGGTATCCACGTTCTCTTTCAGCTCCGCCAAACCTCCGTCAGCGTGCTTAGAACGTTTTTTACCTTCGAAGAAGAAAGGCTTAGTGACTACGCCAATAGTAAGCGCGCCCAATTCACGGGCTATTTTCGCTACGATGGGAGCTCCCCCGGTACCAGTTCCGCCGCCCATGCCGGCAGTGACGAAAACCATGTCAGCGCCTTCAAGTTTTTCGACGATTTCATTGTAAGATTCAATCGCCGCACGACGACCGATATCGGGGTTGGCTCCTGCACCAAGACCTTTTGTTAAATCAAGACCCAATTGAATTTTAGAAGGCGCTTTATTCGCGTTCAACGCTTGGATATCAGTATTTGCTACGATGAACTCTACACCGCCCATATTTGATTCGATCATGGTTGTGACTGCGTTGCTACCGCCGCCACCGACACCAACAACCTTAATGTTGGCTCCGATACTGATATTCTCTTCTAATTCAAACATTCGCTCCTCCTAAAACTTTTATGCGCATCCCTGCGCTGATAACTATTAAACACTTGAGAGATAAACTTTTTAAAAAATCTGTCCAAAAAAATCTTTTACTTTTTGCGCCAATCCATCGATAGACTCGCCCAAATTAATCATTTCGCCCTGCCCCTGCTGGCTTTGAGCAATCAGATCCTTACGCTGACTGAGGCCATACAACAACAAGCCCACCGCCGCTGAGAACTCACCAGACTTCACCACATCAATAAGCCCGCCCACTTTACTCGGGCCCCCGCGACGAACAGGAATATCAAAAATAAACTCACCCATTTCAACCAGGCCATCGAGTTGGCTCGCGCCACCAGTCAGCACCAAGCCAGATCCCATCATAGGCAATAATCCACTCATGCGCATATCGTTTGCGATGAGGTTTAAGGTCTCTTCAGCTCGCGCTTCCAAAACATCAGCAAGATCTTTGCGTGGGATCAAACGGGATTTGCGGCCTCCGACGCCTTCAACTTCGATGGTTTCAGTTTCGTTCACCATGGAAGCCATTGCGCAGCCATATTTTTTCTTGAGGTCTTCCGCCGACACCTGAGGCGTCCTTAAGCCCACCGCCACATCGTGTGTGAAGTGGTGGCCGCCGATCGGAATAATAGATGTATGAGCCACGCTACCATTCGAGAAGTAAACAGCGTCACAAGTACCGCCACCCATATCCACAACGCAGACGCCAAGATTCTTCTCGTCCTCACTCAACACTGCGGCCGAAGCGGCAAGTTGATTCAAAACAAGACCGCCGACACGAAGGCCGGCCTTCTCAACACATTTTACGGAATTTTGCAGAGCTGTGTGACCACCCGTCACGATGTGAACACTTGCCTCCAAGCGCACACCCGACATCCCAATAGGATCGGTGATTCCGTCTTGACCGTCGACTTTATACTCACGAGGCAACACATGAAGGACATTGCGATCCGCAGGAACCGCCACGGCTTTCGCGGCTTCAATCACACGCTCAATGTCTTGGTTGGTCACTTCTTTATTTTTGATCGCAACCATACCTTTAGAGTCAAAAGAAGTGATGTGCGTGCCAGACACCCCAACCCACACTTCATTCACGGAATAACCGCTCATGAGCTCCGCTTCTTCTTTTGCTTTTTTGATGGATTCAGTTGTGGCTTCGATGTTAACGACGACGCCTTGTCGGATGCCAGTATTAGGGGCGGTTCCGACTCCCGCGACATCAATCTTACCTTCAGGATTTACCGTGCCGATGACAAAACAAACTTTCGTGGAACCAATATCAAGGCCAGCCAGCACCGGTGCTTTCGGTTTTATGTTGCTCATCCTTAAGTCCTAACAATAAGTCTGACCAAATGGTCCTCATTAATTCCCTAATTCTTCAGAGAATTCAGACAGACAAAAGTCTCTGGACCTCAGTTTGCCTTGACTTTAGCTTAGGGATCGTTGCGCAACCTGACAAGAACTTTCTTTGACAGATTGGCGTCTATGACGCGTGCGTCAAATTGACGAGTCTGAAGATAATCAACAACTTGTGAGACTCGAGCACTTTTAATTCCAACCTGTTCTTCGCCAATCTTGACCTGTATTCCGGTCTTCATCATCGTCATCGAAAAACCATCTTTTTGATCATATCTGATTTCCGAAATTGTTTTTCGGCTGAAGGTTCCTTCGATCGGAATTTCTTTCAGAACCTGCACGGCTTTTTGACGAAGCTCTTTTTTCTGCAAGAAATTTTCGCCTTCAAGCAAAGTGACGTCCGGGGCTTGCTTTGAATCCACGGTGTCCAAGAAGCTGCCGTCAGAAATGATCGGCATGTACTTTCCGTTTTTCCCCAAATAAACGAGCTTGATGTCGTGAGGTTTGATTTTCACCGACAAGCCGCTCGGCCAGCTGCGACTGATGCTGTGATGCTCAATCCAGTTTTGCGAATTGAGCAATCCCACAACTTCTGAAAGCTTCACGGACCACAGGGATTGCCCTTTGAACTCGAGCATTTGTTTTTCAAGTTTATCGGCCATCGGGGAATAGAAATTCGATTGAGATTGCGGAGAGTCGACGAGAACAATTTGTACTTCACTGATGTTGAAAAAACCTTTTTCGTTGAGCCAATACATCGAACTGGCAATCACTGACGGAAGAACAACAAATGCCACGAACAATTTCAGAATGAGCTTTTTCAATCAGAAGTCCTCACAAGTGCTTTCAGTATAACAAAGACGCTCTGGAGTTGTGGACGGCAATCACTCCACCTGGACCTTGGGCTTACTATTACCCACAAGTTTGCTAGACAAAGGACCTGATTCCACACTGAGTTTTTGATCATTCCTAAGTTTCC
>JBDHWW010000052.1:0-20108 GCA_039810425.1 Pseudobdellovibrionaceae bacterium | reverse complement strand
GCTGAACCTCCTAGTTAGGTTCAAACTACGTGGATTTACGAATGTCGGCAAAAAGGTGTCATGGGGCGCTTACGAAGATCAAACCGTTCCTTACCAAAACTAAATCCAGTCTTTTAGCCTTTTGGCACAAAATCACCCGATTTTGTGTTTCTTCCATTTATCTCCTCACTAAAGGAGACGACGAAATGAACTCAGAAAACAGTAGATTCGCAAAGGCTTATATTGGGGTCGTAAAATCATACTTGGATGAATTATCCGAGAAAATGAACAGCAAAGGTCGTGAATACGAACAAAATTTGGAGAGTCTAAAGCAACTTATCCAAACTGGAAAAACAGAAAAACGACTGGTGGAGCAACTGAATAATCACCTGGTAGAAGAACTCAGACGAATCTCTGAGTATGAGTCAAAAATGATCATTGATATAGAGAAAGCCAAACCTGATGAGTTCAATCAGTTAGTTGGGCAATTACAGACTATGATCAAGAAAGGGATTGAAAATGGTGTCGGGACTTTCGACTCCGATTTTTTAAAATTCAAAGCGGAGTTTAAAAATAAGTTTGAATACGGAATTATCGAAATATTTCTTACCAACCGAATTATCAAAGTTTTTTGCGAGGAGGCCGGGGGAGATCCTACAATCCTTGAACAATACATTGATAATTATATGCGACTTACCAACTCCCAGAGTATTCACTTCACCGAAGAATCAATCACTAAATACTTTCACTTTGTTGAGTATAAAATATTTGAATCACTAAACGATGATGAATCTACTCTTCAAGCAAGAGTTAGAGAGTCGGTAAAAGAATACACGAATATCATATCAAACGACATAGACTCAACAGATGATATTGAACTATTTGAGAAAGAAGTTATCTCGTCGATTAAAAATCATTTTGGCTGGTTAGAAGAAGTTGAAGCAGATCCCAAAATACAAGAGGCAATGAATGATTTTAAGGCAAGAGTAAGGGAGAAAATATTTTACCTCGCATCGGAAGCCAATAGCAAAGTCTTTCCAAGAATGTTGGAGCAGAAAGTTGATGATTCTCGGAGGCAGTTTGGACATATAATTCAAGAAATTAACGACACCATCATTGCTTTAGAAGATAAACGAAAAATCTTGTTGCATGAATTAGATAGTGATGGACTCCTTGAATACCGAAAACTGAACTCCGTCGCAGAGGCTACGATTGTGGATTATAGCACTGCCTTGGATGAAAGAAGACGGTTGTCTTCTGAACTTCCTGCGATTCTTTTCAAAAGGTTTATCTCCGCAAGAAACGAAAAAAGTGGTGAAATTAAAAAGCAGTTAAATAAGGAAATTGAAGACTCATATTTCGGGATCAATAAAAGGATTGAGGCCCTTCAAGGTATTCCTAAAGAAGATACCGATATGGTTGTCATCTATTTCGTTCGCTCTATTCAAGCCTTTATGAATGATTTAGAGCTAACCATTTTAAGTGATCTCAGCCGGGACTACTTAACGGCTTCAAATGATGTTCGTGAAATTGAAACTAAGTATAAAAGTCTTCTTGGAAGATTAAGACAACAAGAAAAAGAGGAAGAAAGACGACGGGCTCAGGACAATATCAATCGCCTGCTGGGAAGTATGACTCAATACCAACTCCCAACAAGTTTGAGCGATAAAATTATGTCTAACTTCCCGTTCAATTCAGAATCCGAAATTGAAAACTTCATAGAGGTTTATACAGAGGAAAAATTCACTGAACGAGTAAAGGATGTTCTTAGTGAGATGTCTTTAGAGGACATTTTCTCGAACTCGCATGATCGTCTTGATACTTGGCAGGAAATCAATGGCCAACTTACAAAAATGAGAGTTGCTCAACTGAAACCGTTCGGCTCCATCGTCAAGGATTCTGCTAAAACTTTAGCAGATACAGACAAAGGGAAAGAGTTGGTCGCTCTTGGTTTATCAATGGTTCCTGGTGGAACTGCTATAAATGTTGGCTTCAAGCTGGCTTATGGCATTTACAAAGGAATCAAGGATAAGAAAAAGAAAGATCAACAAGCCGTTGATGAAATGAGAGAAACAATGAAACAACTTGTTCATCAGTTGGGAACCGTCGTGATTAGGGAAAAGTTTTCCTCAGAATTGACTCGTCAAAGTGATTCGTTAAATCAGGCTACGGCTTCCGCTTAATTTTCTTGGCGGATTTTTTCTTCGGCTTGCTGCTACGAGGCACCTTGAACTTGAGGACCGCATTCAAGTCATAGCCGTTGTAGGTGGCCAAAAAAAGATAGAGGGCATTGAGCATTCCCTGATTAGTTTTAAAAGTGGTCTGGTCTCTTCTCCCCAAACCTTGAACTTTGCGGATCTTACTGTGAAGCGAGTTTAATTGGTTCAAGGCTTTCTTCTGCTCTGGCCCTGCGGGAGCAAGTTTCTGTCTCTTGGTATAAGTCCTTTTGGTGGGATCTTTCTTCTTCAGCCGTGAAGCATAACTTAACACCTGATGATGTTGAGCCGTGGGTAAGAAATTCCGCATATAAGTGAGGTAAGCCTTTTTCTTGTCGGTGGTAATGTGTGGGGCCTTACCTAAACACTTCGCAATTACCATAAAAATATCCCGGCACATTTGAGCGGAAGTGTTTTTGCGGTTCCAAAACTTTTTGGTGAGTTTAATCTTTCCTTGTTTATCAAGGCGAATCACTTTTCGCCGTAAGCGACCCTTGGCCAGCAAGTCGCCCACTCCAATAGCGATAATTCTCTGGGTGTCTCCACAGTAAGCGATCCCGATGGAGACGGGAAAATGCTTGCCGTGAATATGGTGTTCCATTTCATCAAAGACGATGTTGTTGGATTTAAACTGCCCGCTATCAATCAGGTAGTTTTGGTAGAGGAGGATTTTTTTGGCAGTGAAGGCGATGTTTTTAAAGATAAGCCACTTATGAACTTCCAGATCATCTCGTAGTTCATTAACACTGGCTCCCGTAGTGTAGCGGGTATTAGTTTCGGTGAGCAGTTGTTGGCGGTTGGGCTTGCGGAAGGTGGAGTCCCAATTCAGTTGTCGTTCATTGAACTTGTAGCCACAGACCTTACAAAGAAATCTTTGATAGGTTTTACCCTGAAATCCCGGGGCCAGACCTTTCTTGATCAGGTTTTCTGGTTTAGGATTTAAGTGTTGAGAGCAGGCAATGTTGGGGCAGTATATTTTCTTTGCCACTGTAATGCTATTATACAACACCGTGATAAGATTGTCTTTTACTGCTTTTTCTACTGGAATTATACGGATTTAGGTCGATCAATTTGGGATTTTTCAGGTCCTTTTTACTATACCAGCCCAACTACTTCTCATTGTAGTGATAAACATCCGTGAGCCGGCCCTGCTCATCGTAGTAGTAAATCGTCGTCGTTTTGCCTTTGGTATCTTGAATGGACTCAACGGTTCCGTTGTTACGGTAGTTCACGCTTTGAAAAATTTCGTTCGTCTTGCTTTCATAAGAGACCTCCGCAAAAGGTCGGACGTTTTCCGGAGCACGGCGAGTTACTTTGTAACCTCCAGGGTACTCGATCTGCTCTACAGCAATGTCGCCGCTTCTTTTCCACTGAACCACATGACCATCATCGAAAGTATCGTATTCAAACTGATCGAAACCCTGATCGTTCATGCCAACAAACACGGGCTCCGCCTTAGGTAGAGCCCTCAAGGCCCCCACCAATTTTAAGTAGTCCAACATCAACTTTTGCTGAGGTGATTCGTCGAGATAAGTAATTTCAGATGGCGTAATCCAGGCGCCCTTGCCTTCTTCTTTCCTTTTTGGAGAAGCATCAATGGCTTTCGTTGTCGGAACCGCGGTCGTTGCAACCGACTTTGCAACTTTCGTCGCCGTTGTTACATGAGGTGCCGACTTTCCAAAATCTGATTGTTGAACCGATATGACTGCCGCAGTACCGGAGATGCCCTCCGGCGTCGGTTCTTGATTGGCCTGGTATCCACGGAATATCAGCCAAGATATGGCCAAAACCACAAGTCCCAATGACCCAAGAAAAAAGAGTCTTACTTTGGCCGACATGGGAGGGGCTTACTTTTTATCTAGAACGAACACTTTGTCTTCGCCAGATTCTTTACCCGGAAAGAGCTGAGCTTTCGGGAACTCTTCCTTCATATACTTAAGCTCCTCTTTCACGTCACCGCGAACCGTGCGCTTCAAGCATTTAAAAGCTTTGTTTTCAGCACAAATTGCATCGTAGATTGCGTTAAATTCTTCCGTGCCTTCTTTAGATTTCAGAATCTTACCGCAATCTTTAAGGTCGCCTTTTTTGCAGGTCTCAGCGTGAGAGGACAACCCCAGAAGCAAAATGGCACAAACGATAATCAATTTCATAGGTCTTTCCCCTATTGTTTAAATCCCTTCAGCCTTTCGTTTTCGCTTTCAAGAACACGCACCAAGGTTTTCAAATCTGCGACCTCATCTTTGAGCATCAACATCTGTTCTTCTTTTTCCTGGAGGATTTGCGTGTAAGCTTTTTTGAGCTCTGTCAGAAGCTTATTGGCGGCTGTAAGGATCGGCTCGTCGTTTTTTGCCATAGCAATTTTATCTGAAATATCCGGTTTAGAAGACGCAGAACTCGGAGCCGTTTGGGTTCCTTGATGAGCACCCACCTGTGCGAGGTCGCTTTCTAGGGAGGGGCGATGTACGCGCTGGTGGGTACTCATCGGCTCGTCGATAATAAGGTATTTGCCATCTTCGAGCCTGTACTTAATATCTTCAGCTTTGATCCGGCGACGTAGCGTGCTCACACTCACTTTGTACTTAGTTGAGTAGTCCATCAGGACCAACCAAGACTCATTCGTGTTGGGAGATCTCTCTCCGATTGCAGGCATACTAGTCATCTTCACTCCGCCTATTCAGCTGTCTCCAGCTTGCGTAATCAGTTTTATCACACCAAGGTCGACTGTCAAATTTATCAGCCTTTTGTGTGATTACTCAGCCAATTTCTCGACCTGAGGCTGGGTATTCACACTGCTCACCCTAGACCATGGTCCTATTCAAACCGCTGTTCCCGCGCTGATCAAGGGTTTTCGATCATCTTTACATTGAATATCTCATAATTAGTGGAATAATTTTTTTATGCGTATTCGGGAGAAAAAGAAGATAGCTCTGGTCTTGAGTGGGGGGGGAATTAAGGCCGCTGCCTTTCATATAGGAGTTCTTCTAGCCCTCAAAGAGCTTGGTTTTAGCACCGTTGGCGGCCAAAAAGAGATCGTGCGTCAAAAGTATCCCGGTGATCTGCCCCTCACGATCCGTATGTACGTTGGTTCCAGCGCCGGAGCTTTTGTGGCCTCGGTCCTGGCCGCCGGCTACCCGATTGAATCTTTGATCAATGCTTTTCAAGTCGGCTCCGGAAATGAACCTGTCTTTAATAAGGACGACATTCAATATCTCAAACCAATGAGTTACCGTGATATTTTCAGCGTGAATGGAATGAATATTTTGAACCTCATACCAGACACTTTTTTGCGCAAATCCTTAGTTGCGGGCGGAATTGAGACCTTCGTAAAAAATGGCTTTAAACTCAACGGTCTCTTTACGACCAAGGGCCTAGAAAAATATCTACGCAAAGAAGTGCTGATCGAAAACGACTTCTCCCGTTTGGGTGTGGAATTGTTTGTTATCGGCACCCAGCTGAATCATACCCGGAAAGCGATCTTCGGGAATTTTCCTGAAGCATCAAAAAACGGAACTACGACATACATAGGATATTCCACCATCAGTGAGGCCGTCGCCTGTTCGGCTGCACTTCCCCCGGTGTTCTCACCATACGGAATTACTCGGCCTGATGGCAAAGAGATCTTCTATTTCGATGGCGAAATCCGCGACACTTTGTCGACCCACGTCGCCGCCGATCACGGCGCCGACTTGGTAATTTCATCCTATTCAGTTCAGCCTTATCACTACACTCCAGAAATGGGCTCGCTTCATAAGTACGGGATTCCAGTGATCATCAATCAGGCCCTGTATCAGGTGATCCAACAAAAAATTGCGAAGCATATAGAGTATCAATCCAATATGCGAACGATCTATGCGGAAGTCGACACGTTTTTCAAAGAACATAAACTACCAGATGGACTAAGAACACAACTATTAGAAAAGGTGCGTGAAAACGGCAAGTTCAAACCGGGCGTTGACTATATATATATCCATCCTCGCCCACAGAATTATGAGATGTTCTTTGTTGACCACTTCAGTTTGAACCCGGCAATACTAGCCCGTATCGTTAGAGTCGGGTTTAAGTCCGCCTATAACACCTTAAGACATCACGATCTCTAGTTGTCTCGCCTGACGTGAACCATTTAGAGTTCGGGCGTTACATGAGACTCTTCTCTACCGCCGTAAAGATCGGTCCAGAAACCAGACCCAACAACAAGATACAAACTGCAGAAACAAGAACTGTGACCGTTGTTGCATTCAAAGAGTGGCCAGCGATCTCCGCATCGCCCTCTTTCATATACATAACAACCACAGGGCGGAGATAATAGTAAACGCTGATCACTGAGCTTAGCACACCCCAAATTGTCAGCCACAGGAGACCTTCACCGATAGCTGCATTGAAAAGATAGAATTTACCGAAGAAGCCAACCGTTGGGGGAATCCCCGCCAAAGACAAGAGGAAGAGGGTAAAGCAAAGCGCCAATAAGGGACGCCTGCTTGCCAAGCCAGCCAAATCATCGACATTCACAATTGAGTTTTCGGAGTTTTCAAGCATGCTCACAATCGCGAAGCAGCCCAAAGTCATCAGTGCGTAACTGATCAGGTAGAAGATAACGCCAGAGGCGCCGAAGGAGCCGACCTCGCTCACA
The DNA here is from genome assembly GCA_039810425.1 of Pseudobdellovibrionaceae bacterium. Classification (GTDB taxonomy): domain Bacteria; phylum Bdellovibrionota; class Bdellovibrionia; order Bdellovibrionales; family Bdellovibrionaceae; genus JACMRP01. Next base: position 13,286 of record JBDHWW010000052.1, on the reverse strand, counting down.
CCCGCCGTGATAATACCCACCAGGATGTAACCTGAATGCGCCACACTCGAGTACGCAAGCATGCGCTTCAAATTATTTTGCAAGATCGCCGCTACGTTACCAACAATCATCGTGACCACTGCCAACCACTGAAGAACGTCGAAAAGATTTTGCGAGCCCTCAAGGCTTCGCGTTGCAACTATTCGCAAGAACGCCGCAAAGGAAACTGTCTTCACTGCTGTCGCCATAAAACCAGAAAGTGGCGTGGGCGCGCCTTGATAGACATCCGGTGTCCAAGCATGGAACGGAGCAATCGATACTTTAAAGCAAAAGCCCACGATTACGAATGTGATGCCGAACAAGAACAAGCGGCTAGTGGCCACCAAGCTTCTTGCTGTTTCCAAAAAGTCCAAGATGTTTGTGCTGCCCGTAGAGCCGAAGATGAATGCCACGCCGTAGAGGAAGATCGCAGAGGCGAAACCACCCAATACAAAGTATTTCAAAGCCGCTTCTTTCGCGAGCTTTTCTTCGCGGCTCATGCCGATCATCAAGTACAAAGACAACGACATTGTCTCAAGACCAATAAAGATCATCAAAAGATCCGCTGCAGAAACCAAAATCAACATACCCAAAGCAGAGCTAAGGGTTAAGAAAACCAATTCCGAGAACTGGTTGCCTTTTGTCGCAGGATTTTCGTACATCAAAACCAAGGAGCCGGCCGCTGCTGCTAACGCAATGATACCCATCCATTGAGTGATACCGTCAAACACCAGACTGTGTGAGAACGCCGTTGCGCCCGTTGCTCCTGCGAAGATACCCAAAAGAACCGCTGCAATTACAAGGCCGATCAGGCCTTGAATCAAAGTGGACAGCGGATTCTGCTCGCGATTACCTCTCAACACCTTAAGGGTGATCGGAATCAAGCTCGTCAAAAAGAGCGCGATGATCGGCGAAATAAGAAGTAGGTCATTAATAGAGATATTCGCTTTCATTATTTAGTCGCTCCCTCTTGTACTGCTGGAGTTGCTGGCTCTGTGGTGTCCGGGTTAGAATCCGGCGGCGCTGCCGCGGGCTCTGGTTCAGCCGCCGTTGGTGTGGCCGCCTCAGCTTGAGATGCGCCGTAGATCGTCAGGCTGTAGCCGGAGCGATTTTGGATCAAGTGCTCCACACTGGCTTTAGACCAGTCAAGAAACTGATTCGGGAAAAGACCCATCCAGAAAACCATGATAACAAGCGGGGTCATCACCGCGATTTCGCGCATATTTAAATCATGAAGTGGATGATGGTCATCTTTCACCAACTCACCTTGCTGACCGAAGAACACCCGCTTGAACATCCAAAGCATGTAAACCGCCCCCAAAATGACCCCGAGAACCGCAACGTAGGCATAGGCGGGCATCGCTTTGAAAGTACCGAGCAAGATCAAAAACTCACCCACAAAGCCGTTTGTCATTGGAACCGCAATCGAAGACAGCGTAATAATAAAGAAGAAGGTCGCGAAGACTGGCAACACACCTGCCAAGCCACCGTACTTAGAAATCTCACGTGAGTGTGTTCTTTCGTAGATCATGCCAATCAATATGAACAAAGCGCCGGTAGAAATACCATGGTTCAACATTTGGTAAATAGAACCCTGCAAGCCAAACGCGTTGAACGCAAACATGCCAATCAAAACATAGCCCATGTGAGATACGGATGAATATGCCACCAGCTTCTTGATATCCGGCTGAACCATCGCGACCAAGGCCCCATAAACGATCCCGATTACACCAATCAACATGAACAACCAAGCCCAGTACTCGGACGCGTCTGGGAACAAAGGAATCACCCAACGAAGAAATGAGTAAGTACCCATTTTCAACATGACAGCCGCCAAGATCACAGACCCTGGAGTCGGCGCCTCGACGTGGGCGTCAGGCAACCAGGTGTGAAGGGGAAAAACCGGAACTTTGATCGCAAACGCCAAAGCAAAGGCGAAGAAAAGCAACGTTTGGAGGCTGAAGAACTGACCGCCAACAAATGGGATCTTTAACTTATAAAACTCAAGCAGGCTCGCGCTCATTTGGCCGGTAGCTTCTTGGGTGAGGTACATCATATAGATCATCGCGACGAGCATCAAAACAGAACCGGCGAACGTGAAGATGAAGAACTTTACCGTGGCATAGATGCGTCTTGTACCGCCCCAGATACCAACCATGAAGTACATTGGTACAAGAGAAAGCTCCCAGAATACGTAGTAAAAGATCGCGTCCATCGCCAAGAATGTCCCCAACATCGCTGTTTGCAAGATGAAGAGACTGACGTGGAAACCCTTCACACGCTTATCAATCGACGTCCAGCTAGCAAGGACAATGATCGGCATCAAGAATGTCGTCATAATCACGAGCCACAAAGACAAGCCATCGATACCCATAAAGTAAGAGATGCCAAAGCGCTCGATCCAAACATGCTTTTCAACGAGTTGAAGAGCGGCAGAGCTGGCGTCGAACCTTTGCAGAATACTAAGGCTCAAAACAAACTCGATAACTGAAAAGCCGAAAGCCAAGGGACGAATTGAGTTCACCTTCGGCCAGAGGGCGATAATAAGGGCAAATAAAAGAGGCAGAAAAACAATCGTGCTGAGTAACATGAAATTACCTCATTAAAAGGATGGAGAGAACAAAGACCAAGCCAATACCAATATACATTGCGTATTGCTGCATATTGCCCGTTTGAAGTGAGCGAACGAGAGAACCCCCGCCCTTCACAACATCGCTCACCCAGTAAGTGCATTTATCAATAAAATTAACATCCACGTAGTACCAAAGAACGCGGCTGAACTTAACCAGCGGATTGATGATGACACCGAAGTATGCTTCGTCCACGAAGTACTTGTGGTAGATGGCTTTGTAGATCGGCCCCAAGCCTTGAGCCACTTTTTCAGAGCTGCCTGGCTTGCGAACGTACATTTGGAAAGCCACAATCGCGGAAACTGCTGCCAAGCCAACCGAGATTGCCATGAAGGTCCACTCGAGGCTCACATCATGGTGAACGTCGGCCGCCGCCGGAACTTCCTTGATCAAAGGATGCAACCAGTGCTCCCAAACGTTAGGAATTCCGCCGAAGACTTCGCCGATGACATGTGGAATACCAATCCAACCACCGATCACGGACAAAACGCCAAGGACGATCAACGGGATGGTCATCATCGCATCGGATTCATGCGGATGAATGTCTTTAGGAACACGACTACCGCCCCAGAAGGTCAGAGCCATCAAGCGGGTCATATAGAACGCCGTCAAAGTCGCACCCAAAGCGCCCGCCGCCCACAGAGCCGGGTGACCATAAGGCGACGTAAATGCTTCCCACAGTATTTCATCTTTCGAGAAGAAGCCCGCAAAAGGCGGCATGCCGATAATTGCCAACCAACCAAGTAAGAACGTGAAGTGCGTGATTGGCATGTACTTTTTCAAGCCGCCCATCTTGCGAATATCTTGCTCTTCATGCATTGCGTGGATCACAGAGCCAGATCCCAAGAACATGAGCGCTTTAAAGAAGGCGTGAGTCATCAAATGAAACATCGCCGCGCCAAAAGCCCCCACGCCACATGCCAAGAACATATAGCCGAGCTGAGAAACTGTAGAGTAAGCGAGAACCTTTTTGATATCCCATTGGGTCATACCTATCGTTGCCGCCATGACCGCCGTCGCAGCGCCGATGATTGCAATGATGCCCATTGTATTTGGAGCAACTACAAACAAAGGATTCAGACGCACGATCATGTACACACCAGCGGTCACCATCGTCGCCGCATGGATCAGCGCCGAGACCGGCGTTGGGCCAGCCATCGCATCCGGCAGCCATACGTACAATGGAATTTGTGCGGACTTACCCGTTGCGCCAATGAAGAGAAACAAAGTCCCCAAGGTTACGGCACCAAGCCAAGAAGCCTCAGCAGTTGTTGGCGCAAGTGCGTTCAACTCGTGGAAGTTCAATGTCCCGAAAGTCAGGAACAGGATGAACATGCCGAGCAGGAAAGCCGCATCACCCACGCGATTTGTCACGAAGGCTTTCATGCCAGCCGCTGCCTTTTCTTTGTCCGTGAACCAGAAGCCGATCAAGAGATAAGAGCAAAGACCTACGCCCTCCCAGCCTACGAACATCACAAGCAAGTTGCTGCCGAGAACAAGCAACAGCATATTAAAGATGAAGAGATTCAAGTACGCGAAGTACTTGGCAACGCCCTTATCGTGGTGCATGTAACTGATTGAGAACAGGTGGATCAAAGAACCAACGCCCGTGATAATCAAGATCATGATCGAGCTGATTTGGTCGACAACGAAAGCTGCATCAATCTTGAGGTTACCGACCGTGATCCACTCAAAGAAAGTGACAACGATACGGCGACCCTCTTCCGGAGAGCTCACGACGTCAGCAACCAAAAGTATTGACGAGATAAAAGAGATGAACACCGCTGCGGTTGCAATAGAGCCCGCGACCATATAGTTGTGTTTTTTATAACGGAAGCCGTTGATCAAAAAGCCGATAAACGGACTGAGGATCAAAATCGACATCAGGATGGCATGATTCATTGGCGACTATCCCTTCAGATGCTCGAAGAAGCGAATGTTCACTTCTTTATAACGTTTGAAAATTGAAACCGCGATAGCCAAACCCACCGCAGCTTCTGCCGCAGCGATTGTCATCACGAAGAACACGAGAACTTGGCCATCCAGTTTATCGAGGTACTTGCTGAAGGCCACAAAGCTCAAGTTCACGGCGTTCAACATCAGCTCGATAGACATCAAAAGAACGATAATGTTTCTTCTGATAAGAACTCCAGCCATTCCCGTTACGAAAAGTAATGCTGAAAGAACTAGGTAGTGATTCAAACCAACATTGGTAATGATATCAGTGCTTGGCATGTGTTCCACCTTTACTGCGCGCAAGACCCACAACCCCGATGGCAATAACCAATAGTAAGATGCCAAGGGCCTCGAAACCGAGAATATATTTTGTAAATAAAAGCGTGCCGAGGTTGTGGGTCGTATCTACGCCCGCCACGGCCGCTTTCGTCACTGGCTTATCGGCAAACTCAATGCTCATGCTAAATGCGCCCGCAAGGAAACCCGCCAAAGTACCGATCGTCGCAATCTTTAGCAAGCCGCTGATCTTACCGCGAGAGAAAGTTCCAAGCTCTGTCTTCAAGTCAAAGAGCATAAGAACCATGACGAAGAGAACCAGTACGGCCCCCGCGTAAACAATCATCTGAACGCCCGCGATGAAGTATGCACCCAAAGTCGCGAACAACGCGGAAACACCCACCATTGTCATCGCCAGGCAAAGGGCCGAGTAAATCGGATTAAACACCAAAACAACAGCAAGACCACTGATCAGGGTCACCGCCGCCAACAACCAAAATAAAAAACTATCTGCCGTCACATTAAACCCCTACAAAGCGTGTGAAACTGCGAAAATTACCAAAGCTGACAAGATGGTGTTAGCCAACGCCCAAGGGAGCATCGTTTTCCAACCCAAATCCATCAATTGATCGTATCTAAAGCGTGGCAAAGTCCAACGAACCCAAATAAAGATCCAAAGGAAGATTCCAAGCTTCATAGTGAACGAGATGAAGTGGACAAAAGATGTCAAAGCGCTCGCGGCGTTAGCAGTACCCACAAAGCCCAAAGCCCATTGGTAGACTTGTTCAGTCGTTGTCCAAGGGATGTTGTAGCCGCCGAAAAAGAAGGTCGCCATCAAGCCCGAGGCAACCATCATGTGCCCGTACTCACCGATAAAGAAAAGCAACATTTTGAAACCGCCGTATTCCGTATGGAATCCGGCAACCAACTCCGACTCACCTTCCGCCAAGTCGAATGGTAGACGGTTTGATTCCGCGAAAGTCGCCGCAAAGAAAATCACCGCCGCGAGCGGTTGATAGAAGATGCCCCAGTTAGGCAACCAGCTCGTTGCAATTGTGTTGCCGAAGGCATGAAACGCCATCGTGCCCTGCTGGGCTGCGATCATCTCGCTCAAGTTAAAAGTGCCGTACATCATGATGATGCCGACGATAGAAAGACCGAGAGCCAGCTCGTAACTGATCGTCTGGGCACTCGCGCGCAATGCGCCCATCAGAGCGTATTTGTTTCCAGACCCCCAGCCAGCCATCAAGATCGTGTATGCTGCCAAGGATGAAACACCCAAAATAAACACGATACCAACGCCGATATCGTAACCTTGAATCGCAAAAGTGTAGTCATCCCACTTCAACGGTGATCCCATTGGAATCGCCGCGAATCCCAAAGTACCAGGAATCAACGCAAAGACTGGAGCCGCATAGAAGAGCAACTTCGTCGCTGCCTTTGGGCTGAATTCTTCTTTCGTTAAAAACTTCACCGCATCGGCAAGCAGTTGCATCAAGCCCAGCGGACCGACCCGGTTTGGACCAAAGCGGTTTTGAATGAAACCCGATCCGCGGCGCTCAAGCCACACAAGAATAGGAACCGCCTGAACCATCAACAAAAATACAAGGACAAGCTTAATACAGTTAATCGTTATTTCGAATGCATCAGAACCCATGATCTAGTCCCACTCCAAAGCTTTTGATTTGATTTCCCAGAAAAGTCCAAAGATGAAAATCGCGATGAAGATCATCATGGCGATCAACGCGTAAGAGCCAATTCCTGCCGCCATCATCTCTTTGAAGCTCGTCGCCCATGGATACATGAAGATGATTTCGATATCGAAAAGAATGAAGAGAATCGCAGTTAGGTAAAATTTTACGGAAACACGGGTTTCCTTTTTTTCTTGTCCAGGAATACCGCACTCATATGGGGCTAGCTTCACTTCGTCTTGATGCTTTTTGCCGCCGCACAGGCGGCCCAAGTACAAACACAAGCAGCCAAACACTGCGACGAACACAGTGATAAATATAACTCCGCCTAATGGCACAGCTTCCTCCCCTTATTGACACGTTATTGAGAATAATCCTTTATACTCATGCCTTGCGTGAAATCCAAGAAATATGAATGGAAAGATCGCCTAACTAGTGGCAACATCACACAAAAATGAAAACAGAGTTGGTCCATACAAGACTCGAGACTCTTCTTGAAAGAGCCTTTGAGTCCAAAAAAGCAAAGATTCAAGTGGTTGGAAGCTCCTCGGAGTTGCCACTTTCTTTCTTTTTGTCTCAAACTTACTCTAAGCAAATTAATAACTTGCCGCATCTAGTAATCACCGGCAGTCACCACTCCGCCGAGAAGTTAGAGCGCCTGATTCGCTTCTTTGATCCGCAAAAGAGTTGCCACATATTTAATCATTTCGACGTTTCTCCGTACTCTGGTCTTTATCCCAACACGCGGGCCATCGGGGATCGTTTACAGTTTCTTTACCGAGCTCAGCACGCGAAGCCTGGGGAAATCTTCATCACCTCAACCCAAGCGCTGTGTCAAAAGACGATTCCTTTTAAAGAACTTAAAGATCATACGCACATCTGGAGTTCGGGAACCGAACTGGTGGAAAACGTTGCCCTCTTTTTAAACAATCTTGGTTACCAATCCGCTCCGATGGTAGAAGACTCCGGTCAGTATGCTTTGCGTGGCGGGATCATAGATATCTTTTCACCGGCCCAGAGTCGTCCGATTCGCATCGAGCTTTTTGGCGATCAAATTGAAAGTTTGCGCTTCTTCAATCCTGTGGATCAGCGAAGTGAGAAGGAAATCGCAACGGCGGCTGTGATTCCCGCGCGCGAAATTCTTTTCCGCGATGACTACCATGAAGATCTGTTGAAAAGCCTTCGGAAAACCCTTGAAGGCCGCAAAGTCGACAAAGCCGAATCCGAGGAGCTTCTGCGCTCGCTTGTTTTGAAGAACTACTTCCCGGGCGCAGAGTTCTTACTTCCGTATTTCTACAAGAAGCTCGCTACTGCCCTTGATCACTTCAGTTCTTCGTTGAACATTTGGTTGCTTGATCCATTAGAGATCTCTCGTTATGCAGATGATTTGATCGCGGATATGAAACAGGACTATGGCAACTCTGATGTGGCAGTCATTCGTCCTGAAATCAAAGATCTCTACACTCCTTTTGATGAACTCGAACTTCCTTCGGACTCACGACAAATTTATTTTTCAAAGCTTGAGTATCTCGAGGAGGAGTCCGCCGATTCGGTTAAGATTGACTATCGGGCGGCACCGGTAACGGATTTCTCTAATATGAGTCTTTCATTCTCGCCGGGCTCAGATCCGTGGCTACAAGCTGCAAATACCAAACTCCGTCGCTGGAAAGAAGATCGCTATAGGATCTTTGTCGGCATCAAAAACCATTCCCAAATGGAGCGGCTTGGATACATTATCGAGCGTTTGGACCTTAAGCCCGTGAAATGCGACGCCAATGAGTATCTATGGGATTCTTGGATTCAGGATCAAGATTCTTCTGGCAACATCATTCATCTCATTCCACGCTATTTACCCGAAAGTCTTCGCTTAGAAGAAGAGCAAATCATCTTCTTGCGCGAAGAAGATTTCTTCGGACGCAAACAACGCGTGACGGAGTCAAAGGGCGCTGACGATTTTCAAAAGCAGGCGAAGCGCCTTAGCTTCGGTGACTTGAAGCCCGGCGATTTAGTTGTGCACGTCAAACACGGGATCGGAGTTTATGAAGGACTTAAAATCATGCCAATTAATGGCATTGATTCTGAGTTTATTCAGGTCGGGTACAAAGATAAAGATAAACTCTATCTTCCTGTCTATCGCGTGGGACAGCTTCAGAAGTATTCAGGCGCCTCTCAGACCACTATATTAGACAAGCTGGGCGGTCTTGGTTGGGAAAAAACGAAAACAAAAGTTAAGAACCAGCTTCGCGACATCGCCCACGATCTTTTGGCGCTTTATGCAAAACGTGCAGAGATTGAACGCCTTCCGGTGCCAATCGACGAAAGCGAGTACGCACTTTTCGAGAATGGTTTTGCGTACGAAGAAACCGAAGATCAGCTGCGCGCGGTTCGCGACATCGCAAAAGACTTTGCCTCAACAAAGCCGATGGATCGCCTGATTTGTGGTGACGTGGGCTTTGGCAAGACCGAAGTCGCCATGCGCGCCGCTTTCTTTGCGGTTCAAAATCGCAAGCAAGTCGCGGTTCTTGCGCCGACGACAGTGCTGGCATTCCAACATTTGGAAACATTTAAAAAGCGTTTCCAGGGATGGCCCATCGAAATCAAGGCTTTAAACCGCTTTGTGACAACGGCCGATGCAAAGCAAATCACAAAGGGCACGGCTGAAGGCAAAGTCGACATCCTCATTGGAACTCATAGGCTCCTTAGTAAAGATGTAAGCTTTAAAGATCTGGGGCTTTTGATTATTGATGAAGAGCAAAAGTTTGGTGTGACTCATAAAGAAAAAATTAAAAAAGCGCGCACAAACGTGGATTCAATCACCCTTTCGGCGACGCCAATTCCGCGCACACTTAACATGAGCCTCGCGGGCGTGCGCGACTTGAGCCTGATTAACACCGCGCCCGTCGATCGTCTGCCAACCAGAACATTCGTTTGTAAGTTCGATGAAGAAACAATCCGTAAAGCCATTGATGCTGAAATCGGCCGCGGCGGTCAGGTGTATTTTATCCACAACCGCGTGCAAAGTATTTATGGCGTGGCGGATGAAATCCGCTCGATTGTGCCAAAAGCGAGGATTCGCGTAGCTCACGGCCAAATGAATGAAGAGGAGCTCGAGAAGACAATGCTGGAGTTCTTCCATCACGAAATCGACGTTCTGGTTTGTACGGCGATCGTTGAGTCGGGCATGGATATCCCACGCGCCAATACAATGTTCATCGATCAAGCTCAAATGTTCGGCCTAAGTCAGTTATATCAATTGCGTGGTCGCGTCGGCCGAAGCAAAGCTCGTGCTTACTGTTACCTAATGATGCCGCGAGATCGCAAACTGGAAAAAGATGCGCAAGAGCGCCTCAAAATCATTCAGGAAAACTCCTCCCTTGGAAGCGGTATTAAAATCGCACAGTATGATTTGGAACTACGTGGGGCCGGTAACATGCTGGGGGATGACCAATCGGGCCACGTCAATGCCGTTGGCTACGAGCTCTATATGGAGCTTTTGCAAGAGGCGCTTGCGGAAGCTAAGGGTGAGGTCGTTGACGATATCGAGCTTGATCCTGAAATCAACCTGCGCATCCCGGCGATGATTCCAGATAAATACATTGCGGACATCCGCATTCGGCTTAGTTATTACAAAGCTTTGGCCGATATTAACTCCACAGATGATTTAGATCGCATCGAAGAAGAGCTTAAAGATCAGTTCGGTGAAATTCCGGAGCCAACATTGAATTTGATGGGCGTGATGCTCATTAGAAAGCTTTGCAAAGATCTCGGTGTTCGCGATCTGAGTGCGGGAGTAAAAACCGTTTCTTTGATCTTTACTGAGAAGACTCCATTGAAGCCAGAGACCGCAATTCAACTGGCGATGCGCGAGAATAAAAAATATGCGATCACACCGGATAATCGTTTAAATATCCGCATGAACAGCATTACTTGGGCGAATGTTTACGAGGAGCTCGAGTATCTTTTGAAGCAAACTTAGAACTCAAGACGAATACCCGCACCAAACATAAAGTCCGTGCTTGTATTAGGGTCTTCGGAGTTTGAACTTGGCTCATACTTAGACATAAAAACATCTAAATACGTATTTTGCAGACTGTATTCGGAAATGGCTCTCTTCGAATAAGAGGGGTCGAGCCAGTCCAGCTGAAACAACAGTCCCGCCTGATAGTAAAGTGCATCAACGGCGTGACTATATGAAGCGTCACCCGCCTTTTCTTCAATGCCAAGGTTCTGATATCCAATCGTACCGTAAGGAACAACATACGGTTCATTAAACATATTATCGACCAGGTAACTCACAGAGCCGCGAACTTTCGTAAGTGTCAGCGTTCTCTGAACGCCGGAGGCATCATCGGATATCGAACCATAGCCATAACCAACGGTCGCAAGCAGCGAGCCCAATACAAAATTGTACTTGTAACTAAAGTCGACATTCACAAGAGGGAACTCGGTTTCGCCGAACATCTCTTGATAGTAGGTGCTGAAATCGGCGATAGAGACATAACGATCTAACATCACGTTTTCATAGCCTGCGTCGAACATGAAGCCCGTCGTTTCACGACGCTGCTTATAGGGCGCCTGAACATTGATGGGGTAATGAAGCTCAACAAGGTCGCCCGCTGTCCGATAGTCTTCGACGGGGGCCGCTTCCTCTTCCGCAGCCACAGCCGTGCTTACGATCAAGGTCGCAAAAAGACAGACCAAGGTCGCTATCCATAAATCGTAGGCCTTAAGACGTAAGTTCATTTTCTTCCTATCCACGCGTTCTCGCCTGTAGTGAGGAGCCTAAACTGCTATTCTTATTCTATGGAGTTTTGTATCCGCGGTGTTATCGGTTTTTTGATTTTGGTTTTATTTCCCAACTTTGTGACAGCTCAAACACCCCCTTCCATAGAGGAAATGAGTCTGGATCAGAAAGTCGGCCAGCTATTTCTCATTGGCTTCCCACAACAAAGTGTTGATTCCCAACTGGAAGCCTTCGTTAAAAAATATAAGGTCTCGTCCTTTATTCTATTTAAGCGAAATATTTCATCTTTATCGCAAGTGGCAATGATGAACTCCCGGTTGCAAAACATCGCTTTGGAAAATACCAAGACGTTGCCAATCATCGCCGTCGACCAAGAAGGCGGGCAAGTCGCCCGCGTGCCAACACGTCCGCCCATTCCCAACGCGATGTCTGTTGGACAGACAGCGGATCCAGAGCTGGCACATTCTCTCGGGCAGGAGACCGCGAAAATCATTCGTACACTGGGCTTTAATATGAATCTTGCGCCCGTACTCGACATTAGCAGTCCGGAAAGCGACAGCTTCATTGGCCTACGCTCTTTTGGCTCGGATGCTTCAAAGGTCACCTCGATTGGAGTATCTCTTTCAAAGGGGCTCTTGGACGAAGCCGTCATTCCGACGGCAAAGCATTTTCCAGGTGTTGGGTCCATTAGAGAAGATCCGCACAAAAAAACAGTCGCATACACCGCTTCTGCGGAAACTCTTTACGAGCGGGATCTAAAGCCCTTTGAAGAGTTCTCAAAACTCGGCCCAAATACCGCGATCATGTTGTCGCACTTTAGCTATCCCACGTTGGATGCGACAAAGAATCCCGCAACCCTTTCGACGAAAATCATCAAAGAAATTCTTCGGAAGAAAATTGGCTTTAGTGGCTTGGTCATCACCGATGATATCCAAATGAAGGGGCTCTCCGAGGTCAGCAATCCCCACGAAGCCGGACTCAAAGCCTTAAAAGCGGGCGCCGATATCGTTATGATGACGTGGTCCTTCAAGGATCAAGCAAAAGCAATTGAGCGGGTTAAGCAGGCCGTCACCTCTGGTGAAGTTTCCGCGGCGGAACTTAACGAGAAGGTGTCTCGAATTCTTGCAGTGAAGAAATACCTTCAGGAAAACACTCCTCAGCGTAGTGGAATTCAAAATACAAACGTCATTGCCCTTTCGACGAAAAAGCTGCGCGAAATTGAGGCCCATATTTTGGATTTCAACATTCACGTAGCGGCGCAGAAGTTCGGTGCGGTGAGTGCGAACAACCGCACGCTTGCGGCGATTTCTGATACAAAAATTGACACCAAACAGCCCATTTGCGTCTTTTCTCCGATGACTGAATTTCTTGCGTCTTTCAAAAAATCCAACTTGCCGATGGCCGCCATTAGAACCACTGCTAAAACACGCCCACAAATGCTCGTAAGCTCCATGGCAAAGGCATCTTGTCCGTATGCGGTGTATGCGGTGTATGGACCAAAAACCGCCACCATACTATCGAAGCTCCCAAAGGAATTGGCGCGTAAGATTCTTGTGGTGAACTTAAATACGCCAAGCTTAATCTCAAATTCAGAAAGGTTTTTGAACGTTGTAAATCTCTATTTCCCCCATCCAAACGCCGGGCAGAAAATTGCGGACAACCTGATTTCAACGATAAAAGTTCAAACCTTGACTGAAAAGACTCCGGTAGAATCTGAAGATGGTCATTAAAATTAATTCGCTTCAGTTATTAGCGCTGTTCATTTATGGCCAATACTTAAATAGTAAAGAGGGTGGCCAAGTTTTTCGTGTCTATACCCACTTAGAAAATGTTTTTTAATGATAAGTCCTGATCGCTCGATCATATCTTTAAACGTATTTACGCCGGATCCCCAGGTAGCGTAAGAAAATGTGTGTCCAGCACGCCGAGTCTAAGTGACCGGCAGAAGGACATAGGCTATGCAGTTCCGTA
>JBDHWW010000051.1:0-20115 GCA_039810425.1 Pseudobdellovibrionaceae bacterium | reverse complement strand
AAAATCAAAAAGGCGGCATAGTCGGGCTCACTTCACGAAAGCGGCTCCCGACTTTCAACTAAAAATGAGACATCTCCTGATATTTCTGGATCAGATATCATTATAGATTTTGACGACTCGCTAGCAGTAACGGAAAACTATGAATTTCACGGCCCCGTTAAGTCAGCGATTAGATACGTTGAATGCGATGGCTGGAACAAGGCCGGGAGCCTGTGTGCAAATAAAAATACGCGTATAGAACTTAGGAACGCTTTTTATACTGAGTTTAAAAAAACTCACTCTCTAACTTACTCCTTTTTGCCACTAGCGATTAAAGGAGTAAAAGAGGCTACTGCACCTTCTACCGCGGATGAAAAATTCCTAAATGATAAGTCTTTGGTTATTAATCAAGCGCCACTTTCTCCAAAAAGTAGTGAAAACCAAAATAAACTAACAAGCCAACAGGCATTCGTAGACAGCTTTCAAAAAATTTCCCGACGAGTTAATCTAAAATTGGATATTTTTAACCCGCCACCAAACAATCTTTTTGCTGGTAATTTGGACATCAGATTCCGTATGTCCGCAATTTTGGTTGATAGTCCGAGACATGATATTCAATTTATGCTTCTTTCTGAGCATGGAATTAAACTTCCTGACGAGACAGGAGAGATAAAAAAATTCGTTCAAACAGATGATTTCGATGTCCAAAAAGTAAATGAAATGCTTTGGGACCAAGCTATTATATGGCCGATAAACCATATGGCGCTGGGACTTTGGATTAAAAAATCATCACGCGTTAGCCTTAAAAGCTATAACTCAATTTTGCCACCACTAGACCTACAGTGGGTGGAAACAAAGTAAGTGTTTTTTTTAAACTTAGCTCCCTTCCTTTTTAGAGATATAACAAATAGCCATGGGCCAATCGATAAAATAGAGCTTTTCGAAATTATCGATACGATTGGCCACAAACAATTTGAAGCTCATGCCTATCTAAAACCTGCTTTACGTAACAATCAAATCGCTAGTTCCAAAATTTATGGATCTTGCGACGGCACTGGGACAGCCTCTGCTAAAATCGACGCTGTAAGAAAAAGTATTTCCGAATCATTAGAGCGATGGGCTTTCTATACTCTGGTTTCACAGGGCTCAAGCCAATATGGCCTCGACGTTGACGATACTTCAACCGGTTTTGCAGCGCTTCCTTGCTGGCCCAAGAATGCAGTTAGAACTCAGGCCTTTAGAGAGGCCGTAGAAAGATGGGCTATATCAAATTGGTGGAATGGAAATCTTCAAGCGAAAGAAATTGCTAGTTGCTTACACTTTCAAACATGGGAGATTCAAACACCTTTTGATAATGTAAAAGTAACCCTTCTATCAAAAAAGATTGAAGAACTTGCTGATAAGTCTTTTTATACCTATGGCTTTGCCTCGAGTTCTTCTGTTGAGAAAAGTATTGACAAAGCCATGATTGAAATGGACCGAAATTCTAGAGCTTTGGTAAACACTTTTAAAAATGGGTTAGATATTAACAATATCAAAGATATCTCTGACAAAAGATTAATGTATTTTTCATCTGGCAGAGGTCGATCCTCATTTGAAGGTAAAATATCAAGAAAACCTCGTCTGAAACTCTACAGACCCCAGTTAATTGTTGACACAGAGATTGTAGGCCCTTGGAGTAAGTACGCAACAATCTGGCGATGCCTTTTGGAAAATACAGATACAAACCTAAAAGACTTAGACTTCTTCCTCTTTTAATCCCCCCGGTGACCAAATCCAGTACGGTGGCTGCCTTTTTGCGGCACTTGGGTGCTCTCAAGGCTAAATTGTGCAGTCAGGCTCTCTATACACGATTCTAGGGCTGGCACCTCCGTTGCTTTACCCCTGCTGTTGAGGAACGTAATGGAGGATTACAATGGAATTCTTTTTATCACTCGGTCGCGCGTTTACATCATCTGACGCTATCTGGATGTGGGCTATCTTAGCCGCTCAGGTTGTGTCCATCGCAATTATCATCGAAAGAGCTGTCGCTCTTTTCATGAATCGCAAAGACAACCAAAAAGCCCTTTCTAAGGTCATTGCCGATGATATCAAAGCCGGTAATCTCGAAAAAGCCCTTCGTAGATCTCAACAACTCGGCCAAACAGAGCCCCTCGGCGTGGTTGCTGCTGCCGGCATCCAAGCTGCCATCGATATGGGCGGCAAAGAAGAGATCCAACTCAAGATGGACGAAATTCTTCTCGAAGAAACCTCTCGCGTAGAAAAACGCATCGGCTTCTTGGCCATGTTCGCCAACGTTGCAACCCTGATGGGCCTCCTAGGAACTATCACGGGCTTGATTCACTCATTCGCCGGTATTTCAAACGCCAATGCCGCTGAAAAAGCAACGATCCTATCATCAGGTATCTCCCTGGCAATGAACACAACCGCTTATGGTTTGCTCGTCGCAGTCCCTGCTTTGATCATGTACGCCGTTTTGCAAAACCGCGCGACTCGTTTGACTGAGGATCTAAACAAAGCCGCTTTGAATCTTTTCATTCAGTTGGGCTTTCACTACTCCCCAGTCTCAGACAAGAAATCAAAGAACTAAATAAGCAACGACTCTCTCTTTCACGTTAATGGCATGGAGTCCGGTATGAAAAAAGAACTTAACTTTGAACTAAACATTTTACCCGTTCTCGATATTCTTTCGGTTCTGATTTGCTTCTTGCTGCTCACCGCAGTTTGGCTGCAACTCGGGTCGATCGATACGAAACAAGCCATCGGTGACAATTCCACGGCCGGACAAAGAAATCCTCCGGCGCTCTGGGTTGTTTTAACGAAAGAAGGTAATGTTCAACTTTCTCTGCGTGACATACCTCAAACCAATAATTTGCAAACCAAAAACTTGGAAGACACGATCACGAAAACGGCAACCGGTGTGAACTGGGCAGCGCTGGAGGCTAAGATCCAAGCATTCCGCGCCCAAGTGCCTGAGCTTAAAACCAGCATCGTGCGCCCAGAGGCGCGCGCCTCCTATGGCGATGTGATCCGTATTATGGATCAACTTAAGAAAAATCAATTCGACGGAGTGGGCTTGTCCCCACTTGGGTAGGATTTTATGAATACAGGTACATTCATCACACAACGTCGGTCGCCACTCATGCAAGCGATGTCGTTGAAAAAAAACAAGAAGAACGCCACACACGGCAAAGAACTGGGCCTTGCGCTGCCTTTGACTTCGTTGATCGATGCATTCTGTATTATCGTGATTTATCTCCTCATCGGGACACAAACCACTGGTGTTGAAAGTAAAATTCCCGGGCAAATGAGCCTGCCGACGGCGGAACACAGCCAGGCACTCGAAAAAGAAATTGCGACTCTCAAAATCGAGAAGGGCCAATACTTCTTGAACGAAAGACCCGTGGCTCTTACTTCACTATCGGCAAAACTTGCAGAACTTAAAAAATCGACGGCAGAGGCTTTGGAGCTTTTAGTTCAAGCCGACACGAACATGGAATACGCAGATCTCGATCCTCTCTTGAGAGCTGGTTCCGAGGCCGGCATTGAAAAACTCCGCTTTGCGGTAATTCCCATAAAATGAAAACTTTAAACCATCTTCTTATTTTTAGTGCAGTCTTTGGCGGTATCTTCCTGGGGGCCTTTTCTGTGGCCAACGCTGAAAAAATGAATGCGCAAACCCAGGACATGGTTATCGAAAGAATTGAACGCGTCCTCTCTGCGATGGACAAAACGGATGCTTCTTGGTTGCCAACGGAGCAACGCCTCGCAGACTTGCTCTCTGAGCGCGCCCGCTTGCGTTTTATGCAAGAAGTTGAAGCTAATTGTGAAGGCTGCAAGGGCTCAAAAGCCGATCGCCTGAAAGCTGTTGCAATCTATGAAGTTCTTCTTAAAGAGGTAAAACTAAACGACCACGGCCCGATCTTGTTCCAGCTAGCGCACTTGCAAGAAATGGCGGGCCAGTCGGACAAAGCGATCTCTCTTTATGAGCGCATCTTGAAAGAAGCTAAATCCAAAAAAATATCCGGAGAGATCGTCGCTCGCTCTCATTCCAGCCTTGGCGATCTGCTTTTCCAAAAAGCGAAATACAAAGACGCTCTGGCGCACTATGAAGTCGCTCTTAAAGATAAAAACCTCGAAGGCCGTGGCTTGGTGATCTATAACAAAGCCTGGTGCCAACTAAATCTGGATCAACTCAATGCTGGTATCGCGACCATGGAAAGCCTTTTAAAAATGCCAGAGCTCATCGTTCGCGAAAACAACGAAGGCATCAAGTACGACCCAGTTTTCCATAACGATATCGTCAAAGACTTGGCGACATTCTATGCCCGCCGTCCCGTCACTGATAAAGAGATTGCAAACTACGAAGACTTCTCACCAAAAGCGAGCCGTAAAGACTTGCTGCTGCATTTTGCTTCTGAGGCGGATCGTCTCGGCCAGAAGAAGGCTGCGGCAACAATCTATAACCGCTACTTGGAAGATACGACTCTGACTCAAGAAGAACGTCTTGCCGCTTTTGTGAAGCTGGCGCAAGTGAACTACGATGGCGGCGAAACGAGCAAATCGACCCAAGACTTCGCCAAAGCCGCTCAGGAATACCAAAAGAACTGCAAAGACATTTCGAAGTGCCAAGAACTCGAAAAAACAATGAAGCGTTATGTGACGGAGCTGCATCGTTCAAAAAAAATCAAACCTGATGCGGATTTGCTGAATGCTTACCTCATCTATAGCAAGACATTCCCGAATGATACCGAGATGGCCCAGCGTGGAGCCCAAGTTGCGGATAATATGGGAAAACATGCCGTCGCAATGCAATTCTTCCGTTCCGTGAGTAACAACAAAGAAACGAAGCCTGAATTGCAGAAGACTGCGTTGCTCAGCGAGATTTCAACAGCTGAAAAATCTCAGAATCCCGTATTGCAGAAAGCTGCTTACGAACATTACCTCGAGGTATCGCCAAAAGGCGATAAGAGCTTTGAAGTTCGTTACCAAATGGCGTACCTGACATATCAACAGAAAAATCACCGTGATGCGTCCCAAGCCTTCTATGCCCTGGCGATGGATAAATCCGGTCCTGCGAATCTCCGTAAGAAGTCCGCAGACCTTTCATTAGACTGCTTAGTACAAATGAAATACGAAGACAGCGTCGAAGACTGGGCTTGGCAATATGCTGAGGCGTTCCCGGCGGACCGCACGGAGTATTCAACAATGGCTCGTAAAGCCTTGATGAACCGTGTTGCGCGTATTGCAAACGACAAAAATGCCAGCAACTCGGAACTCAGCAAGTCTTTAGATCAAATGCAAAAAGTAAATATGACTGGCGCGACGACTGCCGAAAAGACTTTGCTCTATACAAACATGAGTATTGTGGCGCAACGCTTGACTGACGATGGCGTCTATGTTCGCTCATTGCAGTCTCTGCTGGCTCAACCGGGCTTGTCTGAAGAGCGTCGCGAGGAAAGCCTCCGTAAAATCGTCGCTTACCATGAAAAAAAATTAGATTTCAAAAACGCCTACCTCACGGCTTTGAAAATGAAGTTCAAAGGCCTGAAGTCTGCCGACAAGGAGTTGCGCCTGGGTACACTTGCAGATCTCGCAAACTTGGACCCCACTGGCCACTATAAGAAGGCCTTGGCTTCTGGCCTTCAAGGTCAAGGTGCTCGTTCTGTGAGATCACGCTTGGTCTTGCTCTCTTCGAACCCAGTTCGTGAGTTGAAAACACAAGCTCCTGAATTGGCTAAAGACGCAGGTGTTTTAAACGAAATCACGTTGTTAGTTTACGCCCGCACGGGTGATAAAAAAAGTTTGAAGTCGGTTCTCTCTATAAAGGAACTCCGTCGCCAATCCGCCCCGAACTTCATTGCGAAACAGGATTTCTACTCTGAGGTTGTCTCTTTTAAAGCGCGTATGGCCCGTCATCAATTGAACGTTAAAACAGACTCTGCAATGCAGAGAACAATCAAAGAACGTATCAAGCTCTTGAAAGAAGCCGACAAAAAGCTGGCTGAAAGTTTGAAGTTCAAAGACGTGACAGCTCAATTATTGGCATTGAACGTGGTTTCTATGGAGAACGAGCGCATGGTCCGTGACCTTGTCGCATTGCCGATTCCTAAAAAGCTCACTCCTGCGGAACAAAAGCAATACCTCGATATCTTGAAGCAACGATCAAAACCTTACTTTGTGAAGGCGAAGTTCTCACAACAACGTGAGTCCGAGATCTGGGAACGATCTCCAGCGATTCCACAACTGCTCGCCGATTTTTCCACAGTTCGCCCTGAACTTAAGAAACTTCTCCGCCGCGAGATGAACTTGCTGGCCGCTTTGCCTAACAGTAGCCGCAACCACAGCGCGGTCGAGAAAGCTTTGAACGACGGCTCCTTAAGCTGGGAGGACTTGGTATCTGCACGTAAAACCGTCGCGCAAAACCCTGATAATATAAGTGATATTGAAAAATTGAAAAACCTAGAGACGAAAATCGGTCACCCCCTGATGCCTTCATACTTGGAAGCCCGTTTAAGCCGCATTCAGAGAGGAAAAAGCCTATGAAAAATTCAAAAACTCTGGCCCTGATCTTGCTCTGTATGTTGACTGCAAATGGAGCCCACGCTGAAACAGGCGCGGCACATAAAAGAGCGGCTGCCAAGAAGGCGGCAACAAAGAGGACCTCGACCCCGCAAGCCAAGCTCGGAACCTCGTTTAAGTTCAGTGGTTCCAACCTTCGCGGTAAGTACCAGAGTTCCTTGAGCTCTACAGCGACGGTCGAAAACGATAAATTTATGGAAGATCTCTTAGGTGGCCGAACTCAGTTTGAGGATCGCCGCCAAAGAGAAACCGAAAGAAACTAAGGACGTAAAGTCATGCGCACTGCGAAGAAAACTACACAACTGCTGATCCTGGAGAACATGCTGGGCCAAAAGGTGAGAACCTTTGCGGTGGACTCACGCTCAATGAATATCGTCTTCTTGAAAGATCAGCGCCGCATTGATGCTGTGGCAAACCTTAAAATTCTCGAGGAAAATGACCTTGAATACACGCTTTTAAAAACACTGGCGATCTCTGATCTTGAGAAACCAGTAAAGCTCTCTGGCCTGGGACAACTTCGTTTGATGGACGACGCGGCCGTCAATAGCCCGGATTATCAACTCACTAAAGAACAAGACGACAAGGAACTTAAAACGATCCTCGAAAAAACAATGATCGGCCACATCGCCATCGTTTTAGTTTTGATTTTGGGCGCATGGATTTCTGCAAAGTACTTCTCGCAAAAGCCCGCAGAGCCAACGCTGGTAACAATCGTCGTTCCTAAACAGGAGACACCGGTTGTAGAAAAGCTGGCGCCTGCTCCGCACGTGAAAGTTTCTGAAAAGAAAATTAAGCCGACGCACAAAGTTTACCGTCCGGTAGCAACCAAAAAACTACTTTCTAAGCCTTATAAAGTGAAAACTGCAAAAGCCACTGACATTCACCGCGTCGGCGCATTGGCCGCGTTAGGTGGCATTCCAAAAGGCAATAAGTCAGCGGAAGGCTTGGATCTGAACTCGATGAAAAATATCCGCTCAGCTGGCCAAGGCCAAGGTGGCGGCGGTGTCGGTGCAACTGGCCGCGGTGGTGTTAAAGGTCTTATGCCGGGTAACGGCCTCATCGCCGGAAGTGCTGGCGAAGGGGGCCGCGCGGAAAGCGCTGGAGGTTATGGCACCCGTGGTACGGGTGGCGGCCGTGCTGGTTACGGTAAGATCTCAATGGTTGGCGGCATGGCCCCCATCAGCTTACCGCTGGACGACGAAGCCACAGTCGAAGGTGGATTGGATCAAGACCAAATTCTCGCCGTGATTAACAAACACTTAGGTCAAATCACTTACTGCTATGAAAAAGGATTGCAGGCGCAACCTTCGATTGGCGGGCGTGTCGCCGTTGATTTCACGATCGGCCCCGCTGGAAGAATCACCGTTGCCAAAGTTGCTCAGTCTTCCCTCGGTTCAAAACTCGTTGAAAATTGCATGCTAGATAAAATGAGAACATGGCAGTTTCCTAAACCTGTAGGAAAGGTCAATGTCGACGTCCTCTACCCGTTCAACTTGACACGCGTGAGCAGTCGATAAGGAGAGTTTTATGAAGAACGTATTATCTTATACTCTAATGACAGCGAGTTTGATGCTTGCAGCTTGCGGCGGCAACAAGTTCAGCGATTCTCAAGAGTCTAAAATCAAAGAAATTCGTGACTCAGCAAAACAACAAACTCAAACTGGTCCCGTACCAGTTCCTGAAAAGATCGTCTATGTCACTAAAGACAACCCCGTCATCCAAGAACAAGCGACTTTGAATGACAACTATTTCAAAATCGACTTGGGCGATAAGATGATGGCTTTCTATGAAGGCCAACAGACTTCCTACAAAATCACTCTCCGCGTTCAAGACCCTGACATCCAGATGAAGCTAACTGCAAAAGGCCTTCCGGCGGGCGCTGAATTCCGTGAAATTTCAACGGCTCAATCTCCTAACACCTATGAGCTTCGCTGGACCCCGGCCACAAACACAATCTCTTACGATGAACAACCTCCTAAAGTCTACAATACGACTTTGGTTCCAGTTCTTGTCTCTGCTAAGACACCCGCAAAGGTAAACACAGTTAAAGGTTTATCTCTGGAAAAAACCGTTTTCTTTTCTCTCTTTAGGAACCAGGAAAAACCTTCTCAATTGACCATCACCGGTTTGGAAAAAGAAGTTAAAGAGGGCGATGTGGTTCCATTCTCGATCACGGTAAAATTTCCAGGCGTGGACGCGAATTCTGTTGTCAAACCAAGCTTGTCACCTTCTGAAGATGAAACGACTCAGGTCGCGGGTTCCGACTATATGGAAATGGATGGGGCGCGCTATGTCTCTAAAGACCCGAGCCGTCCTTCTCTGGAATATCTCGGTGACTACAAGTGGAAATTTAATCGTGTTTTCGACACCAAAAACACTCCCGTAGAGAATCAAAAAATGAAAAACGGCGCCATCGCAAACGTTTACTTCACTCAGACTCGTTTGTCTTTGAGAGCGACTTCCGCATTCAACGCAAGCCCTAGCACCATGATCCGCGTAAAAATCAATCGTCCAACACCGGAAGCTCCGGCAGCGCCAGTACCTCCACCGCCGCCTGACGAGAAACCACAAGGTGTCAAGAAAGCTGGAGGTAAGAAATAATGAAAACCTTAAAGGCTTTAACCCTCAGTGCTCTCTTATTAGCTTCTTTGTCGTCAGTGGCTGCATCTAAAACAGCTAAGAAAGTAGCTACGGCACCTGCTCCTCAACGGCAACAAGCAAAGCAAATCGACTTCAATAAAGACGTCGACGGGCTTGGCGGTAATGATGCTTTGTTGGAGATGTCTGAAAGGCTGAATCCAGAAACTAAATCTCGTATCGTCCAAGATCGCATCGTAGACCGGCACAACCGCCTTGAAGTGGGACTGAACTATGGCGGCGTCATGGGTGGGACTACGTACTTGCAAACACAAAATATCGGTGCGACCTTGGACTTTCATTTCACTCCACGCTGGTCTATTGGGGCTCGTTACTACAGCTATCAGAATAATCTGACACCTGAGGGCGAACGAGCAACGGATGAAGCGCTGGCAAACTATGCCGTCGGTAACCGCGCAACAATCGTAGATATCGACAGACCACAGAATGCAAAAATGGCGGTGATCAACTGGTATCCTGTTTACGGCAAAATCAATTTCTTCGATAAAGCCATCGCGCAATTCGACTTCTACTTGCTTGCGGGTGGCGGTCAAATCGAACTCGAAAGCGGTTCAACCGGTCTTGCAACCGCCGGCCTTGGTTTTGGCCTGTGGATGACAAAACACGTTTCGGCCCGTGCGGAAATCCGTTACCAAGCATACAAAGACCAAATCGTGACTGGCTCACGTGATATTAACTCTGCCGCCGCCACTGTAGGCCTTGGATGGATCTTATGATGATCAAGTCGATCTTAGCCTCTTTAGTAGTCCTTGCTGCTATCGGCGCCCGTGCTGAAGATCGTCTTTCAGTGCAGAAATGGTCCGAAGATTTCGCCGCAGCTTTGAAGTCTAAAAACACTGCGGCGATCTTGCAGATGGTGGACTTCGGCAAACTCGACAAGAAATACCTCTATGCTTGCAACGATTGCGCGGACAAAGCATTGATGGAAAAAGCCCGTAAGGTTTACGCCAAAGGCCAATACGGCGAAGCCCGCGCACTTTACGACCAAGTCGCTAAAGGCAGTGCTTACTGGCTGCAAGCCGTTGAGGAGAAAGCTTGGACTTACTTCCGGCAAAATCAATTGGATGCTTCTTTGGGTCAAACCAAAACCCTTTTGGCTCCACAATTCGCAGCTTACGTAGGTTCCGAAGCATATTTCTTACAATCTTTGGCGCATCTGAAGACTTGCAACTACAAAGAAGTTTTCGAAACAAACAGGCTTTTCAAAGGTAAACAAAAGCCTCGGCTGGTTGAGATCCAAAACTTGTCTCAGACGGGCATGAACGACGCTATGGCAAAAGTCATGGCGGCGACTGAAACTTTTCCTCTGACTTTTTCTGAAGTCGGTGATGCCGCAAACCACTTGCCTCAGCTTTTCTACAAAGACATCGAATTCCAACGCCAGTTAATGAAAGTGAAACTCACTGAAAAGGCTTTGGCGATTTTGAAAGCGGAGGGTAAATCTGAAAGCCTTCAAGCGTCTTTTAAGAAATCCAACGCCACGGCGCAAGTTCAGTTGCAAAATCGCATGAAGCAATTAGCGACTCTTGAAACAAATGACAATTTTAAAATCGTTCAGAAATTAAATCTTGTAGAAGTGGAAGCCATCCAAAGACTTCATGCGGACGTTGAAATGGATAAAGCGCTCTTCAAAAAAGGTGACTTTAGCGAAACAAACTCTGACCAACTCGTGTTTGTTGATGATGGCCGCCCTTGGATCGACGAGCTCGATAAATACCAAGTACGCACGAAAGCATGCCCTCAGAACATTCGGAGGAAGATGTGAAAACTTCATTTAAAATCTGTGGCCTCATCTTAGCAACTTCTTTGTTTGCGGCTTGCAGTCCCGAAACGGCTTCAATGTCCGCTCAGCAACCGACGCCTCAACCGGCTCCACCGACCTATGACCGCATCGCGGAACAAAAAGCGGTTTGGATCACGGAAGACGGTGGCAATAGCCAGCTCGACTTCAACCCGCAGGTTGATATCTTGTTCATCACCGATAACTCAGACAGCATGAAAGGGGCCCAAGCAAACCTCGTGCGCAATATGGATAAATTCTCGGATGGGATCCTTCGTAACAAAATGATCGACTATCACATCGGTGTTGTTTCTACTTGGGATAGCTCTGAGCGCTTTGCTACAGCTAAGAAAGACCAGTACGGCATCGGTGAGTTGCGTTTTATCAAAGACAGCAAGAATCAGTCTTTCAACAAACGTTTTGTCACCCGCACGGAAAAAGACTTGATGGCTTCGACTCTTGATATCGGGGTGGCCCCTCTTGCTGAGGGCGGCCCTGAAAATGAAGAGTTTCTCTCTCCGCTTCTTGCCGCTCTTGATAAGTCCGGCAACGGTCAGGTGAACGACGGTTTCTTCCGTTCGGATGCTCAGCTTGTTGTGATCTTCTTAACGGATGCAGATGACGGCAGCGCCAGTATCACCCCTGAGGAAGTGGATCGTCGCCTTTTAGATTTTAAAGGTGGCCGTAAAGACAAGTACTCGGTTTACGGTGTTCTTGTGAATGCGAAAGACTCAGATTCATATAAAGACTATGGTCTTCGCATTTTACCTAAATATCACTCAGAGTGCTATGACATGAATAAGAAAACTCCAGCACGCATCACAAATAAGAGCGAACCTGGTTGCCAGATTGGTTTCGGCCCAAAGCGTTTGGAGCAATTGATCGCAAACGCTAACAAAAGTGCCGATCTCACAAACGACGATCAGATCAAAGGCAAGTACATCATGAGTATCATCAGCCGTAACTTCGGTACAGACCTGGCAAATATCGGCGCAGACATCAAAGTCCGAACGCTGGCTAAAGAGATCGTCCTCACTCGTGGTGTACCGGTTGTTGAAAACGGCGTGATTCAAATCCGCGTTCGCTATGGAACTCCCGAAGACCTAGCTTTAGGCAAAGGCCAAATCATCCCACAAGGCAAAGGCGGCTGGCTGTACAATCCGGATCAAAACTCTGTTCGCCTCTCTGGTGATGTTAATTACCAGTATAAAGAAGGCGCTCGCTTCGCCGTGGACCTAAAGGCGGCTATCCTCAACTAGTGAGGGGAGAAACTCCCCTCGATAGATTAACTGAACAGCTTTTTGAAAAAACCGCTGACCTTCTGGCTAATGGTTTTTTGCTTCGCCGCTTGGGGTGATGTGTGTGGCTTTTTAGGTCCGCGGTTTGCGTGGGACTGATTTCTCGGTCCGCTGTGCGGTTGACCTTGCTTACCACCGTGCGGTTGGTGACGGCGTTGATCGTTGCGTTGTTCAGCTCCCCGTTTTTGGTGGCCGCGGCTCTGCTGATGTGAGCCCTCTTTACGTGGCTCACGTCCTTCATTGCGATGCTCGCGATCACCTCCGCCTTCACGACGAGGTCCGTGATCGCGACGCTGTTGCTGATCGCGATCTCCACCACGGCCTTCTCTGCGTGGACCACGGTCATTAGAACGCTGACCACCGCGAGGTCCGCGTCGATCACCGCCACCCCCTTCTCGGCGTGGACGGCTCGGACGATCTCCCCCGCCTTCGCGGTCGAAAGAACGATAAGAAGAATCGGACCAAACAAACGGTTTGTAGTCTTTAATGAGATCTTTGTCCTCGAGGAAACCCACCGTCACTTTGTGTTTGAGGTAATCCTCCACCCGAGACAATGAATCCACATCACGGTCACTCACCAAGCTGAATGCAATTCCTGTTGTGCCGGCACGACCTGTGCGGCCGATACGGTGAACGTAAGACTCCGCATCCATCGGCAGTTCGAAGTTCACAACCATGTCGACACCTTGAACGTCCAAACCGCGAGCCGCAACATCCGTTGCCACAAGGATATTGAGATCATTCTCCGCTTTAAACTGCTGCATCACTTTCGTGCGTTGCGCTTGAGTCAACAAGCTGGAAATCGCCATCGCCGGAACGCCATTGTCGTTTAAGAAACGAGTGATTTTATCCACGTTGAGCTTGAAGTTCGTGAAGATCACGGCCTGGCGAGGCTTATGCACCTTAAGCAAAGACAATAAATGCTGAGGCTTTTCATCCTGACCTACGTGGAAGATTTCATCTTTCACATTTTCAGCTTTGGCTTGGTCACGGCTGATGTTCACTTCCACAGGGTCCGCGCCGAATTGATAAGCGGTATTCAAAACATCGAAATTCAAAGTCGCGCTAAACACGAGGAACTGACGCTCTTTCGGAATGCGCTGAAGGATATACTTCATGTCGTCTTTGAAGCCCATATCAAACATGCGGTCCGCTTCATCGAAAACGATCGCGCGCACTTGCTTCAAATCAACAAGGTGTTCTTTGTACAAATCAATCAAGCGGCCCGGAGTCGCAGCGATGAATTCAACGCCATTTCTCAAAGCTTCTTTTTGCTTGTCGTAGCCAGTTCCACCGTAAATCGCAAAACCGCGCAAACCGGAAGCTTCAGAAAGCTTATCGATGTTTTCCTGAACTTGCTCAGCCAACTCACGCGTTGGAACGAGGATCAGAATAAAGTTTTGAGGTTTCCAATCCGGGAAAGCACGCTTAGCCACCAATGTCTTGGTTTCTTCAGTTGCCTCGGGAGGTAATGGACGAGAACGTAAAATTCTATCCATCAGAGGGATCAAAAATGCCGCGGTCTTACCAGTTCCCGTTTGGGCTAAGCCCGCGACATCACGGCCTTCTAGCGTAACAGGGATCGACATTTCTTGAATCGGAGTGCAGGTCGTGTAACCGAGTTTTTCAATAGCGGAATTCAGGGCGGGATCTAGATTAAACTCAGAAAAATTCAATTTCTTACTCCAAAGAGACAGGATTAGGTCTTAAAAGGCCCAAAGTAATGAGAACTTCTAGGAAAGTCAAAGAAACAGGCACTTTCCAGACAGCCTAAAAACCTCCCGCAAAATCCTTGAGTGTTTGTAAAAACAATACTGGCTGCTCTGAATGTACCCAATGCCCCGCATTAGGTATTTCGACGCCCATAATCATCGAATTTAAACCAAGGATTCTATCATAGCTTTCACGAGTCAATTCACGGGATTGAGCGCCTCGCACCCACAGGGTTGGGATCTTCAGTGTCTCTATTTCGTGCCAGCGATCTTGGGCTCGGCCTTCGACCACTGTTTTTAATATTCCTTGCCTGGAAAAGCGCCAATCGGCAGTGCCATCCGGCTTGTCCTCGATATTCGCGTACAAGAACTGCGCAAGGACCTGAACCTTGTCCTGTGTTTTAGCGACCTGTGGAAAGTCGTTCTGGAAAAAGTCTCGTGCGGCTTCGCGGTTTGGAAAAGGCGTTGGCACAATTCCCAAGAGGTTTTCATAGTACTCAACAGCGCCGGGTTCGGCCTCTGGGCCGATGTCTTCCACCACCAACTTGATCAGCTTTTCGGGATGGCGAGCGGCAAAATTCAAAACATTCCGCCCCCCCATCGAATGCCCAACGAGGATGAATTGATCCCACCCCAGCTCTGCGGTGATTTTATAAATATCTTCTGAGTAGTCCTCGGGAGCGTATCCTGACTCGGGCTTCTGCGAACGACCGTGGCCACGCTGATCGTAGACCAGCACCCGTTCCGTGGATTCTAGGCCCGAAACAATTCTGCGCCAATTGGCTCCGTACCCCATAAGACCGTGAATAAAAACCCATCTTCGGCCGTTTTCAGGCCCCGTCAGCTGATAATTGAATAAATCAAGGTAGCTCATGCCCGTAATCTAGCCTCTAAATTTGACACGGTCCAGCCCTTCCGTTAAAACCAAAGTTCTAGCAAATTTTAGAGATGGTGAGAACTTTGACAACAAGACCCCAATTGCACGAAGACTGGATTGATCCTTACGCTCGCGAAATCGTGCGCATCCTTCAGGATGAAGGCTTTGAAACTTACCTTGTGGGTGGATGCGTTCGAGACTTGCTAGCCGGCATACATCCCAAAGACTTCGATATCGCCACGAATGCCCATCCAAATCAAGTGCGCCGTAAAATTCCTCATGCTTATGTTATTGGTAAACGCTTCCGGCTAGTCCTTGTCCGCCGCGGTGATCAGCAATTTGAGGTCGCAACTTTCCGCCGCACCGTCAGCGCCGAAGAGCTTGAGGACGGTGAATCCGAAGTTGTGGGCGACAACTACTTTGGCACTTGTGAAGAGGACGCCAAGCGCCGCGACTTCACGATCAACGCTTTGTTTTATGATCCGATTCAACAAAAAATCATCGACTATTGCGAAGGCCAAAAAGACATTGCCAGCCGCACTTTGCGCATGATCGGAAGTTCAGCCGTGCGTTTTATCGAAGATCCGATCCGCATCCTTCGCGCCGTGCGCTTATCCCACAAACTGAGCTTCATCATTGACCCTGAAATGCGCGCCGCCATTGTTCAATGCGCTCCGGAACTTAAGCGCGCGGTTTTACCACGCCGTCGCGAAGAGTACCTAAAGATTCTGCGCCTGCCGGATCCGACCCGAGCGTTCACAGAGCTTCATGATCTGAATGTGCTTGAAAATATTCTTTCGGGTCTGGATGCGGTCTTCAAAGACAGCGAAAAGTTATCGTCCTTTGAAAACCATCTGCGTCGGATGAAAAGTTGCGGAATTCGTTTTGAGGATCCAACCGAATTGCTTTCTGGCTTTATGTTTGCATTCTTAAAGGCCCACTATGGCGAAGAGTCTTGGGATCTTGAAAGCATTCAAAACGAAGAGCGCTTCCAGTTTTTCCTGCGCGAAGAGCTGGGCATGTTCAAACAAGAGCAAGCCACGTTCTTTAAAGCCCTGCAATTGATTCACAATTTACAGAAAATAGATCTTTATATGCGTAAAGGCGAACGCCGCCAAATGGGCTTCCTCCGAAACGAAGCTTTGCCTTTGGCTTTGAAACTGGCACAATTGGACTACACCATCTGCGGCAGCCAGTTGGCCTTCTGGCACGGCCAATTCAAACGCTTTGAAACCAAACCGCACAAAGGCGCGGGCTAAGCCGCTTCCTTTGCATTGATTTTCGCAAGCAGGTCGCCGGCGATTTTGTCGAGGGGTAACATTTTGTCGGTGGCGCCGACATTGAAGGCTGCCTGAGGCATGCCGTAGACAACACAGGTCTCTTCGTTTTGAGCCACACAGTATGCACCGGCTTTTTTCATTTCAAGTAAGCCGTCTGCACCGTCTTTACCCATACCCGTCAGCACCACACCGCAGGCGTTTTTACCCACGTACTTGGCAACGGATTTCATCAAATAGTCCGCAGCGGGGCGAACACTGTGCAGTGGAACATCTTGATGAAGCTTGACGTGATAGTAGGCACCACTGCGGTAGAGCTCCATGTGATAATTGCCCGGAGCAATGATCACCCGGCCAGGAACCACTTGGTCCCCCTCTTGGGCTTCCTTCACTTCAAAGGGAAACATTCTATTAAGACTCTCCGCAAATGATTTCGTAAACCCCGGAGGCATGTGTTGCACAATAAGAGTTCCTGGAATATTCGCCGGCATCCCCGAAAGGAAAACCTTCAAGGCCTCGGTCCCACCCGTGGAAGACGCCACCGCGATCAACTGATGCGTCGTGCGCGCTAAAGACGTTGCTATTTTAGGAACGGCGCTGCTCGGAGTCGCAATCTTTTTAATGGGACTTAAACGAGCTTTGGCGACCACTTTTACTTTTTCAACGATCTCGGCCGCAAGAGTTTCCATCGATTGACTGACGTCAATGGACGGCTTTTCCAGAATCTCGATAGCACCGGCCTCCAGAGCGCGGAAATAGGTTTCCGAGCCCGTCTTAGCAAGGCTCGAAAAAATAATTGTTCGAGTGGGCATATGCTGCATGACTTTTTCAAGAAAGCTGATGCCGTCCATGCGGGGCATTTCCACGTCTAAGGTCATAACATCCGGCTTTAGTTGCACAAGCTTATCGCGGGCGATGTAGGGGTCCGCCGCAGAGCCCACCACCTCGATGTCGGGTGAGGAAGCGAGAAACTTTTCTAAAAGTCTGCGGATCACGGCCGAATCATCAACAATTAAAACTTTAATTTTACTCATCTTGCACCTATAACTTTTGATAAATCGCCCGTGAAAGCGGCTTTAAATGGGGATGCTTGACATTGCCAGATTCTGAATGGCCGAGAATAAGGTATCCCCCCGGAGCCAATGTCTGTGTCAGACTATCAATCACACGCTTTGTCGTTTCTTCATCGAAATAAATTAAAACGTTTCGACAGAAGATGATGTGAAACTTGCTCTGAAATACATAAGACTCATTCATAAGATTAAAATTCGCAAACTGGATGAGCTTGTGAATATCGTCACTGGCTTGAAAGAACTCATCATTGCCTTTTTTGTCCCTTAATTTGACCCGATTAAAATATTTTTGTTTTAAGGCTGGAGACAAACCCTGCATTTCTTTTTCTTCATAGGTCCCGATAGAAGCCTTCTTAAGAACCTGCATATCGATGTCCGTCGCAAGAATACGGGTACGGGCTACCTGGGCGTCCGGCAAGCTTTCTTTAACCGTCATAGCAATGGTATAGGGCTCTTGCCCGGTGCTGGCCGCACAACACCAAATTCGAAGTTCAGACTGCACAAATTTTTCTGGCAGGATTTTTCCCAGAAAGTCAAAATGCGCGGACTCTCGAAAGAAAGAGGTCATATTCGTCGTCAAAGCGGAAACGAATTCAGAAATAACTTCTGGAGAACCATTTTTCACAATATCCCAGTACTGCTCGTAGCTATCTAAACTCCGGCGGCGCAAAATTCTAATCAGCCGGTTCCGCAAAAGCGCATGGTTCTTTGGTGAAAATGGCAAGTCCACGCCGGCAATCTCATACATTTTTTTCGCAAAGAGCTCATAGGTCTTTGGTGCGAGCTCTAGCTCTTGGTAGTCAAATGCATTTTGCGATGACGTAGAGTTCTCTATTTTTTTTGCGGTACTCATGCGGCGTGCTCCTGAGCATGATCCCTCTTGCTGTTCTGAACCGCCGTCGCCACAATAACCGCCGGGTCCAAAATCAGAACTGTACGACCATCCCCTAAAATAGCCGCGCCTGCGACCTCAGGAATACTTGCCCCGGTTGTTAATGGTTTTACAACCACCTGTGCCTGACCAAAGACATCATCCACCGGCATCGCCATTTGACCGGTGTTTGTTTCAATAATAACCAGCATCGATTCTTCACGACGCGAGCTAAGGGATTCTGTTTTGCGTTGGTCCCAAGCGGGATTTTTATCATTTAAATCTCTTGAAATAGCGCCCAGTGTACTGTCGATATTGATCACCGGAACAAGAGTATCGCGAACTTTGGCAACTTTACCGGCATTTGAAATCTCGGTGTAGTCTTTTGGTATCACGCGCACGATTTCACGAATTGAATGGATTGGCAGAATATAACGTTCGCCCGCCAATGCCACAACGATCCCGTCTGTGATTGCCGTACTCAGCGGTATGGTTAAGCGGAATGTCGTCCCCTGCCCAAGCTTGGACGAAATATTGATCTTGCCATTAATTTTTTCAAGATTTGATCTTACCACATCAAGGCCCACCCCACGACCTGAAAGATCGCTGACCTTGTCGGCTGTTGAAAATCCCGCGGAAAAAATAAACTGGAACACGGTCTCGTCAGACAGAGAAGCTGGATCAACACCCATCGGTATTAATTTCTTTTCGATGGCTTTCTTAAGAACCTTTTCACGATTAATACCGCCGCCGTCATCAACGATTTCAATCAGAACATTTCCGCCGGACTGCTTCGCTGATACTGTGACTTTGGCAGCAGCAGGTTTATTTCGCTCCTTACGAAGTTCACTATTTTCCACTCCGTGGTCCATGGCATTTCTTACTAGGTGCACTAACGGATCATTTAAAAGTTCAAAAACCGTTCTTTCCACCTCGGTCTCTTCCCCGATCAGTTGCAAATCCACTGGTTTGGACAAAGTTAACGAGACGTCACGCACGATGCGCTGGATTTTTACAAAAAGTGATTTTAGCGGAGTCATGCGAATGCTGAGTGTTTTCTCATACAGTTCGCGCACGGCTTTATCCAATTGATCCACGATGGCCTCAAGACGGACATTGCCGCCGGCTTTAATATACTCATCATGTACCAGCTGATTTTTTAAGACTACAAGCTCACCCACGGCGTCTAATACCGAGTCCACGCGACCTGTATCCACTTTGATGACCGCATTCTGTGGTTTCGCCGGGGCGTTGCCCTTAGCCGGCGCCACAGGTGTCGCGGCTGACGCTGCGGCCGGTATTGGTGTTGGTGCAGGTGTTGGCGCCGGAGCCGGTGCTGCTGCCGAAGCTTCTTGCGCTTCATAGGCGGCACGATCCTCGGGACTCATTTGGCCTAAAAGCTCTGCCATTAAATCAAGGTTTGCAACCTCACCTACAGGTTCAGCCACCGGCGCCGCGGAGGCAAAAAAATCATCCGGTGCGGCGATTTTTGTTTCTTCATTATTGTCTGGTGACGTAGCCTCCGTACCCGCGTGATGAACATTTTTAGTTCCAGTGAGTTCTTCATACACTTGAATTAACTGCTGCACTAAGGCTGAAGTATCCCACGGAGCGTCCGCGCCTTTTTGCAAAGATGAAATTCTTTTTTTCAACTCATCGCCTGATTGCAGCAACAAAGAAATTATATTGGAATTCACAAGCGCAGGGTTTGATCGCAGAACCGAAAGAAGATCTTCCATCACATGCGCAAATTTGCATAAATCCGGAAGCCCCACCGCCGCAGCCCCACCTTTTACTGAATGGGCGACACGGAAAATCTGCGACAAATCATCCGCAGGTCTGGCGCCATTTTCGAGACTCATCATCGACTCTTCATAAGACTCAAGCAAGAACGCGGATTCGTTCAAAAACTCCATTTGAAGTTCAACAAAAAAAGAACATCCATATCCACTTGACTGGCGTTAGCGTGCCAAGCTTAATAGGCGCGACATGGAGTTCCCCAAAACCC
>JBDHWW010000050.1:0-20567 GCA_039810425.1 Pseudobdellovibrionaceae bacterium | reverse complement strand
CAACTTTATGAGGTTTCACTGAACTGGTCGCATATTCATTTGTTGGTTAAACTTCCCTCGCGGGACGCTTATTTGGCTTTTATCAGAACCCTGACTTCTTTACTGGTGAGCCTCCTTTCAAAGCTTAAAGGGAGGTCCTTGAAAGGCCTTTTTGATCTTCGCCCTTTTACTAAGATTTTGTCTTGGGGGAAGCAGTTTAAAGCCGTGGCCGCCTATCATGAACTCAATGATTTAGAGGGGCGTGGGCTGCTGGTGAGAAAGAAGAAAACGAAACGCTCGGGATAATAGTGGCTGCGAGGCCCTCCCTATTTTTATGTGCTTTATCATAACTTGGTTTTAATCAAGCAGACATAGATCAGCGCCTAAGCCCGAGCATCCGCCCGCCCATCGCATGGAGGCAGATCCGCCGTGCTTGGGACTTCATATCAACAGCGTAAGGGATCAGTTTTTAAAACTTATAGAAGAACCCCGTGCAGAATCATGCTGCCAATGGTGAAGTAAATAATCAAACCCGTCACGTCCACCAGAGTTGCCACGGCCGGAGCTGATGCCGAGGCCGGATCAAAGCGCATTTTCTTCAGCAAGAATGGAAGCATCGAACCTGAGAGCGAACCCCAAAGCACAACGCCGACGATGCTTCCCGCCACAGTGAGCGCGACCAGGATATAGTGAGGGCCGTAAAGCTGTTCCTTTGAGGGCCAAAGCAAAATACGAGTCAAAGCGACAATGCCAAGACAGCAGCCCAGCGCCAAGCCCGTGACAATCTCGCGGCCAAGAACCCGCCACCAGTCACGGAGGCGCACCTCGCCGAGGGCCATCGCCCGGATAATCAAGGTCGAGGCCTGCGAGCCGGAGTTGCCCCCGGAGCTGATAATCAACGGAATAAAGAGAGCCAACACCACCGCACGCTCGATTTCTGATTGAAAGTAACCCATCGCTGTAGCCGTGAACATCTCACCCAAGAAGAGAACAAGCAGCCAGCCAACGCGCTTTTTGATCATCTCGACTAAAGAGATTTTCAAATAGGGCGCATCGAGAGTTTCAACCGCGCCCAACTTATGGATATCTTCGGTCGCCTCTTCTTGCAGAACACTGGCCACGTCATCGAACGTCACGATACCGACCATATGATCGCGCGCATCGACAACCGGCACGGCCATCAGATCATGGCTCGAGAAGAGCTTGGCGATTTGCTCTTGGTCCGTGTCAACGAGGACGCGAACCATATCGGTGGTCATGATGTCTTTAATCTTTTTATCAGGGGTCGAGGCAAACAACTCCCGGAATGAGACAACGCCCAAGAGGGTTTGGTCGGTCGCCAGAACATAAGCGTAGTAAATGGTCTCAACCTGCGTTTTAGCTTGGATGCGGATATAGCTGATCGCCTCATCTACGCTCATGTCAGGGCGTAAGCGGATAAAGCGCGAGCTCATCAAGCCCCCGGCATTGTCTTCCGCGTAAGCCAAAAGGGCGATCACTTCGCGTTTCGTTTGTGGATCGAGCAGGCCCAGGACCGCATCCCGGTTGTCAGTTCCCATTTCCTGGATCAAATCGGCAACGTCATCGGGAGCAAGCAGCCGAACCCA
Organism: Pseudobdellovibrionaceae bacterium; assembly: GCA_039810425.1. Lineage (GTDB taxonomy): Bacteria > Bdellovibrionota > Bdellovibrionia > Bdellovibrionales > Bdellovibrionaceae > JACMRP01. The sequence goes on along the minus strand of JBDHWW010000050.1, from coordinate 18,981 downwards.
AGAGCGTTTCTCAAGAGGCGTGGCCTCTTCGAGCAATTCCACTTGGTCGTGGGTTTTGAGACTCAAGAAAAGCTCTTCCGCTTCAGTTCGTGGTAATTCTTTGAATTTTTCCCGGCGTTCGGTCGTCGTCAATGCTGACCAGTTCTCAAAGAGATTGAAGAATTGCTCTTCAGTTTGAGTCATTTGAGTCGAGGAATCCGCCGAAGCTTTATTTTCCTGACTGAGGTTTTTGTTTTCAGAGTCCATGCAACCACCTCGAAGCTTAGACATTTTAGCCGATTTAGAATTTCAACAGTTGGACCGTTTGTACGCTGATCTCTTATCGACTTCAACCATTTAATTCTGAAGGGATCTTTTTCAAAAAGGTCAGCGGTTCAGGTTCGCGGCTTCAAAGCTCGGAAGCACTTCATCGGTTGGGCCGAGGCTTTGGATTTCGCCATTGTGTAACCATAATACCCGGTCGCACTTTTCGAGGGTTGAAAGGCGATGGGCAATGATAATTTGGGTACGATCCGAGAAGAATTCCTCGGTCGCTTTGACGAGAATCTCTTCGGATTGAGGGTCCACGGAGCTTGTGGCTTCGTCCATAATCACAATAGGGGCTTCTTGGAGCAGGCAACGGGCCATGCACACGAGTTGGCGTTCCCCGAGTGACAGATTCTTGCCTCGCTCTTCGATTCTCATATTGAGACGGTCGCGCTGTTGCTCGACCCACTCCTTGAGACCGACTTGGTTCAGCACTTGAAACAGGCGCTCGTCACTGAGCTGGTTTTCGATGTCAAGGTTGCTGCGTAACGTTCCCTGAAACAAAACCGGGTCTTGCGAAATAAAGGCAATCGAGCGGCGATAAAGGTTCAGGTCCATGCCCGTGTCGGTTGCATGGATTTTCGGGCTAAAGCCGTTGATCGCAATGCGGCCCTCTTGCAGGGGATAGAGATAGAACAAAGCCTGAATCAGACTTGATTTGCCACTGCCGGTGCGGCCGACAATACCAAGACGTTCTCCGGCTTTAACCTCGAAGTTCACGTTTTTCAAAACCCACGGGAGGTCTTCGCGGTACTTAAACCACAGGCCATCGACTTGCACCGAAGCACTGCGATCGTTGGTCAGCCGGCGATTGTGGAGGTATCTCTCAAGACTCGCCTCATAGCGGGGATGCCCGGTTTTGAACGCAGCCGATGACGGGAGCAAGTTGCCCGGCTCCATGTCTTTACGCAGGTACTGGTCCAAACGTTCGATGCCAATCATGGCTTCTTCAAATTGAGTCAACCACTCAAAGAACATCTGAACGGTGTTTCCCGAGAGGGCAATAAAGCTAAACGCCACGCCGACGGAGCCCACGGAGGTCATGCCCCCATGGACGAAATAGAAAGCCGAAATCCCGGTCATGAGCAGCAGCAACGCCGAAAGGCTGTTCATTTGGATGGCATATTTCACAAGCCGTCCGGTGGTCTTCATTTTTTGTTGCAGGAAATAGCGATCGAGGCGGGTAAAGCGCTCAACGAAAGACTCCTGACGGCGGAAAGAACGGATCGTGCTCGCCCCTTGAGTGGTTTCAGCAAAGTGGGCAATCGAAGGTGAGCGGCTCGCCGAAAGTTCGCGGCGGGCTTGGCGGAGGGTCTGGCGGTTCAGACGATAAAGGCCATAATAAAAGCCTGCAACCACCACTACAAAAATGAGGTAATAGGGACTTGCGACAGTGATGAGCACGATCATCACCGCCAAATCAAAAATGATCGAGATAAATTCGGCCAGCGGTCCCCCGAAGAGACGAAAGACGTTGCCGTAGTCACTCGAGAAGCGCGTGATGATCCGGCCCGCCGGAGTCGCATCAAAGAAACTCATCGGCAGGCGGGACGTCCGTAAAGTCACTTCGTCGTAAAGACTGCTGATGGCTTGGGCTGACAGGCGCGAGAAAATCACACGGAAGCTCAAGGTGCAGAAAAAACCCAGAACGGCCATGGCGCCAAGAAGTTTCAAATAATCCTCAGAGGCGAAGCCCTGCAAAAAACTTGGCCCTGGTTTACAGTGAATGCCGTGCTCGGGTTGGCAGAAGCTGTCCACCCAGAAACCGATAACGTTGGCATTGGCAAGCAGCAGGGTCCTGCCGATGATGCCGAAGACAAAAGTCGCTAAGATGCGACCCATGAACGGGCGATAAGCTTCTTTCAAAGTCAGAAAGACCGTGCGACTAAAGCCGGTTCCGCCGTGTTGTTCGCCATCGGAGAAGTACTTAGGCTTCGACATGGGCGGTCTCCTCGACACTTTGAGTGAATTCACGGAAGAGCGGTGAACGGCTCATAAGTTCGTTGAACTTACCTTGGTCAACAATGCGGCCGTTTTGCATAAAGAAGATTCTGTCCACGCGGTGAAGAACGCTGAGACGGTGGGTGACCAATAGGCGCGTGCGCTCGCCCCAAGCGCCGTCAAGAAGTTGGTCAAAGAGCCTTTCCTCGGTATCGACATCGACCGCACTCAAGCAGTCATCGAGGAGCAAAATCGGCGCCTTATGGAAATGCACGCGGGCAAGGCTCACGCGCTGTTTTTGGCCGCCGGAAAGATTCACGCCCCGCTCACCGATTTCGGTGGCAAGACCATTTTCTACGCGCTCTTTAAAGATTTCAAACTGCGCCAGGCGTAAGGACTCTTCGACATCGTTATCCCTTTCGGCTTCGATGTCGTACAAGAAAGCCACGTTCTCACGCAGACTCGCGCTCATAATGAAGCCCTCCTGCGGAACATAGGCATAGTGCCCGCGCAGAGCGTGCAGGCTCATCGTCGCCGCGTTCTTGCCCTGGATTTGATAGCTATCAACTTGCGCGCCGGTCTCGCCAAGCAGAGATAACAAGAGCATTGATTTGCCGGCGCCGACTTCGCCGACGATGGCCACGAATTCGCCCTCACGGACACTCAGGTTGATATCGCTAAGAATGTCCTTGCCGCCAATGGCAAGGTGGAGGTTTTTCACCTCTAGCGCTACATCACCGGTTTGGTCAGCGTCAAGGACGTTGTTCCCGGCTCCGGGGGAATCATGGTCAGCGTTTGGGTTGGCCGCTGAATTTTCATTCGTCACGCGTAAGAAGCTTTCAAGCCGCGCCAGCGAAGTCCACGCATCAAACGCAAAGGTAAAGAACCAAGGCATCTGACGGAACGGGCGAGTCAAGAACACGCCGACAATCCAAAGAAGCGCGAGCAGCTCGCCACTCGTGACTTGGCGCTTGGAGTAGTAAATCAGCGACGCCAAAGTGACGACGTTGAGAATGAAGGTGATGGAGCTTGAAAGGGCGTTCATCACCTGACCGTTGGTCACCATGATCACGCGGTTCTTCGTTTCCACTTGGCGTTTGGCGAAGATGTTTTTTTCAAAATAAGAGATCCAGCCCAAGATGCGAATGGTGCGGATGTTTTGAATCCACTCGTTGACCAAAGCAATGCGGTCGCCGGCGAGTTGCTTAAAGCGATAGAAGAACTTCGACTGGCGGAAGGCCATAAAACTATTCAATGCGGCAATAAGCGCCATGAGGATCAAGGTCGGAAACAGCGGTAAATCATAAATCAATGAAATCGCAAAGGGCGCCAGGATGAGCGGGAAGAGTGTGGAGGCGCCCGCAGTCAGCGTTTGTTCCAACAAAATGGTCGAGCCTGGAATATCGGTTGCATAAATCTGGATGATCTCGCCGACCGGCCGGCTGCTCATTGTATCCACCCGCAAATCTAAAGTCTTTTTATAAATTCGTTGTGAAAAGACTCCTTGCATGTAAACGGACTCACTCATGCCGAGATAATTCGAGGCTTGAAACAAAATCTGCGAGACAAAGACGCTGATAAAGGCCAAGGTGATCAGTGCAACCGGTCCTGCCGGCATGCCCATCGGCAGCGTGGCGGGAGCACCGGTCAAGGCATCGACAAAAAGTTTTTGAAAGTAAGGGCCGAAGAGCGCAAAGACCGTGGCCGCCAAGGAACTCAAGACGATGAGTATGCGTGCATGAATTCTCGTGAAAATAACATCGTAAATGAGCGGCTTCATCAGGAGCAGATCCTACTCCTTTTGGGAGCGGTGTCAAAGGTCGTATTGGCAAGGTTGTAGAGGCTAAGAGAAACGGTCCGTTCGAAACCAGCCGGTCAAGCTCCAGCGCGTTTGGAAGCACGGCAAAACCGCGTGTGGAATAAGGTCGCTGCGAAAGAGCAAGAGCCGTCCGCCTTTTGGCAAAATTCGTTGAACTTCTAAAGATTCGTTCCGCGGATCGTAGATGCAAAGCTCACCGCCATCTTCGGCTCCCCATTGTGGATTGAGGTATAGAACCAACGAGATTTTGCGCGCCAAAGTTCCGCGGTGTTGATCAATGTGCTTGTGGTAGCCTGTTCCCGCGGGATAGCGGGCAAAGTGGAACTCTGCGGAATTCAGTCCCAAGTAGTACCGCTGATTGAGTTCGCGGCGGAGCTCGGCGGCCCATTGCAGAAAATGGGAGCCGGCACTCTCGGTTTGCTCATAATTTAACCACAAAATGGAGTCGCCCCGGATTTCAGAGTCGAGATTTTTACTTTGTCCACGGCCGATCTGGGCTCCGCGGAAAAGTCCATCCTGCCATGACTTCTGGCATTCGGATAAAAGTGCGTCGGCGAGTTCCTTTGGCATGATGTCATCGGAAAACGCCCAGCCTTTTTCCTCGAGAGATTCAAAGAGTGGGTCGCGGGCTTGCATGACGTTGTTCATACTCTAGAAATCGCCAAAAACCGAGACTTTTTCTTTGCCTCTGGACTAAAAACCGCGCCAAAATAACCACCATGGCGCGTACGAGAGCTTTTAAAAACCTGATGAAAATCCTGACGGAGGAAATGACGAAGACAAAAGCGTTTTCCCCATCCCGCCGTGAGTTTTTAACTAAAACAGCCTACGGCTCTGCTGGAGTGATCGCCTGCGGCTCGGCTGCGACCGTCGCTTTGGGCGGATGCTCGAGCTTCGACCGTTGGGTTGTCGGGGACAGCAATCACTTGGAACAAGAAGTGATGGTTCTGGGGGCTGGGATTGCCGGCCTGTCCGCTGCCTATCACTTAAAGAAAAATAAAATTACCTATCGTGTTTTTGAGGCCTCGGAACGCATCGGTGGTCGCATCCAAACGATGTTGCATGCCAATCCCGAGGAGCAGTACGCCGAGTTGGGTGCGGAATTCTTTGAAGCCTCGCACGCCTCCGTGCATCAGCTCTGCAAGGAGTTGAATCTTGCAACTCAAGAAATTACTTACGACCCAAAAGTCGACCGTGCCTTGTATTGGCTAAACGGCAAAGTCGTCGGCGAAAAAGAGTTCCGCAAAAACTTAAAGCCGCTGATCGCCCAGCTCGCGCAGACCAAAGTGGATGCGTTTGCTTCATTCTCAACGGAAATCAACGCGCGCTCTCTGATCATGAGTCCGGCTTTGAAGGAATTGGACCGACAGTCGCTGGCGGACTTGCTGGGCTCGGTTCGTGGCGGCATGGACGAGGGCACTTTGCGGTGCTTTGAAAATCTGTGCGTGGCTGAGTGGGGCGTTGACAGCAAAAATATCAACTTGCTGCACTTCCTCGTGAGGCTCGACCTTGAGGAGCGTGCAAACCGCGTGACGGCGCCGAAATTCTATCGTGTGGAAGGCGGTATGTCTCGCATGGCGCAGGTTCTGGGGGAACGTGTGCAAGGAATTGTGCCGGATGCAAACTTAAAACTCGGTTATCAGCTGATTTCAGTTCGCGCAAAATCTGGAGGTTACGAGTGCACCTTCCGCTCGGCGAAAGGGTCTGACACTATTTGGGCTCGCCAGATTATTTGTACTCTGCCATTCTCTATTTTGAAGGACATTGACGGTGTGCAAACGCTGCAACTCGGAAAAACCAGAGAATGCATCGCGGAGGCCTCTTATGCCACCCATTCGAAAGTTATCAGCACGTTCCGGGAGCCGCCGTGGAAAAAGAAAAACAAGACGACACCGAACTTTCAGGGGGCTTTTCGCGGCCAGCTTTTGGGCCAAAGTTACTGGGATAGCTCGCGCGGGCAAGAGGGGACACGCGGTTTGCTGACCTCTCAGCGTGGGGGCAGTGTTGGCCAGTCGACGGGTGTCGGTGGGGCGCAGGAAACGGTTCAGGATCTGAAGAACTTCTACAAAGACCTGGCGCCTGAGGAAAGCGCGTTGGTCGTGAACTGGAACCAAAAGCCTTATGCCAAGGGTTCTCGTCTCAACCTGGCCCCTGGAAATTATTTGAAATTTCTCGAAGCGCTCAGTGAAGAAGGTCTTAAAGAAAACTTCTTCATCGGCGGTGAACACTGGAGTTTCGCCGACTCAGGCACAATGAACGGCGCCATCGAGGCCGGAATTGCAGCCGCAGAGAAGGCTCAGCAAAACGCTTTCCTCACGGGCTCGTTTTTGTAGTCCGGAGGCACACTCGAAAAAGAAAAAGGCGCCCGTTAAGACGCCTTTTAAAAGAGAACTTTCCGCAGCTGCGAAAATTATTGCAAAGTCAGGATCAAACCTTCCGGCAGGCCTTGGCCGGATGCGAGGGACTCGATTTCAGCTTTTGAGAACGAGCGAATGATCGTTGCGCGATGATTTGTGGTGTTTGGCATGCCCGTGATCGCGGAACCGTCGGCATTCACGTAACTGAAATCGGGAGCCGGGGAAATCGCAACCACCAAGAGGTTGTAACCCGGGCGGAAGCCTTGCTTTTGCAAATCCACTGGCGGCAATGTTACGAAGTCCGCATTGACCACCATGGTTTTAGCCACTTTGACTTCAGACAGGGTGAATTGGCTAGAGTCCGTCGACAGAAAAGGGCGGGTGCCGACAGCGTAGAACGCTGTCAGGTACTGGCCTTTAAAATTGCCGAGTTTTTGGATCTGAATTGTTTGAACTGTTTCCGACGGTGCGGCTTGTGCGTCGTTTGCGGAAAAAGATCCACTCATCAAACCCAGGCCTAGAATCAAAGTCAGCGCATTGATGAAAAAGAATGGAAGGGATCTCATGTTATTTTACTCCTAAAGCGTTTTTGTAATTGAGGTACATCAAAAGATGACCATTTGGGTCCATTGTTACTTTTTGTATATCTAATTTCATTCCCAAGAACGCTGGCGGGAGATCCAGAGAACCCGGAATTGTTTCATTATTCTTAACCCAGTCTTTACTGCGGGTTTTGAGTTCTTCCTTGATCCCTTTGGTCACTTGACCACCAAGACTCTCGGCGATTTTTCCAGCGATGGTTAAATATTTTTTATCCATCACAACGGAATTCGTATCGATGTATTGTTGGGCGATTTCCATGCCCTCGCCACCTTTTTGCGGGTGGCGTAGTTTGCAGACAAGATCGAAAGACAGAACCACCTTGTCATCCAGCCAGAGGGGTTTGTTCGGTTCGACCTCCACGCTGACTTTCAGCTTCAGAAAAGTTTCCTTCTCTGTCGTCGCCGCTGGTGGAGTGATATAATCCAATAGCGGGGCCTCCGTCAACTTGAGAGAAGTGCCATCGGACTGCGGAATTTTTTCAAAATTTTTGCGCAAAAAACTCAGTTGTAAAATTCTATTTATCAGGCCGCGATCCAACGTCATAGCAATATCATAGTTTGCGAGGGGCAGGTGGTTTAAAGTTGGCACTCCTCGAGAGCCCATACCTGGAGCCAGATTGACATTCGGATTCACCGGGTCTTCGGCGTAAGCCGCCAAACTGATACCAAGCGATTGTTTTAGCCGGAAGTCCGTCAATTTCAAACCCCACTTGAATGCCGGGCGGGCGTCGTGAGGTTCTTGCCCAGGGGCCACCATGTCTTGCACCTGTTCCAACGCACCAGAAAGATTCTCTTTCACTTTTTGATCGAGCATATCCGGAAGCTGTTTCTTGGCGAAGTCACCCAAGTACTTGCGGACCTCCACCAGGATGGTTGGCAATTGTTCATCGATAGTCTGGCGGAGCTGGTCGGCGTTCATCACATATTTGTGTCCATCGATTTCGACAGCCACTTGTGGAATAATTAATTTCTTATATTTAACGGTCAAAGGAATATCTGCGAGGTTTTCTTGAATCTCAAGCGCTTCGAAATCGATATTTCCTTGGGCGTTCATACGAATATAAAAGGGCAGACGGACTTTTAATGGAGTTTTATCGTCGCCGGCGGTGATGCTCACGTCATCCATGCCGACTTTGACGAAAGAAAGGTTGTTCATATCCCACACCCGCACTGCCTGAGTCGCCACAGTCAGGCGTTTCACCTCGAGGTCGATCGCCAAAACAGCACCGTCACGTTTGCCGAGCTGATTCATGAGGTTTTCATCTGTAATCAAAGCAAAGCGCGTGAAGGCGGCGGTGTAACCTGAATCACCGATCTCCACAACCGGGCGGTGATCCGTCAAAGAGAAGCCGACAAGCCACTTTGTCAGCATGTCTTTCACCATAAGGTATGTTTTTAGTAACTCCGGATTTTTTTTCCCGAGTTCATTCATATCAATTGGTTTTTCCGAGACGATTTTCTGGGCCGGGAAGTAACCTTCAGAGAAGTTGTAACCTAGATTCCCGAGAATCGTGGAAAGCTGGGTTTCGAAATACTTCAGACCGCGGGGAGTGATCTGCACTTGAACCGCATTATTAATAAAATGCTTATTAGCTACAACGGGAGACCGGTCCTGTTGGGCAAAGGCCATCGAGGACAGGGTCCAACCCAGTATCGCTGCTGTTAGTTTAAGCCGTTTCATTTGCATTTCACGCTCCTCGCACGGGCACCGGAGATGCAATTATAAGTCCCTCGAATTCTTAAGCGCCTTGCGCTAGGATGTCCATAGCTAGGCCCGGAGTGACAAAGTTCCGGCCATTGTGACAATTTTTGGTTTGCCCCTAAGAAAAAGCACCCATACACTGAGGGGCATTCAATGAGGTTGCAGCGTGATTTTACTACTTCCGATTTTGGTATTGGCTGGGATTTTTGCCCCCCAAACGAGCGAGGCTTATCCCGATTTTATTTCTTACGGGTATAATTCCTGTTTGACGTGCCACTATAATAGTCAAGGAAATGGCCCATTGAATGACTACGGCCGGGCGCTTTTTACGACCGAGATCGCCTCCCGCAAGGTATTCAACAGCGCGCTTTCTGAAGAAGAAATTGCCGCAAAATCAGGCTTCTTGGGCTCCAAGGAATTGCCTTGGTGGATCCGCCCAGGGGTCAAATACCGAGGCCTTTATTTCGTGAACAATCCAGGCAGCCAAGCGGCGGTTAAAAAGTATGTAACGATGCAAGCGGACCTGAACGTCGCCATCCAATTGGACCCAGAGGCAAAATATCTCTTCGTGGTTTCTGGCGGTTATCAGCCGACACCCATGGCCCAGCAGGCGAATAAAGAGCCTAACGACAAGAACCTCATCTCCCGCGAGCATTACTTCCGCTGGCAACCGATGAAGAAGCTCTTCACTTATATTGGCTTGATGGACAAAGTTTATGGAATTCGCAACATCGACCATACAGCTTACAGCCGTGCCGTCACGGGCGTGGCGCAAAATGACCAATCCGACGCGGTCATCGTCCAATATTACGGTGGCTCTTGGGAGCTCACGGGCAATGCTTTCTTCGGAAATATTGCCCAAGAGAGCGCCGATGTTCGTCAAAAAGGTGGTTCGTTGATGTTTGAGTACGATGTGGCGGAGAAAAACCGTGTCGGCCTCGCCTACCTGCAGTCTAAAAACAACTACGTCGAAAAGAAGCGTTTGGAAATTCACTCCAAGCTCGGTCTTGATAAAGGGAACAGCTTGCTGACCGAGGTCGGCTTTGTGCAAGATAGTCCCTTCATTGCACCCAATAAAAAAATGGGTGGCTACTTGATGCTGGAAGGTCTTTACCTCATCACTCGCGGTTACAATCTGCTTTCGCAAATTGAGTACTACAATGCCACTTTGTCGCCGGAAACTCCGGATATGACCCGTTGGACGTTCGGTCTTTTGATGTTTCCGGCGCCGCGTGTGGAGTTTAGAACCACATTTGTGAATGGCCGTTCGATCGCGGATACAACTGTTTCCAAGGACCAGTGGATGTTGCAAGCGCAGCTCCACTTGTCATTGTAGGGGGATGCACATGAAGAATTTATTTGCCGGTGCTTTTCTCGCGGTTCTCTTCACACTCCCGGCAATCGCGCAACAAAATCCAGGAATGGATCGTGGTCAGATGAAGACCATGGATGACAGCAAGAACTACCTGATCGAAAAAGCCATCGAGAGAAACATCATCACTTTCGATTACAATTCTTGGTTTGAAAAGCTCACGGTTTCCAACAGCGCTACGGGAGCCACTCAGGATTCTCAGGCGCTTTACTACGGTTTTGGTTTGGGCCTAGAAAAAAATTGGTATCGGCCAACTTGGGGTTGGGGGTTCGGTGGCGGCATTCTCGGCGGCAGTGCCGTGGGTGGTGAAAAGGGGGGAGCCCTTAGCTACTTCCAAGCACGCGTGCCGTGGTGGGCCCTTCGCGTCTCTCCGCGGGTATTCTATCGTTGGACCCCGCGCACGGATTTTGGCGTCGATGTGGCGATGTTCTATAAGCAAGGCAAGTGGCCCGCAGGAAGTTCCGCAGATGTGACGGCGGTTTCCGGCTCAGATTTAGTGACGGGCGCTTTTGTAGACATGCGCGTGAGATTTAATCCCAAGATTGAGATGATCCAGGCGTTTGGCATGGTCTACAAGGATCAATCCATCTACTGGCGTCTCGGACTTGCTTACCGGCTGTAGTCATTCTATCAAGTGTTGAAATTCTTTTTTATGGGATGTTGAGGATCCAGTTTTCGATTGTGGTGAGTTGGTCTGCCGTGAGTGGGGTGCCGCCGTCTGGCATGTTTCCTGGCGTGCTTGTGCGGTTACCTAGGATTTTCGTGTAGAGGGTGGAGCCTGTGAGGTTGCCCGCTTTAATGAGGCCTTGGCTGATGTAGTCTTTTTCGCTCATGCCGGCCCATGCTTGGTGGGATGGGCGGGTGTGGCACGAGGCGCAGTTTTCTTTGATAACCACTTGAGCCGCTAGGAACTGGGGGCTCCCGTCGGCTGAGCCATAGGTTGTCGCATCGTACGTGGATGAGTTGTAAACCTTCCCGCAGCCTAACGGTGTTAGCATGGCTAAAGCAGTGAGGGCGGCGGGAACTAGTTTTCTCATCGGTGCATCCTTGTTTCGACAGTCGCTAATTACGGTTTTACCGGAAGTGCCACGTGAAGCACAACTTCGTCTTCAACACCGGCACCCATGTATTTTACATTGGTAATTTTAAAATCCGCCAGGTTTAATTTGAATTCAGCCTCAAGTTCGTTGCCATTCACTTTGTAAGTGCCGGTAATGTCTTTCTCAACGCCGCGGATACGGATTTTGCCAGCGCCTTTGCCGCCTTTGCCTTTTGCCGAAAGTAAAACAGCTTCTGGAAATTTCTCGGTTTCAAGATGTTTCTGAGTGTGCTTGTCACGAAGCTCGATGCCCGTTTTCAAAGACTTTAAGTTCACAACGATATTCTGTGCGGAAACTTCGTCGCCTTTTTTAGTCACGAAGCCTTTTACATCCGCCGTTTTGCCTTTAAAAGAACCTGCTGGACTCAATGTAACGTCAACAGTCGCAGAAGCTGCCCACGTCCATGAGCTGAACAGAAGGGCGCCTATTGGCAGAATAATAGTGGCTAATTTCATGGTTTCTCCTCTTATAAACAATATAGTAGCTGCGCGCGGCCTGGGAGTGAAGCGGTCTTAGGTCCAAGTCTTGCTTTGAGACATGAAAAACCCTGTAAAAATTGGCCGGACCACGCGGACGAATCTAAAGCTCTGTTTACTTGGGCATAATCTTTTGAGATAACAAGCAAACTATGAAAAAGACTTCGAAATCTGCAAAAGCTGTCGGCACACCTCTGGCGCCAAAGCACCATCATTTCTCGGCTCTGGATATCCTTTCACATGTGATGCCCACGCCGATGGTTAAGAATAGCCTCAGCAAAGATCAGAAGATCGAAAAGATCACTGAGAAGTTCAGTGAAATTATGGAAATTCTCGGTCTGGATTTGAATGATGACTCCCTGAGGGACACCCCTCGCCGTGTGGCTAAGATGTATGTGAACGAGATATTTAGCGGTTTGAATCCCGAACACTTTCCAAAAATGACTGTCATTGAAAACAAGATGGAATACGATCAGATGATCTGTGTTTCCGGGGTTTCAACATTGTCGTTTTGTGAACATCATTTCCTCACGATCGACGGCGTTGCGACCGTGGCCTATATCCCAAATAAAAAAGTCATTGGTCTTTCAAAGATCAACCGGATTGTCCAGTTCTTTAGCCGCCGTCCCCAGGTGCAAGAACGCTTGACCAAACAGATCGCCGATTGTTTGCAGTATGTTTTGAATACAGACCATGTGGCGGTTTACATTGATGCCAAACACTATTGCGTGATTGCTCGCGGTATCGAGGATACGGCAAGTTCCACAGTGACCACGGAAGTTCGTGGTCACTTCCGCACGAAAGTGCAAACTCGCGAAGAGTTTCTTCGTCAGTGTAAGCGCATTGGCAACTAATTTTGAAAATTACCAAGCAAGGCGTTCGCCATCGCGGAAGAACCCGCCGGTCGGACCGCCTTTAGGCAGTGTTGCAGCCCAGACAATCCCTTTGATGCCTTGTTCGACCGTGCGGTTGGCCCCTTTGCCGCCCATGTCGGTTTGAACCCAACCCGGGCAGACAGAGTTCACTAAAACATCCGTGCCTTTGGTTTCCTCAGAGAAAACTCTCGTGACGACATTCAGAGCGGTTTTTGAAATGCGATAAGCTGCATAGGCCTGGTTCATGTCGTTGAGCTGGCCCATGCCGCTGGAGATATTCACGATGCGGCCGTAGTCGTCGTTGATCATCATCGGGATGAGCTTTTGAATCAGTAAGAACGGACCCAGCGTGTTTGTCGTGAAAGTTTTTTGGATCGTCGAGGACTTTGTTTTGAAAACGTCGTCATTGCCACCGTCTTCGTCGTCGATAAAGATGCCGGCGTTATTCACCAGCACATTGAGCGCGCCCACTTCGCGCTTGAACTCGTTGACGAAGTTCTCGATGGATTTTTCATTCGCCACGTCCAGCTTCATCGCAGTGACATCCAAGTCTTTCATTTTGAGCTTGTTGATGTCGGCCTGGGCTTTCTCAGGGTTGCGCATCGCCATAATCACTTTATATCCCATGCGGGCGAGGGCTTCGCTAGTGGCATGTCCTAATCCGCGGCTGGCTCCTGTGACGATGGCGACTTTTTTCATATTGGGGACTCCTTAAAGTTAAAAACTACAATGCACTTTGCAAAAGCTCGCGGGAATTTTTCGAGAGCGTCTCACTCGCAACCATCCGGCGAATCTGGGTCAACGCACGCTCTTTCATATCTTGCGGAAGCTTCTTCACAAAGTTGAAAGCCGCGCACAAGCGAGCCGCCACCTGGGGATTCTTCTCGTCGATTTTCAAAATCATATCGGCGAGGAATTCGTATGCGGGATGCTCTGGGCTATGAAAGACTTCATAGTTCTGGGTAAACGATCTCAGCAGGGCATAGACATTGTTTGGATTGTTAATATTAAAACTTGGGTGCTCAGTCAGGCTCTTCACCACCTCGAAACTATCTTTGCGGGAAGAAAACGCCTGGGCGGTGAACCATTTGTTCAAAACGACAGAGTCTGTATGCCATTTCTGATGGAAATCTTCGAGTGCTTTTGCGCGGTAAGAGTGGCCGCTGCTGCAGAGAAGCTCCAAAGCCACCAATTGGTCTGTCATGTTTTTGGCCGTCTGATACTGCTGCACCACGATCTCGGTGAGGCTTGTGTCATCCAGCTCCTGCAAAAAACTCAGCGCGATATTCTTCAACAAGCGGCGGCCGAAAATTTTCGGATCGCGGCCCAGCGGCTCTACATCATGGTACTGATTGTAGATTTTTGTGAAAGTGTCTTTATGGGCCATCGCCAGGGCATGGCGAAGTGCTTTGCGGGCGGCAAAGAAGGCCGGGGCATCCAAGACGTCTTCTTGTTGTGCCAATAGAATATCTGAAGGCAATTGCAACATCTGGGCTTTAAAAGCAGGTGACAGCTTATCATCGGCGAGGATCTTGCCGATGGCTTTCACAAACTTGTCGTCCACTTTCAGGGGACTCTTGCCTTGATGAGCTTTAATCAAGTCCGAGAAAAGGCGAAGCGCAATTTTTTGTGCGGATTCACGGCGGTTGAATTCGTCCGTGTCTTTTTCCATGAGAAAGTACAAATCCTCAAGGCGGGCATCCCACTTCAAATTCACCGGCGCTGACAGGTCCCGGAGGATCGACAATACCGGGCGCTCTGGAACCAATCTGAAAACATAGGTTTCGAGGTCTTCACGAAGCTCAATCAGAGTTTGGCCGTCGCTATTGCGAGAGATCTTTTCGCTGTGAAGCTCGAGTTCTTTCCCGTGAGAGTCTAACAAACCTATCAAAAGTGGAATGTGGAACGCCTTCTTCTCAGGGGAGCCCGGAGTAGGGTGGTACTTCTGCGCCAGCGTCAGGTGATATTCTTTGCTATGTGGATTGTAATCTTCAGAAACAATCACTTCCGGGGTTCCGGCCTGGTTGTACCAACGGCGGAATTGGCTGAAGTCTTTGCCATTTGCTTCCGAGATCGCCGCGGCGAAGTCCTCTGTCGTCACGGCTTGGCCGTCGTGGCGCTTGAAGTATTCGTCCATGCCTTTACGGAAACCTTTACGGCCCACCATGGTTTGCATCATGCGAATGACTTCCGCGCCTTTTTCGTAAATCGTCGCGGTGAAGAAGTTATCAACGGACATGCAAGATTCAGGACGCACCGGATGTGAGTTCGGTCCGGCATCTTCCGTGAACTGGCGCTCGCGCAAAGAATCGACATCCAAAATTCTCTGCACAGAACGGGAGTTCATATCACCGGAGAATTCCTGGTCGCGGAAGACCGTGAGGCCTTCTTTTAAAGAAAGTTGGAACCAGTTGCAAACCGTAACACGGTTGCCAGTCCAGTTATGGAAGTATTCATGGGCCACCACGGATTCAATCGCATGGAAGTCCGCATCGGTGGCGGAGTGAGCATCCGCAAGCACCAGGCGGGAGTTAAAAATGTTGAGGCCCTTGTTCTCCATCGCGCCGGCGTTAAAGTCATCAATCGCAACGATCATGTAATCACTCAAGTCGTATTCAAGACCGAAGGTGTCTTCGTCCCACCTCATAGATTTTTTCAAAGACTCCATGGCGTGCCAGCAGCGCTCTTGCTTGCCGTGGGCTGCGTAAACTTCAAGATTCACCGTGCGGCCCGATTTGGTCGTGAACTTATCGCGGATCACACCAAGATCGCCGGCAACCAGGGCAAACAAGTAGCATGGCTTCTTGTGCGGATCATTCCACGAGGCTTTGTGGCGGCCATTGCCGAGGTCTTCGATTTTTATGCGGTCCCCATTAGAAAGAAGAACCGGGTATTTCTTTTTGTCAGCCTCGATGGTGACAGCATACTTTGTCATCACATCGGGACGGTCCATGAAGTAAGTGATTTTACGGAAGCCTTGAGCCTCGCACTGGGTACAGAATGTGTCATTGGAACGGTAAAGACCTTCAAGAGACGTATTTTTCTGGGGAAAGATTTTGGTCTCGATCTTGAGCTCAAAAACCGCCGGAACTTTTGCGATCTCAAGAGACTCATCCGTTTTGGTGTATTGTGACGGCGAGAGCACCTCGCCATTCACAGAAATATTCAAAAGCTCCAGATCCACACCCTCAAGATGCAAGGGCTTTCCCGTATTTACGGTCTTGAATTTACTCGTGGCAATAACCCGACAAAAGTCCTCGTGCAGGTCGAAACTCAATGCCAGTGATTCCACTTCGAAATCAGGTTTTGTGTAGTCTTTTAAATAAATTTTTTGGCTTTGTTTTGTCGTCATAAAACCTCGGTCCAGATATCTTGTTTAGGGAGCCGCCCCTGTCCGTGAAACTTGACTATGCTTCAATATAAAGCTGCCATAGAGGAATGGGAATCGCTTTTACTTCTATCACCGTTAATACACCGAATCTAGAGAATATGCTTCGTTTCTATGAGATTTTGGGATGCAAGTTTGCCAAAGTGAAGGTCACAATCGGTGGAGAATTGTTCCGTAGTTCCCTTGAGGGTTTCGAGCTTTCCCTCATGTCTATTCAATCAGCAACAACAGGGCATTATCCAAAGGTGATGATGGGCTTCCGCATCCACGACATGGAGGCTAAAGTCGAAAAATTGAGTTCGATCCCTGGCGTTATCATGATCCTTGATCCCACCGATATGCCCGATGGCAGAAAAGCCATTCTGCAAGATCCCGACGGCCACTCTGTAGAGCTCGTCGCCGAATAGCCTGACCCGGTACATTTTCAGTAGTCATATGGCGAGAGCCTTGCTAACCATGTCTGATGGCAAGCAAGAAGCTATTTATCTATTTAGGGGCCTTGATGTCCCTATTACCTTTTCTTTCCTTTGCAGGAGATAACATGACCGATCCGTATTTGTGGCTGGAAGACCGCAATGGCGCGAAAGCTGTCGCTTGGGCGCAGAACGAAAGCGATATTACAAAGAAATTTTTTGAAAACGATCCACGCTTTCAGCAGACCTCCAAAGAGATCCTCGAGATCCTTGTCGACACTGACAAACTGGCAATGGTGAATCTGCGTGACGGTTATGCCTATAACCTGTGGCAGGATGATACTCATCAACGCGGCATCTGGCGCCGTACGACGGTGCAAAGTTACAAGACTGCAAATCCTCAGTGGGAAACGTTGCTAGACATCGATGCTCTTGCCGCCAAAGAGGGACAGCCGTGGGTTTTCCATGGGGCTGTTCATTTGCCGGGCTCCGATCTTTGTATGATTGCGCTTTCAAAAAACAACCAGGACGCCAATGAGTCCCGTGAGTTTTCTTTGACGACCAAAGAATTCGTCAAGGGTGGTTTTGTTATTCCTGAAAGCAAAGGCAACTACGATTGGCTTGATAAGGATCACTTACTGGTTGCGGCGGCTCTGACTCCGGAGCAAGTCACAGATTCAGGTTATCCACGCAAGAATTATCTTTGGACACGTGGTGAAGAGCTTTTGAATGCAAAACTCATTTTCGAAGGGAATAAGACCGACGTTTCCACGTGGGTCTTCACGATCCGTGATCAAGGGCGCGTGACTCCTGCGATTGGCCGTTATGTGAACTATGATGATCTTGATTATTACACTTTTGATGCTCAGTGGAAGCCTCACAGATTGCCGCTCTCGAAAGATTCCGGCATCTCCGTAGTGTCGCAAGGGAAAGTTTTCTTCGGCCCGCGTGGCAACTGGAAAGGCTTTAAAGCGGGGAGCATACTTGCGACTTCTTGGAGCGTGATGAGTGGTGATGATATCCCGGCCTCACAAGTGGAGCTCGTGTATGAACCGACTCCGCATTCTGCGGTCGAAGGTATGACAAAAACCAAAGACCGTCTTTTCCTGCACATCAGTGAAAATGTTCGCGGTCAAATCTATGAAGCGAAATCCGTTGCTGGTGGAAATGGCAACTCGATAAAACTTTTGATACTCCGAACTCGTTCTATCTTTCAGCATCCGATGAATACACGGACACGATTCTCTTCCAAGAAGAGGGCTATCTGCAGCCACGTCGCTTGATCATGAAAGAAGGGTCGACAGTCACTGAAATCAAGAAAATGAAGTCTTACTTCAGCGAAGCTCCGTACATGACAGAGCAGTTCTGGGTGAAGAGTAAGGACGGAGTTGAAATTCCGTACACTGTTGTTCGCGCAAAAAACCTTGTCTATGACGGAAAGAATCCGACCTTGCTGTATGGCTATGGCGGCTTCCAGATTTCTTGCATGCCTGATTATTCTCCGGCAATGGGGCGTGAGTGGCTTGAAAAGGGCGGCGTTTACGTCATGGCGAATATCCGCGGTGGCGGTGAGTTCGGTCCTGAGTGGCACAAAGCTGCGATGAAAGAGAACAAGCAAAAGTCTTACGATGACTTTATTGCAATCGCTGAAGACCTCATTGCTCGCAAGATCACATCGCCAAAACACTTGGGGATCCAAGGTGGCAGTAATGGTGGTTTGCTTGTGGGGGCCGTGACGATGCAACGCCCGGATCTTTTCAATGCGGTGGTTTGTCAGATTCCGTTATTGGACATGATTCGCTATACGAAGCTTCCACCGGGCGCGAGCTGGGCGGATGAGTATGGCGATCCGGATGATCCAAAGTTTCATGAAATCATTTTGAAGTACTCTCCGTACCAGAATATTTCTAAAACGAAGAAATATCCAAAGATCTATTTCCAAACGACTCAAGCCGATGACCGCGTTCATCCGGGGCATGCTCGTAAAATGGCGGCCCGTATGAAAGAGTACGGCCACGATGTCTTGTTCTTTGAGTCGACTGACGGCGGTCATGGCGGCGGCGGAGTGAGGCCCGAAGACCAGGCCAAGGCAGCGGCCTATGTTTACGTTTACTTGCACCAACAGTTAGATAAGTAATGATCGCGCTTAGATACAATAACCGAGTTCTTTAAACTCTTTCCACTCTCCTTGAGTTAAAATCTCTGGCTCGGTTTGAATCATCTCGCGGCTCTTGATAACCCACTAAAGATCCAAATAATACTTCCAGGCAAAACCATCGCATTGACCTCGGGTGTTTGCCATTTTTCTTCGGTGGCCGGAGAGATCTTAGTAACTACATAGCGGCCAATTTCATCCAACCTTTAAAAAGTTCTTCACCGGTTCCGGTGTATATTTTAATTACTATTTAGCACTCGCTAATGTACTTCTGGCTCGCTGAAATCTATAGGAGCAAAGTACTTTTTTGCTGTTGCTTCAAAACGAGACATAGAATTCAAAAATTACGTCAAAATTCCCTGGGGCCAAACTTAAATTTTGCCCTCAACAAACCGATAGATATTAACCAGAGCAATACATAGTTTGCATTTTTCCCAGAAAAATTGTAGTCTGAGGAGATGGGCAAAGACGGACG
>JBDHWW010000049.1:0-20917 GCA_039810425.1 Pseudobdellovibrionaceae bacterium | reverse complement strand
GGGTTGGTTTATGCACCAACAAGGTTATGCCGCTATGTTTCTTTTGTCAGCCGTCCACAACTTTCCAAAATTTCTCCACGAAGGCCGATTTGGTTGCTAATGTTGATACCGATGCCCGCACCGAAGAAGTAGTTTGAACCAACAATGTTCTCGCTGTTGACGCTATTCAATGGCGCCATCAAACCCGTATTTACAGCACCAAAGAATTCAGAGCGCCCTGGCAGTGGCAAACGGATCATGTGAGCTTCCAAAGACACCGTGCCTATGTTCATCGCGGACTTTATTTTAGAAAAATTCTGGCCTTGTATATCAACTGTTGCCACCTCCGTTGTATAGTTCGTGGAAGCAACGCCGGCATAGAACATATCCCAAAATCTTTTTTGGATCTCAAAAGAAAGGCCTTTGCCCTTCGCACCGGTTGTAAGCTCCGAGCTGTAGTCAAACTCGCTCATACCTAAGTTGAAATTCCAAGTCGAAGTCTCTTTACCAAACGCAGGCTGCTGCTCAGGAGCTTGCATTAGCTGAATGCCTGTCGTGCCTTCTTCCGTATTTGAAGCCACGAGTGTCATCTCTTCAAAAGTAGGAGTAGACCTTGCTAAATCAAGTTGTTGGTAATCGTCAGTGGCGGCAAGAGCGAATATGCCAGTCACCATGATAGAAACTAAGATGGATACGATTTTCATTGAGACCTCTTATAATGTTGTTACTAACATATCATAAGAAACCATGATTCCAAGCAAGCAAACAAATTGAGTCAACAAGACCTAGGGCTTAAAGGGATTCGTTAAAATACCCCTTGACCCGCATTTCAATTTTATAATCTTTTGAGGTCTCGCCATAAGGCGCGATTTCCCACAGCCACTCGCGGTCATACTTCAATCCGCGCAGATTCGCCTCGTAACCTTCACACTTGATCAGCTCACCGGCGCGATCAATGTAACGGGTTTCAAAGTCGGCAAAAAGCAAAATTTTCGGCGCTTGTTCAAAAAGCCTCTCAATGTGCTGATCGCGAACGGATCTTGCGAACTTTTCGTAAGTCTCTGTCGCCATCGGCAGCGCTTCTGAAATCATCAACGGTATTTGCGACAACAAGTTTGCTGAAATCACCCAATCGGCTTGCGGCAAATCCCATGGCGGCAATTGCTTCCAAGGAATATTCTTAAGCTGAAAAGGCCCGGTGCCTTTATTGAGTATTCCCAGCAAACTAGAAATATCACGCTCAATCAACTCGACCTTGGGATTCTGGCGAGCGAGCTCCCGCACGGGGCGTGAGTGAACCAGGTCCACCAAATAGATCTTTTCCGCCTTAGCTAAAAGTGTGTCCATGGGAATTTCCAGCAAAATACCACTGCCAATAATCAAGATCGTGCGCGGATTGATTTTCTCAAAATGGTCTTGAATAAACCGATGGGAAGCATCGACATGCGGCCGCCATGCTTTAGCACAGCGGCTGGCACGAAACCGAAGGGATACATTCTGATAAACGTACCCCCAGTCTTTGGCAGTTTTGCTGCCTTGAGTTCTTAAATAAGAAAGCCATTCGAGAATCATCTTTCAAGGCTATTACGAAAAGGCGCCTGAAACAACCTTCAAGAGGTCTATTTGCAGTCGCGGCCGTAATTCAAAAGTTGGCGGATTTCTGGCTGCGAAAGAACCATTTGCGGAATCACGCACTCCGGGTGCTGGCCCTTCTGCAAAGAATCGAGCGTGGCCGCATACTGCGCACGCCCCATGTCCCAAATATCCGCAAATTCTTTTTGATATGCGGGCAAAACTTGTTGGGCCGCCTCGTTTCTTAAAACAACAACATTCTCAATGTGACCGTTCTCGCTGCTATCAGACCAGTTGAAAGAACCGGCCTCCAATGTTTGGCCGTCTACGATCATAAACTTGTTATGCATTTGGTAGGTCAGATAATTACCGACGTTCAAGTTATAGAACTTAATTCTGAGCTGAATATTCGGATTATTCAGCAAGTACATCGCACGTGGCTGCAGTTGAGAGAAATCATCCTGACTGATGACGATCTGTGCTTTCACCCCACGTTGCGCAGCCGCCAGCAGTTCTTCCATGACTGGTTGCAAACGCACACGAGTTGTCGCGATTTGCAGGCTGCTCTTCGCGCCCCTGATCAAGACGACGATTTGTTCCGTGATGTTGCTCGGCTCGGTCGAAGTTGGATCGATCGTTTTTGGCGAGTTGAAATAGACGTCGATATCCGGCTGATCTTTATACGACGGCACAGGAACGTCCGGATAGTTCTTTGCGACGCCGAATTCATTTGAGGCATCCCACAGACGGTTGAACTCAAACTGATAGCGAGAAGTCACTTCCGGCTCTTGGGTAAAAAACAAAATATTCTCGTTATAGTTTTTGTAAGAAGACACAGACCAGTTTGCGCTGCCTGTGATGACACGGTCCAAAGCTCCACCGGCGTCGATCACGGCAAACTTGTGATGAACCTTTACGGTCTTACCCAAGTAACGGACATCAATGCCGAGGTCTTCAACGGCCTGGCGCTTTTTATCGTTCAGTTCCGGGGTTGCATAAAGTTCCAAAATCATGCGAATGCGAAGATCACCGGACTGAATGCGCTTTTGAACTTCTGGAGATTTCAAGGTTTGTATAACCGGAGACTGATCCGTGACATCCATGTTGTACATCGCGATATCGACAGTGGATTTTGCATTCGCAATGCAACTGGCAATCTCCTCAAGAGTTGGATCATGCGGGTGGAAAAGAACCTGAATACGTGCCTCTGCCGCAAGCGCCAGCATCAAGGTCGCTGTTAATACGAAGAACTTCATGAAACCTCCGAGATCCAAATGTTTTACATGTTTCGGCCAGATTCCTCCACTGTATGTTTTTCTAATTACTATGCTTGCGGTGAATAAGAGGCCCGGGCCAACCAAGCGTCAGGCCCGTCAACCGTATCGCCATTGACCAGATAGATTTTTCATGGACATTGAAACATACGCGGAATTCGACGGCTATTTATGCATATGGCGTTGCTGACGTTCCGGCGCTGAATTTGCGTTTTGAGTCTTCTGGTGCAACTGATAGGCCGTGTCGCCCAAGCCATCACGCAAGAAGTTCGGAATATTACGAGGCTTATCGCGCATATAATCACTGAGCAGCAAGTCACGCACAGCCCCCCTGTCCTGAAGCTTTACTTCCGTAAGGTATATCCAAAGCGCTTCTAACAGCGTTTGGAGCGCAATACTGTGAGTCTCGGCAAACCGCTGGCTCAAAAAATTACTGAGTGTATAGAATTCCCAAAAAAAAGATTTATCTTCGCGCGTGCGCGATTGTTCGCGCAACCATTCCGTGGTGTTCACAAAGTTACCACTGTTTGCAATCAGGTCCCAGAACTTGGCAAAACGGTTCATCTGCTGCATTTCAGAGTAGGAAACATCTTTATTTCTGAGGATTTGAAACGGTGGATGTTCTTGGTAAGTCATCTCAAACTCGCGGTCGTGGCGAACGATCGGCGCGCCCTTGAGGCGTTTAAGAATTCCCACTTGAATCTCATGTGGCCCACAAGAAGCAAGTTCATCAAAACCAGCGCCAAAGCTTTTTACTGTTTCACCCGGAAGGCCGACGATGAGATCGGCGTGCGTGTGCACTCCGCTTTCAAGCGAAAGGAATTTGAAATTCTCGCGAACTTTACCATAGTCATTGCGGCGACTGACGTTCTTTGCCACTTCTGGATTCCAAGTTTGAATACCGACTTCAAATTGCAACGACCCGGCGGGGAATTTCTTAATCAGCTCTTTCAATTCTGGTGGCAAACGATCCGGTACCATTTCAAAGTGCAGGAATAAACCCAAGTCAACACGATCCAAAAAGAATTGTAAGATCCGGCTACTGGTTTGAACGCTGAGGTTGAAGGTCCGATCGACAAACTTAAACTGTCTTGTCCCACGCCGGATAAGGCTCTCGATATCTGAAAGAAATTGTTCAAGACCAAAGCTGCGCACGAGCTTATCCAGCGACGACAAACAGTACTCGCACTTGTAAGGACAACCGCGTGACACTTCAACGTAGATGATGCGGTTTTTAATATCGTCCTCGGTATAGAAACCATACGGCGATTGAATCTTCGTAATATCAGGCAAAGCGCCACCGTAGAACTTTTGCTCGGGCTTTTCATTTTGGATCAGAAGTTTTTCGCAGAACTCACGGAAAAGAAAATCCGCTTCGCCCTTGATGACGTAGTCCGCCGTTTGGCAGATCGCCTGCTTCTCGGTTTCGTGAGAAACTTCGGGACCGCCCAAGACCACCGTTAAGTGAGGCGCAACTTTCTTGAGAACGGAAACGACCTGGAAGATCTCCGTGGTATTCCAGATATACACACCGAAGCCCACAATTTTCGGCTCAAAGCTCAGGATTTTTTCAACGACATTGCGAGGGCTCGCGTGGATTGTCCACTCCAGAATTTGCGCGCGCGGCTGTAAACCGCCAAGGTTCGCGTACAAATAACGAAGCCCAAAGGCACAGTGCTGGTACGTCGAATTGAGAGTCACTAACAGGATGTCTTTTTGGGGATGGGCCGGCATGGGGAGCGTTAAACCAATTTATTGCCGGGAAATCAAGCAAATGGGTTTTAAAGCCCTGAGAACAGTCTAAACGACAGTAAAAAATCACTTGCCCAGCGCGAAAAAGGCAGACAACGGGGGCCGCTCTCATAGAATGGGAGTCGTCAACTCCGGAGGTCCTATGCGCCAATATCACGATCTATTGAAACACGTTCTCGTCCAAGGGAACCAAAAGTCCGACAGGACCGGCACGGGCACAATCAGCGTGTTCGGCTATCAGATGCGCTTCAACCTCGAAGAAGGCTTCCCGCTTTTGACGACAAAGAAGCTTTACACGCGCGCGATCTTTCATGAACTCCTGTGGTTCTTAAGAGGCGACACCAATAT
The DNA here is from genome assembly GCA_039810425.1 of Pseudobdellovibrionaceae bacterium. Taxonomy (GTDB): domain Bacteria; phylum Bdellovibrionota; class Bdellovibrionia; order Bdellovibrionales; family Bdellovibrionaceae; genus JACMRP01. The sequence continues at coordinate 15,992 of JBDHWW010000049.1, read as the reverse complement.
CAAGTATCTGCAAGACAACAAAGTCACGATTTGGGATGAGTGGGCGGACGACGAGGGCAACCTCGGCCCCGTTTACGGCAAGCAATGGCGTTCCTGGGAAACCTCTGACGGCCGCAAGATCGACCAAATCGCCAACGTGGTTGAGCAAATCAAGAAAAATCCAGATTCACGCCGCCTCATGGTGGTTGCGTTCAACCCGTCAGACGTTGATAAGATGGCTTTGCCTCCGTGCCATGCCTTCTTCCAGTTCTACGTCGCTGATGGCAAACTTTCTTGCCAGCTCTATCAACGAAGTGCCGATATCTTCCTGGGTGTGCCGTTCAATATCGCAAGCTACGCCTTACTCGTGCATATGATTGCCCAAGTTTGCGGTCTGAAAGCCGGCGAGTTCATCCACACCTTGGGGGACGCGCACATTTACAACAACCACTTGGAGCAAGTGAAAACCCAACTCCAGCGTGAGTGCCGGCCCCTACCGAAATTGGTTTTAAATCCTGACGTCAAAAACCTTTTCGATTTCAAATTCGAGGATATTCAGATTGTAGGCTACGATCCACATCCAGCAATCAAAGGCGAGGTGGCCGTATGATGTTAACCCACGTCACTGCGATGTCACAAAACCGCGTGATTGGTGCCGCCAACACTTTGCCATGGAGCTTGCCAGAGGATTTGAAATTCTTCCGTGACACCACCAAGGGCCACATCATGATCATGGGCCGTAAAACCTTTGATTCACTTGGCGGCAGGCCTTTGCCTCAGCGCTACCACATCGTGATCACCCGCCAGGATTTGGTTTCAACGAATCCCCTTGTAAAATACGTGAAGACGCTGGACGAAGCCGTCGAAGCCGCAAAGCCCCTGACCGCTCAGTGGGGTGACGAAGTTTTCATCGTCGGCGGCGGCGAAATCTACAAGCAATCCATGAACATCACTGACAGAATTTACCTCACAGTGATCTATAAAGACTTCGAGGGAGACACCCACTACCCTGAAATTCCGGCAAGCTTCGAGTTGGTGGCAAAGTCTGATCGTGCGGAACCAGTTCCCTTCTCGTTCCTGACTTACGAAAAGAAAAAGTAGATCCCGGCCCGGCACACAAGTTTGACACTTTCTAAAACCTTCTAATTTCGACCTTCTCAGAATGAGAAATACCACCAAAGCCCGCGAAAGAACTTAGTTTCCGCGATGTTATCGCCGATAATAAGAAGGTAGACTTATGCAAAGGGACCAGCCGATGATGAATAGTAATATTTTTACCGAGAGATATATGACCCAAGAGCGCGCTTACCTCGAGATCTTCGGCCGCATGGGCACTTTGATTGCGGAAATGAAAAATCTCTCGCTCACCGGTGCCTTTCTGGAAATCATTCAAGGCGATTACATTCCGCAAAAAGGTGACGTCATTCGTGTCACCATTCCACTTGAAACCCTCGGCCGCACTCACAGTGTGAATGCGGAAGTCGTTTGGGGAAAAAGTCTCGGCCTCGGCGTTTGCTTTCTGAACCGCCAAGAGACAATGACGAAAATGCTGTCCCGAAACCGCTCTCAGTAAAACCAAACCTAGACCTTCGTCGCGTTGCCTCCTTTCTCAGCTGTGCTAGCCTCTGGGCTACATTCTAAGGAGGAGAACCATGAAGGCTCTCAAGAACATCATGGCAATCGGATTTGCCGCTCTAACTCTGATTTTTTCTGCCCAACAAGCCCACTCCTCGGATACAAATCTCTTTTGGATGAAAATTCGTGCGAAGAATCGACTCCAGCGCAGTGTGATCGCCAATACCGGCGTATCTATCGAAAGCATACGCGAAGACTTCGTTGCCGCCACCGGCACACTGAATGAAAAAAAGGCCCTTGAAAAGCTCGGCTGGCTCGACGTAAGCTTTCCCCTCACAGGCGCCATGGACTTCCCGGCGAAAGATGCGGCTTATCACAACTACGCCGAACTCACTCAGAAGGTGCAAGAACTGGTTGCCACCTATCCAAATCTGGTGAAACTTTCGTCGGTTGGGAAATCTGTTGAAGGCCGCGACATTTGGGTGCTGCGTATTTCCGGAAACCTGGCTCAAGCTGACAGCTTACCGGCCGCGATCTATATGGGAGGCCACCATGCGCGTGAGCACTTGTCAGTGGAGCTTCCTCTTTACTATGCGGAATACTTCCTCAGTGAATACACGAAAGGCACTCCACGCATCGTGAATTTGCTCAATGGCCGTGACATTCACATCATCCCAGCGGTGAATCCGGATGGCTTGGAATTCGACATCGCCGGCAGCAACTACAGATTGTGGCGTAAGAATCGTAGCCGCAACGGCGACGGCACCTACGGTGTCGACCTCAATCGCAACTATGGCTACCAATGGGGCACAGGCGGATCGAGCGGAAACGCCAACAGCGAAACCTATAAAGGTCCCCATGCATTCAGTGAGCCTGAAACTATCGCTGTGAAAAATTACGTCGAGGTTCATCAGAACATCACGGTTCTGCTCACCTTCCATACGTTTTCAGAATTAATCCTTTATCCCTGGGGTTATAAGTATGCCGGCATTGATATTTCCCGCGATCAGCTGGTTCACCAGAAGATGGCTGAAAAAATGGCGACGTGGAATAACTACACCCCTCAGCAGTCGTCGTCATTATATCAAGCCAGCGGTGACACGACCGATTGGGCTTACGGCGAACACAAGATCATTTCATTTACTTTTGAACTGGACCCAACCAATAACGGCTGGGGTGGAAGCGCCGGATTTTATCCGGGCGCGGGAATCATTCCAGATGTCCAACGAAAAAATCTGGAGCCTGTATTATACTTACTCGAATATGCGGACAACCCGTATCGCGTACTCGATGCCACGATCGACCCTATCCACTAAGTGGGGATTTAAGAACCGCCGAAATTAGACGATTTCCAGCCTGAAAGAAGCTACTCTTTGTTTACTCATGGGAAACATCATGCCTACTGCTGCATATCCGTTTCAAAGTTTTCCTTAGCCAAAGCAAACTGCTGGTTGAAATCCAAAACCGTATTGCCGACGTACGGCTCAAACATTCTCATCGAAAGGAAGCCCGGAATCATCTTCGCGCCTGTTCCCGCAGCTCCGTGACATCCTAAGCAACTTGTTTTCGGGTTGTCGGCAGGTCCATTCAAACGGCCGCCAGAACCGTTGGTATATGCTCCCGGGAAAATAATGGACTCGCCCTTATCCGGAGAATCGAAGCCTGTTTGAACACCCATTGGACGCATTTTAAAGAGCTCCTTTGGAACATTAGGAATGCTCTTCAAAGGATTCTCTTCACCCAGCACCGTGCGCAACTCTTTATCAAAGTCGTAATTTGGGTCGTAATAGAAACCCGCCATCACCCAGTTTTCCAGCGCGGGTGTCGTACCCTTCAAAGAGGAGTCCTTTACCGCGATATCCATTTGGATATGACGGACGTTTTGCAACTTGCGCTGTGTTTCCCCAGGGCCGCTGACGGTTGCACGCCAAGTATAAGCGCCTTTAATCTCTGGGAAGTCCGCTGTCGTGAAGAGCATTTTAGTGATCACGGTTCCATCGCCGAACTTGCCGGCCATGAAGTTCGGATCACGTTTCGGATTTGTCGACGTGCCAAAAACCTGTTCAATCGAGTTACAGCCGGTGTTGTTGAAGTAGGCCACACCCCAGTCAGAACCCGGGGTGGCATTCTTATAAACTGGAATTTGCATCGAAGGATTCAAGTCACGTTCCTTTGTCATCCCATGGATCGCTTCACGACCGTTTGGACCGACGTGCATCCATGGCATATGGCACCAGAAACGGTTCTTATTATTTTGCGCGATGAAGTTGTAGTTTGCATTGCGTGGATTTTGGTTCACCATATTTTCATAGAAATATTTTTGAACCAGCAAAGTAAACTTCAATGCTTGTCTTGGATCTTTCAAATCCAACCCGGCCCAAGGTTTCGCATCCGGATGCTGGGAGGCTTTGCCATAGTCTGCGCGCAATTTGAAAAGCGGCAGGTCTTCCGAGAACGGGGTATCGTCAAAGATCTGGAAACCATCGTCACGCTGGTTGCTGGCAACGGTTCGCTTTTTCGCCGCCTTCAGGCCACTTACTTTTTGAGATGGCTTTCCATCGGCCCAGTTTGAAATGATACGGTCAGAGATGGTCGACTTACCGGATTCGCAGTGGGCCAAGCGGAAGCTGACGCGACCTTTGGCATTGTGATCAAAAGCGACACCCAGCATACGGCCATCAGAACTTGCTTTCACCTCAGGAACCGCCGTACGTAAGTTACGGATTTCAGCAATGGCGCTTCCTTCTGGGAAGAATTCTTTTGCCACCGTCGTGGCATCCCCAAAGAAGCACGATGCATGACGAAGACCCTTCAGGGAGGTTTCGCGCGTGTTGGAGTAATAAATTTTGAGAAGATAATCTTCGCGGCCGCCAGCGCTGAAACCGCCGTTTTTTCCGAGCCAGCGAGCCGCCGTGATCTCTTCGCGGTTCGCTTTTCCGTCTTTTCCATAGGTCACGTAAACCAAGCGCGCGGGATCATCTTGGATCGCTGCGGGCGCGCGCACCGATTCCGTCGGCATCGGCGTTTTTTCTGTCTGCGTGCATGCCATGAAGCCTACCACAAAAAAAAGGCCACTACCTAGTGTCAGTAATGATTTTACTTTCATAATATATTTTGCTCCTGCATTTACACTTTCTTAATCATCATCGCGAAAAGGAATACGGCAACGCATTTCGATTGGAACGTGATCACTGATCAGCTCCATCAAAGCGCCGTATTTATTGGCCTTCATGCGCTGAACGGCCTCAGTATAGCTGCGAATCATATCCGCTTTTTCTTTGTCACTCAGTGGGCGTACGCTGCCATCGGTACTACCACGGCCCGCTTGATATTTTGCCAAAGTCGACATCGCATTCTGCGCATCCTGAAGATAGGCTTGCTGCATCGAGGGCTTGAGGAATTTGGCGATCTCCCTCATGACCGGATCAGAACTTGTATCTGCCGTGGTAAAGTCAAAGGGACGAATGCTTTGAACATCACACTCAGAAGTGGCTTTTGTGTCCAAAATAAAGTGGTCGTAGTCGCTGATCAACTTTGCGCTTTTGACGCTCAAAGTAGTCAAACCGTTTTGAGCTACGACAAACCCCGGGGCCGGGTTCAAAGCGGCCCTCCAAAGACCTTTGCTCTTTGGATCATCTTGCAAGTTGAAATCACCGGTAAAGATAATGTCGTTATCGCCCGCAATCTGCCTGATATCTTTAAACTGATTCACCGTGGCGGCCACTTCAAAGAAACGGCCGACTTCGTCTTTTGTCGGTTTACATTTCGCCGCATTTTCGTGGAAGCTGCAAACATCGTCCGCTTGTTCTTTTAAGTCCGCTTCCGCATCGGCAGCACGGAACCTTACATGGGTCGTCACCCCCACGAAATCAAACTTGCCTGCTTGGAAATAAGCCGTGAACGCCACACGCGACATTAAACGGCGCTGGTCATCCGGAATCTGCAATAGACAGGCAAAGTTGCCAACTTTATTATTTGTCTTTAAGTCAACGGAGCGATCCGATGGGCAATAGCCCCAGTCTTTCAAGCGGACTTTTTTTGAGCGGTAGTAGAAACCCGCCATCTCGCCACTGGTGCCTTCGCCCTCAGGCACCGGTTGCAGAATCACAGCCCAGCTAGGATCCAAGGTTTGCAGCGCCATCAGCAAACGCAAATAACCCGGCACTACAACCGACCAGTTGTCAGATAAGAGCGTCACCATTTTACCATTACGTCTGGAAATCAGTTCATAAATTTTTTGATTTGCCGTCGCCCAGTCCCCCGGAAGCGGCATCATCTCTTGTGCGCCGACGATGTCCCATTGATTCATGATCTTTGCGACCAGCCCGTAATGCTTCATTGAAGACTGATTGTCGCCCAAGTGGAAAAGATTGAAAGAGCCAATACCCAATTCCCCGTTGGTGCTTTCCGCCATGCGCGGATTCATGTTCTCCGGATAGAAGTGCACATAGTTTGCCGTGCAATCGGCCGCGAGGTGATTGGCGCGTCCATAAAGGAGGTCGCTCTGAAGACAGTCATCCACCGGGCCCCGATAGTTTGAAGAGGGCGCAGCTGCGGCGCCCATGCTTGATAACTCCGCACCGGCTTCATTTCCTTGGGAGCGCTGGAACGAGATTAAAGAGGAAATAACTAAAGCAAATGCGCAAACACCGAGGAATATTAAAGTACTTTTACTTTTTCCCATATCACTTAATTTTTATCTCGATGGGAGCAATTCACTAGTCCAGTTTATGGAATTATTTTGCAGGCTCCGCAGCTTTGACCTCGGGCCCTTTGGCCTCTTCCGGAGCTTTAATTTCAGGGCCCATATTCACCGCGTATTTGAACTCACCTCTCGCCAAACTGATCAGTGCCTGGTTGTAGCGATCTTTAGGTATTGAAATCAGTGTCTTGGCTGGGATCGAAATGCCACCACGTCTTGCATGGCGGGAAATGTGCGGATTGAAGACTTCCGCCTTTTCGTCATTGCCGTCAAACCAAGTGAGTAAGTCTTTATATTTAACGGAGACAGGAAGTTTGATTTCCTCAAGGTCCAGTGGTTGAGACCAAGCAACTTTCGGAAAATATTTCGGAGCACTTTTCTCCACCGCAAGAACGGCGAGGAAGCATGCGTAAAAATTTCTCGATGCAAAACCGAAACTACGACGGGATCTCACGTTTTGAATCAATTCCGCAAGATCACGTGTTTTATACTTCTCCGTCAACTTGCGAACTCCCGTTGGACCGTGATTGTACCCGGTCATCGCAAGCGGCCATGCCTTCAACATATTGTAGTTATCACGCATAAGACGAGACGCGAGCTTCGTTGCCGCCATCGGATGATTTCGTTGATCGACCGCATCGTTGATCATTCTATACGGGCGAGCGGTGTAACGCATAATCTGCCACAAACCGCTCGCGCCCACTTTAGAGCGCGCTAGCACGTTAAACGAACTTTCCACGAATACCAAGCGCGTCAGCTCGATCGGCAATCCCGCATCACGAAAAATCTTTTCCATGTTTTCAAGATACCGGCCTGAAAAAAAGATCGCCGCTTGCATGCGGTCTTTTTGACCTAACTGGAAACGAATGCGGGATTTATGAGCCGCCTCGCGGAACTTGTGCGGCTCATTGTCACTCTTATAAAAATCCCAAATGCGCTTTTCATATTCGGTCAACCCCTCGGGTGTATCCATTTTATCAAGCTTATGCAAAATATCGACGATCTCTTTTTTCTTATCATCGACCCTCTTCTTCTTCTTCTTCTCTTTTTGCCGGCCGCTCAATGAATCATCATTCACAATGTCTTTAAAATCGATTTCGGCATATACAATATCCAAGTTTTCCGTATCGTGAATCAAACCTTGGTCTGTTGTGTACTTAGAATAGATATCAATCCAGAAAGCGAGCTGCCGCTCCATGCCCTTGGGTGTTGCAAAGGCGTCCGCACTGTAACCGAGCGCCTTTTCTTGGCCGCTGAAATCAGGCGCACGGAAAGGACGCGTTCCGGTCAGAGTTTTTCCGCCGGCGACATCCGTTTGCACGACAGGAGTATCTTCATCCAGGGTGCTGACCTTTTCTTCGTCTGGTGTCGTGCTTTCAGCCCCAGCATCTTCATCTTTGACCGCGGGCTCATTGGAGAACATCCCAAAGAAATCAAAAGCATGGCTCGTAGAAGTTACTGCTAAAATCAGGGCAAGAGCTGTCACCAAGGCTTTCAAGCAAGACCCTCCATGGCTTTGCCGTCAAAAACTACTTTGTCAGAGCGATGAGCATCTGATCATAGAAGTTTCGCACACTCCCCTCATCTTTTGTACCATTGAAGATAAAAGTAAAGGTGAAAACTCGACCGTCGCTACGTCCAGCGTAACCGGTGAGACTAACAACATCCGTCAAGAATCCGGTCTTCGCACGAACCCAACGTTCTGCCGGAGAATTCTTCATCCTTTTTTTCAACGTTCCATCAATGCCGGCGATTGGAAGCGAGGTTAAAAATTCCGGCTGGACCTTAAAATCATTGCGTAAGTGGGACATGATCTTCCACATACCAAATGCGCTGATGCGATTGTCCCGAGTGAATCCCGATGGGTTTTGAAAGTAATATTGGTCCTCTGGCAGGCCGAGCTTTTTCAAATGCTCATTGATCATGGCCATGCCGGCCTCCAATGTTCCTTGCCCCCCTTTGAGTGTCCCGAGATCCTTCGTCAGCATTTCGGCAACGTAGTTATTCGAGAACTTGTTCATATCCGCAAGCGAACCCTCGATCCCTTTACTTTCGGCCTCAGCCATCACACTTGAGTTGAGTGGCGCTTTGCCGGCGCGAACTTTACCGGTCACAGTGATTCCACGCTGAGCCAGGAAGGATTTCAAGTTGTACCCAGACCAAATATCCGGCTGTGTAATATTCTTGAAAATGACGACTTCCTTCGAACCTTTAGCGATTTTTCCAGAGACGTGAATCACATCCCCACCAAAGTTTTTATCTTCTACCCGGGAGGCGACCACACTATTTTCACCGCTGCCGGTTGTGACCGTCTTATTTACAAGGCGAACGTAATCATTTTCAGGATCCAAGAATACCGCCGCGGGTTCGCCCGCTTTTTCCGCGGGACGAACAAAGATGTTAATAGAGTTCCAGTTAAATGACATCGCCCCCACCGGCGCATCGTAAGCACGGTCCACGCGTTCAGGCTGACGGCTGGAATCGTAGCGTTTTAAATCAAAAAGAGAGTCATCGACAACGACATCGCCTTCGATTTTTTGGATTTCGTTGCGTTTGAAGTGATTCACAAGGAACCACATGTTTTCAGAGACAAAACTCGGATCACCGCCGCCTTTTAGGTACAAATCCCCCTTCAAGACTTTATCTTGAGTTGTCCCCGACGAAACGAGCTGCGTTTTAAATTTGTAGCCCGGTGGGAAGTATTCAAGAACAGCGGAGGCCGTTGCGACTTTTGAAATCGACGCCGGAATCATTTTCTTTTTCGAATTCAAATCAAAAATAATCTCTTGATGCTCACCTTCACCGCTGCTGATGTAAATACCAAGATCCGATTCAGGAACGCCGTATTTTTTGATGATTTTTTGGAGCTCCGCCCGATAAACGGACTCTAGTGCATGGACTGGACGCGACAGAATTAAAAAACAAACAAAAAACAGATATCTCATGAAAATCTCCCTGGACTAAAAAATGGTATCTATGAGCTTAGTTGCTCTCAAGGAAAATCACTTGGTACATTGAAAAGATATGAAAAAACGTGACTGGCTCCTCGTAACTCTACCACTGATTGCAACCTGGATACTTGACCGTGTAAGTAAAGTTGCAGCGTCAAATATGCCGGGATCGTCCACCCATGGTCCAGTTAGTTTTATCTTGCACCACAATCATGGAGCAATGCTAGGCCTGTTCTCTGATCTTCCGGCTGTTCTTCGTATAGTGTCACTTTCAACTGGCGGCGCATTTCTGATCTGTTCCTACGTGATCGTGCAGTATTTGCTCCCGATACGCAGTCTTATGTTGCGGTCGGGTCTATCCATTCTGCTGGGTGGTATTCTCGGCAACGTTGCTGATCGAATCATCTACGGTTACGTCATTGATTTTATCGTTCTGGGCTCACCGAGCCTTTCAAGCCCGGCATTTAATTTGGCGGACGCCCTCCAATGGGTCGGTTATGGCATGATCGTGTTCGCGATCATTCGTGAAGGCGATTTGCTGTGGCCGGAATACAATTCACGCAAAGTTTACTGGATTAATAAAAAATTCCAATTGAAGTACTGCCTGGTTCTGATGGCCGTGGGCCTGGGTCTGACTCTGATCAGCCTCGTCTTCTCATACACCTACTTGCGAGTCACGATTTCAGAGCTGGTGGGTAACAACCAATTCTTACTCAATAAGTTCTTGATTCCGTTTGTGATCACCTACGCGATCATCTGTGTTGCGTTCTGTGCAATCCTATTCGCCGTCGGTCGTTTGATCTCGCATCGTATTGCAGGACCGGTTTACGCGTTTGAAAGATTTCTGATTGATAATCTTTTAGAAGGTAAAGATCGCGGCTTGAAATTGCGCTCAGGCGACGAATTCAGACATCTTGAGGAGCTTGCCGAGAAAGTCCGCATAGAGCTTCGCCGCCGCAAGCCCCCTGAAGATCCTAATACACAAGAACAGCGTCCTTAATTTTATTGAGATAGTATCTTTTGGCGATATTGTCACGCAGGCAAAAAGCCTGAAGATAGTCCCCGTCTGGGTTGCGGACGATTCCCATCGGGCGAACCCTGCGTGGCGCAGCCGCCGCGGCCGCGGACTTTTCGTAAACGATTTCGAGGTCTTTTTTCCGGTAGGTCGCTTCGATCAGGGTTTTCACCACCGGGTTATTCCAACGAAGCAATGAATAGTCATTCCAATCGAGTTTCTTACCCTGGCTTTTCACCACCTCCGCCAAAGTGACCTTCTCACCCATGCGTTTCAGGCACTCCAGCCCCACCTTCAAACAAGCACGGGCATCATCCAAGGCACGATGAGCCGCTCCACCGTCGATGTTTAGAAACTTGACTAAAGTTTGCAGCTTGTGGTTCTCGGCCCCATGAATCCATTTGCGCGACAACAAACTCGTACACAAAACTGGACCCGTCAGCAAAGGAAGGGCGTGATTTTCAAACTCAACCGCGACAAAGCCCAAATCAAACGGCGCATGATGGGCCATCGGCACACAGCCATTCATGAAATCGTAGATCTCGCGGATTTTCTCAGACATTTTAGGTGCCTCCGCCACCATTTCGTTGCTGATGCCGTGAATACTCATATTGAATTCGGTGAGCAGTTCGCGCGGCTTCAGCAAAGTCTGGTAGGACGCGATCTCTTTACCGCCTTTCCATTGAACGGCACCAAACTCAATGATATCGGATCCAATGGGATAAGCCCCGCTTGTTTCAGTATCAAAAGCCACGTAAGTATATTCGGTCCAAGGTCTATGAGTTTCCATATAGTCGTTTGTGTTTGTCATTGAAAACGATTTGAGTCAAATTAATAGGAAGACAAAAGATTTATGAATATTAAATACTATCGCCATCTTATCATAAAAACTGCCTTGCTGTTCAGCAGCACTTCCTTTTGTCAGCCTTCTTTTGCCCAAGAGGATGCTAAAGGGAATATTCCTGATTTCAAGATGAATGGCGAAGTCTCGCTCTTAAGCAACTATGTGGAGCACGGTCTTACGCAAACAGATAAAGACCCCTCTTTGCAAGGGGCGTTCGGCTTTAACTTCGGTCCACAGTTTAAAATGGGTATTTGGGGTTCTAATGTGAACTTTGATTCCACCGAACATTTCCTTTTAAAGATCAATGCGGAGTTAAAAGTTCAGATTTCGACAACGACGGATTTCAAACTCGGTTACTTCAGCAACCAGTACTTTAAAACTGAAAACCGCAACGGCAATACCACGTACTTGGTTATTACTTCTCATGGCTACCGCATCCGTTACGAGCAGAACAGCAACTGGGAAGGCACTGACGAAAGATCAACGTACTATTCTTTCGGCAAAACCTTCGATCTAAATCAAAACTGGAAATGGGATAACGAAGTCGGCTACACCATGATTTCAGATGTTCCGAGTATCGAGAACTTTTTCGATTTGCGCACATCCTTCCTCTATAAAGGTGGGAGCAATATCATTTACCAAATAAGTGCTACAGGCACATCATCGCCATCACAATTTCACGGCCAAGGCGATGCCTTCGGATACGTCGGGGCTTCGACAAGCTTTTAAAAAAAAGCCGGGAGAACCCCTTAGTATTCCCCACGCTGAAGGATCACATAAAAATGCATTCTGAATACCTAGGACTTCTAAGAGTAATCTCTTAGAAGTAGCCAACAAGCCATAGGACCTTGATGCAAGGAAAGTTAAACACGAGGCGGTATGCACCCAGAAATATGTTCTAAATAAAACAAAACCCACATCCGGTAAAAGATGTGGGTAATAGTAAGGGGATGACCCGGCTTTTTTTATTCCTCGCCGCCTTCAGCTGGAGGAAGAGCTTTTTGCTGATTTTCGGCCTCTTCATTCACCGGGTTCTTGATCTTTTCAACCTGGCCGAACTTCTTCTGAGGTTTTTCGGCTGTCTTGCGTTCCGCGGCCTGCTTCACAAAGTTATCATAGACCGACATGGAAACATTTGGATCGCCAAAGACCGTTTCCAGCTTGCGGGGTTTCCGGCCCGAGCTTGTCACGTCTTTCTGCTTAATACCGATACGGATAAACCCAATCAGCTTTTGCGGATCCACTTCACCACGTTTTTCCTTCACGCTGCTGAAGCCCTTGATCGCGACGGTATTAAACTCTAGGCCCGCTTGGATTTTGTTCTTCACAAGATCGAGGCGCTCTGAGGACACTTTGTTTGCCACCGTCGGATTTGAGTTCGGCACTGCCTGAATAAAAAGACCCGATGTGACTTTAATCTCAGCGTCTTGCAAACCGGTTGTGACACCTTTGATCTTATCCATGACATCGACAAACGTCGGAAGCGGATTTGAAGTTCCACGCTCAAACAACACCGTATCAGGAATGTCAAAATCAAAACCATCTTGGCTGACTTGCACGTTCTTCGCGTAATCCGTCAATTGATCCGCTAAGAATGCAGAAACGACTTTCGCGGAACCCATGTCCAAAAGATTCGGAGTCTTTTGCACCGGCTCAATGAATTGTTGGAACGCTTTTAGCGGTTCGTTGATCAAATCCAAGAATAGTTTCTCAAGCGTGATCTCAACCCCGAAGTTTTGGAAGTTGTACTCAATCACCGAAGGCGTCGAGAAATAGTCCGAGACCGCTTTTTTCGTGTCGTCAGATTGGCCTAACAACCACATGACCAGGAAGAAGGCCATAAGGGCCGTCATGAAATCCGCCAGAGCCACCTTCCAGGAACCGCCATGGCCCCCGCCGGCAACAACTGTGATTTTCTTAATGACGATCGTCTGCTTCTTCTCAGCCATTGCCTACGCTGCTTTCTTGATTTCTTTGGTCGCCTTATCGATCTCTTCAAATGAAGGACGCTCTTCAGGCATGATTGTACGGCGGCCGAACTCCACACAAACCAATGGAGGCGCCCCACGTTGGCAGGCGACCATTGCGGCTTTGATAACCTCTAAGTAGCGCCCTTCGGCCTCGATATCGGCTGCCATTTTAGTGGCTGTCGGCTCGATCAAACCATAGGCGCAGAACACCCCTAACATTGTACCTACGAGGGCGTGGGCGACGTGCTCACCGATTACCTCGGTACCTTCAGTCAAGTGACCCATCGTTTTTACGATACCAAGAACGGCGGCAACGATACCCAGGCCCGGGAACCCACCGGCGACCGCCGCAACCGCGTGCTGCGCCAAATGTTCTTCAGCATGAATACCTTTAATATCCGCCGATAGGAGATCATCGACGTCGTACTGAGACAATTCCGCGGACAATGTGATCTTCATCGTATCGCAGAGGAAGTGAACCGCGTGATGATTGTGCATGAAACTTGGATACGCTTTGAAGATATCACTCTGCTCCGGGTTCTCAATGTGCTTTTCGATCCCCTGAGGACCTTCTTTTCTGAAGACTTGAAAAAGTTGAAACAACATCTGACAGAGTTCTACGTAGTCTTTTTTCTGAGGGCCCTTGGAGGTCATCGCTTTGATAGAAAGCTTGATACCCATTTTCACGATCTTCATAGGATTGGCGATAACATAAGCTCCGAAGGCCGCGCCTCCAATGATCACCATTTCAAGCGCCGCGGCCTCGATGATGACATGCATTTTTCCGCCTCCGGCCATATAGCCACCGAAGACCGTCGCAAAAACTATGAGTATACCGACAAATCCCATGATTTACCTCTTAAGGTCTTTATCGGAAGAGAAGCCTATGCTATTTAGAGACATTGAGATAAACTTGTCCATGGTCGAGGCGTGAGATAAGCTCTACATCCTACAAACTCCAACCGATAAGAAGATAGATTATGAAAAAAACGTACTTTTGTTTTCCTATCACCATGGTCCTGCTGCTCAGTATTTTCCCAAAGACTTTAGTCTGGGCTCAGGGCTCCGAAGACAATCCAGATCCATTGCTCACCGAGATCTCCTTAAGTTTATATGAATGGAATCCAGGACAAGGTGGCGATGTCACTATTAAATTGAAATTACCTGCGGGCTATCACTCCTATGAAGAGATGTTTCGCCTGACTGTGCTGGAACCAGATGGTTTCCGCACGGGCGCTTTCAAATTAAAACCAGTTCATGAGTTCTACGATAAGTTTACGAAAAAGAATCGACGTGGAATCAATGAAAACGGCACGATCACTGCCCACATCGAAGCGCCCTTAGAGTTTAAAACGAATGCCAATAAGTTGGTCTTTGAAATCACCTACCAGGCCTGCTCAGATACTTTCTGTCTTTTCCCTGTCACAAAAAAAATCGAGACCCCTATTAAACTCATTGGCGCACCGATTGAAGCGGCTCTTCAATCTCGCGCGACAACAAGTGCCCCACAGGCAACTGCGGCCAGCGTTTTTTCTGCGGATTATTTTGCCGAGATGCTTGCGAAGGGCGGATTTGTTATTTTTGTTCTCGCCTTCTTCGCCGGAATTCTAACGAGCTTTACGCCATGTATTTTTCCGATGATCCCAATCACACTCGCAGTTTTGGGAAATGATTCCGAGAAACGCTCTCGCGGTCAAAATTTTTTAATTAGCTGTATTTATGTTCTGGGTATTGCGACGACCTATTCCATTCTTGGTCTTGTCGCGGCCTCGAGCGGTACTTTGTTTGGTGCAAGCCTTGGCAATCCATATGTGCTTTCTGTCGTGTGTTTTGTTTTCCTCGCGATGGCACTTTCTATGTATGGTCTTTATGATCTGCAGGTACCTGCATGGATGCGCAATAAATTCGGTGGCAAAGTTGAAATCGGCAACCTGCACTTAAAAACTTATCTGTCAGGTTTGTTTGCCGGCATCGTCGCCAGCCCTTGCGTGGGACCGGTACTTGTCACGATTTTGGCTTACGTAGCCACCCATCAAAATAAAGTTCTCGGTTTCTTCCTTCTTTTTGCCTATGCCTTGGGACTGGGTTTGATTTTCTTGGTTCTGGGACTTAGCAACCAATTCCTGCGCCTACTGCCTCGCTCAGGAGCCTGGATGAATGGAATTAAATTTATCTTGGGCTCGCTCATGTTGGGAGCGTTCTACTATTACCTCGATCTGCTGATTCCTGTGCGTGCCTTTGATGCTGCGTTGGGAGTGGGGCTTGTTTCTGTCGCGAGTGTCTTTGGAGCTTTCAAAGCTGCCAAGAGTTCTGCAGAAGGACTTCGCAAAGGTTTGATGCTTGCTATTTTGCTTATTGGCTTTGGTTATTTGTCGATTAGCATATTCGATCTGCGTCCGCTCATCAGTCAGAGGTATATTTCTAACGAGAGCGTTAAAGAAGATCTGCAATTGGCCTGGCAACCTTACAGTGAGGAACGCTTGCATAAAGCGGCCCAAGAAAATCGCCCGGTGATCATTGATTTCTGGGCAGAGTGGTGCGCTGCCTGCCACGAAATGGAACAACTTACCTTCACCAATCCAATGATCCACGCTGAAGCAGAAAAGTTTATTTTACTCAAATTTGATGCCACCAAAGACTCTGAAGAGCTGCGAAAGCTCAAACAGAAATATCGCATCCAAGGGTTGCCGACGATTTTATTCTACAACACAAAAGGTGACTGGATCGAAAATCTGACTCTGACCCGCTTCGAAGAGGCGCCGGCGTTCTTAAGCCGCATGAAAAAAGCCCAGGATTAAGCCCTATCTAGTTACTGCCACGCGAACCAGGCCTTAAAAACAAAACCCACATCCGGTGACAGATGTGGGTACTAGATAGGGATTATTACCTGGAGCAGTAGATAGTTTGCATTATCAAGCGGCGTAGCGAACGTGCTTGTTATGAAAATATCTGCGTA
>JBDHWW010000048.1:0-21488 GCA_039810425.1 Pseudobdellovibrionaceae bacterium | reverse complement strand
TACGCAGATATTTTCATAACAAGCACGTTCGCTACGCCGCTTGATAATGCAAACTATCTACTGCTCCAGGTAATAAATTGTCCGCCATGAGTCCGGCAATTTACGTGATACGGATATTCTGTCGAAATTAAGTGGGTTTTTCTTGGCATGAACGCATACCTAACAAGTTCCATGCCAAGAAATGGAAAAGCGCAAAGTCAATTCTGAAAAGCGACCTGGTACCTTTTAGGTACCTTTTTAGAGGTTCCAGGCGTAGCCGGCGCGGAGGTAGATGATGCTTGCTGTGACTGAGGCTGTGGCTGGGTAAAGGCCGTACTCGAGAGAGATAGGTATGTAGTTTTTTGCGCTTAAACGATAATCCATGCCAGCCGAGAATATGAAGATTTGATTCGCGCCCACGGTGTTGTTTTGGAAAACGCTGCCACCAGGTTTAGACATCGGATACAAGTAACCAGCGCCAGCGCCAAGCCACGATTTGTATTGGCCCTGCATGAAGTTCCAGCGGCCATAACCGTAGAAAGATAAATACTGGATTTTCACGTCACAGTTTGTTGTACAGTTGGACGGAGAAGCGGCGGAGTTCGATCCCGCCACATTGTACGTCTCAAGTCCCGTCATCCCACGGAAAACCAGAGAAGGTGACAAGGCATAATCATAGTAACCAAGAGCGCCGAAGCCTGACCCCGACATGTTGATTTGCATACTTGTGGTTTTCACGGCCATCGTGTTCATCAAATAACCGCCAACGATACCCCAAGAGTTCCCGTTGTGAACTTTGCTATTGAGTTTGCGGTCGTAGTAATCATCCGTGCCGGAGTTGCCACCGGAACCTGCCGCCGCCGCAGAGCCGCCTCTGTTCTGTAAAAGGTAACCAGGCTTGACTGTGCCTTTGGTGATCTCACCGATGGCGCGGCCGCCTTTGACTTGTGTTACTTTGATGACAGCGACGCGTTTGTTCTGCGGATTTAATGCAAAAAACTCCGTCCCCGTTGAAGCGCCTTCGCCGTCAAGCTCGATCATGACTTTATTATTTTTTACCTGGGAAATTTTTGCGGCCAGTGCGGAATAGCTCGCAAAAAACAATGAAACAGCGAAAAAAACCGAGAATTTCTTCACGCTAAGGACTCCTGGTTGGTGGACCATATTCCCTCATATTTTCATGCAGAAAATGTCCAGTGTCCATCCGGACGTAGACCATAGGCTAGGATAGAAATGATCAGTCAAGGCTAACAAGACTGCGAGAAAGCTCGTCTAAAAAACTCTTTTTATAGATTTGCCAGATCTTCTTCGACTCGAATTTGTAAATACAAGACTCTGTTGCCGTATTGTCCTGGGAGACAACAGTCACTTCAACCTGACCATCATCGAGAGTGCTTCCCCAAACTTCGTAGTCGGGATGCATTTCAATCAGTTCGTGATTGCTACTTGGAAACTCCCCGCGCAACCAGGCTTCAGCGGCGCTCATTTCCCGACAGCCTTGGAGTGTGAAGGATTGAATGGAGTTCGGAGCCTTTTCTTCAAATTGCTTACGGCCCGCGGAGCTGTAAAGCGAGCAGGAACTCAAAAGCATCATACAAAGAAGAAAATAAAGACTGCGAAGCATAGATATAAATTCTACGCAGAGGTGCTAAAAAAAGAAAAGACCCGTTTTCTTTAAACGGGTCTTTTCTAAGTTAAAAATGTTCGAAAGTCTTAGAACGGAATATCGTCAGAGCTATTGAAGCTCGGTTCCGGTCCGAAATCTTGATAGCCGAAATCATCCCCACCGGCAGATTGCTTGTTTTCGTTAGAACGCTCACCGCTAGCGGAACCAAGGAATTGCACAGTGTTTGCGATAATCTCAGTTGTGTATTTTTTCTGGCCTTGTTGGTCTTCCCACTGACGGGTCTGCAAACGGCCCTCTATGTAGACTTGGCGGCCCTTGCTCAGATGCTTACCGCAGATTTCCGCAAGCTTGCCCCAAACAACAACACGATGCCACTCAGTGCGTTCTTGTTTTTGACCATCTTTGCCCATCCAATTTTCACTCGTTGCAATATTCAAACGGGTCACAGTCGTTCCTTGGCCAACGGCTTTTACTTCAGGGTCAGCGCCCAAGCGGCCTACGATGATAACTTTATTTATACCAGACATAATCCCTCCCATGAGACTATAAGGTTTTTGTAGTTAGTGAGAGTCTTGTCAATAAAGACTTAAAAAAGCTCCCGGGTTTGCCTGCACAATGAGCAAATCAAGGACCAACCCGGCGGTCAACGGGATTAGTGGCGGAAAAAGATGAAGGAGTATAAATCGGACAAGAAGTGTCGTTCAGCGGACTAACGCACGGCGCCGATTGATGGCGGCATCATGGTATTTGCCGCAGAAACTTTGAATTTGTACTGCGCACCTTCAGCAGTCGGCGTTTTGTACTGATCAACTAAAATGAGGAACGTCGAGGCGCGATTGAGGAAATTATTCTTCATACGAAGATCGATGTTGAACGTGTAACCGCCGATAACCGGATTGATCACGCCCCCTTGGTTCGCCAAAGACAGATCGAGGTTCCCGGTGATTGTGCCACGCATTTCGTCGCTCTCTTTACCGATTTGACCATGCTCAATAATGAGCTTGCCACCGGCCAAACGGCCCTTAATTTCAACGCTGGTGAGTTTTAAATCAGGCATGGTGAGCGGGCCCATCGGCGTATTCACATTCGACGGCGGGAGCTCGAATTGCGAGATGTTGAGGTTCACATCAACGTCCGGTTGCTCAGTGAACGAGAGGTCCACAAGCGCCGTGGATTCAAGATCAAGTTTCCCCTTCATCATCACCGGCAAACGGGCCACTTCGCGCAAATCCTGCAGGCTCAGCTTCTTAGCGCTGATTTCCACACGCTGTCTTTCGCCGCCGTTTTCAGAGCGGGAACCGGATTTTACAGAAATCTGCACATCGCCTTTAAATAAACCTTTTGCATCGACAGTGCCGTAAGGCTTTTGCGAGATCATACCCATCACCGCTGGAGCAAAGCGGATTTCCTGAACGGAAATTCCCGGAACGCCTTGAGCTTCAACAAACACTTGTTCGACCTTCATGCCCGGAGCGGGGAAAAGAGACATTTTGAGTTCTTCAAACTGCAAGAACACTTTGTTGCCGGTTAAGCGCGCCACTTGGGAAGAAACAAAATCGCCGAGGTCATTAATCGGAAAAAGAACCAGCAAGAAAACCAGCGTCGAGAGGATCATGACGAGGATTTTGAGTTTTGAGCTGAAGATGATGCCGAACAACTTACGAATCGCGGTCACCATTAGCGATTTCCTCTCTTAAACGCCGGCTTTTTTGCCTTACCGCCGCCTTCTTCATCGGCAACATCCGGCATTTCAATGTGAGCCTGAGGCACTGCCAAAGAAACCAATCTCATCTCCACGTCAAAGTAACGTGGGTCTTCGGGATTCGCCGTGATATTGAGCGCATTCATTTTAACACTCGAGCTGATCGCCTGGATGTTGTAGCCGATATCGATGATCTGGCGAAGATTGAGTTTAGCAAGACTCACGCGCAAGCCGCTTTCCAGCAAGCCTTTGGGAATCAGGCCCGTCTCCGCCGCCATCACCTCGATCCCTTTCATTTGCTCTGGAAGAAGTTTTGCCATATTCAGCTGACCTTCGATCGCGTTCTTCAGCATATCCGCTTTAGGTGCGGTCGGCAGATCCGGGACCTCGTTGGATTCCCGAGTCACTTTCAAGAGCTCACGAATCAAACCACGTTTGTCTTCGTATGTCGTTACGTACTCACTGGAAGTGGAGTAGTAAGAAAATGGAATTGAGAAGATCAGCAAAGCGGTGAGAGCGCCGGCGCCCACGAGCACAAGTTTCTGGTTTGTCGGCGTCAGATTTTCGAAGCGATCTCGAAGCTGGTTGTACGCCGAGCTGTCCTCGAAACGTGACCAGGTCTGACCGAGCTGAGATTTTAGATTGTCCTTAATGTCATCAAAGTTCATCAGCTCACCTATTGGATGTTTTTAGTAATGCCGCGGTCGACTTTAAAGTTCAATGAGAACGCTGTTTTGCCCGCGGCTGCAGGCAATTGTGAATGGCCACTATTCACTTTGCCGTCCACGGACAAGTTTGTCAGGGCCTGTTGAAGGACCGTGAGTTCATTTGGGTTCTTCACGTACCCTTCAACGGACACCTCGCTATCACGGATGTGAACGCCTTTAACGTCCAATGTGACCGAATTCTTTGCCGGAGTTGCGTCGTTGATTTTTTTGACGATCTCAAGCGCGGAGTTCATCGTTGCGACGTTCGCAAGGGTTTTTAAATCCGCAGCGCGTTTTTTATTATCACGGATGTATTTCTTGATATTGGCTTCGGTCGCCTTTTTGCCGGTCAATTTTGCCACGTTCTTGGCTTGAGTTTTTAGGGCCTCTTCCGCGCGGTCGGCAAGATTCATCGAAAAGCTCTCGCGCATCATTGAGTAAATGAAGAACACGAGCATCGCGGCCGCCGCTGTTTTGAATGTCGGGCCCCATTTTTCCCACATGTTGCGGGCAAAGTGGTTTTGTTTTGCGAATTCGCCACGTAAGAAGTTGACGGCGGGGTTGCGCGGTTTTTTAAGGCCTTCGATCGCAATGCCGAGAGCTAAACCAAAGGTGGTGTCCGTTTTTGGGCCCTTTTCAAAGAGCACGTTTGGAATCATATCCAGTGGGTAGACTTTGTTCACGGGCAACTCAAGCTGTTGAGTCAGGAACGGGCCCAAGTTTTTAATCGCTGAAGAACCGCCCGTCAATCCAATCTGAGTGATCACGGCGTTGAACTCGCTCTTAAATTCCAAAATAGAAAGCTGCAAGTCGCGCACAAGCTCGCGAACTGATTTCGCAATCGTCTCCGAGAAGGTGATTTGGTCAAAAGTCGCGCCTTGCTTGTTCGTCAGAATGAAAGCTTTGTTTTGCACCTCTTTTAAAGCGTCCAAGTACGGGATTTCATATTTCTTCGCAACAGAGTCCGCGATATTTTTCGCACCCCAAAGAATCGTGCGAACACCGATCAGAGAGTTGCCTTCAAAAGCGCAAACGAGGGTGCGTGTGTGCCCCATGTTCAGAGTCAAATGCATCGGACGCTCGACCTTTTCCTGCTCTCCGAGCAGAGTCGTGTCGGTTGTGGGGTGAGCCGGCGGAGCTTCATTCCATTTTTCGTAGATATTTGCAAAGGCTGTTCCTTCAGTGGAAATCAAAGCCGGCTCGATGTTCGCGTCAGAGCAGCGCTGAAGAAGAGTGCGGATATGGTGCTTCGGCGCCGCACAGGCTAAAACTTCGGCAGTAACCCCGATTGTGCGTACGATCTTCGCATCAAAGATAGAGTTATCTCCCGAGAATGGAATTTCTTCTTCGAGCTCGAATGGCAAGCTCTTAGAAATTTTCATCCTGTCGCTGAATGGGAAGATTTTATTACGGATACTTACTTGGTCCTGACGAAGGACCAAGCAGTAGCGGGTTTGCGCCGGATCGTACTTCGCGGAGATCTCACGGAGAAACTCGATGATTTCAATTTCTTGGTCATGAGCTGGATTGAGGCCGAGCGGGCGTTCGAAGCATTGAGTGACTTGAAAACCCTTGCTTGTCGTCAGCACCTCAACAACTTTAATGCTACTACTGCCAATGTCGATACCAACAGATCTCATTTTTCGCCTTTTTTTAAATCTTACGAGTGCTTAGCGCTCGCCCCAGTATACAATCCTTGGAGCTCCTTTGGGAAGGGTTGCGCTCTGACTTTGGGCTGGGTTTTGCGGCTTTGCCTGCGGATTTTGCTGTTGTTGCTGTTTTTCTTTTTCGACGTAGCCCTTCAGAGTACTCGCGATTGTTTGCAAATCCATCACGATGACCGTGATCTCACGGGACACTCCGGCGTACTCGCCGGTGCTTCTGATTTTGAAGTTCACGACCTTATCAAAGATCAAAGGAGTCTCTTCGGTTTTAGCGCCAAGGCGGGCCCCGCGGCCTGTAATGAAGCCCCAGAAATCCTCTTTGTTTTTAAAGGGACCGCCCTCATTCGGACTTTCGCGGCGCTTAATGACGGCATCAGCGATCTCGTCGGTGATTTCGGGGTCCAGCGACTTAAGAATTTCCTTGCTGGCTTGATTCGGATTGATCGCTTTCATCCCGTATATTGTGAGGGCCGGTTCCAGCAGATCGTAAAAGTCCTCATTCATGCCGCTCACAAGGCGGAGCTCTTGCAAGGTTCGAAAACCGCGATTCGGCGGGTAGTTTTCTGGGTAACCGCTGTAGCCAGAACGCTTATCGCCGCCGTCCACGCCCGTACGGTTTTTCGATTGCCAATCGGTGATCGCATTTACAAGTTCTTCAAAGCGGAAGTTGCCGTACTTGCGCTGAAACTCCTGGTCGCTCTTAAGTTTATTTTGGAAAATATCCAACAAACGGCGGCGGGTGGACTCCGCCAAAACTTTCGAAGGTGAAGCAAGGTCGCTGAGATCTAACTTCGAGCCTTCGTCTTCAATCGTGACAACATAGGCGGCATCCATAATGGATTCCTTCAGGGCGGATTTAATCTGATCTTTGTCCACACCGGTTAAGCCGTCCGGCATTGGCACCGGCCACGCAAACGGAAACTTCCAGATTTGATCCAGCATTTCCGACTGGCCCCCCAACTGCTTGCCAAATTGAGCCGAAGCTTGCTGGAAAGTTTTAATTCGAAGCAGGCTTAAATCCACGCCGGCACGGGCCGCATAGTAAGCCTTCAGGCGATTGAGGGAGTTGACGTTGACGTTGTACTCCACCAATGAGTCGTAGGAGACTTCCATGGCGATGTAAGAAATCAAAAGCACGCAAGTAACAGCCATGATCAAGGCCATTCCGCGATTGTTTTTTAGGAGCCTAAGGCCCACTGGTCGCGCTGTTTGCATTTTTGCTCTCATCGTTATTCGGGAAATGGATTCGCGCAATAATCTGCATCGAATACTTTTTCTTTTTGTCGCCAGTGCCATGCTCAATCGTCATCGAGATCTCAACAGCCGCAGGAAAGTTTCCTTTTGTCACGGTGTCGCCGCCATTGTCCGTGCGCCAGCCATTAACCCAATCTTCTTTGCCTTTGCCAATGTAACGTAATTTGAACTCGGTGATATTTTCCAACAACACAACCTCATCGCCACCTTTGGTGACATCGTCATCCACCCAGCTTGTGGTTCTGCGCCATAAACACTGCGAAGAGCCTCTATCGCCTGTCAGGCTTTTGCAGGACTTCAGCGAGTAACCGACCTCCATGAAGTCGGCTTGTTTCAAGTTGCGCATCATCCGCGCATTGTTCATTGTGACGAAGTCGACAGTGTTGTCGGTGCCCATGAACTGAGTGGTCGGGTCCATGCGAGTTGCTTCGTCCGGATTCGGCGGAGGCGTCGGTGTTTGAATCGGAATCGGCGTTGGCATTCCCGGCGGCGAATTCGCAGCCTGCTGCGGCTTATTCACCAACGCCGTGATTTCCTTTTCAATGTCGCGATAGTGATAAGCTTGGTTAATGTCAGCTTCCATCAAACGAAGAGCGTCGCGCATACGCGAGACATCGTCGATCTGTTCCTGGATTTTTACTTTCTGACGGATGGCTTGTTGAATACTTTGAGTTGCAAGCACGGTCAGTGTTCCAAGAATGGCCACCGTGATCATCATCTCGATGAGAGTAAAACCCTGCCGTGAGAACAGACGGGAAGAAGCCACTATGGACCTGCCCCGCCCGGCGCGGCACCCGTGGATCCGCCGATAGCCAACGGCTTATTGTAATCGACAAAATACGTGACGATCGAATACTCCAGCGGTTTCTTGCCACCGGTATAGATCACGCTGACTTTAACTTCCTTGATGGTTTTAGACAGATGCTCAGTGAGTTGCTGAATCATCATCATCATCATGTCGTTGGCGCCGCCATCTTGCTGCATCAGGATTGAAGACATGTTCGGCATCTGGAACTCGCGTGAGATCATCTTCCATTTGTACTGTGGATATTCGGATCCAAAGTCGTCTTCTTTTTCCTCGGGAATGGTATCTAGGGGTTTGTCGCGGAACTCAAGGTCGATTTCATTCATTTTGCGCTCAAGCAAAGCGGCGACGTCTTGATTCAGCTGCGTCTTTCGAATACGCAAAAAACTTCCGCTCCATGACTGGGTCAAGAGCAAAATACCCATAGAGAGAATCACTACCGCGAGCAGTGTCTCTAGCAACGTGAAGCCGTTTCTGTTTTCGGTCACCGACTTATATCCTTTAAGCTGGTTTCTTTTTCAACAATATCAGCTTGACCTGTTAGGGGGTTAAAGACAAGCGTCCAGGTGTTTTTGTTGTCGGTGATTTGAATGGCAGAAGCCTCGAGAAGGCCTTCTGGAAAGAAATGAATATACGCAAGCCCACTTGTGACGGGCTGAGACATATTGATGGTTTCTACTTGTTTGAAGTGCAGATTTGGCGGAAGGGTTTTTTCCTTCTTCGACAACCTTTTGTCTATTTGGAAAAGCGGCGGAGGAGCATCTTTGTCTTTATCGTCTTTTTTACTTTTGCCTTCATAATCTTCTTTTAGTTTTTCAGGGTCGATCAGAGTCGGGCCGCTGGCTTTTTCAACCCACCAAGACTCTTGACCTTGCTCCATGCGGATGACGATGCGGTAAGTGGAATTAAAAAGTTTTGCTTGGTTGCGGACTTCTTTGACGAGAACCGTGAGCTGACGTGCCACGGTTTTGATATTGGTGTCTTTTTTAAGAAGGCGGGGAGCTCCCACGGCAATCAGACCGGCAATAATAGCGATCACGATCATGACTTCAATGAGGGTGAAGCCCCTTTTATTCATGAAACTCCTTAGAGTTTATTGCTCGTACTGAATATCCGCATTAAATCCAGTGCCGCCCTCGCGCCCGTCTTTACCAAGGCATTTCAGAGTGTAATCGCCACCATTCAATTCATAAACGTAGTGATTTCCCCAAGGGTCGATTTGGTCTTTTTTCAAGTAAGGCTCCGGGCCCCAGTTCGCACAGTTGGCATCTTGTTGTATTAAGTTGTCCAAAGAGGCAGGGAATTTACCGCAGTCGTTGTAGTACATGCTTAGCGCATTCGCTATTTGACCCATCTGGATCTTTGCTTGGCCAACGTTGGCTTTATCTTTTTGGCCCAAGAATTTTGGCGCCAAGAGTGCCATTAAACCACCAAGAATCGCGATGACGATCA
This sequence comes from Pseudobdellovibrionaceae bacterium, assembly GCA_039810425.1. Classification (GTDB taxonomy): domain Bacteria; phylum Bdellovibrionota; class Bdellovibrionia; order Bdellovibrionales; family Bdellovibrionaceae; genus JACMRP01. The sequence continues at coordinate 12,298 of JBDHWW010000048.1, read as the reverse complement.
TGATCTCAATCAGAGTCATACCTTTTTGGTTGTCCAAGAAAGACTTGTTTGAAGAGTTCGAAATCATTGTATTAGCCTCCGCATGAGTTCAGAAGATGACTTTAGCCAAAGGCACTAGTCATGTCAAACATAGGTAACATCACGGAGAACACAATCGTCGCAATAACCAGACCCATGATCACAATGACGACTGGACCCATTAAACCCGTTAGCCCGTCGACTTTATTTTTAACCTGGAAATCATAAGCGTCTGAGACCTGGCTCAGCATGGTTTCAAGCTCACCGGTTTTTTCGCCGATATTGACCATGTGAATCACAATTGGCGGAAACTGGCCCGATTTTTTTAGGGGTCCTGCGATAGATTCCCCTTCGCTGATATTGCTGCGGGCATCATCAATAGCTAAAGCAAGAACGTGATTGTCCACAACGTTACGGACGATGTCGAGAGCTTGCAACATCGGCACACCACCCGTTAAGAGCGTCGACAGAGTTCTGGTGAAGCGTGAAACCGCCACCATTCTAACGACCGGTCCCGCGATCGGAAGGTTCAATGAGATGCCATCCCATTGTTCAGCGCCGCTGGGCGATTTTTTCCAGCTGTTGAAAATCATATAAATCATGAACAGGAGGCCAAACACAAGGTACCAGTAGTTCACCATAAAGGTACTGATATTTATAAGCACAACAGTGTACCACGGCAACGTCAGACCCGGTGCGGACTCAAACACTGTCACCATTTTTGGAATGACGAAGATGAACATCAACGACAGCAAGCCAAAAGTGACCACGAGCATGATGATCGGGTAGGTCATCGCGCTGCTGACTTTCGAGCGCAATTCTGCCGCAGCCTCGGTAAATTCGGCGAGGCGCACGAGGATGACATCGAGGCTTCCGGACATTTCCCCGGCTTCCACCATCGAGATATAAATCTTATCAAACAGGTTCGGATACTTTGCGAGAGCTTTGTAGAACGGACTGCCTTCGTTGACCATGTTCTTACAGTCGGCAATCGCTTCGGCAAGCACAGGGTTTTCTACTTGCTCCGAAACTGCCGTCAAGCAATCCACGAGGGGAATGTTCGCTTTGACGAGCACGGCCAACTGACGGGTCATCAAAGAAAGCTCTTGAACCGAGGCCTTGCCACGATTGCCGCCACCGCGTTTTTTTGTCGCAGTACCTTTTTTCTTATCGCGGATTTCAGTGACGAAGATGCCGTCCTTTTTCAGACGAGCACGGGCCGCGCGAAGATTCTCGGCATCGAGAGTCCCTTTAACATTTCTTCCGTCCCTGGCTAGGCCCTTGTACTCGAAGATAGGCATAATTAAATATCCAATTGCGTGTTGGCGTTCAGTTCCTCGATCGACGTAATGCCCGAAAGAACTTTACTAATACCATGGTCACGGAAAGTTTTCATTCCGCCGCCCACAGCCTGACGTTTAATAGTGTTACCGTCTTTGCGTTGCAAAATTAAAGAACGGATATCGTCATTGACGACCAGCAGTTCTTGAATAACGCTTCGGCCGAGATAACCTTTTTGATTACAGTGGTTGCAACCCACCGCTTTGCAGACGTTGCCTTCCTGGACTTGCGTGCGAGTCACGCCCAGAGCGTTGATTTCAAAATCCGAAGGCTCATAAGGCACTTTGCAGTGCGGGCAGAGAACGCGCACGAGACGTTGCGCAACGACACCCAAAATCGACGTTGCAATCAAGAAAGGCTCAACCCCGATGTCAAATAAACGTGGGAAGGCGCCGGCGGCGTCATTCGTATGCAGTGTGGATAAAACCAAGTGACCCGTCATCGACGAGGTGATTGCGAGCTCGGCTGTTTCCAAGTCACGAATCTCACCGACCATGATGATGTCAGGGTCTTGACGAAGGAAGGACCGCAAGCCCGAGGAGAACGTCAAACCGATCTTCGCATTGACCTGCACCTGGCCGATTCCATGAATACGTTGTTCCACCGGATCTTCGACTGTCAGGATGTTGACGTCGGGTTGATTCAATTTACTAAGACAACCATAAAGCGTCGTCGACTTACCGGAGCCGGTCGGACCGGTGACGAGCAAGATCCCGTAGGTTCTCAGCAGCAAGTCGCCGTCCAGTTTTTTCAAGGTGTCCGGAGAGAAGCCCAATTGTTCGAGTTCGAGAACGACGTTGGATCTATCTTGAAGACGCATGACCACGCGCTCACCGAAAGCGGTGGGTACGGTGGAAAGACGAATATCAATATCTTTTCCGCCGACTTTCAGCGGGATGCGGCCGTCCTGAGGCAATCGCTTCTCAGCGATGTTTAAGTTCGCCATAACTTTGATACGGGATGTGATCGCGTTTTGTAATTTTTTAGGCGGCTTGAAAATGTCGAACAATATACCGTCGATGCGGAAGCGCACGACGATGTCTTTTTCATAAGGTTCTACGTGGATATCGGACGCTTTTTCTTTGACCGCACGGAAAAGAAGGCTATTCACCAGCTTAATCACCGGCGCATCGTCTTCGCCAGCCTCGAGAAGATCGATCGTTGATTCTTCGAGGTCATAATCTTCAGCTTCAATTTCATCAAGGCCTGAAAGATTCGCAGTGGACTTTTCATAGACGCGGTTGATGGCGTCTTGGATTTTTGAGTTTGTTGTGATCAGGGGCTTAATCTTTTTCCCAAAGAGGACGCGAAGGTCGTCCATGGCCTTGAGATTGAGCGGGTTGCTGGTCAGGGCCGTCACCGCTTCGGCCTCATCTTTGTAGGGGAGGACCGAGTTGGTTTTCGCGTAGTTGATGGGAATATCACGAACGAGGTCCGCAGAGATGTCGTTCACGGGAATGTCTTTAATGAAATCAAGCCCCATCTCTTTGCAGAGATCGCCGAGAAGTTCGTCGGCGGTGGAGTATTCTTTATGGGAAAGAGCCTCGCCGACACTCACGGGACGCAAGACCGAAGGATTCTTCAGAATCGACTTGATCTGGTCATTCGTGAGTGAAGTACTCTTTTGCAGAATACTTGAAATATCCATTGAAGCCATCAGGGTCTACTCCGTTACTCGTTATCGTCAATCACTTGCGACGTCTTTTTGCCAAGTCTGTCAACAGTACCACCAAAAGGATCGTTGCCGCCTTGAGCTTTAATATGCTTCAAGCGCTCACCAAGTTTGCGATCTACGACTGATTTTTGGTCCGCCGGATTGCGAATGATCTTCGGGGTTAAGAACACCAAGAGGTTCACTTTCTCTTTCGTCGATTGGCGGCTTTTAAACAACCAGCCAATGATTGGCAGGTCCCCCAAGAGAGGCACCTTAGAAACTGTTTCAGAATCGCGGTCGCGAATTAAACCACCCAACACGGCAGTGTCTTCGTTTTTGATTACGAGGGTTGTTTTGATGTTACGAGTCGCCAAAGGCTGGGAATTGTCAGAAAGATTCTTAGGCAAAGCCGCAACCTGGGTCAACTGCTTGATTTTTTGATCCACTTCCATGCGGATTGTTTCAGAGGCCGGGCTGATAAATGGCTTAATTGTGAGCTTAATCGTCGCTTCTTCGAAGTTTGCGGAGTTCGTGATCTGGCCGGCTGCATTTGTCGTCGAGTTGATGCTGACAGGAACTTTATCACCCACTTCAATCTCGGCTGTTTGGTTATCCAAAGCGAGAACTTGGGGAGTTGAAAGAATGTTGGCTTTTGTATTCGACTTAATGAAGTTGATAAACCCGATCAGGCTGGGGATTGTGATGGAGCTCTTATCGATTGGATTTGTCACGGTCACCGTATCGCCGCTGCCGAAGCCAAGAGTGGCTCCTGTGCCGCCTGTTGGTGATAACATATCTGTCAAACTGATATTGCTCGAGAAACCGACTTTACCGGCACCGTCTTGGTACTTGTAGTAGCCGATGCCCCAGTTTGTTGCGTCGCTGTTCGCCATTTCCATGATTACGGTCTCAACAAACACTTGGTCACGGGCGATATCGAGCTGCTTTAAAATATGCAAAACGGTTTCGTAGTCTTGTTTGCTTGCAGTAATAACAAGTGAATTTGTGGCTTCATCCGCCTGGATTTTTACATCACTCCCGAAGACTTCCGCTTGCTGGGCAGTCGGATTGCCACCGAGGGGACTCAGCAGGCTTCCGCCCATTGGTTTTGGCGCCGCATCTTTCGCGACACCCTGAAGAGTTTGCGCGATATTCTTAGCAACGCCGTTTTTTACGTAATAAACGTAAACGCCACCAGAGCCGCCGGACGGCGGGCGGAAATCCAATTGGGCGATCAATTTCTTTAAACGGATGATACCGGCTTTATTTCCCATCGCGATGAGGGAGTTTGTGCGGTCTTCAGGGATAGCCATAAAAAAGCTGGTTCCTTGCTGGGCACTCGCGCCACCGGTTGAGCGGGTAAAGCGCGGCACGCCGGCGGAGAAGGAACCAGGAGCGGTGCCCGTGCTTTTTTGGCCTTTATTCACAATTTTATCAACGAGGTCAGCAAGGTCTTTCGCCTTTGCGTACTTCACCGGAATCACTTCGATTTGGTCCTCAAAGCCTGGAACATCAAGCTGGCTGATGATTTTCATCACGCGATCAATGTTGGAACCGTAGTCTGAGAGGATCAAAGAGTTTGTCGCCGTATAAACAGACATTTCACCGTCTTTAGACGACAAAATACGAAGGTCACGGTTCACTTGGTCGGCTTGAATATGCTTTAAGTGGATAATACGGGTGATCATTTGGTCCGAGTTCGGATAGTAGGCGCCAGAGTAGGTCTCGATGCTGTCACGTTGCGCGTTTCTTGCGGATTTGATTTTTAAGAAACTACCACTTGGAACAACTGTAAAGCCATTGATAGCGAGGGCGGACAAGAAAGCTTTGTAGGCCTCGGCAACGGTGATTTTAGAGGGTGCAACGATGGTGATTTTGCCACGCACGCCAGGATCAATGATAAAGTTTTTACCCGTGAGCTCTGAGATCGCTTTGATGACGTCCGTGATTTCAACGTTCGGGAAGTCGAAAGATTCAATCGTTTCCGGAAAGTTTTCATTTGTGATGTCTTCAAGGCCCGCTTTTGCAAACTTGCTCTGTTGATTTTTGTTGAGAGCGCCTGGTTTATCGGAGCCCGAGGGGCCGATCGTTGTTTCGTTGTTCCCCGCCGGCACGTTGACGGGAGGGGGTGGTGGAAAGTTATTCATAGATGGCATTGGTGGCGGAGGAGGAAAACCCTGCGCAAGTGCAATTTGAGTCGTGAGCAAAGAAGCAATTCCAAGCGCTGTCTTCGGTCTTCTTTTTACCTTCATGTCATCCACCTTCCTTTGCGGATACTAATCACAAAACGGAAAAAACTACTGAATATTGTACTGAAGAGTTTCAGTGCGTCCACCGCGTTCAACAGTCATTTTAATTTCATTCGAGTTTTTAAACATATTAAAAAGCTCCATGGCCTTTTGAGGGGTATCCACGGTTTCACCGTTCACTCCCTTAATGAGGTCCATGCGTTGGATTCCCAACTGCGAGAAGATACTATTTGGTTGGAAATCCACGATGCGGTAGCCATTCACTTCGCCGGTCACTTTATCGCGCGAAGGAACCGCGCGAGCCTGCATCAAAATGCTGGAAAGATCGTTTAAGTATTTTTGCAAGTCAGCGCGCTTGATCATGAATTTGTTGTCACCCAAGTCTTTAACATCGCCGCCGCCACCAGTCGCCGGTGCCGCGGGGGGCGCCGCCCCGAAAGCAACTTTCTGGTTCCCGAAAGGCTTCATCTCGATGTACTCAAGCACATTGCTGTTAAGATTGCGTAAGATCACTTTTTGGCGCTCCACTTTGAGCAGTGTCGCCATGTTTTCGATGTTTCTCTTTGGCGTGTAAGACAGGGTCTGGCTTTTGCCTTTGATTTCGATGGCTGCGATCGACTTATCAGGGTTTGAGTGAACCAAAGTACCAACAAGAGTCAGTGGTAATTGTGAAGGAACCGGAGCGGTTTCTTCGGTCTTGCTTGGGTCTTGGCCTTTTGCGATCAACGCATCGGGAATCACGCCGTCAGAAGAAAAAATATTGCGGGAAATAAGAGTGTTGTAAGCGCCACGGCCAATATTATTGTCGCTTAGGGCTTTTTTGGGGTGCGGTGGGGGAGTCTGGTTTGGCAGCATGAGATCGCGGTAGCTGAGGATCAACAAATCGGCGGCAACAAAACCAATGAACACAAAAAGCAGGTATGAAAGCCATTTTTCAAATGGGGGGCGTTTTTTCTTCAACTTCTTGTTATCTACCGCCACAGATTTTCCTTTGCCAAATCAGGGATTTGAATCCTTCAAGTCCAAACATAGACTAACAAAAAGGCTGGCCTGTGGGCAGGAAGAAAATTGGACCTGGACCTTGGCCTATCAGGACTCGGTTCTGGTGGGGCCGGCGTGGTACCTTTATGGGTATGAACGTGGTTTATTTCACCCTTGGTGATTCCATAGTGGACATCGAAATCCGCACGCAACTTTTGCGTGTGCCGGAAGTGTTATCAGATTTGCGTCAGGCGCAGGATTTGGCGCCTGAAATGGATTTGATTTCAATCATGGGTTCGCAGGAACTTTTTATGAAGATGCCACGTGACTTTCATTTGAAGCTCGCGCAGCTTTTGCAGGAGGCTTTGTTTAAGCGTTGGAGGCTTTCGCAAATAACGTGCGACATAGTTGTGGAAAGGCGAAAGTTCAGTGATTCCACAGCTTGGCGCCGTGCTCTTAAAAAGCTGCTTCATCAGGCTCCAGAGTTTCATATGTATGTTTTTGGCCCGGGTTTTGATGATCTCGAGTACGAAATCGGCAAGCTCAAATTCAAAGCTCCGCCACAGATTTTTTTGCACGAAGTGATCTCAGAAGACCCGATGCTGGATTGGTTCTGGCCAACCATCATGCAAGGCGCAAAGCTCTCCGCCTAAAAAGGTACCAGGTCGCTTTTCAGAATTGACTTCCGATGTTCGGATTTTCTGTCTAAGATATTTTTATGGATTACGTTTACGCTGTTTTGAATCATCCCATGACACATAAAATACTTCTTTGGGCTGCTCTTGGTCTTGGAGTTGGGGTTGCGGCGAAGTTGATTATTCCCGGGAGTGAAGCCATGGGGTGGGTCCGCACGATTCTGCTCGGCCTTGCGGGCTCGTTTCTGGGAAATTATCTGGCACCAATTTTATTCAGCTGGCCTGCGTATTACGCATTTAGTTGGCAGGGAATCGGCATCGGTATTGCGGGGGCGACTGTTTTAGTTCTCGTGAACCGCGTGGTTACAAGATCTTAAATCTTATCCGAAAGTAAATGCGAAGGCCTGAACTCCCGGGTCTTCAAACTCAATTTCAAACAACCTCTCTTGGTAGGCGGGTGCGCTTGGCTGGCGAATGAGCTGGTATAAGCGATGATCTTTCACCACTCCGCGACCGTCCTCTTTACTATCCACGCCATGGGCTGGTCCTGGTGGCTGCCCATTGACCGTTACTTTAAAGCGGATTTCTTTTTCAGAGCTGGAGCCCAAAACCAAATGCAAATCCCGAGCGCGGAATTTGAAACTTATCTTGCCCGGAGCCTTCATTAAAGTCGCATCTTGAGGGTTGATTTGCCAGTTGCCGGTGACGCCCCATTCGTTGAGTTTCAAAGCGCCAGTGAGTTTGTAATTTTGCGCAGTTTTGGGGATAACTTGAGGTGTTACTTTCATGTTTTCGGCACGGCTGTAGCCGATATAAGTTTCACCGGAGTAGGCTTGTTTCAATTGTCCAGAAGCCTGCGCGCCAGTGGCATGAACGCTGGCAAGGCTTGTGTCTTTGCCGAGGGCCTCTTCGCCTAAAAGCTCTTGGATTACTTTTTCAGACTCTTCGTATTTTCCTTCGCCGAATTTGTGATGGCGGACACGGCCGGAGCGGTCGACAAAGTAGTGAGCCGGCCAATATTGATTTTTGAAGGCCTTCCAAATGGTGTAGTTGTTATCAACGGCAATGGGATAAGTTACTCCCAGATCTTTCGCCGCTTGTGCGACATTGTTCAAGTCTTTCTCGAAGGCAAATTCCGGTGTGTGAACGCCAATAATGACGAATCCTTTGTCTTTGTATTTCTCATTCCACGCTTTCATATAGGGTAGTGTGCGAAGGCAGTTGATGCAGGAATAAGTCCAAAAATCGATGAGCACAACTTTGCCTTTAAGCCCGGCATTCGTGAGCGGTGCTGAGTTCAACCACGCAACTGCACCGTCAATACTTGGCATTTCCCCCTCATCTTTGAATCCGACACTGGCGGGACCAGCGTTCACCATGTTCAGCAATTGTTGTTCAACGGTCTCCGTTTGCACGCGGGCAACTTGCGTAAGAACTGTGCGGTCTAGATTCAAGGCTATAGCAGCGACGCCTAAGAGCACTAAAACACCGAGGATTTCCTTAACATAACTCTCGGCCTTCAAATAACTCTTCATCTTTGCAAATACTTTTCCACTGGCAAGAAGAGCGAGGGCGAGTGACGAGCCCGCTCCCAAGGCGTAGGCAAAAAGAAAACTCGCCGCTTCGGATGGCTTTCCTTGAACGGCGGCGCCAGTCAAAATCAAACCAAGAATCGGACCGGCACAGGGAGCCCACAGAAAACCCGTGGCAATGCCGATGATGAAGGATTGTCCGGGGTTTGCGGGGCCCTTCTGATGGCGGGTGAGCTTGACTCCAAACTGAGTCAGTGGAGCCATCAAAGTTTCAAGATAGATCGGAAAGATCAAAGACAGGCCGAAAATCGCCAGCAAAACCATCGCAATCCAGCGGCCCCAGTTGTTGGCCTCCGCCACCCAGGCGCCGCCTAGCACAGCCAGCAGAGAGGCTCCCGTAAATGTCACCGCCATGCCGGCAAGAAGAGGTAGCGAAGACCGGTAAAATGGTTGATCGGCCTTCGCAAAAACAAACGGAAGAACCGGCAGGATGCAGGGACTCAGAATGGTTAAAAAACCACCGACGTAAGATAGTATGAGTAATGTCATGAGGTCTCCTGCTATTTCTTTTTGAAAAGCTTCAGATACTCGCCATAACCGGCTTTTTCTAAATCTGCGACAGGAATAAATTTAAGTGACGCCGAATTCATACAATAGCGTGTGCCCCGTGGCTGAGGGCCGTCGTGAAACAAGTGCCCCAAATGCGAGTTTGCGATAACACTGCGAACTTCCGTGCGGGTCATGCCAAAGGTGCTATCCGTTTTTGTTGTCACAAATTTCGGATCGAGCGGCTTTGTAAAGCTCGGCCAACCGGTGCCCGATTCGTATTTATCGAGGGAGCTAAAGAGCGGCTCTCCTGAAACCACATCGACATAGATTCCCTCTTGATGATTGTTCCAGTATTCGTTTTTAAAAGAAGGCTCCGTGCTGTCTTTTTGAGTGACTTCAAACTGCAAGGGTGTGAGCTTTTTTCTGAGATCGGCTTCGGAAGGTTTTTTATAGCCGCTCAAATTAATCGCCAAGGCGGGAAGGGCGATGAGATTCAATAGCCAAACACTTTGTTTCATTTGACACCTCTTTATGGATTTCTATCGCGCCAGTATATTCATTCGGGTCTGGAAAAAGGTTACAGCATTTTAAATATTTTAATACACGCAATGCGTAAGTAGCGGGAAATCAGCACTTTGTGAGGTTAAATAATTTTTTCTAGGGGAGGACTTTATGTCTTACTTAAAGATCTTGGTGAAAATCGGTTTATTCTTGGTTGGGGCGACGGCACTTGTGGCGATCGCAGCGGCGCCGGCGGGTCAAAAAGTGAAACGCGAAGAAAAAGTCAAAACTCAAACGGCGGTTCTTGCGGCGGGATGCTTTTGGGGTGTTGAAGAGTTTTTTCGCAAAACACCCGGAGTTGTCAGTACACAAGTCGGTTACACGGGTGGTGATCAAGCCAATCCAACTTACTCGCAAGTCGGCAGTGGCAAAACCGGTCATGCGGAGTCTGTGAGGATTGAATACGATCCCGCTAAGATCAGCTATGAAGATCTGTTGAAGCTTTTTTTTCGCATGCATGATCCAACGACGCTGAACCGTCAGGGAAATGACGTCGGTACTCAGTACCGTTCCGAAATTTTCTATACGAGTGACGATCAAAAGAGGGCGGCGGAAAAAGTCATGAAATGGGTCGATGACTCAAAGAAATGGCAAGCGCCGCTCACGACGAAACTTGAAGCGTCCGGACCGTTTTATCCGGCCGAAGAATACCACCAGAAGTACCTGATTAAGAATCCAGGTGGTTATGACAACCATTTTCTCAGAAAATTTAGTTTCTAAAAAACAAAAGCCCGCGTTTTTTTAACGCGGGCTTTTGTTTTTGCCATTACCGGACGTTTCTTACGGAGAAACGATCGGAGAAACTCCCGGAGGTACGACGGCGCCGCCACGGGCAGCACCGGAGTTGATCGGGAAGTTCGGAGCGAAAACGTATGTTGGAATCAAAGTTTTCACATAAGTTCCAGGAACGGCTGTTGTCAGCAGTTTAACGTGGTAAGAAGAGAAGTGCGTGCTATTCACGATGTACTCCATCTCGAGACCCGCGCCCGCAATTTGCAAGAAAGACTGGAATGCAAAGGGGCTAGAAAGAAGAGCTCGGCCGAAATCAGCGTATGCTGTGGTGAACTCTCTATCGCGTCCAGCTGCATATTGAGCCTTCATGTTGAGAGCGGCTTTGTAAAGCTGTTTGCCAGCATAACGAGCGCCGCCAATTTGAATGTTCATGCAGTTGTCGAAGTCGTCTTGGTTGAGCGGGCAGAGGCCGTAAGCGTCTGACTTGTCAGCGAAGTGTGTGATCGCTTTTTTCTCAGCCATCGCGGCAAGAGCCTGCTCTGTAGATTTCGTGATTGTGTTGATCACACGCAACGTCGTGTCTTCATCCAAGTTCATTTTGAACGCCACTTGAGAGTATTCAAGATCTTTGAACGTCGGGATGTTCAAAGTCAGTTCTTTCTTAAGGCCGGTCTTTTGGATCAAGCCGTTAATGTCAGAGCGAATATCGCGATGGCTGGTGCTATCGTCTTCCGCGTTCCAAGTGTACTGACCGAAGTAAGCCTTTGTCGCTGAGCTGTTTTTCGGTTGGATCGTTACGACACCACCGTAGAAAGCTTGAGTCACCGACGAGTGAGTCGTGATCAAACGGTTTCGGCGATCTTTTACGTAAACGCCGTATTGGACAGTCGTCAAAGTGTCGTCAAACAGAGTTTGAGTATTGGAAAGTTCGTAAACTTTTCCGGAAGTCCAAACTGTATTCAAGATGATAGGGAAACCGAAGAAGAAGTGGTTAATACGACCTACTTGCGTGCGAGTCATCTTATCCCATTTCTGAACGGAGCTGATGCCTTGAACGACCAATTTCTGGATTGCTGCGACGTTACCGCGAACGAGATCACTGTAAGCGCGCCCGCCCGCTGGATCTTTGAAGTTCACTAAGTAAGAAAATGCTTTTGCAACCTCTTTGTACTTCGTCGTGCCGACACTTGCCAACGTCACGCCGGTTTGGAGGCTCAGGCGATGAACGTCGATGTCAGTCAAACGAACGAGGACATGGTCTGCGTCGAATTTTTCAACGTAAACTTGATATGTACCGTTTGCGACGTAAGCAGCGTTCAAGCCGGCAGGGCCCACGCCGGGGCCAGCGAAGAAGATGATTCCACCCTTGCTAGCATGTGTTGTGTTGTCGCCAACAGTCCAAGTGTTGATCACATCGGCGGAGAGCGGGATTTGCAACGATGGTTTAGCCTGAGCCGCCGTCAAAAGCGGAGCGTACCTGTTGGAAACGAGTTCGCGTCCTACGTAGGGAATCAAACCGACAGTCGCCCACAGAGAGTTCTGTAAACCTGTTGCATTTTCGTAGTAGAAAGCCACATTCGCGCCCACGCCACCTTCAAGACGGCTGTAAGTAGTCACTTGGAAGCCATTCCGGTAGTCGCCGTAAACGAGAGTATCATTTGAAGCATTGAAATCAGATTTTACCAGGCTGTTGTTCGCTCTACGCGGATCATGAGGAGTTGTGTTCACGATCTTATTGCCAGAATCGAAATCCAAGTAGAACGCTGGCAAAAGTTTTGCCTTCAATTCTTTCTTTTTCTTCTCTTCCTTCTGAGCAGGAGTGTCATTCGGTTTGTCTCCGTCGGGACCCTTGTTACCATCGTCAGAACCACTGCCGGAACTGTTGCCACCGTTATCGGTTCCATTTCCGTTGTCAGTGCCGCTGTTACCACCGCCTTGTTCACCGCCAGTGCCACCGCCTTGTTCACCGCCAGTGCCGCCGCCTTGTTCACCACCAGTGCCGCCGCCTTGTTCACCACCAGTGCCGCCGCCTTGTTCACCACCAGT
>JBDHWW010000047.1:0-21492 GCA_039810425.1 Pseudobdellovibrionaceae bacterium | reverse complement strand
CGCCCTTTTACTAAGATTTTATCTTGGGGGAAGCAGTTTAAAGCCGTGGCCGCCTATCATGAACTCAATGATTTAGAGGGGCGTGGGCTGCTGGTGAGAAAGAAGAAAACGAAACGCTCGGGATAATAGTAGCTGCGAGGCCCCGGTGCGGATCTCGCTTTAAAACGGAGAGTCCTGCCGTGGTTGAGTCAGGGACTCGAAGGGTTTTAGGCTATAAAGTCTCCAGAATGCCGGCCAAAGGGCATTTAGCCGCTCTTTCTAGAAAGAAGTACGGCTTTAGGAAAGATGACATAGATCAGCGCCCAAGCCCGGGCACCCGCCCGCCCATCGCATGGAGGCAGATCCGCCGTGCTTGGGACTTCATATCAACAGCGTAAGGGATCAGTTTTTAATTCTTATAAAAGACGTTGAACAGAAACGACCTTTGTTATGGGATGGCTCTTATGGAGGACTCATGACGAAATGGTTTTTGCTTTCGTTTTTCTTATTTGCGACGACGGCCACCGCTGCCAAAAAACTTCCGTTAGAGAAAATCACGTTGCCTCCGGGTTTTAAGATCAAGGTCTTTGCCGAAGTGCCGGGTGCAAGATCTTTGGCGATCACGCCTTCAGGAACGGTCTTTGTCGGTAGCCGAGGGTTGGGCGACGAACACAATGTTTATCGGATTAAGAACGGCAAAGTCGATATTCTTTCCAGTGATTTTAAATCTCCGAACGGTGTTGCGTATAGGGACGGCAAGCTTTACGTCGCGGATATCGATAAGATCACCGTCTTTACGGATCCGGAGGGTAAAACTGGCAAGGGCTTAAAGCCAGGGGTTCTGCCCCAACGCTTTCCCACGGACACGCACCATGGCTGGAAGTTCATTCGCTTCGGGCCGGATGGGAAACTCTATATTCCGGTGGGGGCGAATTGCAATATCTGTGATCCGGGGAAAGAGTACGCCCGTATTTACCGTATCGATGTAAATGGCACGTCCAAAGAAGAAATCGCCTCCGGGGTTCGTAATACGGTGGGCTTTGATTTTCATCCGATGACCAAAGAGCTCTGGTTGACGGATAACGGCCGCGATTGGATGGGCGATGATCTGCCACCGGACGAGTTGAATCACCTGACGAAGGTGGGCCAGGATTTTGGCTTTCCGTATTGTCATGGCAAAAACATTCCTGATCCTGAATTTAAAATTAAGAAATGTGGTGAGCAGACTCCTCCGGAAGTAGAGCTCCGTGCGCATGTCGCTGCCTTAGGAATGCGCTTTTATACCGGAAAGCAGTTTCCACTAGAATATGAAAACCAGATTTTTCTTGCCGAACACGGTTCTTGGAATAGAGCAAAACCTCAAGGCTATCGACTGACACTTGTGAAATCTGGGAAAGCCGAGGGATTCGCTGAAGGGTGGTTGCAAGGCGATGACGCTTGGGGGCGCCCTGTCGATGTAGAAATATACAAAGACGGCTCTCTGCTGGTATCAGATGATAAGGCGGGAGTCATTTATCAGATAAGTTACTCCCCGCCGAAAAAATAGCGTCTCGTTCGGGCGCGTCCTAGCGGAGAAGTCAGTGAGCAAAATCGTCGTATCTAAATTCGGTGGCACATCTATGGGTGACGCTTCATGTATGTTGAGAAGTGCTGAAGTGTCTTGCAAACAAAAATCCACAATCGTGGTCGTTTCTGCCACCTCAGGAACGACCAACGATTTGATCGATCTTGGTAAAACCTCCCATACTAAATCGTGGGTCGAAGCGGAGGCGATTCTAGCAAAGATCCGCCAAAAACACATAAAGATTGCTGATGAACTCAAGATCTCTGTAGATTCCAACAAGCGGCTGCAGACTCTTTTTGAGGAGATGGAGTCTCTCGCGCACGGTGTTCATTTGTTAAAAGACTGCTCGGTGAAAGCTCTCGATACTTTGATGAGCTTGGGGGAGAGAATGTCCTCCGTTCTTTTTACGGAAGCCATGAAACTGGCCTTGGCCCAGAACGGTTCGGCGCTGAAGGCGGAACTCTTTGATGTGCGCGATGTTCTTCGCACTGATGAAACTTTCAGTAAAGCTCGCCCATTGACGGCGGAAATTGCGAATCTTTGCCAGCAGAAGTTGAAGCACATCCGCGACCACAAAACAGTGACCGTCACCCAAGGTTTTATCGGCCGCACAGAGGATGGCCTGACGACCACACTCGGTCGCGGCGGCAGTGATTACTCCGCGGCGATTTTAGCTGAAGGCGTAAACGCTGACAGTCTCGAAATTTGGACCGACGTGGCGGGGATTGCGACAACGGATCCACGTTTGTGCCCAAAGGCGAAGCCGATCGAAGAGATTTCATTCAAAGAAGCATCAGAACTCGCAACCTTCGGCGCGAAGGTTTTGCATCCGGCGACCTTGCTTCCGGCGATTCGTAAGAACATCCCGGTGTTCGTGGGTTCCAGCTTTGATGCCGAAGCCAAGGGAACTTGGGTTCGTAAAGAAGTCGAAGCGCATCCGCTCATCCGTGCGATGGCTTTGAGAAAGAAACAAATCCTAGTGACGCTTTCAACTCCTGAGATGTTGCATGCACATGGGTTCTTGTATCAGATTTTTAAAATCTTCAATGACCATAAAGTAAGTATCGATGCGATCACGACGTCGGAGATCTCTGTCAGCGTGACTTTGGATGATTCGACATTGTTGAATAAAAAACTGATCGCGGATTTATCTGAGATTGCCGATGTTCAGGTCGAAGAGAACCTGGCACTGGTATCTTTGATTGGCAATAACATCAACCACACACCGGGATTGGGCAAGCAGGTCTTCGAGACGATTTCAGATATCAATGTTCGCATGATCTGCTTGGGGGCCAGTAAACACAATTTCTGCTTTATCGTAAACGACGAACAGGGGGCTTTGGCCATTCAAAAACTTCATCACAAGTTTATTGAAGGCCAATAGTCCTATTTCGCGCCTTTAACATCTGCCGCCGGCATGGGTGGCGCTGCCGGGCTGTCTTTCTTAGACGTTTTAAAGAGGTTGTAACGAGTACGGATTTCCTGGATGCGAACGCGGGCAGTGGCGCAAGTACGTTTAATGTCCGCTTTCGTGCGGGCGATATTCCTGGCGGTATTCTGGCCGGCGTAGCTGTTGACGTTGATCAGCCCTTTGTAACAAAGCTCGCCGAAACGTTTCGAGTACAGATTGAAAGCTGCTCTGTTGTTATCGATCAGGTGGACAGCGGCATCCTTGGCGGAATCACTTGTGCTGTTGTCATTGCAAGTCTTCGTTGGATACAAGCCAGGCTTTACACAATATGGATTCGCATCTTGCAAGCATGCGGCCAGGCCTTTTTCATCTATTGCTTTAGACCAATCACAAGCGGTCTTAAAGCCGAATACGAACGGATTACACATAACAGAATCTTTGGCGCACTTAAATTTCGTGTTATCGATACCTTTTAGATCCCAAGGCAATTCGCTCGGCGCCATGCACGGGTGATTCTTGACTACGAAGCCCGCATACATGCAACGATAGAAAGCATCCGAGCGTTCCTCTTTAGAAGCGGACACGGGAGCTGTACCTTCGGATTTATTTTCGTCTTTTGACGGCGCCTTAGCCGTCGGAGCCGAAGAGTTAGAAGGAGTATTCAGAATTTTTCCGTCAGCCTTGATAGATAGTGGTTCAAGACGTTCGCCGGCGGCGATGAGTTTTTCAGGAGTATTTTGGGTGACTGGGATATTGTCGGTGGAAAATTTTCCGCTAAGCGCCTGGTCCATATACTGTTTGGCTTTTTCGTAAGAAGCGGCTCCAGCGGCGTTCTTTACTTTGGCTTCATTGTCTTCGACACGTTTTTTAACTGCCTTGATAGAATCAAAAGCTTCTTTCTGTTTTACTGGATCTTGAATAGTGTGAGCCCAAGCGGCGCCCGTACCGGTCCAAACTAGCAATTGACGGTACTGGCGAACATACTGTCCTCGTTGCTCAACCGACATTTTGTCTGTTTTTGCCGATTCTACCAATTCAAAGTAAGTGTCCGTATATTCTTTGAACTTTTTGAGGAAGGCCATCTTGTCGTCGTCACCCGGCATGTGGGCCTCTGTTTTAGAGTCGCTGTCTTCGCCGACAGCTGAAGCAACAACGAAGGTCCAAAGCTGTGCGTAGAATTCAGAGTGGGTTGACATGGTTTCAGCCATTTCAGGAAAGGCTTTTGCGGTTTCAACCATGATCTCGCGGAGTTTTTTGACGTAGGTCTTTTTCTCAGCATAGGTGAGTTGCGAGTACTCTTCGTAGGTTAGTAAAATAGCCTCATCGCCGTCCGAATTTTGTGGAGCTGTCTTCGCGAAGGACGGAAGGGAAATTGTTAAACCTAAAAATAGGATCAGGAGCCATCTTTTCATTAGCAAAGCCTTTCGGCAAAAATTCCTTTTTACTTATTTTCATTTTAGGGTCTCTGCATTGATTTCCATAGGATAAGTCATCGTTCCGGACCAAGGCCTCACAATGGAATGGAGGGCTTGTCTCAGCGAGGGAAGTAAAGGGGTTTATTTTGTGGAAATGGGGGTGTTCGGCGCTTTCCATCAAGCTGTGAATTCCTCAGCAATTTGTGTCTGACGCGTAAAGTCATTATGCGTTATTTTGCGAGATTTCAATAACTTAGATATGGCCCCATGGCTTGCAAGACCAAAGTCTAAGTAACAAGATCAGGAAGAGGTTTAAACCTATGGAAACAAAGATTCACTTTAGGCGCTGTCATATGTGCGGGACCCTCAACGAAGCCAGCGGGCAATTAGTTGGAAATTGCAGCTGTTGCGGGAAGCATCTTGCACCCTTTCATTATTTCGATGAAAGTATCTTCATGGGCCTGCCCCTCCGTAAAGAGTTGCAGAACCGAGAAACGAATCTGCCATTCAAATCCTACCCACCGATTTGGGGGCTGACAGCTTACTGGTAGGAACTACTGTTAGAAAGTGCTTATGAAGGTCACGTTAGAGGATATCCACAAGGCCCGCGAAACTTTAAAAAACATCTCGCAAAATACAGAAACTGATTACTCAGCCAGTGCCAGTAAGCTGCTGGGCTGTGAGGTCTTTTTAAAATTTGAAAACGCCCAACGCACAGGGAGTTTTAAAATTCGCGGGGCTTACAATAAAATCATCAATCTGACCTCGGAAGAGAAAAAGCGCGGAGTGGTTGCTAGTTCTGCTGGCAATCATGCCCAGGGGGTGGCTTTGAGCGCCGCACTTGCCGGAGTTAAGGCGACGATCGTCATGCCTGAAAATGCATCTTTGATGAAAGTAAACGCGACTCGCGCCTACGGTGCCGAAGTTATTCTTCATGGCGAAATCTATGACGATGCTTACGAATATGCCCGCCAACTGGAAAAAGAAAAGGGTTATGTTTTCGTTCATCCTTATGAGGACCCCTATATTATTGCCGGCCAAGGAACTATCGGCTTGGAGCTTCATGAAAAACTTCCGGATTTGGATTCTGTTATTGTCCCTATCGGCGGTGGTGGCTTGATCAGCGGTATTTCAACGGCAATGAAGGCCTTGAATCCAAAAGTCCGTATCATCGGTGTTCAGTCCGACCAAGCTCCGGGCATGTCCCAACTTTTCCATCATCAGACACCAGAGGGCAAAAAACGCATTTCAACAATTGCCGATGGTATCGCGATTAAGAAGCCTTCGCAGATCGTCTATGACAGTTTCATTGCAAAAAATGTCGATGAGGTGGTGACCGTTACCGATGATGAGCTGGCCGAAGCCATCGTGTTCTTGCTGGAAAGGGCGAAAACAATGACAGAGGGCTCAGGTGCGGCTGCCATGGCGGCAGCGATGAACCATCAGCTGAACCTCGGCAAGAAAACCTGCGTGATTTTGAGCGGTGGTAACGTTGACTTGAACATCATTGCAAAGATCATCGAAAAAGGTCAGATCAAGCGCGGCCGCTTGGCAGAGCTATCAGTGATTGTCGATGATTTACCAGGCAACCTGAATCGCCTGACAAAAGCCATTGCTGAGCAGAAGGCCAATATCCTTGAAGTGCATCATGACCGTATTTCCCAGGGCTTGTTTTTGCGTGAAACACGTATCGACTTTGTACTTGAGACCGGCAGTCCCGAGCACATCCAAAAAATCAAGCAGGCGCTTATCGCGGCGGGCGGCAAGATTTTATAGTACCATATTTTATGGTGCCATTACTGAGAGTAAAGACCCCACAAGTTCAAGCGCAAGTTTGTGCCCGGGGCGAGATCCGTGTTGCCTTGAGAATCGAGACGGGTCCATTCGCCATTTTCGGCGAGGACTTCCAGTTGAGTGGTCTCAGGAGCGTTGAGGCCTTTTGGCGCCTTAGGAGTTTGTTTTGTAAAATCACTCAACCAGCGGACTTGGCAAGCGGCGAGTGTTTTGAATTCAACTTGCAGGTGCATTTTTTCCGCACTTTTCTCCACACGTACGAACTGCACTGGAAATTCACTTTCAATCTTTTCCAAAGAAACGCTTTCACAGCATCTCTTCGCAGACCACGAGCTGAGCCAGCGTTGGCCGTCCGCAAAAGACACTTCCATCACAGCCATATTTTCTGATAACAGCGGCTGCGTGCTTCTCACGATTTGGCGTAAAGCCAAAACCATCGCCGTGCGAACTGCGGCCACACCTGTTTGCAGCCCTTGATGAGTTGACGCCGGATATTTTGCGTTCAAGAAGCAACCTAAAGGCTTAATTACTTGCATCACGGAAAATGTGCCCGAGTTTCTGAGGCAGTTGAGTTCATAGAATTGGGCAACGGCTTCATAGCAAGCACCAAACGCCGCCAGGTCCGGAACGAATGTTTTTACACCCGCAGTTGTGCCACTG
Source organism: Pseudobdellovibrionaceae bacterium (assembly GCA_039810425.1). Taxonomy (GTDB): domain Bacteria; phylum Bdellovibrionota; class Bdellovibrionia; order Bdellovibrionales; family Bdellovibrionaceae; genus JACMRP01. Next base: position 14,669 of record JBDHWW010000047.1, on the reverse strand, counting down.
AAGTCGGCTTTAATCAGTCCATTGTTAACTTCAAGATGCAACTTTAAAACTTCGCCACCATCGAGAACGACTTCTGAGCGCGCTTCGCCCTGGGCCTTTTCGAGAATTTTCTCTGTGGCGTAGTTCCTCGAGAAGGTGAGGAATTTCTTAAATTCACTGGCCGTCAACGGAAGCTTGCAGTGTTTCTCGGCGTGGCTCCATTTTTTGAAGTACGCAGCCATATCCCCGACCGTGCTTTGTAACCAGGCCTGGAAACCTTGAGGGCAAAGCGGATGCATCGACATCGCTTCGATGATCGGCATGATCAACTGGCCATTTTGAAAAACCGGTGTCGGTGGAATACGCAGGCCTTCGCCATCCAGCTTGCCGCTGATATTGAGGCCGGCGGCGAATTCGCGGCGCACACACAAGAGAATACCGGGCTGCGTGCCCACCGCATTTGAGAGCGGCATCAAGAAAGTATAGCGATGTAAAAAGCTGCCGCCGCTATAAGAATCATTGGTGACAAGGATTTCGCCGGGTTTTAATGTGATGTAATTTAAACAACTCTCGGCGATATTTTTAAAACCTGTCGCTTCAAATCCCAAATCTGATTTTGCATGAAGGATCTCGCCATCACGGGAAAGCAAAGCCGCGCTTCTTTCGTTTTTCAAAAATAGATCCGAGAATTCGAAAATCCAACTTGAGAGCATTCTAGTGACCTTGATTCAACAAAAGGGAAGTTTCAGTTTCAGGCGTCAGTTCAAACTCGAGCTGCGGCAGGCGCTTTTTAAGTTCAGGTAAGAACAACGGCGCCAAAGCCCCCAGGCAAACAACTTTTGGGTTTTCAGTCATGAGGACGATGTCGACAGTCAGTTTGTGCAAGGCCACCTCACGGAGATGAGAGAAAAGTTTTTCTTCGGAATCGACTTTCTGAGTCGAGGCGTTGTTCAATGCTAAAAGCTGATTCTTGAATTTCTGAACACCTTGCGGAGAGCGCCTTTCCCCGATCCCTTTTAAAGACGCGGTTTTTTCCTCCCACAAATCAATCAATGTGGGCACTTGGCCGCGACCCATGAACATAGGCCCTGGTTCGTAGCCGAGGACATTGCCTGAGTAGGTGAGCTCACCCCACGGTCCGATTTCAATAGAGGTTGTCGGTTGCAAAGACAGCAGGGCATTTTGGATTTGCGGCGCGCGGATCATGCCCCACGGGCTGTTCCAGTTCTGCATCTCTTTTAGTGGGGTGATCAAATTGAATTGCTCAAGGCCGAGATACAGAATGTCGAATTCGCCCTTGATACGTTTTTGCAAAGCGCGGCTCCAAGCTGCGGCGGCGCCCCAGAGGCTGCCGAGACGCTGGTGGTTTTCCTTGTCGAAGAGTTCGCCGTCGGAGCCGAAGAACAGGGCGCGTTCGCCGTCCGGCAAAATGCCGTTCAAGCCTTCGTTCAACTCGTCCTGGACTTCTTCGAAAGTTCCGCTCAAAGAAGCATTAAGAATGTTTTTGCGCCATTGGGAAACTTCATCGCAGTTGACCGTGTCGACAGCGGGAGCAAAAACCTCAAAAGATTCTTGGACAAGAGCTGCCTTCAATTTGTCCTGATTGTGTGGGTTTTTGCCGGCATTCAAGAAATGAATGCAAACTCGTTTGGCTTGTTTCTGGCGAAGCTTCTTGACGAGTTCCGAGATTTCACTGTCGGCGAGTTCTTTTTCGATGGAACCTGCGGCGTTACAACGCTCTTCCACGCTGAAAATAAGCTCGGTGGACGACAAGGGACCGACTTTCAGAGTTTGCGGCTGACGGAATTCCGCCCAGCTTTCAAAGCCCTTGGTGGTCACGGTAGCAACGCTGCCACCCAAACGATAAGAGAGAATTTTTTCAACGAAGCGGGACGCCACGTAGGCTTTATCGATCTTTTGAACCTTGGCTTCCTGAAAAAATCTCTGCAGGCCCGCTTTAAAGCCTTCTTTGCCGAGATACCAGCGGCCAAAATGAACTACTTCTTGATTATGGCAGAGACGGGCTTCTACAAAAGATTCGCCAATGTAGAGTGCTAAATTAACATCCGTTTCCGCTAGAGCCATGGGTCCTTGAATATCTGCAAGATTGTTGTTAAAGCATAGTTGTAAAACTTAGAACCAATATAACTAAAGCGAACCTCAAAAGGTAGTCCGAAAGGGGCCCCCTGTGAAAGTTTCACCGGAAATTGTCAGCCTGATCCCGTACAAGCCGGGGAAGCCAATCTCAGAAACTCAGCGAGAATACGGACTTACAAAAGTCATCAAGCTTGCGAGCAATGAAAACCCCCTGGGCCCAAGCCCCAAGGCAGTCGCTGCAATCAGGAATCTTTTACAGCAATTGCATCGCTATCCAGATCCGTCCGCGTACGAATTGCTTCAAGTCTTGTCTAAAAAATGGAATTTCCCGGCGAACCAATTGGGCCTTGGCAACGGCTCTGACGAGTTGATTGATCTTCTGACAAGAATATACTGTGAGCCTGGAGATGGCGTCCTGACTTCGATGGCGGCGTTTTCCGCATACGAGATCAGCGCACAGGCGAACCGCGCTAAAGTCCACACGGTTCCCTTAACGTCTGAGTACAAATTTAATTTGAAAGCGATGGCGGATTATTTCTTTGCCCATCCGGAAGCAAAAATTCGCCTGATCTTTATCGCAAATCCCAACAATCCAACGGGAACATACGCGACCCGTGCGGAAGTGGCTGAATTCCTGTCTCGCCTTGGAAATCGCGAAGACGTGTTGGTTGTTTTTGATGAAGCTTATAATGAATTCGTCAGGGCGAAAGACTATGCTAACGCTGACGAGTTTTTGCGGCAGTACTCAAACGTCATAGCCCTGAGAACTTTTTCGAAAATCTTTGGATTGGCCGGACTTCGCCTAGGTGCAATGGTGGGCCCAAAGGAAGTCATCGAAGTTTTCAATCGCGTGCGTAAGCCTTTTAATGTCAATGATTTAGCACAAGCTGCAGCGGTTGCTGCTTTGCAAGATCATGAATTTATTGCGGCATCGCAACAGGCGGTATGGAAAGGACTTGATTACTTCTACGAGAAGTTACAGAAAATGGGGCTGCCTTTTATTGAATCCCAGGGTAATTTTGTGATGTTCGATACTCTTCGCGATGCGGCTCAAGTCAACGAGTCCCTTCTACGAAAAGGGATCATCATGAGACCGATTAAAAATTACGGCTTTGCCACGCACCTGCGCCTGAGCGTGGGGCTTGAGGATGAAAACCAGGCGGCAATGAAGGCGTTAGAAGAAGTTTTGAAAACGATCCCTCCGGTGAAATAATTTACCGAGAGAGTTAGAAAACTTTAAAGATAGATTTGGATACAGAACTTAGGAATGAAATGGGAATGGTAGTAACAATCGACGGACCTGCAGCCTCTGGGAAATCCACCGTAAGCCGCCAGCTTGCTCAGCGTCTTGGCTGGCAATGGGTTTCTACGGGAGCTTTTTACCGTGGCTTGGGCTATGCCGCCCTTCATGCGAATATCGATATCACCGATGTGAAGGCTTTGATGGATCTGGCACATTCTGACAAATGGGCGGTGAAAATGTCTCAGAGCCGCACGCAAGTTTTCTTTGAAGGCCAGGATGTGACTGATGAAATTTCTCACGAAGACGTCGGTAATATCGCCAGCAAAATCTCTCACTATCCTGAAGTGAGAAAAGCATTGCTGGATGCCCAGCGCAACTGTAGTGCCGGTCCTCAAGGGCTCGTGGCTGAAGGTCGTGACTGTGGCACAGTGGTATTCCCACAGGCCCAAGCCAAGATCTATCTGACGGCTTCTAGCGAGCACCGTGCGGCTCGCCGCGCGACAGAGCTAGGGCTCGATCAGGAAAAAATGCAAGAGGAACAAAAAGTCCGCGACCACCAAGATTCCACTCGTAAAGCGGCACCTCTTTCAGTTCCTGAAAACGCGCTGGTTGTGGATACCACCGAATTGAACCTCGATGAGGTTGTGGCGAAGGTCGAAGATTTCGTCCGCGGAAAGATTTAGGCTGCTCCCGGAGGCGGTGTCAGCAGCCAGATTGCGAGAGAACTTAGAACGGCGATGATCAAGGCCCCTAAAAAGGCCGAGCCCCACGAGTCCACGGCAAAGCCCGGCGTGATCGCCGCACACAGTTTTAAAATCATAGCATTGATCGCCCACAGAAAAAGTCCGAGCGTGAGCAGCGTGATCGGCAACGTCAGCAAAATCAAAATCGGTTTTACCAGCACATTTGCGCAACCAATCACAAACGCCGCCAAAAGCGCACTCCCGAAACTGCGCACCTCAAACCCGGGCAGCAGATACGCGGTGCCCATTAAAACTAGGGCGGAAACGATCCATTGAATCAAGATACCGGCCATCGGTCCTCCTTGAGGGGGTAAAGATCGCAGCCTCGAGATAAGACTGTCAAGACTTGGGAGTTTCCTAAGTGCTTGAGGGAAGGGCAGATTTCAGCCTGGCCGCCCCGGGCTTGGGTCGTCACGGCAGGCGAAATTATGGCGTAAACTTCTGCCAACGCAGAGTTTAAATTTCCGCATTGACTCAATGATATCGGGCTTATACAACCATTCTTCAATAATTAAACGGGTAGGACCCGGCAAGCCTTTAAACACCCAGGGCAAGCCATCGAGAGGACCTATTTCGTGGGAGGTACATATTATTACTATGGGGAAACAATTAAACAAAGCCGCTCAAGAAAAGCAGAAAGTTCTCGCTTTCTTGGACGCAGAAGATTCTAAAGTTGCTGCGAACCCAGGAATCTACGGTAATACAGACAAAGGCGAGTTCACTTCGATTTTCGAAGCGTCAATGAAGGACCAAGATTTCAAAATCGGTGACGTTGTGACCGGTAAAGTTGTCGAAGTTCAATCTGACTATGTTCTTGTCGACATCAACTATAAGTCCGAAGGACTTATTGCAATCAACGAATTCCGCGTTGTTGACGGCGTACGTGAAGTAAAAGCCGGCGACACTGTAGAAGTGTTGATCGACCGTATCGAAAACGAAAACGGTATGATCGTTCTCTCTAAAGACAAAGCCGACATGCTTCGTGCTTGGTCTGATATCTCTAAAGCAGCTGAGAACGAAGAAGTTATTGAAGGTACTGTTGTTGCTAAGGTTAAAGGCGGCTTGAGCGTTGATATCGGCGTTAAAGCATTCTTGCCTGGTTCACAAATCGATCTTCGTCCGGTTCGCAACATGGACGTTTACATCGGCAAGAAGTACAAATTCAAAGTTATCAAGTTCAATAAAAAACGTGGCAACATCGTTCTTTCCCGCCGCGCTCTTCTTGAAGAAGAACGTGACAGTCTCAGAGCAGAAACTCTGGATACCATGAAAGAAGGTTCTATCGTTACCGGTCTTGTTAAGAACATCACTGATTATGGTGCGTTCATTGACTTGGGCGGTATGGACGGTCTTCTCCACATCACAGACATGTCTTGGGGCCGCGTAAAGCACCCTTCAGAATTGTTGAAAGTGGGCGACGAAATCCAAGTAAAAGTATTGAAGTACGACCAGGAAAAGGAACGTGTTTCCTTGGGCATGAAGCAATTGCATGCGGATCCTTGGGAGTCTGTAAAAGCATCTTACCCGGCAGGCACTAAGCTTAAAGGTAAAGTTGTTTCATTGGCTGAATACGGCGCATTCGTAGAACTTGGTGAAGGCATCGAAGGTCTTATCCACGTATCTGAAATGTCTTGGACTAAGCGTGTGAAGCATCCGTCTCAAGTCGTAGCGGTTGATCAAGAAGTTGAAGTTGTCGTTCTTGAAGTGGACACTGAAAACCGCCGCATCAGCTTGGGCATGAAACAACTCCAGGCTAATCCTTGGGTTGAGTTGAAAGAATCTTACGCTCCGGGAACTATCATTGAAGGTGAAGTTAAGTCTGTGACTGATTTCGGTATCTTCGTCGGTATCGAAGAAGGCATTGACGGTCTTGTTCACATCTCTGATTTCTCGTGGACTAAACGTGTAAATCACCCTAACGAACTTTACGCTAAAGGCCAAAAAGTTCGCGCGGTTGTTTTGGGCGTGGACATCGAGAACGAAAGATTCTCATTGGGCATCAAACAGCTTGAGTCCGACCCTTGGTCGAACATCGAGAACAAATACGCTATCGGCACACAACACGATGTTAAAGTAACTAAAGTCGCTGACTTCGGTGCTTTCGTTGAGTTGGAGTCTGATATCGAAGGTTTGATCCATATCTCTGAGTTAACGACTGATAAAATCAACAGCACCGAAGAGTTTGTAAAACCAGGTACTGTTTTGAGAGCAGAAGTCATCTCTATCGATAAAGACGCTCGTAAGATCGGTCTTTCTTCTAAACTTGTTAAACTTCGCGAAGCAAAAGCGGACGTTGACGATTACGTGAAGAAAGCGACTACGACATCTAAGTCGACTTTGGGTGATTTGTTCGCAGATCAACTCAAAAATATGAAAACTGACGGTAAAAACTAGCCGGTGAATACCGAGGACGCGCAGGGGCCGGATGGCCCCGCAGCGGAACGGCTATCTGTTTCATTGCGCTAAGCAGCACAAAAGGGAGTCCGCATGGACTCCCTTTTTTTTTGACTGCTAGAATAGGGACCTTAATGGAGTTCCTATGAAAAATCCTTTCGTACGTTTTATTGTTGTTATTCTTGTGATCGTCGGTCTCGTCAGTACTGTGAAATGGATCAGTGGGATGGTTGGCGCTAGCGCTTCTGAAGAAGCGATGCTGGTTTCGAAGAACAGCATTCTTCAATTGGATCTTGAAGGCGTGATCATGAATGGGAAGAAATTCTTAAAGAAGCTCAAGAAATATAAAGATGAAGATAAGATCAAAGCGATCGTTATTAACATCAACTCTCCGGGCGGAGCGGTGGGGCCTTCTCAAGAGCTCTACGCTGCGGTCAAAGCGTTGAAAGAAGAAACTAAAAAACCCGTGATTTGCTCTTCGTCGGGATTGTTGGCGAGTGGCGCTTACTACACGGCTGTGGCGTGCGATAAAATCGTAGTGGCTCCAGGGGCGCTGGTGGGTTCGATCGGCGTGATCATGGAGTTTGCGAATCTTGAAAAGCTTTATGACTGGGCCAAGATATCTCGCTTCTCGATCAACTCCGGTAAGTTCAAAGACTCCGGCGCCGAGTACCGTGCGATGCGGCCCGATGAAAAGGCCTTGTTCCAGGATTTGATTAATGACGTTTACAGTCAGTTCAAACAAGCGGTGGTGGATGGTCGCAAGATGAAAGACGAAGTTGTAAGCCAATATGCCGACGGCCGCGTGATGACGGGTAAGCAGGCGGTTGCTTTAGGCTTTGCCGATCAACTTGGGACTCTGGACGATGCGATCAAGGTTGCGGCAGAAGCGGCGCACCTTGGTACGGATTACAAACTTTTCGAAGCTCCGAAAAAGAAGCCAAGCTTTTGGGATTTGCTGGAACAACAGGATGAGGACGATTTGAACTCTGCTGAAGAGGCCGCTCGGTACTTAACGAAGTTTTCAAGCGACAAGGGGATGGAAGCTTCTCTTCGTAAAGTCTTGCGCGTTCAAGGTTTGAATCAGCCGATGTTGATTATGCCGGGATTCTGGGAGTAGGTTTTGGCAAAAAAGAAGGCCGTAAAGAAAACATCTGCAAAGACGACAGCAAAACCGGCTGGAGTAAAAAAGCTTCAACCGCCGAAAGACGCTTTCTTAAAAGTAGCCAAAGATCTTTGGCCGATGGAGCGCGATGTGCTCTTTCGCCCGGATCGATTTAAGTATGTGCGTAAGCTGATGAAACCGGAAGGCTGTGTTTTCTGTAAAGCTGCTAAAAGTGAACCGTCTTTTGAAACCCTTTGCGTCTATAAATCGAAATACTCGATGGTTGTGCTGAATAAGTTTCCGTACAACAGCGGGCATCTTTTGATAATTCCACAAAAGCACGAAGGGGATCTTTTGGCGCTTGGCAAAGAAGCTTACTCTGATTTGAATGATACTTTGCGTTTGGCGATGAAGGCCCTGCAAGGCACCTATCAACCTGGCGGAGTCAATGTGGGTCTGAATCACGGAGCGGTGGCGGGGGCCGGAATTCCGGGCCATTTGCACTACCATTTGATTCCGCGTTGGGCGGGGGATCTGAATTTCTTTCCGCTCATCGCCGAGACTAAGGTCGTTGTTGAAAGTCTGGAGCAGACGTATGACCGCCTTTTGAGTTATTTTACTAGGAAGTCGTAGAGGAGAATCTCCATGAATCGGGGACCGCAAATGAGCATGGCACTTCCGTTCACTCCAGTCGTGAAATGGCTGGTGATTGTGAACGTGGCAATCTGGTTTGTTTTCCAGGTTCTAGTTGAGGGCTTTTTCAAAGTTCCATTCACGCATTTTTTGAGCTTGGTTCCCGCACGGGTTATTTTTGAATTTCATGTCTGGGAGCTTTTCACATACATGTTCCTGCACTCGATGCAGATCACTCATATCCTGTTTAATATGCTGATGCTTTGGTTCTTTGGCGCCGAACTGGAACAACGCTGGGGCGGGAAGTACTTCCTGTTCTTTTACCTGTTCACGGGGGTTGGAGCCGCGATCTTGTATTGTGGTGGTATGACAGCCTATGCGGCGGCGACGGGATCGCAAGCGGGGTTGATGGTGCCAGTGGTGGGGGCTTCGGGGGCGATTTTTGGGTTGATGCTTGCTCAGGGAATCTTGTTCGGCGAACGCGTGATCTACTTTTTTATGCTGTTCCCGATGAAAATGCGCTATTTCGTGATGGTGATGGGAGCTGTTCAGATCGCCTCCATGCTGACTTCTGGCGTCAGTGGTGGGGAAGTGGCGTATTTGGCCCATCTTGGCGGTCTAGCTTCGGGATATGTCGCTTTATTGCTTATGAGCCGCATGAAAAACTACGAAAATTCTAAAAAGAGTAAAAAGAAGGGCCGTAACCTGCGCCTTGTAGTGGACAATGAAAATCCGAAAAAATCGGATAATGGTCCCAAATATTGGAACTGATTTCAGGAGCTATCTAAGTATTGGACATTCAAGCTTGTCTAATATCAGGATAGGCTCTATATAATGGGTCTTTTCGAAGGAGCTTATAAATGTCTCTGGCTAAAGCAATGAAGAACTTGAAATTCGATAAACGTTTGACTGAATGGTATATCAACAATGGTCAGTTGACGAAAGAAGAGCTCGAAGCTTACTTGAAGACTTTACCTGACATGGCTCACAATATCGATTTGTCTGAAGACACCGACAGTGGAAGCCAAGAGCAGCACTAGCTCTTTCGTTATGAAGTGATTCTAAAAACAGTCGTTTGAATTTGCAAACATCACGGCTTCGCCTGATGAGATATTTATGAGAACGACTGCCGTCATCCAGCCTGTTTGGCCATCCAAATAGTCACCAAACAAAACATAGTAATTTTTAGTGTCTTTTTGAACCTCATGGGCGATGGCTGTGCTTAACTGGGTAACACCATGTTTATCTACGAGGACGCGGTTTCTATCCGCCAGCAAAGTGATCTTTTCATTGATCTCACGATAGACGAGCTTCACGGCATTCAGCTTCAAATCTTCATCCTGGTTTAGGGCCGCCAACTCAGCACCGATGCCGTGGATCCATGTGCGGAGGCCTTTTGGATTCATATTGTCTTGCGGGCCACGGAACGTGAGGGCTTCACCACAAGAGTTTGGATGGGTTGAAAGCTTATGCGTATTGATCAAGCCAAAACCGACATCCCGGATGTGGATCAGATTTTGATCTTTAAGGTCGGCGGCATGAACTTCGAGAAAATCTTGGGTGACAGTTGCTTGCGCATGCAAGCCCAAGAGAGTGAGTGCGAGAGCTAAAAACTTCATAAAAAAACCTCCTAGGGGCCGGTGGGCAGGTTTCACGTTCTAGGAGGATTTGGTGCGAGTTTCAACAATAAAAAATTAGTTAGTAGGGGCGGCGGGCTGCGTGGTGGTAGAAACAGTGGCCGCCGTACTGGCAACATTCTCCCGTACAGGCACCCATTCTTCGCGGATGATTTTATACCCTGAGTCAGCCCTAACTGCGTAGAGCGTTTTGACTCCGAAGTCTGCATGACCGTTGGATTCATAGCGTTGGAAGGTCTTCACGATGAGTTGGTCTTTGTGAAGCAACAAGAAGGGCTGAGAGAGCTGGACCTTGATGTACTCGTACTGATTCTTCAACTTATTTTTATGCGCTTTCCAACTGAGGTAGTTAAAGCCGGGGGCTTTGAACTGCGCATCGTAGTACTTCATGTACTCATCAATGTTCTGCGATTGCCATGCTTTTCTCCAGCCTTCGATAAACTCGTTCAAAGCGACACGGCGCTTGTCGTGCTCTTCTTTAGAAACGTAGCTGACTTTATCGAAGATCAAGATCGGAGTTTCTTTGAGCTTGATGTATTCTTTGAGTTTACGGATCACTTCGTTACGAACCACCACGCAGCCGCGGGAACCGCGAGTCAATGGGACCGTGTCGGGAACTGCATGGAGCCAGATTCCAGAGCCGGTTTTACTTTCGCGACGGTCAAAGATGTTTGGGTAGTCCGTGGTGAAAGCCAATTCACCGTAAAGATTGTAAGGAATTTCAGGCTGATTCAATTTCTTTTCAAAAAAGTAGATCCCCTCGGGAGTACGGAAGTCGTCGCGCTTGCTTTTATTGCCTAGCTCTTTTCCCATATCGGAAGGGAAGTCGAGAATCTTTTCGATGGTTTCGCCTTTGCGCTCATACACTTGAAGATGGCGTTCGGTTTTGTCGACAAGAAAAACATATTTGCTGAAAGCATCGGTACTGGAAATCTGCAGAAGGTCTGACGGAAGCAAGTCGGTCGTTGTCTTGTTTTGAGAAGCGGGTGCGGTCTCGTCAGCGGCCAAGGCGGACGACGTGAAATATCCCCATGAGGCGGTTACAGCGACGCACGAAATTATCCCGGTATAGAGTCTTCTGGTCATATATAGATATTAGAATGATTCTCTCAAGGTATTGTCAATACTGCTCTACCAGAGTCCCGGACCTGTTTAAAGCTTCGACAAAATCTGTTAAAATTTTTTGCTTAAATCCAGGTCCTAGGTTGTTAAGACCTAGGTCACGAACGCCGATATAGTCCTTAGGAGACGAGGATTTTATGGCAGAGAAAAAAGACCAAGCACAGCAGTCTGAGAAGCCAAAAAATATCGGCATGATTCTGACCGCGGTTTTTGCGGTTCTGAATTTGGGTATCTTGGGTGGCGGAGCCTTCTTGGTCTATTCCTCCACAATGGCGTGGGAAAGCCCTAAAATCACTGAAGCCGCCCTGGAGGCGGAGATGTCCTCCAAATCTGAAGACGAACGTTACGCCCCATATATTTTTACGATGGAAAAGTTCACAGTGAACCTCGACGGAGAGCCTAAGCGCAGTATCCGTCTTGAGGTCAGTTTGCAAATGCTCGGCAAAGAGGGTTACGAGGAAATTATGAGCCCTGACAGCCGTGCGAAGGCCCGTGACAAGATCGTCCGGGTTTTGAACGACAAGACCTTTAACGAACTCGAAAGTATTCAGGGAAAACTCTTCCTCAAAGACACCATCGCGATGGAAGTAAACGGCATCCTTCATGAAGGAATTGTGAAAGATGTTTTCTTCTCTGATTTTGTTGTTCAATAGGGCGTCAGATACCAGACTCGATAAGACTCGGCTTTAGGCCCGCCGGCCTCCGGTAAAATCATTGCCTTTGATTCGGGACTCTTTAAAATAAAAACATCGTTGGGAGTCTCTATGAAACACCTTGTTTGGTCTGTTCTTTTCTTTATGCTTTCCTTGGCTCACGCCCAAGAGAAAGACAATCTGAAAATCAATCTGCCGGTGACGAAGTACAAGCTGCAAAACGGCCTGACTGTTTTGTTGCACGAGGATCACTCGGTGCCGCTGATCTCTTACCACACATGGTACAAGGTCGGTTCGCGTGATGAAGCTCCGGGTATTACGGGTTCCGCTCACATGCTCGAGCATATGATGTTTAAGGGATCAAAGAACTACCCGGGCAAGGCGTTTGACCGCATTTTGCACGAGAATGGCATCGTCAATAATGCGTTTACAACCTACGACTACACGGGTTTCTATGAGACGCTACCGAGCTCAAAGCTTGAGATGATGATGCGGATCGAAGTCGACCGCATGAGTAATCTCAATCTGAATCCGGACGATCTCCAAAGCGAACGTGAAGTCGTGAAGGAGGAGCGCCGCTGGCGTGTCGACAACAACCCGATGGGTTTGTTGATGGAAACAGTGATGAGCACGGTGTTTAAGACCTCTAACTATCGCTGGCCAGTGATAGGCACGATGAAAGACATTTCCGACTTCAAAATCGACACTCTCAGGAATTTCCACAGCACTTATTATGTGCCAAACAATGCGATCTTGGTTTTGGCGGGTGACTTCAAAACGTCTGAAGCGAAAAAATTAATTGAGAAGTACTATGCTCCAGTCGCGTATCGTCCGCTGCCTCGCCGTGAGTATCCACGCGAGGCGACTCAGAGCACACAAAGAAACGCAAGTGTGAAGAAAGACGTTCAAGGGACTTCATTCACGGTGGCTTTCGATGGCGTACCGAATACACATCCGGATATGTACGCCATGGATCTTGCGGCGAATATTCTGGGCAATGGTAGCTCGAGCCGCTTACACAAGCGACTGGTGTATGCGAAGCAGACGGCGACATCGGCTTACTCTTACGATTCAACCATGCAAGACCAAGGTGTCTTTGCTGTGGGGGTGAACTTGAAGCCGGGGGTGGCAATACAAGACAGCCTCGAGCTCGTCTATCAGGAAATCTGGAAAATGCGCAATAGGCTTGTGACCGATGAAGAGCTTGCGAAAGCTAAGACTCAGGTTATGAAGGAAGTGGTTGATGGCCTGACGACAATTGACGGTAAAGCGCGCGCTTTGGCCGTGAACGAGATAGTGACGGGTTCTTATGAGAACCTCTTTAAAGACCTGGATAAGTACAATGCGGTCACCGCTGAGCAAGTTAAGGCGGTTTCTAACAAGTATCTCAATCAGAATCAAAGGTCGATCGTTGTTCTTGAGCCGAAAGCGAAGAAGGAGTAGTCCATGAAACAATTTTTAACAAAAACTCTTCCGAGCTTGATGGTATTGGCGACTGTGGCTGCCTGCAGTTCTTCTGAAAAGAAAACTGAGATCGTGAACAAAGAAGAAAAGCCGGCCACGGTCCCCATTATCAGCTTTAAGCTCCGACCTATGCACGAAGTACAGCTTGAAAACGGTTTGCGTGTTCTATTTATCACTGACAACACCTTGCCGCGCGTGAGTATGACGATGCTAGTGAAAGTAGGGGCTCGTCAGGACCCACAAGGTAAAGAGGGTTTGAACAATCTTGCAGCCCGGCTGCTTGAAGATGGCACCCAGTCTAAAAACGCCACGGTTGTCGCTGATGAACTTGGGCAGTTGGGAACCGAAATCAACATCGAACCCAGCAATGACTTTACAGTGATTGCGATGGATGCGTTGGTGAACTCTTCAGACCGGCTTTTGTCTTTGTACTCAGACATCGTTATGAATCCGGCGTTCTTGGACGCGGAGGTTGCGCGTGCGAAGGCTCAGATGATCGCCCAGCAGCAAAAGAAGGTTGATAATCCTTCAAGCTATGCGAACGATGCTTTTGATGAGTTTCTTTTCAAAGGCCATCCTTACGCAAATGACGTGACTGGAACCCCGGCTTCCGTGAAAAAAATTACGAAGCAAGATATTATCCGTCACTACTTGAATAACTACCGTCCCAACAATGCGCAGTTGGCGGTTGTCGGTCGCTTTGACAAAGCGTTCGAAGCGAAGGTGGGCGAGGCGTTCAAAAAGTGGTCCGGTAAGCCGATCCGCGATTTCGCCACGCCGGAATTAAAACCTATCGGAGATTTGGAAGTGAAAGTTTTAAGCAAGCCAGGCTTGCAGCAAGCGCAAATTCGAATCGGTGAGATTGGCATTCGCCGGAACGATCCAGATTTCCTGAAACTGCGTTTGGCGAATGTGGCTTTGGGGGGAGAGTTCGGTAGCCGTTTGAATCAGCATGTGCGCGATGACCTCGGCTTGACGTACTCAATCTATTCTTATTTCGATGCGCGTGCGGATCGGGGCTCCTTTACTATCAGTACTTTTACAAAGAACGAAACAATCGGCAAAACTCTCGATGAGAGCTTGAAGGTCTTTACAGACTTTGTGGAAAAGGGTCTGACGGAGGAAGAGTTTAAGGCAGCCAAAGAACAGATGTTAGGTCAATTCCCGCGGGCGATTGAGACTGCGGACCGCTTAGCTTATAATGTTTTGATTCTAAATTACTATGGTGTGCCACTCAGCTACTTGCAGGATTTCAACAAGAACGTCGCGGCAATGGCATTGACGGATGTGAACCAGACAATTCAAAAGCACCTGGAGGCTAAAAAACTCCGCGTCCTCGTTTATGCCGACGAAAAGAAAGTCGGCGATCAACTGAAGGAATACAAACCCATTGTGGAGAAAGTAAAGTAAGCGCGAAGGTGGTTTTTAAGGCAGAATTCTTGAGAGCATACCGCCTCGATTTAACCATTCCTTGTTGCGCAGACTTGTGAGGCGATCTATCCCGCACGCGTTGCTGTGAGTTCTTGGTGATAATGTGTCGAAGTGAAATCAAGGCTTTGGTGGAGAATGCGGAGTTTTTTATTGCCGCAAAGTCACTGC
>JBDHWW010000046.1:0-21753 GCA_039810425.1 Pseudobdellovibrionaceae bacterium | reverse complement strand
TTCAAAACCGCTCCCAGCACCTACGAAGTCGTCAAATCGCGAAAGTCATAACGCCAGGCATGTGGATATGGAGGTTTGTTAATTTTTGAAGAGTGCTCTTGAATTTTAACTTGAACAGGACGCAGGTCCAGGCCGCAACACCTTGGTAGCAAGATCTTTGGCCAGGTCTTTTTTTTGAGGTTAACGACTTTCGTGGAGGTAGTCGACGCGCTCAAGGACCCACGGCTCGTGGACGCCTTCCATCTCGAAAACTTTGCCGTCAATGACATGCTTTTCTTTAAGCGGTGCCATGGAAGGGGTAAAATCATGGAAGATCAGGCCCTTCTCTTCGAGAAACGGGCGAACGCGGTCGTAGCATGCTTGGCCGATCACACCACGGCGAATGAGTTCGTCGAAACTCTTCATCAACTCTTCAGGAGAAAAGCCGTAGTTGTAAATCATATCCTGAGCCACGGCGTAGAAACCTTCCAGCGACAAGCGCTGATCCTGCACTAAATCGAGGGCCACTTGGTAAGTGTTGTAGGTCGCCAGCGTCCTGCGGCCGAATTTGAGATAGTAATCGGGGTCCGTATCCGTCGCGAGATTTATATAGATCTTCTCCACTGGGTCGTTCTCAGAAACCTGCGCTTGCAACGTGAGAATCTGATCCACTTGCTCACCCGTGACGTGAAGTTTTTCAAGAATACTGCGTATCTCGTGGGGACCGATACGGCGGGCACAGATGTCAGAGTAGAGATTATAGATGATGGCATCCGATTCGCTGTCATCGCCCCAACAGATCTGGCGCACGCTCGGATGAAGGCGCGTCCGCAACTGCATCAATGCTTGAAGCTTGTAGCCCACCTGTTTTGTCAGGCGCCAGAAGCGTCCCGGGCGGAGATTTTTAAGGTTGTCTTTGTAAAAGGACCCAAACGGATGAATCTCATCGATAGAAAACTTCTCAGAGATCCTCTCCTCCATCTGTGGTGGAGAGGCCGTGATAAAGTAGATGGGGAAGTACTTCTGTCCACTCTGCTTCGCACGGTACATGGAAAGCGCCCGGATCAGAGTGCTCGTGCCCGGGATGTTGCGCTTATTCCAGGCGCGCTCCAGAACTGTCTGCATTAGACCACGCAGCGAGTCAATTGTGGTGTCTAAATAAGTCTTATCCAGATCCCAAATGAAGACCTCTTCGGAGTTTTTCTCCAGACCGACAGGTACATAGGGGAAGAAGACCACATCTGAATTGATCTCACTCCGTTGTTCCCAATCTGCCATCTCCGGCCTCCTGATATATATAGACACTGTAGACCTTAGTATTACCAGAGGTTTAGGCTTTGCCAAGCCCCAGTTCTCCCCCTCGGTTGCCATAAGCAAATTTTATGAGTCCCATTAAAAAATACTGCAAAATAATGATTGCCCTCTGGTTCCAACTTGGGTACTTGTTGTCCACTTTTTATAAGGTCTTTGAGGGGTTTTTAATCTTTTTTTGGGGGGAATCAAAAAAATGAAATCACTAGCACGTTCCAGCTCGCTCCTTGTTGTTTCAGCTTTCGCGGCTTTGGCTGTAGGTTGCGCTAACAATACATCTTCTAATGCAATCAACGCCTCAGGCACTCCTTCAATCATTGGCGGCACTAATGTTGCTGAAGGCTCTACACTTCATAAAAGCATCGTAGGTCTTTACAACACTAAGGAACACGCTCTTTGCACCGGTTCATTACTTGAGAACAACATCGTTTTGACGGCGGCTCACTGCATCGGTGCCAATGCGCAAGACCACGTCGTGATCTTCGCTGCGGACCTCGAGGCTGTTTTTAATAGCCAAGACCGCAATTTAGTTCTCTCTAAAGTTCGCCGCGCTGTTAAAACTGTTGTAAACCCTAACTGGGGCAAAAAACAAAAAGGTGCTGGCGCTCAAGCTTGGGGTGATACGGCTTTGATAAAATTCCAAGGCGATGTTCCGGCGGGCTTCGAACCTGCAACTTTGTTGGCTGACAGCAGTGTCTTGACCGAAGGTTCAACAATCACTGTCGCGGGCTACGGCGTGAACAGCGATAAGTTGATCGAAATCGACAAAGCGACTTACCCAGGCTTCAAAGAAAAACTAGCTAACGGCGAAGTTTTCTGCGGACAATCTGAAGATGGTAAAGCTGAAAAATGCTACGAAGAACAACTGGATGGTTCTGGCGTTTTGAGAACAACTGACCTGGTTGTTGCTGGTAACTACAACGAAACGGAAATCGCTTTCGACCAACGCAACGGAAAAGCTGCTTGCGAAGGTGACTCTGGCGGTCCTGCTTATGTAAAGACGAACCAAGGCTACCAACTCTTTGGTGTTACCAGCCGAGGAACTCGTGGTTGCAACGGGTACGTATTGTACTCTGAAATCACTTCTCCAAAGTTGATGGCTTGGCTAGCTCAAGCTAAAGTTGAAGTTTCTCAAGCTCCTGCGGTTCAAGAGGTTGCTGTTAAAGCTACCAAGTAGTTTTTTAGTTCCGATTTAGAAATTGAATTAAGCCTCTATTTGTGACTATAGTTGCTGCAAATGGAGGCTTTTTTATGAAACTCACCCGACTACTCGTGGTTTCTTTTGCTCTTCTTTCTCTAGCTGGCTGCAAGACTTTTAAAGTCACCGACGGCGAAGTCCCAAGCCAATACCTTCCTCAAGCTAAAAAACTCGCGGGTACTTACAAAGGCGCCTTCGAAGGTGTTCCCGGAAATCTGATCGTTGATTTCAACGGTAACAAGCCCACTATCACCTACGTTAACAAGCGCGGTGAAGACATCCTGAACAACAACTGCCACTCAGAATTCGGCAATATGCTGGACGTTACTATTAAAAGCGAAAACAAAAATCCAACCGTGAGCTCGGCGACTTTCGCCTTCGATGCGGGCGATTGCTCTTTGATGGTTCGTGGCCGTGATGCGTTTTTGAGCTTCAAACAGACTGACAAAGGCCTGCGTATCAATGTCTCTATCTTAAGAGATCTCATGCAACGTGAAGTATGCAGTTGGACTCCGGGTAATCCGCCAGCACAAATATGCCACTGGGAACAAACTCCTGTGTACTTGTACGGTACTTTCTACCGCCAGAATTGAAACCAATGCCGCTGGACCTGCCGGCGGTGATAGAACTTTTAAAGTGAATCGGATTTGACCTGATCAGACGTTAGAACTTCCAGTTGATACGCTCTTTAGGGAATGCAATCCAGTCTTCGGTTTTCGGGAAGCCTTTAGGGCGCGATTCCGTCTGACCCTTGTATTCCAAAAACGCCGTCATCGCGCAGATGAACGCTTCAAAGGCATGGTTGTTTTCAATCATCAGACGGCGATCCTGATCGTAAACGAACGCGACATTGTGCTCGCCAAGCTCTTTTAGAATACCGCGGCGACTATCCTCGCCGACTGCGGCATGCTTGTGTGAGCGCAAGTGTGATTTCAAAACGTGCAGCGACAAGCCAATTCGCCAGATCGAAAGCTTCGGATAAACTTCAATCGCGGGAATATTTAAGCGGCGTAAAATAAAAGAAGCCCGTGCCAATAGCGGAGCGGCGTTGGCGCCCATCGCGTTTGGCACCTGGAAAGGCTCTTCCAACTCGGTGGCCAAGTGCAACTCCACCGCTCGCTGAGTGTATGGAGTGAAAAGCTTTTTGGGACGTTTCTTTACCGTGTGCTCTTTATTGTAATCCCACATCCACTTGATGTGGTCCTCCCCGCAAGTTTCATACCCCGGGCATTTCAACTTGCAGCTCATGCAATAAGGCACTTTCCAGGGCGCATCGACAGCCAGGGAGTGAATCATGCCATCATATTGTTCAAGGATTTCGTGAATTTTCAGATCAGCAGAAATACCGGCTTCGGTCCGGATGCGCTCAAAGATTTTGGCAAGGAAGACCTTATGGTGTTTTGGATAGTACTCCAAAATCGCCATGCATGCTTTGTCCGCTTTGCCGCCGCCCAGGGACAGACCAACAAAGCGGATCACATCTCCTACTGGAGAGGGTTCACGGGACGAGTTGCGAGGACTTGAAACCCGGCTTTTTGGCATGCGCTCGCTACTCCTTCTTTCTTGTTTTCGGGGGTCCAAACCAACACACAGCCTCCGCCCCCAGCTCCACAAATTTTAACAGCATGTGCTCCATTCTGCAAAGAAAGCTCATTCAACTTTTCAATTTCGGGGCTGGTAAATGCCGGCGCCAGCCTCACGCGGGCTGCGAACTCCTGACGGAACAATTCCGGCAGGTCGCTCCAGCGGGACTCACGAACGACTTTCTCCGTTTTTTCTGCAATAGCGCGGATATCTTTGAGAGCTTGTATGGTGATGGCATCCTTGGCAACGGCTCCCTTCATCACTTCAAAATTATTTATTCCGGAGTGGTGAGTTTTACCGGTGTAAACCAACAAAAAATGTTGAGCGAGCGGAGAGTTTTCAACTGGCAACACTTCTTGGGTAATACCGTCGTAGTTGTATTTCAAAATATTCAAGCCACCGCTCACCGCCGGATAATAATCCTGTGTCCCCGTCAGAGCATTCAGAATCTCGGCTTCGATATTGTGAGCCGTATGTACCATCTCGTGGCAGTCTTTAAAACGGCGGCCTGTGAACTGCGCAAAAGCCTTCATAATGGAAATCGTTAAGCTTGAACTGCCACCAAGTCCGCCGCCCACCGGGCTATCGGATTGAGTTGTCAACTTAAACCCCTGCTTGGGCTGCCAGTAACGCAACTGTGTTTGCAGCAAGATCATACGGGGATCCGTGTCCCCGAGTGCCTCCGCAAGATTCTTATAGTCTTTTTGTAAATTCAGATCTTTCGACTCGAGCATCACGCGGCCGTTATCCAACGACTCAATGATCGCATGAGTGCATATATCAATGGCCACATTCACAGTGCTCGCGCCGCCGACAAAGAGATATAAAGGCCAGAGATCCAGGGTCCCGCCCGCGAGATCGACACGCGTTGGGGATTTAATATGAATTTTCACGGAGTTTCCTTTTTTATTTTGTCTTTAGTCTGCTCTACCGGCAGCAGTCCCATCAAGCCCCAAGCTTCGATGACGGCTGGATCCAGACCAAAAACATCTTCAAACAAGCTCGTCTTTGTTAAAACCAGCTTCTTTTCACCGACCGACCCTTTCTTGCGGATCTCGGGACCCCATTCAACGTCAAAAAGGACCTTCTGACTTTCATCTTTTAAGACGATCTTGTTCTGAGGATCCTTAAACGCCGTTTGCTCTTTCTTATCGAGGTATTCGGTCACTCCCGTGCCACTGAAACGAGTGATAAATGCGCGAACCACGTTTGGATCGATGTTCGCTTTTTCATCTCCTTGCATCATCCATTTGTCATCGGCCTTAACCAGCACCATTTTTTTCAAAGCCGTATCGATTTCAATTCTACGAACCATCAGATTTTGGAAGTCAAATGGCTCTTTGCGATCACGAAGGCCCATCAAAGTCATATTGGTGAATTTTTCCACTGCCCCTGCTTCGAGCTTTAAATTAAATGCCGGTTCAGAGGTCACACCATAGAAAACCTTGTCCCGGCCTTGCCTAACTTCGCCAGCCCAAGATTTATCTTTGAGTTTCAGACCGATCTTATCCAAAACTGGTGCCGCCGGTGCCTTAGCCAAAAAATCCGTCGCATGGATTTCATTCAGCGAAGTCAGAATCTCGCGCACTTTGTTTTGATCCAATTTCAGTTTTGGATTTTTCTCGTTAAGCCACTTGTTATCTTTGTTGACGAGAGTGAAATCATCTTTCTGAGATTTGATTTTGATTTCTTCGACGCTGCCGACTTTTCCGCGGAAGAAACGCTTGTCGCGAAAATCCATCGGCGTTTTATTCACACGCAATGCCCATTGCGAAGTCGCCACAAGCACTTGATTTTCGCTGTCACGCCTTAAGAAGCTATTGCCTTCGAAATTCTTTTTGCTGGAGACCTCCACCAGCACCGACTGTCCCGCTTGATTGGTAAAGATCACTTTTGAATATTCTTTATCGAGCCCATACCGGGACCAGTTGATTTCGCCTTCCGTGGCAATGGTATCGATGCTTTTCTCGCCAACGAGTCCGCTGACGAAATCTTCAGTGAACTGATTGTCAGCCCAGTCTTTGTCGGGCTCTTCCAAACGCCAGCCGTCGGTATCACGCTTAAGAAGAATCTTTCCGGTTTTATTTTGCACTTCAATTTGGTTGATTTGCGCGACCGGAAATGCCACGATTCTGGCGGCTTCCGTCTTTTTATTTTCTTCGCGGTTGGCTTGATAGAACTCAAAATAGTAAGTAGCCCCCACCAGCACCGCAACGAAAATCCCAAACCAGGCCGTCTTCTTCATTAAGCATACCTCCTTCTCATCCACAGAGTGAAACCAGTGCCCAGCATTAGCAGTGGCAATGGAATCGCAAACAAGAACAAGAACAGATAGAAGTTCGAATCCGTCATTTGCAGCTTGGTCACTTGCGCTTCGCGTGGAGCAATACTTATCAAGTTACTTTCCTTCGCGAGCGCCGCCACCGAGTTCAAAACCAAGTCGCGATTCAAGCTCTGCATTAAAAGCTGGTTCCCGAGAAAGTCCGCATCCCCCGCCACGATCATTTGGAAATCCGAGCCTTTGTTGCCTGGGAATTTTCCTTTCGCCTCCGCGACGATCGTGAATGCACCTTGAGGACCTTGATCCTTCAAATCCAGATTCGCGAAAGACATCGAGCTCTCCTGAGTCTTCACAAGATCATCAATCGTCACACCTTCAGGAACTTTGCCACGCTTCAGTGACATGGGATTTCTGAATATCGTCGCTTCGCTTTTACCGAAGACTTTGGTGATTTCGTTCGTGCCCGAGAAAACCGTGCCCAGAGTCTGCCCCTGCTGCACACCTTTGCCCATGGGCGTATCTACGATGTTCATCACGTAATTGTTCATTGGCTCAAGACCCGCCTGGGCCAACACCGTTTCCAGCCCCTGCGTTTGTTTTGATTTCAAAGCTATCAGGAGGTTACCGCCTCGCTGAAGATAGTCTTCAAGCCCTTTAACTTCGTAGTCCAAGAACTTCTGAGTTGGTCCCACGATCATAACGACATCGGCATCGTCAGGGATTTTCGCATTCAGGTTTGTCGCTTGAGTTTTCACCATGTAGCGATTGTTTTCGAGCATCACCCTCAAAGCGTTGAGACCGGTGGCCTCTTTAGCTTCTTCCAAATCACGTTCGCCATGACCGACAACAAAGTAGATGTTCTTTTCTTTTTCGCGGGTGAGTTTCACCAATGCCGTCGTCACTTCTTGCTCGTCGATTTTTTCAACGCGGTTACGGCGGCCTTTGTAGTCCAAGAAAATCACGCCACTGCCTTTGGTAACGCCGTATTCTTCGGCCAAATCTGGACGCTCATTCACTTCAACGAACTCCAAGCGAATATTCGAAGTCTGGTCTTGGTATTTTTTAATCAACTCACGGAAGTTTTTACGATTGTCTTCGTTTCCTTCAACGCCCTTCTTGTAAAAAAAACGGATTAGAAGTTCAGAATTCAAACTCTTCACGAGTTTCAAGGACTGATCAGAGAGCGTATTGCTTTGCGCACCGGAAAAGTCCCAAACTCTGTAGTGGCGAACCGACAAGAAATTGACAACCACCAATACGGCAAAGACGAGCGCAATCAAAGCGCCCATATTCATGCCGTGCTTCGTAGTCTTCATTGTCATGAACTCGGCAATAGTTTTTCTTTCCTGGATGATCGCGCCGATAAAGCAGCAAACGAAAAATGAGAGTGGGATCCATAGGAAGGGAATCCACGCCCCAACCAGCAATCGAGTCACGATAAAACACAAAAGGCTTACACCGGAAATGCCAAAGAGGATTTTACTGATTTTGCTCATAGACCCTACCTCCAACGAGAGGATTCAACAACCCTCTCGGCCAAAAAACAGAATAAAGCCACAAGGCTGATAAGAAAAACCAACGCACTGGAGCGAATGGTTCCTTCAACAAGGCTGCTTAAGTGCGTATTGATGGAAACATGCTCGATGACCTGCCGGATCGTTTGGCTGTCCGTCATCTCAACACCGATACCAACAAACCAGATCGAGACGTTGAACACCACCGAAGTCACGTACGCAACCAAAGCATTTTCAGTGAGGCTTGAGCAAAACAAGTTCATCGCCGCATACGCGGCGCCCACCAGAAAGATTCCCAGAAAAGCGATCAACAATGGGCCCCAATTGAGTTTCGCCATGGTCGCCGTCGCAACCGGATAAGACAGCGCCAGCAGAACAATACCTCCGACGGCCGCGAGCGCCGCAAGATACTTGCCAAGAACAATGTCCGTTGAGGTCACCGGTGAAGTTAAAAGCAAATCAAAAGTGCGCAGTTTCTTTTCTTCAGCCAGTAAGCGCATTGTGAGCGCGGGCACCACGAAGATCAGCAGCAGATTCAGATAGGACAGATGCCTGAGGAACAATCCGTAGTGGATGTTCAATTGATTCATATTTGGCAAGTTTTGCTGGAACACGTAGTTCTGCAAAAGCAGCGAAAACAAGTTCAACTGAATCGGATACGACCAACTCAAGACCGCAGAAACCAAGAAGGCGATCACATAGAAACTGGGGCTGAAGAAAAAGCCTTTCAGTTCTTTCTTAAAGATCGTTATAGTTCCACTCATGATTGCACCTCAGTTTGTTCAGCTCCATAGGTAAGTTTCAAGAAGACATCCTCCAAATCGACTTTGTGCGGACTGAGTTCCAGTAACCCCAAGCCTTCGTTCACTACTCGCGTTGAAATCGCATCGACCACCGCATCGTCGCCACGCAGGTTCACTTCCCAGTCATGGCGGCTGCTGCCGGCGGAGACGGCCAGAACGCCTTCGATTCCACCCAAAACTTTTTTAAGATCTTCAACTTCTTTCCGCAGGCGGATCGTCAGACGGCTTTGACCCCGCTCCGGACCCGCCAAATTTTCGATACGGTCTTGGGCAACGATTTGACCGTGATGGATGATGATCACTCGCTCACAGGTTGCTTGCACTTCGCTCAAAATGTGTGTCGACAAGATGACCGTGTGATGGCCGCGGAGTTCCTTGATGAGTTCGCGGATCTCAGCAACTTGCTTTGGGTCAAGACCGACGGTGGGTTCATCAAGGATCAGAACTTCCGGATTTGAAACTAAAGCCTGAGCGATGCCCACACGCTGGCGATAACCTTTTGACAAGTTCTGGATTAAACGCTTTTGCACGCTGCCAAGATTCGTTTTCTCCAACGCATCATCGACTTGCTTTTGAATATTTTCGCGCGGCACTTGCTTGAGTTCCGCAACGTATGTCAGATAGTCACGCACATACATGTCCGTGTAGACGGGAGGCGTTTCGGGTAGATAGCCAATCCGCTTCTTCACCTCCAGAGGATTTTCAAAAACATCAAATCCCGCCACTTTCGCCGTGCCTGAGCTAGGCGCCATAAAGCCTGTGATGATTTTCATTGTCGTGGACTTCCCCGCCCCGTTCGGGCCCAGGAAGCCAACGACTTCTCCTTTGTTGATCGTGAAGTTGAGCTGGTTGATAGCTCTACGTGGACCATAGTCCTTGGTGAGATCTCGCACTTCAATCATAATCCGTCCTCTGTAGAATAAAAGAAAATTCTATTCCGCTGAGAGGGACAGTCAAGGCATCGAGCAAGGAAGCAAAGGGTCAAGACATGA
The DNA here is from genome assembly GCA_039810425.1 of Pseudobdellovibrionaceae bacterium. Taxonomy (GTDB): domain Bacteria; phylum Bdellovibrionota; class Bdellovibrionia; order Bdellovibrionales; family Bdellovibrionaceae; genus JACMRP01. The sequence goes on along the minus strand of JBDHWW010000046.1, from coordinate 12,091 downwards.
TTAGGCCGTCACCATGAACTGCTTCTCGGAATGATAGGTCACGCGCCCCAGCTTATCCCCCTTAATGGGGCGAACAAAACGACATTCCACAATGACAACCGCATACTTTTCACCCGGCATGAAAGTCTTTGACGATAGCGACTCTTTAAGCACCCAAAGAGCGGCTTTTTGCAGCTCCTCAAACGGCATATCTTGATCGCGGGATCGGTGGACGATGGCGTGGGCTCCCGGATAGTCCTTCAGGTGCAGCCAATAGTCCCAAGCTTTTGCCCGGCGAAGCAACGCTAGATTATCAGACGCTGATTTTCCGCAATAGACGATGGCACCAGATTCCAGGCTCAGTTTTCTGCCCCTGGCCTCGGTGTTTTTCATAAGATCATCGACCCTTTGGCGCGAGCTTTGATCCTTCGGGCTGGACTCAAAAGTGCTTTTCTCAAGTTTCGCGATTTCCCCAGCCAGAATCCGCCGGCGCTCCTCGGTCCCTTGAACTTTATTTGCGGCTTGCTTGCCTTTTTCAAAAACTATTTCGATATTGGCAAAGAGCTTCTGCTTGAAATCCAAAAGGCCATGCCATTCCGCTGGAACTTTTTTTGACGCGAATTCTTCCGGAGAAATCGTTTTTAAATATGCGCCAAGCTCGTAGTACTTTTCTGAAAAATTCTCCGTCAAAATCTTTTCAATTTCTTCGAGCGCTTTGCGTTTTTTCTCGAGATCCTTGGCTTTCTTCTTTTCCCATTGAGCGCGCGGATCTATCGACGGGCGGGCCCCCCCTTGAAATTCACTAAGCCACTCTTCGTGCATATCGCCGAGATCACGAGGCGCGGGCAATTCTCCGGTTTCAGTTTGTACCTGTAACCCGCGCGGTTTTTCCCAGGCGATACTTTTGCCTTCGGACTCAACCAGCATATTGGCTTGCCGAGGGATGAGAATCAGTTTGAGTTCACAACTTTTTTGACTGTTGGCGAGTTCTATCCGTAGAACTCGTCCATAGTCCTCATCGAGCCCTATCTTGCGAAAGTACAGGTTTTTTCCATGGGAATTCAGGAACAATGCAATCGGTTTAGGCTTAGATCCTTTTTTGAAGGGACAGTAGTCGGCAAAAACCAGACAAAAGGGATTCGATGGATTCATATCCAGGGTCAGCCAAAAGTGTCTGGTCCCACGAAAACCCAAAGCTAAGCCACGGTCATTGGAAATCACATCCTGCAGTTGGGCCTCTTTTAGGAGGCTTGCCAACTCGGCGACCAAGGTCCTAAGCTCTAATAAACTCATCGCTTTCATTCAGTTTCCCCATCGCTTTACCGATAAATGAGCATATGACAACAGATCTTCTCTTTCAAATCTTTCATCAGCATTTACACGATCCCACCTGCCAAATCGAGTCACCAAAGGAATTGATCCAAAAAATCGTCGGCACCTACCTCGTTTTCATTTCGCGCTCTGGAAATATCCCGGATGGACACCTGCAAGATGTCATCGAGGACCTCGAAGCGGAAGTGCTGGAAATGTACCGCAAAAAGACTTACGGGCACTACTCACTCAAAGAATATCGCGACAATGTTAAAAAAAAACTGGATGAGCAAGCTTAAGCCCACCCATTCCTCGCGCGTCGTTAACGATAAAAATTAGTTGCGCGACAATCCCTGCCACCGCGATCAAAGCTCACCTCTTCTTGAGTCGTGAAATCCCTCGCCGAGGATCTCATAACCCCAAAACTTGAGAAGCTAAAAATATCACCTCGTATTTGCACGGCCCTGTTTACTTTCCCATTCCACAAGTATGCAAATGATGGTGGTTCACCGCACAGTTTGTCGTACAAAAGTCGATGACTTAGCCGCCCGGCCTCGCGCAATTGAGCCCCATTAAAATCCAAAACAATAGCCCCCATAAACTCTACAGAATTATCGATATTGTACGGATCATCGTTGATATTTAAAATAGCCCCAGGGAAAATAATGCGGTCTTTCTCTCCGGAAACAAAGAGCGCTTTGGGCTCAAAGATGGCATCTGAAGAGGACCTTGGCCCCCAAGCAAAAGTTTGCACCTCCGTGGGCCGTGCCGGATCAAGAACATTAAAGAGAGAGACCTTCACGCGATCCCCGCTGTCCGCAACCCCCAGCCCCAATATCATGCCATTCGTGAGCTCTCGAAGCTGCGTCGAAAACCCCGGTGATATTAAATTTCCCAGAGGAATCATTTTCTTAGGGTCTTGAATATCAAATATAAAGAGCGGATCCGTCCATCTATAAGTTACCACGTAGGCTTTATCCATAAAATAACGTACACTCCGAACACTTTCACCCTCACCAAACGCTGGAGTCTCAGCGGCCAGTTCGTACTTTAAGCCTCGCATCTTTTCGTAGGCGAGTATCCTATTTTCAAGTCCACTGCCACCATTGATGGTAGACACAAAAATGATTATGTTACTTTTTGTTAAAACAGACCAACGGTCTTTGACGCTTCCTTCATAGGCTTGCACTTGCTCAAGACGAGGTTGACCTCTATCAAACTTTACGACTCTAAAATGAGATGGCAAGCCACGGCTATTTTTAAAGAGCAATAGCTCATCCGAAGTCATATGAAAAAAATCGCTGTCCCCCATAAAACCCGTGGTCGTATCTTTGTACGACCCACTTCCTAGATCTATCTGAGATATGAAAGTAATTAGTGAATCACCGTCTTCTAAGTTGGGCCGATAGACCTGCGCACAATTGATAGCACCTTGACGGGTCAAATAGTAGTCCCGCGTAACCAAACGCAATTGACTTCCAACAACACGAAAATCCTGCACAAATCCCGCAAAATCCTTTTCATAGGTTTTTATAAAATCAGACTCAATATCAAAGATTTGCACTTTAGTTCCTCTATAGTTCGTGCCGACGGAAATCAATTGTCCGTCATGGACAAGCAGGCGCTGATCAAAAACGCCCGGTGTTTGGATAGACTTGTAATGAGCCAGGTTTTTTCTTCTTATGATCTCAACTGACTTTGCGCGCACATAGAAAAAGAATGAAGGAGTGATTTGAAGAATATCTCCCTCTAGCACATCACCCACTTGATTTTCATATGCTTGACCCGCGGCATTTTCTGGCGTCCTTGCGGTGGAGGCAGGAATCGGATACGATTGTCTATATTCCTGGAGATAAGAGTCGATTCCTTGACAACTTGTGAACTTTTCAATGGCCGGATTCCAAGTTGCTTCTTTAACGATTGGCTCTTCGCCATTTTTAAATAAACCTCCTGAGCATGCCCCACAGACAAATAGGCTCAAAACTGAAAACAAAACTTTTTTCATCGTAGCTCCTTGCTGGTTGGTTTTATTTCAAGACAATTCGCCTAAAAAAGCTCTTAAAAACAGATCTAGACACATGATTTTCGTATTCATTTAGTCTACGCATACACTCTTAAAATATTGATATTACACAGTATTATATACCATTTATGATTCTTATAATTTTTATAGTATACAAATGAAAGTGTCGATAGGATGAGTGTATGAATAAAAAACTCAACGTCTTTCAATTTCAAGATTATCGCCAACTATTGGTGGCTTTGATTGAACAAAGGAAAAAAGAGAAGAAAGTATTCTCTTATCGTTGGTTTTCACAACGAGCCGGACTGACTTCCCCCAATTTTTTAAATCTCGTAGTCAAAGGCAAACGACACCTTTCAACGAGCAGTCTAGAAAAAGTGGTTGAGATCTTTCAGCTCACCAAAGAAGAAGGAAATTTCTTTCGCCACCTCGTGCATTTTAATAAAGCGAAAACCCTTTCCGAGAAAGAGCACTTCGCACATCAGTTGGTGCAGATGAAAAAGTTCCAGAATGAATACCCTCTGTCGAAAGAACAATTCGAATACTACTCCCAGTGGTATCACATTCCGATTCGTGAACTTTTAATGCTAAAGAATCCGCCACAAACAAGCACAGAGATTGCTGAGGCTCTTCTGCCAGGAATTTCACCCGGCGATGTCGAAGAATCTTTGAACCGACTCCTTTGTCTTGAGATGATTGAAAAAAAGTCAGACCTTTGGTCCGCAAAAGAAGAAAGCATCACCACGGGCCATCGATTTTCAAATTTCGGCGTGGTTCAGTTTCACAAAAAGATGCTCGGACTTGCCGCGGAATCCTTGGACCGTTTTCCAGCGCAAGAAAGAGAAATTTCATCAGTGACCGTGGGGCTTTCTGAAGGCTCTGCCCTTAGAATTAAAAAGCTCATCGAAGAATTCAGATCCCAGCTCATGACCATTGCAGAGGAAGATAAAAATAAAGAACAAATTTACCAAATTAACTTTCAACTCTTCCCGTTGTCGAAATCCACAAGGAAAGAAAAATGAAAACGTTTTTAGCCATCATTGTATTACCGCTTTGCCTCTCCGCGTGTTTGCTTTCTCCAGGAACAAACACCGGCAACCCTGGACTCATTGGCAACCCTAATGCTGGGACAGAACAGCCTCCTTCAATTTACTTTCTGGCCGTGCAAATCTGTGGAAAGATCAGCACGTGCTATGCGCGATCCTCTGTCACTCGTTGCTACTTTCAAATTATGTCTTTGAATGGGTACACAAGCGAGCTAGGTGCTACGGCCGCTACTTACGATACCATGAGCGAAATAGGCGAGAACGTCGCCAATGGCACATTGCCGACCAATCTCACGAACTACCAATACTGTCACCAAGCGCTAGAATCGCTGAGCTGCGCCGATTCCCTCGTACAAAATGCGTATACCCCTTCAACTCCCTTGGACTATTCGACAACCAACATCCTCTTCCGGGTTTCAAGCACATGCCAACAAATTTACTGAAATCAATGCGGAAAAATGATTAGGGATTCTTTTCGATCACGGAATAATAAAGCGGCCCAAAACCACAGCGATCCGGCATAAATGCCACGCCATATTGGGTCTTTTCACCGATTTCAGTCGTCTCTTGCGGAATCAACGTCACGTAGTCTTTTTTCTTCTTTAAAAGTTTGTGTATCACTCCGTCGTTTTCATCGGGGTTGATACTACACGTGGAGTAGACGATGCGCCCCCCCGGCTTTGCCGCAAGCAGGGCGCCGGCTAAGAGCGCATACTGGCGCGTGGCCAGATTTTCACCACGACGAGGACTCCACTCGTCCGCAGCCTTCTTGTTTTCAAGCACATGGCGCTCACCTGAGCAGGGAGCATCCAGCAAGATGCGATCGAAACTATTGGGTTCTTTAAGGCCAAACTGCACGCCGTCCCTACCCGTCACCCAGACACGGTCCCGAATACTTCGCGGCACATATTGCTGTATTACTTTTTTTAGACGCTCGCGACGTTCCGGCGACAAATCATTGGCGAAAATTTCTCCAGAGTTTTTTAAACCTTCAATCAGAATCAATGTCTTGCCACCGGGCGCCGCGCACATATCCAAAACACGATCGCCGTCTTCAACTTCAAGCGCACGCGCGACAATCACGCTGGCAGGATCCATAATGTAGACATTCAAAAGATCTTCCGGAGTGCGCTCGGGCTGATAAAAAGCCTGTAAAGGCACCCAGTAAGAGTGATGGAGCGCAGGATGAGCCGGAGCCGCATTTTCCAACACCACGGACTGTGCAGAGCTTAAAAGATTTATGCGCGCAACTTGGCGTTCTGGTGCCTTCAGAGCATCATACAGATCGCCCCAACGTGTCCCATAGATCTTTTCAAAATGCTGATAAAAATTTTCTTTCATTCCAAGTCCTAAGACTTAGATGAAACATTTTTCAGAGGGAAAGTGCAAATAAATTCAGAACCTTTGCCCATTTCGCTTTGGACTTGCACAGAGCCGCCGTGGCTCTGCATAATATGCTTTACAATCGCTAAGCCCAGGCCGGTCCCGCCGGCCTCGCGCGAACGGCCTTTGTCGATGCGGTAGAACCTCTCAAACAAACGATCGTGATACTCCGGTGGAATTCCAGGGCCATTATCAAGAACGCGGAGGACAACAGCTCCCTCTCCGCCTTTTTCCCAACGGATTTGCACGGTTCTATCGGCGCCGATGTACTTGACGGCATTAGAAACCAGGTTGCGCAAAACTTGCTCAACCTTGCGGACATCGGCATTGAAACTTGTCACCTCTTGAGCACCGACCACCATCACCGCCTGATTCTTGTCCCGCATCATCGGCGCGAATTCCGAAACAATGTGCTCAGAAACCTCAAGGGGATTTACAGGCTCGAATTTGATTTCAGGGTTGGACTCCAAAGCGGAAATGCTTAAAAGGTCATTGACCAAATCAGCCAGACGTTCCACATTGCGAGAGATAATATCCACAAACTTCACCGTATGATCAAAGTTTCCTCTATTCACGTCAGTTTTCAAGGTATCAACATATCCCTTGATCGACGTCAGCGGGGTTCTGAGCTCGTGCGAGGCATTGCCGACAAACTCAATCCGCACCAACTCGGCTTTTTTCAGCTCGGTGATGTCATGGAAGATCCCCATGGCACCATAGACCTCATTGCTTTTACTTTTGCGGAGCGGATTCACCGACACCCAGAAGTAACGAATATTTTTCTCAAGCTTCGTTTCAAGCTTTACCTGCACGCGAAAACCGCGGCCTTCATTCAAGGCTCGTAGGAACGCGTCGTGAATTTCAGGGTAACGAAAAATATCCGCCAAAGTCATCGCACTTTGAATTTGCTTTGAGTCCATAAACTGTGTCGCGAACTGCGAATTAAAATACAAAATACGCAAATCCGTGCTGACGCTGATGATGCCCTCTTCCACCGCGCTCATGAAGGCCTGGGTCTCTTCACGCTCTTGCTGCAATTGATCACGGCGCTTTTTGATTTTACGGTGAATGCGATTCAAAGCGTTCTCGATTTGCGCGTACTCGCCGAGTTCTTCATCAAGAAGATCCTCGTCGTCTTCGCTCTGATTTTCAAACTTCTTACTGGCCACCCGGAAGGCCTTGAGGATGATCTTATGCAGTGGGCGCGTAAACCGCCACGCGATGCCCGCCGCCAGCAGCAAGGTCACAAAGCCATATTGCAAAATAATAGACCAGAAGTATCCCGAGCCGAACGGCCGGTAAGTGCCGACGATTCCCAGGGTGACAATAAAGACCAAGTTGTAAAGAACAACTTGGATAAAATAAAATTGCCAGAAAAGTCTCCAAGGGAATCGCGCTAAATTCATTATTGGGAGTCCATCTTCACGCGATAACCGACACCACGGATGGTCTCGATGTTATCACTCCACGCCCCGAGCTTCTTACGAAGACCAAAGACATGAGTGTCGATGGTGCGGCCGGTGACGTTAATTCCTTCACCCTGAATATTTTCAATCAATTGATCGCGGGTCAACACGCGGCCCCGGCTTTCAAGCAGCTGGCCCAGAAGTTTGAACTCCGACGGCGTCAGGTGCAAAGTTTCGTCATTTAGCTTCACCTCATAAGTTTTGAAATTCACGCTGAGGCCCGCGAACTGGATACACTCAGACTCCTTCGTGAATGGGGCATTTTGCAGGCTTGATCGGCGAAGCAGTGCGCGCACGCGCGCCATAAAGACACCCGGATCAAAGGGTTTTGTGAGATAGTCATCGGCGCCGCTCTCAAGGCCGGTCACGATGTCTTGGGGCTCCGTCTTCGCCGTCACCATCAAAACATTCGGCGCGTTCGAGGTTTTTTTAACCTGTTGTAGAAAATCATGTCCACTGATTCCAGGAAGCATCCAATCCAGGATGACAAGATGAAACTTTTGCTTTTGGATTTCGCTCTGAGCCTCTTCAGCCGAAGCACACTCTCTGACTTTAAAGCCTTGACGGAGCAAGTGCAAAGCCATCAGTTCGCGAATTTCCTGTTCATCCTCCACCACTAAGATTGCGGCGCTGGAATCAAGTGTATTTCCCACCATGTCTGACATCCTTACCTGTGAACGCAAAAATAACATCTTCAGCAATATTGGTCGCGTGGTCGCCGAGACGTTCTAAGTTTCGGGCCACAAGAATGAGATCCAAGGAAGCTTCCACATCTTGAGAAGCCGTTTTCATGTGACTGAGTTGATCTTTGAAAACTTTGTTTTTCAAACCATCGACTTCGTCGTCCATCATTAAAATTTTCTTTGCCAGCTCCACATCTCCACGTACAAAGCAATCCAAAGATTCCTTCACCATCGCGCGCACCACATTCGACATACGGCTGATATCATCGAGGTTTTGTAGAGGCTTACGGCCACAATAGTCTTTTCCGGTGTATGCGATGTTCACGCATTGATCGCCCATGCGCTCAAGATCGGTGTTGATTTTAACGATGGAAAGAATCAAACGAAGATCTTTCGCTACAGGACCTTGTTTTGCAAGAACCGCCAGGCAGGCATTGTCGACGGCAATATGCCCTTCGTTAATTTTTTTCTCAATGTCGTGAACTTGGGCGAAACTGTCTATATTGCGAGACATCAAAGCGTTCGTGGCTTCGTTCAGAGCTCGTTCAACATGGCCACCCATTACAAGAATAAGTCGCTTGAGTTCGTCTAATTGCGAATCCATTGTTCTTTCCACGCTAACTCCTGACCTCTACTTACTGAAATTGATTTTAAAAAGCAAATACACTCAGAAGTCCCTGGCATTTCATTTTCTTCAAATGGAGCGCGTCAACAGACCCTGAGAAAATCCCTACAGGATTCTAACAAAAACCTGACAGTTTTCCTCTAAAAACTGACTCTTGTCGCTAAAACTAGCTGGCTTTCGTCGCGAATAGATGGCGAGAAGTCCTCGCTGTAATCCGAATACTCGTAAGCCAACCCCCAACGGATGTCTTCGCTCGAGTCATAGGACACCCCACCCGAAACAGCCTTCAGATTTTTATTCTTCTCTGGCTTCACCGGCGTAAGATAGTCTAAACGGATAAAGAGATCTGCTTTTTCAGTCATGTCCCAACGCCCGAACAAGCTCGCGCCTTCGCCATCCACCACCGTGCCATGCAGAGCCGTCACGTCGACCGCCGCCGCCATGTTCCCCGAGACCGCATCCGCAGGATCTTGAGTCGCGTAGTACTCAAGGGCGAGCAACCCAGCGGTGAACTCATAACTCAAGTTCACGGCCAGACGGGTTTTCTTGTTAAAACTGCTGTCATAGGCGTCATAGGCGCCGTAGGTGTATGCAAGCATCGCATAAAATGGCGCCGCCTTTGTAAAGCCGAAAAGCAGCTGGACCTGTTTACGAGGACCGGTTTCATCCCTCTGGTAACCTTCGCCGTTAGTGAAACTCAAGGCCCATTGTCCTAGATCATCAGGCAATTCCCCTTGATACATCGCCCCTAAGTCGGACCATGCCGCGTACTTGTACTTAATCATCGGCACCTGGCTAACGGCACCCCAGAAATCGTAGTCCCATTGTTCGCGCTGAAGTTCGATGTAGAAATCCGGAATCAAACCGTAGCGCAACTCAGACCTTGGCGGCAAAATACTGGTCAGACTCAGATAGCCTTCTTTGAGTTGCGTATCAAAACGGCTGGAAACGCCGTCACGATACTCAGATGTCTCAAGCTGCAAAAAAATCTCGTTGTTGTCCCGAAGGGGCGCCTCAATATCGAGGTTCAATCGTGGAATGGAAAACGCCGTCACCCCTTGATCGCGGGTCGGCAATTGTTTGTAGGTGAAGGCGACATCCAGCTCTCCGGAAAAACCCACGTCAGCGACGGCAAAAGACTTCGCACTCAAGCCCCAAAAAAGAGTCAAAAAGATGTAAATTTTGAATTTTTTCATAAACTCATGCTGACACTGTTTAAACTCTGTCGCAAGCTATTCCCATGGGCGCAAAATTTTCTGCTATTGATATCGGCTCCAATGCCATTCGCATGATCGTCGGTGAATTGGAAAATTCAGAGATGAAAATCATCAAAAAGCTGCGAGCGCCCGTTCGCCTTGGCAAAGATGTTTTCCAGAACGGCGAGATCTCCGCCAAAAATCTGGCCGAAGCCGAAGAAGCCTTTAAAACATTTGCAAAAACCAACCGCCAATTCAAAGTCACCCGCTGCCGCGCGGTTGCGACCAGCGCCGTTCGCGAAGCGAAAAACAAAGCGCTCTTTGTTAAAAACATTTTTGCCGCGTCCAAGATTCAAATCGAAGTCATCGACGGCGTCGAAGAAGCTCGCCTTATTCACAATGCAATCCGCAAAGAGATTGATCTTGCAAACAAACGCATTTTGTCTGTCGATGTCGGCGGCGGCAGCGTTGAAATCACCTTTTCCGAAAATGGAATGATGAGCGCCACCGAAAGCTTTCCAATGGGAACGGTGCGCGTTTTAGATCAAATGAACCGCCGCAAACTGAATGAAAATCAAATCAACGTGATTATGGGAGAATTCGTGGCACCGCTGACCAGCTATATGGATTCCCATATTGCCGCGGGACCATTGCATTTTGCCGTGGGGACCGGCGGCAACTTAGAGTGCATGGCTCAACTCAAAGCGCGGATTCTGAAAAAAACTCCGGCGACTTACATAACTCTGCGCGAACTCAACGACATCGCCGAGAAACTAAAGTCTTTGAGTTATAAAGATCGTATGGAAAAATTAGAATTGCGTCCAGACCGAGCCGATGTCATCCTGCCCGCAACACTGATCGTGTTAACGGCGCTCCGTCAGGCGCACGTAGAAAAGATAGTTATTCCCAAGGTAGGCCTTCGCGATGGATTGCTTTGGTCTACTGCGGGGCTGATTTAAGCCCCGCCACAGAAAATCAATTCTCAGGGAAAACGAAAGCTATTTACTGAAACGCTCGGAAAGACGTTTAGCGTCGCTGCAAAGCCCCGGCAATTCGCCCGCCTTTCCTGAAATCACAACAAACTTAGTGCCCTTAGCATCGTATGTTTTACAACTCAATTCATAGAACTCAGCTCTCATCGCAGCACAATGGTAAAACGCGCTGTCTGCGATGTCTTTAGACTTGTGTTGGATAGATTTCTTTAAGTAATTACGGAGAGTTTTAATGTCTGACTTGTAAGCCTCTGTGCAACGGCCATCTTCATCAATATATTTGGAATATTTTTTTGGGGCCGGAACTGGGGTCGAAGAATTCGAGTTCTTGTTGATCAAAGGATCACAGGTCTTTTGAACTGCAGCATAAGAAATCGAGAATTCTTCACCTGAGGAAACTCTTTGCGCCTTGCACGAACGGCCATTTAAAAGGCTCTGAATTTTTTGGCATGAAGCCGTCAAGGAATTGCCATTATCGTAAGTTCCAAGACCCAGTGTGACGATATTATTGTAAGAATCCAAGGTTGATTGTGTACAAGCCCCGTCATCTTTTTCAATTTTTGCACATGCTGAAAGGGCCAAAACTCCCGCCGTCAAACCCAAAACCGCTAAACGCATAACCCCTCACTTTTTTAATATGAAGCCTGAATATAAAGGACACTTTTCCACAATTAAATAAAATCGTAAAGGCGCGGTAAACACTCCCCGATCGTCAAAAAACTCGACATTGCCGCCGCTTAATACCGTTCAGTTAAGCCCATACCAACTTGTATTATTGTAAGGAAAAGAGCTCTGCGTTTTTTAGAAGGGGCTGTTTTGTGCTAAGGGGCGGAGGGGGGGGGGCTTCAGTCGATCTCTCCGGCACTTGTCGCTTTCATTTGTGTTCCTTGCCCCGGCCCTTTCTTTTTTTTGTGGGCGGCGAGGATTGGGCCTCGTTGCTGTGAGTGCTTGGTGATAATGTGGCGAAGTGAAATCAAGGCTTTGGTGGAGAATGCAGAGTTTTTTATTACCGCAGAGTCACTGCAAACAGACATCCTGTCTGTTGAGGGCTCTCCCCTCAAACTCCCGCTACTCCTGATGCCTCCCGCATCAGGAGTTCTAGGCTTAATTGGGATAATAAAGACGGACCCGGATGGTCCGTCTTTTCCCGGGGAATGGGGGCGGACGGCCCCCATCTGCCAGGAGGGCAGAATCACAGTTAATAATTGTGTGATTTCGTGTTGACGTGATTTTTGTGTGCGGAGCTTTGCTTTGGGCGCGAGTTCTTGGGCGAGTCCTTGTTTTTTTGTTTTTCGCTAGAGATCGCTTCGGGGCGAAGGGGCTTGGCGCTCTTACGGGCGATGTGATTTGCGTTAGAGCTGCTCTTTAAAATTTATGCGAAAAACCC
>JBDHWW010000045.1:0-22246 GCA_039810425.1 Pseudobdellovibrionaceae bacterium | reverse complement strand
TGACCTGGTCAGACCTCATGAAATCGGGGTGGTCAAACCCGTGAAATTTAGATGGTCAGTACCGGTGAAATCCGGCATTAAGCACCCAGGACATAAAAAAGCCCCAAGCTTCCACAAGAAGCCTGGGGCATATTATTAGTGCTTGAAAAAATGACCGTGGGCTGAGGTGTTGAGTTATCAAGTTTAGGACGAGAAAGTGGATTATTTTTCTTTGCAGAGTTCAATGATAGAACTCGTTCCCAAATACTTCTCGTCTCTGGCTTTAACAGCACACTCAACTGGAGCTAATGAACGAGCTTTTTTACATAACTGTAGTGCCGAACCATTTCCTGCAAAATAAAGCTGTTTCATCGCCTCAACGACACACTCAGCAGGAGCGGAAGCGACCACCGCTTCAGCACAGAGTTCAACCCCTGATCCATTAGCACTTAAACCTAATTTTGACTTAGCTTGTAATACACACTCAACGGGAGCAGAGGAGATAGCTTTCGCGCAAAGTTCCGCTCCAGATCCGTTGGGTGCCAAGCCAAATTGTTTATATGCATCTATAACGCATGCAACTGGTGCAGCACTGATTGAGCCTGCACACAATTTAGTAGCCGACTCTGAAGCAAAGCTTAACTGTTTTTGGGCCTGGGTGAAGCATTCCAAAGCACCAGCTTTTGACACCTTTGCTTGTGCTGTAATGGAAACAGACATCATACACAAAATGATTACGAACTTTTTCATAAAAGAGGCGGCAGGAAGGAAGACAATTAAAAAGCTCAATAACTTGTTCATCGGTAACTCCTTTGTAGTGACGTTCTTATAAACTTAGTAAGGAGCATTCTCTAGAGAGAGGCTTTCAAAGTGTTGACTGGGTTGAGCAACAGGCTTGGCCTTTTGCTTGCAATTAACATCTTAGAATTATCGGTTATGAAAGGGCGGATATGAAGTCAAACCATAGAGTTATGAAGGCCTCCTTCGCATTGTTGACGATGATCAGCTGTCAAAGTTTTGGACAGGTGAAACCCAATTTAGCATTTCAAGGACAGGTCATACCCTTTGATGAAAAGTTCACGGTGGTGCCGAGTCCCGGCCTAAAGGACGCGATTTTAAAGGATGCCACACTGACAGTTGACTCGCTTTTATCCCAAGGTGTTGTGGATATTGGCAACGTGAATCTGCCCCAGTTTAAGGAGCAAATTAAGCAGGTTCATTTGCTCGTAGTCACCGGTGGTGCTACAGCCCTTGGAAGCGGACAATTCACAGTAAGAATGGGTAATGTCTATATTCCTTCGACAAAAACCATCTATATTAACGAGCAGACTTTAGTGAGGAACCCAGAAGGTAGTACCAAACTCATGCCCCATGAACTTCTTGGAGCTTTAGGCTATGAGGACGAAAAATACCAGATCTCTACAGTTATGTTTTCTAAGAATGCAAAGCTCGCTGCTGAGCTGATCAATAAAAGTAAAATTGATCTAGGGAAGAAGTCTGTACGCTCGGAAGCAAAGAACATGACGAATCGGCAAAGCTCCGGTGGTGTGACCATTATTGGCGGTGGAGGAGATGAGCTGCTCTTTGCAGCTAAACTCTACATGCTGGATCACTACCAAGAGTGGCAGAGCTGGTTTCGCGATAAATATCTAAATGAATCAGATTATTATGACGTGGCTCTTAAAAAAGGCGTAGACCTTCGGGCCAATTTGAATGACGAGGTCTTTAATGATTATCTGACGTACTTTACTGGCATTGGTATTGAACACATGCCAGCCTATTTAAGAAAGACAGATATGCCCTTAAAAAATCCCACTGATTTCGAACAGATTATGAATCTTTACAACGAAAATGGAGAGACCTTCATCCGCTTATCTCGCGAACATTGGAATTACCCTATTGGTTCTTATACAGTGGAGCAATCTCGCATGATGATGTCGATGACTTTGCATACGGCCTTATTTGGACACTACACCTTGGAAAGGTTCCGTAAATAGTGGCGCCACATCTTATTATAAAAAAATATTTTGCACGCAAACAAAAGGTGAATCCGAAATACTCACTGCGTTCTTTTGCTCGGGATCTCGACGTGAATCCGGCTTTTGTTTCACGCTTATTAAATGGCAAACAAGAAATTCCTCGGCAGCGCTTAGACCAAATCACCAAAATTCTCGAGATGGATTCTTTGACATCGAAAGAGCTCAAAAAGTCCATGGCTGCTATTTTATTAAAAGAGATGGGACTAGATCCCAGCGAGATCGGGAAGAGCAAAGCCAGCTCAATCCTTCAGTTTGATGATCGCGCGATGACAGCAAAAGAAATGAGCGTGCTCAGTCCTTGGTATAACATTACAATTATGGAGCTTGTAACCTGCGCTAATTTTAAAATGGATGCTGGCTGGATCGCGAAACGTTTGAATCTCACGAACGATCAAGTTGAGCGAAGTCTTTCTTATCTGATCGAAAACGGCTACCTCAAAAAAGATCAAGACGGCCTCATTAAAACTAACAAGCAGTTGCGCCTACCAACAAAATTATCTGCAGGAATCATCCGGCAATTTCACAAGAGTATGATGGAATTTGCAGTGAAGGAAATGTTCCAAAAAATCGGTGACAAAGACTTCGCAGAAAGATTGATCACAAGTACCTCCATAGCCGTTAATAAAGAAAATATCCCCAAAGCCAAGGAACGCATGCTCGAAATGCAAATCGAAATCGCTGACATCTTGCGCGACGGAGAATGCACCGAAGTCTTTGACCTAACCTTGGCTCTGTTTCCGTTAACTCAAAGATAAAGATGACTCGGTTCTTTCTGCAGACCAAGACAGATAAGTGCTAAGATCTTTGGTCCGGGCTTCAGACATCGACTTGCCGCCCCCTAACGGGCCCCTGAGGACGTGTCTCAACAGTAGACTTTTCCGAGGCCAGATCGGTTTATGTGCGTTAGGTTCAAATTATATTGTCCCTCAATGGAAAAGGAACGAAATATTTCAAGTAGTATTAAGGGTCAGGGGGGGGGGAAGAATGAAGCCTCGGTTTTTAGGAGCCATTAGGAATTTTTTTATTTGTTTTTTTCTAGGTGTCTTTGTGTTGCTGTTCCAAAACTGCAGTCGGGGGTTTATAAGTCCCCAGGACGGTGCTTCGACAGCTCAGGGCACTCCGAGTATTCCGAATGCCGATAACCAGCCGTTGCCGGCAATCTCCGGCACCCCTTTGATACGACAAATTAGAAATGGTCAAGTGATTGCAACATATTCAAAGCTCGGTGAAGCTTTCATGCGTTCGCACGCGTTCCGCTCCTATGAATCAGGAGACATTTACGAATTAGAGCCTGCGGTCTATCTCGGCTCAGAACAACAGCCTTGGATTGGCCCGCTGCCTAAGGACGGCGCCGAATACTCTTTGGGCGTGGGAGCGTGGCAGGTCCCGACTAATATTATCATTCGGGGCATCACCCGAAATGGCTATCGCCCGTTGATCCAAGTGGATAATACGGGAGTTTCCAACAATACTTTGGGTCAAGGCGCCATTTACTTCGACACTTCAAAAAATCTCACCCTCGAGAACATTGACGTTGACGGCGGGGGCAGTGTCGGAGGGATCCCGAAGGCCGGGATCTATATCAATGGGGCTCAAGGACTTACCCTGCGTAATATGAGAATCCTCAACTTTTCGCTAGCCAATGGTATTTTTGGAACCGGCAATAATTCGGGCGAGATTCTGTTTGAAAATATCGAAACTGGATTCAATGGCGGAAATAGCGGGCCAGAGCATAATTACTATATGAACTCGAGTGCCACTGATCAAAACTTTAAGGTGATCTGGCGAGGCTGCTACTCGCACGATGTCTACTATGGGCACACGTTAAAATCCCGCGCGCAAAATAACGTTGTCGAAGGTTGCCATCTTAAAGGAAAAAAAGTGGTCACGCCCGGAGACCAGGGCGAGTCCTATCTGGCGGACTTCCCCAACGGGGGCAACGTCGTCTTTAAAAATAACGTCCTGGAAAAGGACTACTCCGGAGATAACAGCAACGGGATCTTCTTTACCTATGCGATGGAAGGCCAAATATTTTCGAGCAATTCCGTCGCAGTGACTCATAACACCTTTATTGCCAAGTCTATCTATTATGACAGCTCCAATCACCAACTCTATCCCATGAACTTCTACTACCCTGCCCAGGTGCCGGGAGCCTCGGGCTTTCCTGTGCCGGCAAATATCAAAGGCAACCTCTTTGTGGGCTTTCAAGACCTGTCTTTTTATGCGGGCGCCAATCAACGTTATCGGGGTGAGGACTATAAGATCATTTCGCAATCAGAGTTAAATCCTGATTTTACAATGAAGGCCCCCGCCGATGCGCTTTTGTCGGCGGCCGGTGAGCTTGCACATGTTTTTCCGGTGGGAACACAATTACGGACTGGTAAGACCTTTGGCGCATTGGACCCCTTGTAGGGGTCGCGCCCGCGTACTTCAATCTCTCTTCGTAACGACGATGAATTCTCAGTAAACTCATTGCAGGATTTTTTTTCAAACCTTGTCACAAACCGGGCCCCGTGTTCCTATCTATAGGTAGTTGCCCGCAGGGCGGCGTACAAACAAGAGGTTCCCATGAAAATATCCAGCACTCTTTTCTTTTCACTTCTAACTATTTTGTCTTTAAATGCAGCCGCTCACGGAGAAGATAAGCCAGGACCTCATGGGGGCCATATCCGGATGCCCGGGGCCTTTCACACCGAAGTGGTTAAAGAAAAAGGTGCCTACCGGGTTTACCTATTGGATGTTAACTGGAAAAACCCCTCCCTTCTGGATTCTGATGTCAAAGCGTCTATTCAATCCGGCAAAAAAAAGACGGAACTGACTTGCGTAAAGGAATCTGATTCTTACCTATGTAAGACCTCTCTTCCTGAAATCGGCATGCTAAAAATTATCGCAAAAAGAGAAGGTCAAACTGGCGGAATCCCTTCAACCTATAATTTGCCGTTAAAATTTGACCGCCCTTCCCACAAAATGCCTGAACATGATGGCCACTAAGAACTGAGCGCCGCATGTTGGATAGAATCATTCGCTTTTCACTGACCAATCGGCTTTTGATCGTCGCTCTCGGTGTGTTAGTGACCGTTTACGGGCTTTTTACGGTTTCAAAAATGCCCGTGGATGTCTTTCCGGACCTAAACAGGCCCACAGTAAATATTATGACGGAAGCCGCCGGAATGGCTCCTGAAGAAGTGGAAACCCTCGTGACCCTTCCTCTGGAAACAGTTTTGCATGGGCTTCCCGGCGTGGAGCGGATCCGCTCATCTACGGGTATTGGACTTTCTGTTATTTATGTCGAATTCGAATGGAATACGGATATCTATCGCAACCGCCAGTTGGTCGCAGAGAAATTGCAGCTTGCCAAAGAAAAGCTTCCCGCCGGTGTGGCTCCAGTGATGGGGCCGATCGCCTCGATCATGGGAGAAATCCGGCTTATTGGACTTGCTTCTGAAGGAAATATCAGTCCCCTGGCGCTTCGCACATTTGCGGACTGGACAGTTCGTCCCCGTTTATTGTCAATTCCTGGCGTTGCCCAAGTTATTGCGATCGGGGGAGGGGTAAAACAATATCAAATTTTACTATCCGCAGAGAAAATTCAAAAAAAACAGCTCGCCCTTAAAGATATCGAAGATGCGCTGTCAAAAATTAGCCTTAACACTACGGGCGGGTACATTGACCTCAACAAAAAAGAATACCTGATCCGTAACATCGGAACTATTAAATCAGAAGCAGATATTTTAAACTCAGCCGTCGGTCTTCATCTTGGAAGGCCTGTTTACGTTAAAGATATTGCAGAGGTTCAGCTCGGTCCCCAAATCAAACGCGGAGACGGCAGCGTGAATGGAAAGCCCGCGGTTATTCTGAGTGTCCAAAAGCAACCTGGCGCAAGCACCGTTGAACTGACCGAAAAAATAGATCAGGCGCTTTTTGAATTAGAAAAAAGTCTTCCGGCGGGAGCCGTGTTTCATAAGGATCTTTTCAAGCAATCACATTTTATCGAAGCCTCGATTCACAATGTTAAAGAAGCGCTTCGTGACGGGACCATTTTAGTATTTTTAGTTCT
Organism: Pseudobdellovibrionaceae bacterium; assembly: GCA_039810425.1. GTDB lineage: Bacteria > Bdellovibrionota > Bdellovibrionia > Bdellovibrionales > Bdellovibrionaceae > JACMRP01. Next base: position 16,171 of record JBDHWW010000045.1, on the reverse strand, counting down.
TTTTATCTTTTTGCTGAACGTCCGGACCACTGCGATCACCTTAACCGCAATTCCACTCTCGTTCTTGATCACCGCAATTGTTTTTCATTCCTTTGGACTTTCGGTAAATACCATGACCCTTGGCGGACTCGCTGTTGCTATCGGCGAGTTGGTTGATGATGCCATTGTCGATGTTGAAAATGTTTTCAGGCGCCTGCGTGAGAACAGACTCAAATCCCACCCCTTGCCCGCCCTTCAAGTTGTCTACAACGCTTCGAGCGAGGTGAGAAACTCCATTGTCTTTGCCACGATCATCGTGGTGCTTGTTTTCTTACCGCTTTTTTACATGAGCGGCATTGAGGGGAAGTTATTTGTTCCGCTCGGTCTTGCTTACATCATTTCACTGCTGGCCTCGCTGTTCGTCTCCTTAACCATCACTCCGGTATTATGTTCGATTCTTTTGAACACCGATAAGCTGATTGAACACAAGGATGGAAAACTGGTGAAATGGCTAAAAGCCAAAGACAGAAGCCTATTGGAATATTCTCTTCATCGCCCAAGAACCGTTTTTGCGGCCGCGTCCGTCCTTTTTGTGGCATCCCTGGCGTTGATCCCCTTTATGGGAAAAGATTTTCTGCCAAAGTTTAATGAGGGCACCGCCACGATCAGTGTATTATCCCAGCCGGGCATCTCCCTGGATGAATCCAATAAAAAAGGCACGGAGGCGGAAAATTTAATTCTCAGCGTTCCTGAAGTAAAATCAGTTGCAAGACGCACCGGCCGCGCCGAACTCGACGAACACGCTGAAGGAGTGCACTCTTCCGAAATTGATGTGGACTTCAAAGATTCAGGGAGGTCCCGACCTGTTGTTCTTGCTGAAATTCGCGCAAAACTCGATAAAATGGAAGGCGTTTACACGAGCGTGGGGCAACCCATCTCGCACCGTCTTGACCATTTACTTTCAGGAGTTCGCGCTCAAATTGCGATCAAGCTATTTGGTCCCGACCTAAAGACTCTAAGAACTAAAGCGTCTGAGATTCAAAGGGCCATTGGCAACACAAAAGGGCTTGTGGATCTTCAAGTTGAACAACAGGTCCTCATCCCCCAAGTGAAGATTCAGCTGATGCGCGAAGAAGCCGGCAAATTTGGAATTGTTCCGGGGGATCTTTCTCAGATGCTTGAAAAAGCTCTGAACGGCGAAACCGTGGCTCAAGTTCTTGACCAGCAAAAAACATTTAATGTCTATATGCGATTTGATGATAAATCTCGCGGAGACCTGGAACTGATGAAAAGGACGGTCCTAAAAATTATGCCTGACGGCCGACAGGTGACGTTAGACATGGTGGCGGATGTCTACGAATCCGAAGGGCCCAACCAGATTAACCGCGAAAATGGGCAAAGGCGAATTGTCGTCTCTGCAAATTCGTCGGGTCGAGATCTGGATTCTTTGGTTCAGGAATTGGAGTCAAAAATTAAAGCCCAGGTTCAAATACCCGAAGGCTACTTCATTCACTTCGGCGGACAATTTGAAAGTCAAAAGTCGGCAAGCCGGTTAATTTTTCTTTTAAGTCTTCTTTCCCTGGCAGCGATATTTTTGGTTCTCTATGCTCACTTTAAGTCTGCATTCATTGCGGCCCAAATTATGCTCAATATTCCCATGGCCCTCATCGGAAGTCTGCTTGCGATATATCTAAGCGACGGGACGTTCTCGGTCGCGACAATGGTGGCCTTTGTCACTCTTTGCGGTATCGCCAGCCGCAACGGAATTATGATGATTTCGCATTATCTTCATTTAATGAAATATGAAAATGAAACTTTCACCAAGGAGATGGTCATTCGCGGCTCGTTAGAAAGGCTTGTTCCGGTTCTGATGACGGCCCTGACCGCTATCCTGGGCCTTCTGCCTTTAGTTCTGGCCAAAGGAGAGCCCGGAAAAGAAATTCTCCATCCCGTGGCGGTCGTCATTGTTGGCGGACTGATCAGCTCGACTTTGCTTGATATGTTCGTAACCCCGGCTGTCTTTTACAAATTCGGAAAACGCTCGGCGGAGAGGAATATCCAGGGCGAAAGCCTGGAATTAAAGATAAATAATTTTTCCAACCAATAGGAGATCCCCGATGAAATTACTCATAGCCGCATTGACGGCATTCGCGCTCAGCCTTACAGCCTACTCGCATGAAGGGCACGACAAGACTCCCGGGATGCTGACGGCACCCCACGGCGGCCAGCTCAAAGGCACGTCACAGCTTTACGTGGAGCTTGTTTCGGACTCCGGCGGATTTAAACTCTATACCGTGGATCATGACCTCAAGGCCCTCCCGATCCAGGAGGTGAAAATTGAAGGCACGGCAAAGTTGCCAAAACAAAAGCAATCACAGAAATTAGTCCTGACTCTTTCTGAAAGTTTTATGGAGGCCAAAGTTGATGCCAAGGGTTCCCATCGCTACATTGTCGAATTGAAAGTGACTTACAAAGGAAAGACTGAGAGCGTTTCCTTTAACGTCGAGCCACAAGAATATTGATTTTTTAAGAGGTTTTTATGAACGTGTTCGCATTTTTTCTGAGCCTCGGCCTGGCTATCGGCATCTGTGGCGTGGCACATGCGGATCATCCAAACGAAGGAAAGATCGCAATTTCTCAGCTGATTGATGAGGCTGGAAAAAATAGCCTGGAAATAAAGCAGGCTGAAGAAAACCTGAAGTCGCTCCAATCAAAACTCCACAGCCAGTATGGCCGCCTTTCGCCAAAAATCTCGCTCGAAGGGGGGCCGCAATCCAGCAAATTCGACGATGAGAAGTCCAATGATACGGTTCTTTATGGAAAAGCGGAATGGAATTTGTATCGCGGCGGTTCCGACAAGGCGCTAATAGATTTGGCCGAATCTGAAATTGAAATTCAAGAAAAACGCCTCAAATCGCTTAAAAATAAAATCAAAAAAGATGTTTCGAAAATATATTATGAGCTTCAGTTTATTCTAGAGAGTGTTTCGCTAAAGCAGAGGGCGCTGGAACTGAACTCTCAGCAGATGGAGATCGCCAAAGCCAAAAACCGCTCGGGTTTTACCACAAGCTCTGATGTGCTAGAATTCGATCTGCGCGGTTCGACCCTTCAGTCAGATTTGGTTCTGCTGAATCAGAAACTTGAGGATAAAGCGGGAGAACTCAATGTTCTTCTATCACGAAAAAATTTTCACTCAAATGAAGCCGTCAAAGGGCACTTGATTCGCGAGAGTTTTAACTTTAATCGCGAAGATCTGTTAGCCAAAATGCAAGATAACAACGATCAACTTTTGCTTTCGAAGCTTGAACTGCAACAAATGGAAAATGAAAAACAACAGGCCAAATCTCAGTTTTTGCCGAAACTTGATTTGGAGGCACACTATGGAAAATTGGCCACAGACGAAAAGGTCTTTACCGATAAGGACAACTATTCGCTCTTGCTTAAGCTTAATATCCCCCTGTTCTCGGGATTTGAGAACTATAATTCAGTAAAAAGTACCAGCGCCAAATTGGCTGCTTCGCAATTGTCCTTTGAGCAAAAAAGAATTTCACTGAGCGCGGAGCTAGACTCTTTGCTTGCTGAAAGCAAAGCCTTGAATGCCCGGCTAGACCTTGAAGAAAAAAACTTAGAACGATCCGAAAAGTATTATAAATTGACCCTCGGCGAATACCGGCGCGGGGTTAAGAACTCTCCGGACATGGTTGGCGCTTCAGAACGGCTTCTTGAGGCTCGCATCAGAAATTTGGAATACCGCCGGGATCTGATGCTGGCCAAAACCAAAATACAAGGGCTCACCGGCGAGTAAATATCCCCCTCCCCGACGAGGTCTCATTTTGACTCACCTCTTCCACAATCCTAGCGTTCTTTGGGGCCACGCTCTAAACTAGTGAATGAACATCTCCCGGGGGAATTTTGCTAAAGAGAACGCTGCAAACTCGATACTTACTGCTGGCCTCACTTTGTTTATTCGCCTATCAGGCTTGTTCTGGTACGCCCGACGCCGCCTCGCAGGCGTCCACTGCGGCAGTTAGCTCATTTGATGGTTGCAAACCGGGGGCTGGGATTTCCGGCTCTCCGAAAACAATCGAGGACGCCGTCGCCCTGATTAATTCGTTACCAAAACCAGTGACAGTTGCTTGTTTTATCGCCGCATTGGATCGCCCGCTCAAAGCAAATCTGAGCAGCAGCACCAGCAGCGCCCAGCCCGCCGTCGGCAGTCGCAGCCCAAGAATTTTTATCGTGATTGATAAGCTAAATATCTCGGCGGTTCCTGATGGTATAGGCCAGGACGTGGTTGAGTTCAGCTATATGGTCTCTGAAACGATGTCCGTGAAAGCGGAGTTGCAGTTTCCAATTCTCAATAACGTATTACCCCAGGAACCTTACAGCCGCATCCGCTACGGCACGGCTACTTCCTGCGGAATTTGCCATGGCGTGGAGTCACGCTACACGGGCATCACGTTTGCTGACGCTTTCTATTCGGTGGCCTTCCAGCCGCAGAAAGGCTCCCGCATCAGTCTTGACAGCCTTCGCAGTGAGAATGCCAAGTGCAATTCCACGGCCGAGCCAAAACGCTGCGCGATTATTTCGGCATTCCTGAATCGCGGATCCGTACAGAATTACGATTTCCCGTCAGTCATGCCGTTCTTTTTCTAAAGCTTTCCCTTTAGCGGGGAGGCCAAGTCCTGAAACCCCTTAGCGTCCGGCATTTTCTTAGGGGCTTTTTCAGCTTCGACAAAGCGTCCAGTTTCTGAGGAGTGTTGAGCCATGCGGTTTTTCTGATGCTGCTCTTTCAGTTCTCCATCAAACTTTTTGCTAGTCTGGCTAAAACCTTTGTTTTTGTTATGACCACGAGACATAAAGCCCTCCTTGTATGGCAAGACCTTAGCACTTTTCATGAGCAGAACCGAATGGTCTTATCTTCCACGGACCGGGCCTAAACACGCGAAAAAATCCCTGTGGGACGACAACGGGGCGGCTACTTCAAATAGTTTTTAAAAAGCGGCGTGTAGATATCGCTGTGTGGATCAATCCGGATTTCCGCCTCTGATGATTCTTCGGTAAATTGAATCTGTGGGCTTGCTAAAACAGCGAGCGGAGTTCTTTCCCGCGCCTCGCCCATGCAGAGCACGGCGGCGGCAGCAAGGGAGTCCGCCACATCCACATGGGTAAATTTCAGCGGCTTGCCAAAAATATCTTTTTCCCCGACAAGCGACACAACCCCCTTGAAGCCCCAATGCGCGAGTGAAAACCCCGTGACCCCTTTTCGAAGCGGCATCGAGTGCGAGTCCGTCAAAAGAACACCAAAATTTTTAAGCCGAAATTTGTTTTTCAAATGGCGACCGAGGGACTCGGCGCTGACAAAGGGCCTTTCCGGGTACAAGATGTATCCGCCCGACTCGCTATTGGACTCATCAATGCCCGAGGAAGGAATCAACACCCCATGCTTAATCGTAAGCTCCGTCCCGAAACCGCCTTCACACAAATAGTGATCGGCTTCTTTCTGGATAAGTTCCTTTTTCGCAATGCTCTCTTTTGCGACGACTCGCCCCTCAGCCAGAGAGATCACTTTTGAAGTGATCGCCAGCACCGCACCTTCAAGAGGTTCCCCCACGAGGCTCTTCTCAAGGAACTCGAAAAGATTTTCTCCGGGGCTAAAGACGGCGGTGCTCAAGGCAAAGATGTGAAGTTCGGATTTGCGGGACATGCCGCTATTCTAACGGAAATCCCACAAGCTATTCAAGGCTTCGCAGCCAGAGGGCCGATAAATTCTTAATTTGAAAACGAGATTGCTGAAATATTAGGAAAAATACCTACTGAGTTGCACAAATTCTTGCACCTTCAGTAAATATCCCATCAAATACACTCATTAAAAGTAAAAATGGGGTTCTGTGATGAAGCGTGTTTTAATGGCCTTGGCTGCGCTCAACTTGGTGGCCTGTGCGAGTTATTTCAAAAGAAAAGAATGTGAATCTACAAACTGGTTTGAACATGGAAAATCCGTCGCCCTGCGGGGGGAATGGCTGAACTCTGACAAACTCGTCGGCGAGTGCCGCAAAGTCGACGCCGACATTCAAGAGTCCCAACTCGATCAAGGCTTTAAAAACGGCATGCAACGGTATTGCACCCCGGACAACAGCTATAGAACCGGCAAGGACGGAGATCTTTTCTCGCGTGATTTATGCGAAGGCCCTGAAATCAGCAGGCTCTTGCAAAGCTACCACAGAGGTGTGACCGACTACTGCGCAAAAACCAACGGCCAAAACGCGGGAGCTTCTGGTAAGAAGTATCAAAACATCTGCCCCAAAGAACTTGAGCCCGGGTTTTTAGTCGAATACCGTAAAGGCCGTAAGAAGTACGTTCAAGCAATGATCTCGACTCGCGAAAGCGACATTCTTGACATCGATGCTCAACTGTCCAATAAACGCAATCAGTTAAGCTTTACTCAGGTGCGCGTGAACAGTCTTGAAGGGCAGAAATCTTCTTTAGAAGCACAGAAGACCTTCGCATCTTCCGGAAACATGAGCCAAATCGGTTACCTCGACGGCCGTATCGCTGCTTTAGACCACGATTTAACAACCGCAAGAAACGAAGTTTTCTCTCAGCAAAGCGAGATCAGCACGTTAGAAAAAAACCGCTCCACAAAAATGAGCGAGATTGCGAACTTCAAGGCTGAAATCCCGGGGCTTGACTAAAAAACGCCCCCTGCCCGGCCTGCGAATCCATTCGACCAGACGCAACATGAAAGTCTACTCCTTGATTTTTAGCGCCCCTCACTCAAGGATGATCGGATGGATAGTCAGCCGCAGCAAAAACCGGAAAATGCTCTTCTTAACATCGCCTTCAATATTGCGATCCCCATTCTGATCCTCAACAAGGGATCGAAGTCCCTGGGTTCGTTTTGGGCATTGGTCATTGCCCTGGCATTTCCGCTGTCCTACGGAATCTATGACCACATCGCCCGCAAGAAAACCAATGCAATCTCAGTTCTGGGTCTGATCAACGTCGGCATCACCGGCAGTCTGGCACTGTTTAAGCTGCACGGAATGTGGTTTGCAGTAAAAGAGGCCGCATTCCCGCTCCTTGTCGGCGCCTTTGTCTTTGGCTCGGCTTTTACCAAAAACCCGTTCATCTCGACCCTGTTCCTGAATCCACAATTCATCGATGTGAGCCTCTTGAAGAGCCGCCTTTTTGAGCGCAAAGCCGAGAGCGAGTTTACGGAGCTTTTAAAAAAATCCACTCTGTGGATATCCCTGTCTTTTGTCTTCAGCGCGACTTGCAATTTTATGCTCGCTGTCAGAATTTTTGAGCCGATCAGTGAAGCTTTGGACAGTGAAGCTCAGGCGCTGGTTCTTAACGAACAAATCGCCCGCATGACGACCTGGTCCATGGCGGTGATTGTCCTTCCCTGCGTTGTCTTTATGGTCGCGATTTTCATGTACCTCAGCAAAGGCATGCAACGGCTCAGTGGTCTCACTGAGGACGACCTTCTGGCTAAAAAATAACTCTTAGAAGTTTCCATCCATCGGCGCGGGCATCGGTGGTGGTGGTGGTGGAAAATAGCCGTTATCGAAGTCAGATCCCCCCTCTGGGAATGGAACTGGCGGCGGAGGCGGCGGAAAGCCATCTGGTGATGGCTCAACAAGCCCCTCGGCGGGTGGCGGGAACGGTGGCGGCACATAGCTTTCGTTAAATTCGTCAAACGTCGGCGGTGGCGGAAAGTTCGGACTCGCGGCGCCGCCCCCGAAATTGCTTCCGCCAGACGGAGGGCTGCTGGCTCCACCCTTTCCACCGAACAGATTGCGTTTTGCAATATCAAAACGTGGGCGTACTTTATCAAGGCCGTATTCTTCCATCGCCCATTCTTCACGTTTTTTAGCTTCCGCCGCATTTTTCGGCTCGAGAGCTTTCATTTCTTTCACGTAGGCTTTGCGCTTGGCTTCGTACTCTTCGTAGTCCTCGTACTTGTCCTTAAGGTCCGCCTTGTACTCAGGCCCATTCTCTTGCGGAGAATCTTGTTTTTTGCGCTTTTTATCAGCAGCGATATCTTTTTTGCGCTGCTCTTCCCAGTCCGATTGCTCTTTTAAGTAAGCTTTGAGGCCTGCCTCGCGCTCTTGCTCAAATTCCTTGTCCTGTTTCTGCTTTTGATAAAAGCCGGCACGGCGTTCATCTTCGCTTTGCGCCAAAGCAAGTGACCCGCTGAAGACCGAAATACCAATGAGGAAACCACCCAAAACCCTTAAAGACATGGGACTAGTTTACCGCGGTTTTATGATTAAGAAAAAACATAAAAAGATCCTCGACCTTCATCTAAACAAGCCCTATTATGAGCCCTCTTTGCGAGCCAAAAGGAGTCAATTTCATGGAGTTTTTGAAGCAATTCGGCCTTTTCACAGCGCAAACCTCGGTTATTGTTCTTGCCGTTGCGGCCATCATCATCCTGATCGCGGTCCTGGCCGCAAAAGCCCAAGACAAGCCTGAGATCGAAATCGAACTTCTTCATAAAAAATACAAGCTTTTTGCCAAAATCCTGAAATCAGCGACTCTCTCCAAGGAGGAGCAAAAGGAAGAAAAGAAAAAAAGCAAAAAAGAAGCCAAAGAAAAAAAGCACGAACACACCCGCAAGGTGTTTGTGCTCGATTTCAACGGCGACATCAAGGCATCGGCTGTGGATCATCTCCGTTTGGAGATCACCGCCCTTTTGAACGTGGCAACTCCCCAGGATGAAGTCGTCATTCGCCTTGAAAGCCCGGGCGGCGTCGTCCACGGCTATGGCCTTGCGGCTTCTCAACTTCTCCGTGTTCGTGAAAAAGGAATCCCGTTGACTGTTTGCGTGGATAAAGTGGCTGCCAGTGGCGGTTACCTGATGTCGTGCACTGCCAACAAAATCCTCTGCGCGCCGTTTGCAATCGTTGGTTCTATCGGGGTGGTGGCCCAAGTGCCGAACCTTCACCGCGTTTTAAAAAAACATGATGTCGATTACAAAGAATACACCGCCGGCGAATTCAAACGCACGGTCAGTTTGCTGGGTGAGGTCACTCCGAAAGGCGAAGAGAAGTTTAAAGAACAACTTGAGGCCACTCACCGCCTGTTCAAACATTTCGTTCACGTCCATCGTCCAAACTTAGACGTCGCGAAGGTCGCCACCGGCGAATACTGGTACGGAAATGACGCCAAAGATTTGGGTTTGGTGGACGAAATTCGCACCAGTGATGACTATTTATTGAGTCAATCTGACACCAACCAAATCATCAAAGTGAGCTTCGCAAAGAAACAGAAATTAGGCGAAAAACTCTCTGGAGTTTTGGGCCGAGCCGCTCACTCCGCCCTGTGGAAAATTTACGAAGATCTCGAGAGAAAAACCTTTTTGTAGACCTTCCATTTTTTGTCCTGATAGCTACTTGCGTCGCCTGCATTAAATAAATAGCAGGCGAGTCTAAAGTCTTTGCTTTACATTGCACCCCACGCTCGGTATTCAATTTCAATGGCTTTGGCAACTCGTTTGCAAGAATGATTGCCGCCACCTCTGGCAAAGAAGCTTTGAAGGAGTCCGCAAATTGTCTGACGTTGTACTGTCCGTACGGAATCTTGAAACCACTTTCAAATCAAAGTTGGGTCCCATCCGTGCCGTGAACAAAGTTTCCTACGATATTTACAAAGGCCAAACCTTGGGAATCGTCGGCGAATCCGGTTGCGGTAAATCCGTGACCTCTTTCTCCATCATGCGCCTGATTGAGCCTCCAGGAAAAGTTTCCGGCGGCGAAGTTTTGCTGAAAGGCCGCGATCTTTTAAAACTTTCCGACAAGGATATGGAGGACGTCCGTGGTGGCGAAATGGCCATCATCTTCCAGGAACCGATGACGGCGTTGAATCCGGTTCTTACAATCGGCTTCCAGATGGATGAACAAATCAAGCGTCATATGAACCTTCCACCAAAAGAAGCCAAAGACCGCGCCATTGAGATGCTTTCACTGGTGGGTATTCCTTCCCCGGCGGAACGCTACAGCGCTTACCCGCATCAACTTTCAGGCGGCATGCGCCAGCGTGCGATGATCGCAATGGCCCTTTCTTGCAATCCAGGTTTCTTGATCGCCGATGAGCCGACAACGGCTCTCGACGTCACGATTCAAGCGCAGATCTTGGAGCTCTTCCAGAACTTGCAAGAAAAGTTGCACATGACGGTTCAGTTCATCACCCATGACTTGGGCGTGATCTCTGAGATCTCTGACAACGTGCTTGTGATGTACGGTGGCCAGGCCTGTGAAAAAGCTTCGACCACCGAACTCTTCAGAAATCCTCGCCACCCTTACACGGCGGCGTTGATCGAGTCCCGCCCGCGTTTGGGTCACCGAACAAACCGCTTAAAGACAATTGAAGGCAGCGTGCCGGCACCGATGGATCTTCCAGCGGGTTGCCCATTCCAGAACCGCTGCCCGCGCGCGAAGTCTGAGTGCTTAATGTTCAAGCCGCCAATGACTAAAATTGGTCCTGGCCACGAAGTGGCTTGCTTCAACCCCCTTTAGGAAAGGAATGACTGTGGAGACACCTGTGCAAGACATTCTGCTTGAAGCAAAAAACATTAGAAAATACTTCCCCATTAAAAAAGGCCTTCTTCTGCGTGAAGTGGGTCAAGTCAAAGCGGTTGACGATGTGACCCTCACCGTTCATCGCGGCGAAACTTTGGGCCTGGTGGGCGAATCCGGCTGTGGCAAATCCACCTTGGGCCGCACGCTCATTCGTTTGTACGAACCTACCGGTGGCAAAATCAACTTAGGCGGCAAAGATTTTTTAAAACTTTCCGGCAACGAACTCCGCAACCGCCGCAAAAACATCCAAATGATTTTCCAAGATCCATACGCGGCCTTAGATCCTCGGATGACGGTCGGTCAGATCATCGCTCAGCCATTTGTGATTCACAAAACTTTGGGACCTAAAGAAACTGAAGTGCGCGTGAAACAACTTTTGGAGCTCGTTGGTCTGAAAGCGTCCCACATCAATCGCTACCCGCATGAGTTCTCGGGCGGTCAACGTCAGCGTATCTGTATTGCGCGGGCGGTGGCGCTTGAGCCGGAGCTCATCATCTGCGACGAACCTGTCAGCGCCCTGGACGTTTCAATCCAAGCACAGGTTTTGAATTTGCTCAAAGATCTGCAGGAACGTTTGAAACTCACTTACATTTTTATTTCTCATGACTTGTCCGTGATCGAGCACATCTGTGACCGCGTTGCGGTGATGTACCTCGGTAAGATCGTTGAGATCGGCACCCGTGATGAACTCTTCGCAAATCCTAAACACCCTTACACCCAGGCTCTCTTGGGGGCGATTCCTCATGTGGGTGAAGGCAAAAAACAAATGAAGAGATCTTTGAGTGGTGACGTTCCAAGCCCCATCAACCCGCCGTCAGGCTGCCACTTCCATCCGCGCTGTCCGCACAAGATGGATATCTGCTCAAAAGAGCGCCCTGTTTTAAAGGGCGATGGACACCAGGCCTCTTGCTGGCTTTTAGATAAGAATCACAACACCCATGAAACTTCCAAGAAGGAGTCTCTATGAACAAAACTTTGAAGCTTGGTTTAGCGGCGGCGCTCGCAGTAAGCGTGCTTGCAAACTGCACAAAGAAAGAAGCTGTTGCGCCGGCAGGCGGAGAGCCTAGCACAACAGCGGCCGCAACAAATTCCACGAAAAACGCGGAACTTAAAATCGGCATTAGCCAGGAATTCGAGAACTTAAACCCTCTGATCATGTCCATGTCGGCATCGTCTTACATGTACCGTATGGTCGGCCGTACATTGGTCTCGTTGGATGCCGACGGCAAGTGGTTCACTCAGCTGGCAAAGTCGATCCCGTCTCTGGACAACGGCTCGGCGAAAATCGTTGAAGTTGGCGGCAAAAAGAAAATTATCGCGACGTGGGATCTCCTCGACAATGCCAAATGGAACGACGGCACACCGATTACTTGTGCGGACTTTGCGTTTGCCTTGAAAGTCGCGGCGGCGCCAACAGTTTCTGTCGGTGAAAAAGAGACTTTCACTCAGGTTGAAAAAATCGAAGCTGATGCGGCAAATCCTAAAAAATGTACTTTCACTTACGAGAAAGCAAAATGGGACTTCTATGCTTTGGCTCAGTTCTACCCGCTGCCTAAGCACTTGGAAGAGCCTGTCTTTAACAAGTATGGCAAAGAAAAAGAAGGCTACGAGAAAAATTCAAACTACACGAAGAACCCAACGATGAAGGGTCTTTACAACGGTCCTTACGCGATCACGGAAGTAAAGCTCGGTGACCACGTGACATTTGAACCCAACACGGACTTCTACGGTCCACAGCCGAAGATCCAAAAAATCATCGTCAAACTCATTCCGAACACGGGAACCATGGAAGCAAACCTTCGTTCAGGCACGATCGACATGATCGGTACGTTGGGCCTTTCTTTGGATGAGGCCCTGGCTTTCGACAAGAAAGTAAAAGCCGAAAATTTGCCTTACGAAGTGACTTTCACCCCATCTATCACTTACGAACACATTGACCTTAACTTGGACAACCCCATTTTGAAGGACCTCAAGGTCCGTAAAGCATTAATCACGGGCTTGAACCGCGAGGACCTTGTTAAAGCTCTTTTCGAAGGCAAACAAGAAGCGGCGATCCACAATCTTTCGCCAAAAGATCCTTGGTTCACGCGGGATCCAAAAGAAGTGACCCTCTACCCGTACTCTAAGCGCGAAGCCGGCAAGTTGTTGGATGAAGCTGGCTGGAAAATGGGCTCTGACGGCTACCGCATGAAGGATGGCAAAAAGCTTTCTTTGGTATTCATGACCACCGCAGGTAACAAAACCCGTGAGTTGGTTCAGGTTTATCTTCAGGACCAATACAAACAATTGGGTATTGAAATCGTCACCAAGAACGAACCAGCACGGGTATTCTTCGGTGAGACCACCCGTAAACGTAAATACGGCGCGATGGCCATGTTCGCTTGGGTTTCTTCTCCGGAAAACAGTCCGCGCTCCACGTTTCATTCATCTTCAATCCCCAACGAGAAAAACGGTTGGTCTGGCCAGAATTTCATGAACTGGTCCAATAAGGACAACGACAAGTTGATGGAAGAACTGGACGTAGAATTCGACGCTAAGAAACGCTTGGATTTGATCCACAAAATCACGAAGCACTACACCGATGACGTTCCGGTATTGCCTTTGTACTACCGCTCTGACGTGAGCGTTGTCCCTAAGAACTTGAAAAACTACCGTCCAACAGGACACCAGTTTGCTGAGACCAACGACGTTGAAAAGTGGGATCTTGGCGGTTCTACTTTGAACTAGTTTTTTCGGATTTTTGTTTAAGAGGAGCTCTCGGTGACTACATACATCCTTCGGCGTCTTATCCAAACACTCGTGGTGATAGCGATCCTATCCTATGTGTGTTTCTATCTCATGACTTTGATGCCGGGGGATCCTGTCGACATGATGATCTCGTCAAATCCTAAGATCACGGCTGCGGACGTTGTGCGCTTGCGCGAACTCTACGGCCTGGATCAACCCTCCTATGTCCGTTACGGCCATTGGATGGGTGATATCCTCAAGGGCGAATTGGGCTATAGCCGTACGTACCGCGTGCCGGTTCAAGACCTTCTCGGCCCCCGTCTCGTGAGCACGTTTATTCTTTCCATGGTGGCATTGGGTTTCTCGATTTTGATTTCCGTACCGCTTGGCGTTTTCTCGGCTCTTCGACCTGGCAGCAAGGTCGACTATGTGATTAACTTCTTCTCCTTTGCCGGAATTTCGATTCCGTCGTTCTGGCTCGGGATTGTTTGTATTATCTTCTTTGCGGTGTGGATTCCCCTCTTCCCGGCCGGCGGCACACAGACTGTCGGCGGACCCGACCTTGGTTTCTTCGCAAACCTCCTGGATCGCTCGAAGTATCTCATCTTGCCAGTTCTTTCTTTAAGCCTTCAGCAAATCGGCCGTTTTGTGCGTTTCACACGTTCAGCAATGCTTGAATCTTTACGCAATGACTTTATCAGAACGGCAAAAGCCAAAGGCCTTCCACGCCAGATCATTATCTGGAGACATGCTTTCAGAAACGCTCTGATTCCGCTGATCACGATCCTCGCATTGAGCATTTCTTCGATCTTCTCGGGGGCGATTATTACGGAAACCGTCTTTGCTTACCAGGGCGTTGGTAAACTGACGTATGACTCTATCATCGGCAATGACTTTAACGTCGCGATGGTGAGTTTCATCATCTCGGTTGCCATGGTTCTTGTTATGAACTTGGTCGCAGACCTTCTCTACGGTGTGGCGGATCCACGGATTTCTTACAGTTAGGATGCGGACATGGAAATGACAGAAGAAATGACAATCCCCCAAGTCTCCGACGAAACCCGCCGTAAGCATGAACAAGCTCTTCCGATGTGGAAGATCGTTTTGACTCAATTTGCTGAACACAAAATGGCGGTGGTTGGCGCTATTATTATCGTTCTTTTTATGGCCATTGCGCTTTCTGCCCCGCTCATCGAAGCCGTAACAGGCCTTGATCCGGATGCACAGAATGTGTTTAACCGCTATCAGCCGCCTTTTTCACGGGCAATTGCCGGCCAAGACGTTCGCGAAACAACGGTTGAAAAATTCATTCACGACAAGCCCGAGGTTTCTCAGGCGCTTGAAACCGCTTTGATCAGTCAAGGTTTGGTAAGCAGTCAAGCTCCAGCGGATGCCCTTTTTGAACTAACAGCAAAACCGGTTCCAGAGGCGCTGAAAATTCTTGAGCAGGTCGGCACAGCAGAGGCCGCTAGCCTTAAAAAGGCCTTCCAGGCTTTCGAAAGTTACCATATTTTTGGCACGGACGAGCTCGGCCGTGATGTATTCATCCGCTTGATCTATGGCACACGCATTTCTATGAGCGTCGGTGTCTTGGTCGCGATCGTGTCGGCCTTGGTCGGTCTTTTGATCGGTGCGGTGGCGGGATTCTATGGCGGCGCGGTGGATACGCTTCTGATGCGCGTGACCGATGCGTTGATCTCCTTGCCACTTCTTCCAGTGATGATTGTCATCGCGGCCATTGACATGCAAAAGCTTCCAGCCCTCAAAGCGTTGGTGAGCACCCAGAACGAGTCCATTTTCAAGATGGTCCTGATCCTCTGCCTGTTTTCGTGGATGACCGTCGCCCGCTTGGTTCGCGGCAGTATCTTGTCCCTGCGTGAGCGTGAATTTATCCTGGCTTCAAAAACTCTGGGAGCAACGGATTTCACAATTATTTTCCGCCATATGTTCCCAAACGTGATCGCGCCCATGCTCGTCTCGATTACATTGGGTGTGGGCGAATCCATCTTATTTGAAGCCGCTCTCAGCTTTTTGGGGTTGGGTATTCAGCCGCCGACGCCGAGTTGGGGTAATATGCTCTTTAATGCTCAGGAATTGATTTACCAAGCCCCGTTCTTGGCAATCCTTCCCGGCGTGATGATTCTTCTGACAGTGATCAGCTTCAACTACTTAGGTGACGGCCTTCAGGACGCCGTCGATCCAAAAGCGATTCGTCGCTAAAGATTGATACTGTGGTGTTACTTGCAGTAGCAGTGCCCGCTCTGCCGATGCCTGCAGAAACAACTTTGGTTCTGGCGATGCAGACCTTGGCTGTGTAACTGGCGGCATCTAATAAGTTTGAGATAGCCTCTCCGTTTTAAAAGGTGCCCGCACCGGGGAGGGCCTCGCTGCTACTATTATCCCGAGCGTTGAGTTTTCTTCTTTTTCACCAGAAGCCCGCGCCCCTCTAAATCATTGAGTTCATGATAGGCGACCACGGCTTTAAACTGCTTCCCCCAAGATAAAATCTTAGTAAAAGGGCGAAGATCAAAAAGGCCTTTCAAGGACCTCCCTTTAAGCTTTGATAATAGACTCACCAGTAAAGAAGTCAGGGTTCTGATAAAGGCCAAATACGCGTCCCGCGAGGGAAGTTTCACCAACAAATGAATAGGCGACCAGTTCAGTGAAATCTCATAAAGTTGAATCCCATACCTCTTGGCATGGGACTTTATCAATAACTCCATCTTACGATGGCCAGGAACAAAACAAGAACTTCCTGAGCTCTTGAGGACAAGATGAATCGGCTGTCTTAGCGAAAGCGGACGGGCCGTTTTCCTTTTCCCAGATAGTAAGCTCCCACCAAATTCTTTCTTATAGTCCCCAGTAAACCCAAACCCCAG
>JBDHWW010000044.1:0-22468 GCA_039810425.1 Pseudobdellovibrionaceae bacterium | reverse complement strand
GGAAGGGTTTTGGGGAACTCCATGTCGCGCCTATTAAGCTTGGCACGCTAACGCCAGTCAAGTGGATATGGATGAAAAATAAATCCATGCAAAGAAACTGGATACTAATTCGTGGATTGGTTCGGGGGGTTGGCCATTGGGTCGACTTGCCTCAAACGTTACAAAAAGCTTTTCCTAATGATCGCTTCGAGTGCATCGAAATCCCCGGTAACGGAACCCTCTATAACGAGAAAAGTCCTTCAGACATGAAAACGATGGTGGAAGAGCTTCGCCGCCAGAGCAAGCTGATCCAGCAAGGCGAAAAGGTCCATATCTTTGCCATTTCCCTCGGCGCTATGATAGCAACAGCATGGGCCGATAAATATCCCGCCGAAGTTCAGCAGCTAGTACTAATCAACTCAAGCTCAGCAAAACATTCAAAATTCTATGAGCGCCTCCGTCCGGTAAATTATTTAAAAATATTCAGCCTCGCTACTGGCTATAAAACACGCTACAAAACAGAGGATATGGAACGCGAAATTCTCAATATGACCGCGAACTCTTCAGAGCGCCGCGAGTTTGCCCTGCCTTATTGGACGAAAGAGTCTGAGGATCATCCAGTTCATCCCGCGAACTTTATCAAACAACTCGTGGCTGCTGGTAACTACGAATTCCCACTTGCGCCCCCCGTACCGACGATCCTTTTTTCCTCTGAAAATGATCATTTCGTGAATGTGTCTTGCTCGAAAAATTTAGCTCAAGCTTGGGGCTGTTCGATTTTTTTCCATCCATGGGCCGGGCATGATTTGCCGCTAGACGATCCACAATGGATCGTTCAGCATCTGCAAAAGATTTAAACTATGACTGCAGTTCGGCGAGAAGATCCCAGCCAAACTTTTCGATCTTGGATTCACCAATACCATAAACATCTTCTAGATCCGAAATGTTCTGCGGGTTCTTCAACGCCAATTGTTTCAAAGTCTGATCGCTGAACACAACGAAGGCAGGGACATCCAGCTCTTGCGCTTTCGCTTTTCTCCAGCGACGGAGATTTTCAAAGCGCTGCTCTTGAAGCTCATCAAGTTCAATCTCCTCAGCCCCGGATTTCGATTTGCGTGATTTCGGCTTCACCAGTTTTGTAACAACAGACTTCGCTGGTTTCTGCACACGGCGCTCAGATCTTGGATCGCAGCTATCGCAGTGACCACAGCTCTCGATCCGCTGAGAGTCTTTATAATAAGTCAGAATCTCCGCATGACGACACTCACCGCCTTCGGAGTAGTTCACCAAGGCTTCTAAGTTTCTCCAGCGCGCACTCTTAATGGCCTTAGGCGCATCCGAGTTATCAATGAAGTAAGACTGAAGTCCTTTGTCTCTTTTCGCATAAAGCATCAAGCATGTAGAGTGTTTGCCATCACGGCCTGCACGGCCCATTTCCTGGTACAGAGAGTCGATATTCGCCGGCATCTGAAAATGCACTACAAGGCGCACATCCGGTTGGTCAATCCCCATACCAAAAGCATTGGTTGCAACAAGGATACGCAAATCCCCGCGCGCATAGGATTCTTGCGTTTCAGTACGCTCGTCGGTCGTAAGACCCGCATGGTAAAAACCGACTTGATCAAACGTGCGCGACAACGCTCCCGAAAGCTCTTCAGTTACACGACGAGTACCACAGTATACGATAATTCTGCCAGTTGGTGTCTGACGAACCGCTTGCATCAGCATCAAGAGTTTCGCGTCTTCATCCCCACACTGCTCGACCTGATAGTACAAGTTATTACGATAAAATCCGTGAACCATCCGTTCTGGATTTACAAGACCCAAGTTCTTAGAGACATCAGCAAGCACCGTTGGTGTCGCCGACGCCGTCAAGGCAAGAATAGGAACATCCGGGCGAAGTGTTTTCAGAACTTTCAGCTGACCGTACTCTTCACGGAAGTCATGCCCCCACTGAGAAACGCAATGAGCTTCATCCACTGCGAAGAGCGCAATCTGACGGCCTTGGATCCATTTCTGAAAGCCCTCTTTCTGAACACGCTCAGGAGAAAGATAAAGCAGAAAAGAGCCGCCCTTATTGATTTCAGCAAAGATCGCGCGCTTCTCAAGATCCGACTGACCGGAATGCAGGCAGCCGGCCGCAATCCCTTGGCGCTGAAGGCTCATCACTTGGTCTTTCATCAGCGCAATGAGCGGAGAAATCACCACCACAAGTTGTTGAGTGTAAACTGCCGGAAACTGATAGCAGAGGGACTTTCCCCCGCCTGTCGGCAAAACCGCCATGACATCTTTCTTCGCTAAAATCGCCGAAATGATCTCGCGCTGCCCGCCACGGAAAGATGAAAGCAGAAACGATTGCTGAAGAAGATGTTCGAATGGCACGGGAGTGGCGGATAGCATAGACACTACTTTCGTTGAAAGCCTTTGGCAGAGCAACAACAATGCCCGAGTCATAACGAATTTCTTCTGTTTACCCATCCGATTCCGGTACCACCGCCCTCGTTTCGGACAATAAAAAAGGGAAGGCGCTCCCACCTTCCCTGTACAAAGTAAAAATGCTTTACTATCTTGCTACCCGTCGATGAATGCCTTGAGCTTATTGCTGCGGCTTGGGTGACGAAGCTTGCGCAACGCCTTTGCCTCGATCTGACGAATACGCTCACGAGTTACGTTGAAGTCTTGACCTACTTCTTCCAAAGTGTGGTCGGATTCTTCACCGATACCGAAACGCATGCGCAATACTTTTTCTTCACGTGGAGTCAACGTCGAAAGCACCCGGCGAGTTTGCTCAGCCAAGTTCAAGTTCACAATGGCCTCAGCTGGATTGATAACCTTTTTATCTTCGATAAAGTCCCCGAGATGAGAATCTTCTTCCTCACCCACCGGCGTCTCGAGAGAAATAGGCTCTTTCGCAATTTTGAGAACCTTGCGCACTTTATCCACCGGCATATCCATTTTCTCTGCGATCTCTTCAGGAATTGGCTCGCGGCCAAGCTCTTGAACAAGATAACGGGATGTCCGAACAAGTTTATTGATCGTTTCAATCATATGGACTGGGATACGGATTGTACGCGCCTGATCGGCAATAGCACGAGTGATTGCCTGGCGGATCCACCAAGTCGCATAAGTTGAGAACTTGTAACCGCGACGGTATTCAAACTTATCAACGGCTTTCATCAAACCGATATTACCCTCTTGGATCAAATCCAAGAATTGAAGACCGCGGTTCGTGTACTTCTTAGCAATAGAAACCACAAGACGAAGATTGGCTTCGACGAGCTCAGATTTCGCCAAGTCGGCTTCTCGCTCACCCTTCCAGATAGCCGTGTAAGTGTCTTGGATCCAACGGAAGTTCATCTCAGTTTCGCTGTCCAAACGTTGCAAGCGGCGTTGGGCCTCTTGAGCTTGAAGGGCGTAGGAGCGGAACTTATTGTAGTTCAAACCAGTCTCACGAGTCATCTTCGTAAGCTCTTTTTCGTTGCCATCAATCAACTTCAAACGCTCGGCGAGTGCCGGAACGTCTTTAGAGAATGTTCTCTCTGTCCCATCTTTGATACGACGGCGAAGAGTTGACATGCGCGCAACAAGGTTTTTGAACTTGATCACGATACGATTGATAGTTTTCCGGTTGAAGTTGATGGATTCAAAACTTGCCATCAACTTGTCGTTCACTTTCAACAACTCATCCATCGCCGCTTTGCGAGCTGGCGTATTTGTCTCTTCTTTACGGAGCACATCAAAGTACTTCTTCACGGACTCGTGGTAAGCGGTAACGGTGCCGATGAGTTCGTGAATTTTATCGATGTATTCTTTTTCATCGTACTGAGTTTCTTCGTCTTCCAAACCACGGAAAATCGACTTAACTTTGATACGGCCTTCATCCAGGCGCTTGCCGAGCTGGATGATTTCGTACGTACCCAAAGGTGACAAGAGGATCGCCTTAACGATCTCACGCTCCCCTTTTTCGATACGGCGGGCGATCTCTACCTCACCCTCGCGCGTGAGAAGGGATACACTACCCATTTTGCGCAAATACAAGCGAACAGGGTCATTACCCTTAACGTCTTCGCTCTCGGCGATTTCGTCTTCGTCCGCCTCTTCATCTTCTTTATCCGGGTCAGAAAGGAAAGAGCCTTCGCCCTCTTCTTTCGCTATTTCAACCAGCTCAGTGATCACGACACCGCTGGCCTCGAGACCTTGCATGAAGGAATCAAGTACGGAAGGCGCAATAATCTCTGGTGGAAGAAGATCGTTGATCTCTTCGATTGTCAGAGTGCCTTTCTCTTTCGCGAGCTTGATAAACTTCTGGATCTCTTCTTTGATCAAAGCTTCTTGCTCTGCCACTGCGAGAACTTTTACAGGCTCTTTCACATTGGCATTCGGAGTGTTTGATTTCATTGATACCCCATTCTTCTATTCACGTGCTTTAAAAACTAAAAGTTAAAAATCGATTTCGGCTCTAGGCCCGACATTTACTCAGGCTAATTTTTATTCAAAGAATGTCGGTTTCTTTGAATATTCATAATCTGCTCCAGCTTTTCGGCGCTCGGATCTGCTTTCAGATCTTTCGCTAACTTTTTCGCCTGCTCTTTCAAGCTGTTGTCGCGAACTTTCTTAAAAACATCCTTCAAGAGTTTTCGTTCGCTGTCCTCATCAAATGACTCGTTGGCATTTTCATTCACGAAAAGCACTTCAGGATGATCCACAAATGATACGAGGAGACTGGTCAATTTATCAAATTTATTAGGATCTTGTCTATAGACATCAACCGCTTTCTTCAAGATCTCAATGACAGCCGGATGCGAGAGAGTTTCGCTCACGTTATCCTTCAAATATGCATCGAAGTTGGCACGACTTTTGAGTACAAGCCCCATGAGCAAAATTTCCGGCTTCGGCGCGCCCTTCAGAATAAATTTCGGCGTGTTTGGCACAGTTTTTGGTTCAGAAGATGGTACAACATTTACCGTACCGGTTGGCGAAGACAGTCTTTGTGAGTTGACGGGATTTTCACGGCGAATACTCTGCGCCTCGGATGCAAGTTTTCCACTGGTTTTAAACAAAGCTTCTTTCAACCAAGTCGATGGCACGCTCATACGACGGGCCGCTTCCTGAAGGTAGAGATCCTGTAATCGCGAATCAGGAATGATCTCGAGGACGGGTTTCAACTGATCGCAAAGCTTCACTTTTTGCGAAGCCTCCCCACGATAATCCTCCATCCAACGCTGCAAAATCAAAACAAACAAATCCGGCGCTTTGGCCATAAGGTCACGGAGAGCCTCTGCCCCCTTTGCCTTCACAAAGTCATCCGGATCCATTCCGTCCGGCAATGTAAGACCCTTCGGATGGACATCTGCCGAAAGCAGGATCGGAAGACTGCGCTCTGCGGCCTCTTGTCCGGCGGAATCCCCGTCAAACAAGACCACGACATTCTTAGTCATACGTTTTAAAAGTTTTCCATGGTCGGGCGTTAAAGCCGTACCCATGGTTGCCGCCGCATTCCGAATGCCTGCCTGATACAAGGAAACCAAGTCCATATACCCTTCGACAATGATGGCTTGGTCTTCGGTTCGTATATAGCGCGCAGTTTGCGCCAATCCGTAAAGAATTTTCCCCTTAACGAATACAGGCGTCTCTGGTGAGTTCAAATACTTGGGCTCGCCTTGCTCAATGATGCGTCCGCCGAATGCTACGGGCTCGCCCATTGGGTTCAGAATTGGAAACATCAAACGATCACGGAAGATATCAAAGGAGCCGGTTTTCCCGCCCGAGCGGGCTTTGGCTAGACGAGCTTCCTCGACCAGATCCATCGGCACCTTTTTAGATTCTAAATATTTAACCAATCCATCCCAGTCAGGTGTCGCATACCCGATCTGAAAAGCCTCCAAGATTTCCTGAGAAAGTCCACGTTTGGCGATGTACTTTTTCACAGGATGGTCAGCCCCCGCGCGCTTCAGTTGCTCACCGAAGTAGTGGTTCGCAAGCTGGTTCACACGATGAAGGAGCTTTTTGCGCTCTTTCGCGCGGTCGAATTGTTCATCATTACCGGAATTTTTCTCAGGCATCGCAATTCCTGCGCGGTTCGCAAGATACTCGATGGCCTCAGGAAAGCTCATGCCCTGATAGTTTTGAAGGAACGTAAAGATGTTGCCTTTTTTATGACAGCCAAAGCAGTGGTAGACCTGCTTGGTTTCGGATACTGAAAAGCTCGGCGTCTTTTCTTGATGGTCCGGAAAAGGACAGCGGCCCATAAGGCCGCTTCCTGTAGGTTTCAACTGTGTGTACTGAGAGATGATGTCGACGAGATTGCTAGAATCACGGACCTTCTCAATAAACTCTGGAGAAAATTTCATGCAACTCCGCTGGTCAATTAAGTGCCTCATTGAGGCGCTCAAAATTAAGTAAGTTTAGACTTAATAACTTCGCTGACTGTTTTGTTGTCGGCAGTACCGGCTGTGCGAGCAATGACTTCCTTCATTACGGGACCCATGTCTTTCACAGTTTTCGCACCGAGGGCTGCAATCACTTCCGTGACAACCTTCTCGATTTGATCTCTGCCCATTTGAGCTGGCAGATAACCCTCAAGCACTTTCAACTCAGCGGCTTCCTGATCCGCGAGATCTTGGCGGCCACCGGCTTGGTATTGCTCAATCGATTCTTTTCTTTGCTTAACCAACTTTTTGATCACACCCATGACTTCGTCACCGTTGATCGGGTTGGGGCGAAGCTCAATCTCACGGTTTTTAACCGCAGCTTGAAGGAATCGCAAAGTGTTGAGTTTAAGTTGATCTTTACTTTTCATGGCCTCCTTAACGTCGGCCATGATCTGATCTCTGATTTCCATTAGAAACCTCCGCTAGGCTTAGTCGTTGCCCCAGCCTTTTCTAGATTTCTTCATCGCACGTTTACGAGCAGCCATTGATTTCTTTTTCAAGCGAACGCTTGGCTTTTCGAAATGCTCACGTTTTTTAACTTCAGAAAGAATACCGGCTTTCTCGCAAGATTTTTTAAATCTGCGGAATGCTGATTCAAAGCTTTCTCCGTCTTTGATTTTCGTCATTGACACTGAAAATCACCTGCCTCTCACACGTGTCGGAATTCCCGGTTTTCCCAGGGATTTGAAAGAGTAAGTCTATAACAAACCGACCCCCCAATGACAAACGCTAAAGCCCTGCGAAGCTTAGATTTTGCGCACGCGGCGTTGCGCCATTGACAGGAGTCTGAAGAGTCACTAACCTCGGAACCTGCGACACCGCCTTATCATATTGATATTACTTATGTTTTAACCATTGAAAGGTGCTCATGGAAGCTTTTGTGACTCCCGCAGGTTGGATTTCATTCTTTACCCTCTTTGCCCTCGAGTTGGTCCTAGGCATTGATAATATTATCTTTATTTCAATTTTGGCAGGCAAACTCCCTCAGGATCAGCAGAACAAAGCTCGTCTCACTGGGCTTTCCCTGGCGGTGATCACCCGCTTAATCTTACTGATGTCTTTGTCTTGGATCATCACTTTGACCGAACCGCTCTTCAGCGCTTTAGGCCAAGAGATCTCGGGCCGCGACCTGATTTTGCTTTTAGGCGGTTTGTTCCTCATTGGCAAAAGCACTTTGGAGATTTCGCACAAGCTCGAAGGCGAAGATGGCAGCCAATCCAATCAAGTAGCTCACTCTTTTAGCGCCGTCATCTTTCAGATTCTTTTGTTGGATATCGTGTTTTCTTTGGACTCGGTTATCACAGCGGTCGGAATGGTCAGCCAATTGTCGGTGATGGTGGCTGCGGTTTTGGCTTCCACGGCAGTGATGCTGTTTTCGGCAAAAAGTATCAGCGACTTTGTGGATCGTCATCCGTCTTTGAAAATTTTGGCTTTAAGCTTCCTGTTGATGATTGGTTTAACTTTGATCGTTGAAGCCTTTGATCAACACGTGCCCAAGGGCTACATCTACTTTGCGATGGCGTTCTCTGTGTTCGTGGAGATGCTAAATCTCAAAATGCGCTCTAAGAAAAAGATTCGGCCGGTAAAACTGCGCGAACGTATCGCTGAGGAATTCGTTGAAACAAAAAAATCTTGATAAAAAATGGATGCGACATGCCCTGAAACTTGCCCACAAGGCAGGTTCTGAGGGCGAGGTTCCCGTTGGTGCGCTGCTTGTCGGCCCCGATGGCATGAGTATGCTTGCGCAATCTTATAACCATCGCGAAACTTGGCAAAGCCCGTTAGCTCACGCCGAGGCGATAGTCCTGCATACCGCCGCAAAGAAAATACAGAATTGGCGTCTTGAAGACTGCACTTTGTACGTCACGCTCGAACCTTGCTTAATGTGTGCCGGTGCTTTGCTACAATCTCGAGTAAAACGCGTTGTTTATGGCGCGAAAGATCCTCGCGGTGGTGCTGTCGAAACTTTATATGCCACTTTTAATGATAACCGGCTGAATCACCAGATTGAGTTCACCTCCGGAGTTTTAGAGAAAGAGTGTGGCGATCTGCTCCAGGATTTTTTTAAGTCCCGTCGCGATGAGCAAAAATCAGAGCGCGAAAATAAAAAGTATCGTCGGCGCGCAAGTGTCATCGTCGTTCATAAAAAGAAAATCCTCGGCTTTCATGCAGTGGACCCGCACAATCAGAAAAAATACTTCTTCATGCCCGGTGGTCAGATCGAAAAAAACGAAACTGCCGCAGAAACCGCTATCAGAGAGACTTTCGAAGAAACCGGATACAAAATCCGTTTACTGCCTGAATTTGAGCTCCGCCGTCGTTATGACTTCGAGTGGAATGGCATGGTGAATCCTTGTGACACTGTTTTTTTCGCCGGTGTTCTAGATGAGGCTTGGCACGAGCCACGTCCTGTCCAGGATGCAGCTTATAATAGAGGCACAGAGTGGATTCCGCTCTCAAGAGCAACGGAAATGTTCGAATATCATCCGGATGTTTTGTGGGGCGTGAATTGGGGTCTTAAAAAACATCAGCAAGCGCAATCACGGTGAAATTTGGATTTCTGGCCTTTTCTCGAGGGAAAACCTTACCTAAAATATGTTTTTCCCGGGAGGGAGCATGGCAAATCTGAAACACCGGCTGCTAGAGTACTACGAAAAAAATGAAACGAAAGTCGATATCGGCTTTTTTCTCGGCGGCTTCCTTTTTGACATCGCGACCCTTTCGGATATCGATGATCCGCTGAGCATTCTTCAACAGGTCGTTTATCTTTTAGTGATAGGCGCGATTCTGTACTATGATTTCCTCAGCGCCCATGGTCTTGCGAAAATTTCGGCAAGAATTGAAAAGTATTGGGGGTATCGCCAAATCGCCGTGCACTTCCTCTTGGGAAGTCTGCTCAGCGTCTATTCGCTCTTCTTCTTAAAGAGCGCTTCTTTTTTCTCCTCGATTGTCTTTGTACTACTCATTATGGGTATCATGGTCGCCAACGAACTTAAGAGCGTTCAGAAAAGTGCTGTTGACTTAAAAGTAGGCCTTTACGTTATCTGCCTCTTCGCCTTTTTCTCGATGACTGTGCCAGTGCTTCTCGGCTTCGTGGGCATTGTGCCTTTCTTGCTATCGATGACCCTGACGGGTTTAGTTTTGTACGGTGTTTATCGTTTGGCGCAAAAGCGGGTACCGAATAAGCGCTTGCTATTGCGGACGCTTGCTCTCCCTGGTGGAAGCGTCTTGGGATTATTTCTTGCGTTGTATCTGATCGGCTGGATTCCGCCAGTGCCGCTTTCCGTGCAGAACATGGGCGTGTATCACATGATCGAAAAGACCGACGGCAAATACGTGGTGTCCCACGAAAGGCCTTGGTGGAAGTTCTGGCAAAAGGGCGATCAGGATTTTAAAGCGGAGCCTGGCGACAAAATCTATTTCTTCGCCGAGATCTTTTCGCCCGCACGCTTTAGTGATTCAGTAACTTTGCATTGGTATTACAAAGATCCGCGCCAGGGCTGGCTCAGCACCGACCGCATTCCAATGAAGATTAGCGGTGGCCGTGCCAACGGCTTCCGCGGCTTCGCAATCAAGCAAAACTATGCCGAGGGCGAGAGCCGCGTGAGTGTCGAGACCACGGACGGTCGCGAAATCGGTCGCATCTATTTTGAAGTTTCGAAATCGACGATCCAAACTCCAGATAGAGTCTTCACTAAAGAATCATACTAGTAAAAGTCCGGGTCTATCATCACCCTTGCTATGACCCATATCTTTTACTGGGCGTGGGTTTGTTTTTTAGGCGGAACTTTGGGAGCATACCGCCTTTTCAATCCTTCCTTGTTGCGAGAACCGGTGGCTCGTTGTTCAATCCTGTACTTCAAGACGGTAACCTAAGCTCGGTACCGCGAGAATCTTACCTTGGAATTTATTGATCTTACGTTTGAGGTAGTTGATTTGTGAATCCACGTTACGTGAAGTCACTTCCGTGTCACCCCAGATTTCGTCCAAGCATTTTTCACGAGTCACAAGATTGTTCTTGTTAGACACGAGCATCTTTAAGATATCGAATTGCTTTGGCGTCAGTTGAACTTCTTCGCCGCCTACGAATACTTGGCGCGAAAGAAGGTTCATTCTCAAGTTCGCGGCCTGAAGTTCGGCACCCAAGTCCTGATCCTTCTCGGACAAACGAGCTTTGATCCGTAAAATCAGCTCTTTTACGTGAAAGGGCTTTGAAATGAAGTCGTCCGCGCCTTGCTCAAACGCACGAATTTTTTCGTCGATTGTGGCCGCACCAGACACAAAAATAATTGGTGTGTTCTTCGTCGCCTCGTTTTCACGAATCATCTTGCAAATATCAATACCCATCAAACCAGGCATTTTATAGTCGAGCAAAATCAAGTCAGGCTTCTTTTCCACTACTAACGGAAACGCCTTTGTACTGTCCGAGGTGTAGTAGCATTCATAAGTAGAGCTCAGGATTTCTGAGAGCAATTTACAACTTTCTTCGTAGTCGTCGACGATTAAGATTTTTCTATTCATTTGAGCCACTTCATTTTCCCCTTGCATTGATTATGCTGGCGAACACGCATAATTTTGACAAGGCTAGTATTATTCACATCCAGAACAAAAGTTTTTTACAGGCTAAGTACCCTACATACCTTTGTATTTTATGCCCTTTCGATCAAATATCTTTTTTATTTGCTCGCGTTTATCTCCCTGGATCTCGATAAGGCCTTCTTTGCCTGAAGTCGAGTAGGTTCCCCCGACGCCGCACTTTGTTTTCAATTCCTTACAAAGATCCTTCAGGTAGATTTCAATTTTAGGCAATGCATCGATCACAGTCACTACCTTGCCGCCGCGCGCGTTCTTTTCCAGGCGGAATACAGCGACAAAATTTCTGGATTGAACTGCTTCTTGTTTAACGCAGGTGCACTCAGAAGCATACTCTTTACATTTTGGGCACATCTGGTCTTTGGGATCCGTGGAGTAAACTAACTTGGTATTCTTTTGATTCACTCGCCGTTCTCTGTGTTTGATGGATTCGGACTAGGTCCTTGGTTTAACTTATAGTTCTTAAACTCTTTTCCATCAAACCTAAAAAGTTGCGCTTCGCCATCCATTGCAGTTGCAAGGTTTACGGGACGAGTCCACAACTTAAAAATATTTTTAAGAGCCTCGGTCATATAGTCCGGTTGCATGTCGATGCCTTCATGCAAGTGAGTCAGCAATAACTCGCCACGGTTTTCGAAGTTCGCATCTTCGATACGGATAATCGGTTGACCGAAGTTCGTCATGTGAAACAGCAACTGGTGCTTAATCGCCTTAAAGTCGCGTGTATCCACTTCGAACTTATTCGTTTTCTTATTAAACTTGTACACGAATAACTTATTTCGAACACAGAAGTCCTCGGTCAAAAACTCATCGATGAACGTCACATCGTTATAGACCTTACGGACCTCAAAGATCTTATCACGACCAAGACCTAGCTTCTTGTCCCAGTGTTTACGCTCACGAATGTCGTCGCATTGCTCCCACTCGCGACCGAATTGCCCTTTGTTCCAACGCTCTTCGATATCACGTATCAGTTCAATCCCCACTTTGTAAGGATTGTATCCATTCGGAGCCATCGCCATCGTACCGCTGTGATGATCCGCAAAATCGATAATTTCAGAGTCATCAAGGATCTTCGTCGTCATCAACTTCGAATGCCAATAAGATGCCCAGCCCTCATTCATCGTTTTCGTCATGCCCTGAGGCGAAAAGTAATACGCCTCATCGCGGATAATCGACAAAATATCCTGTTGCCAATCTGCCAATGGGGCATAGTGAATCAAAAACCGAAGAATATCCTTTTCAGGTTCTGGTGGAAACTTCGCAGATCTTTGCGAAAGCTCCGCCATCTTGCGTTTCTGCTCTGCCACAAAATCCGGTGGATTAATATAGTCGCGCATATAAGGACGGTTTACCTTCAGTAAAAAATCAGAATCTTGAGGACCCGCTTCTGGCGCCTTCGGTACAATTGACTTGTCCACATAAGGGCTAAAACGGTCAATCAAGTTCTCGATGCTCAAACAAAGGTCAATGAAGCTTTCAACGGTCTCGGTACCATAGCGGTCCACATAGCGACGGATGCGCGTCGCATGATTCGCCATTTGGTCCATCATTTTTCTGTTTGTTTTTGAAAACCAAATATTATTCTTAAAGAAATCGCAATGGCCGTACACATGGGCCATCACGAGCTTCTGGTCCATCATCGCATTGCCTTCCATCAGATAGGCATAGCAAGGATCCGTGTTAATCACCATTTCATAGATTTTAGAAAGGCCATACTCATAGGATTTCGAAAGATGTTCGTACTCCATCCCGAATTTCCAATGTGGATATCTTACTGGAAAACCGCCATAAGCCGCGAACTGATTGATTTGGTCATAAGTAATCAACTCAAAAATAGTTTCGAAACAATCGAGGCCTGCATCTTTTGCGATTTTACAGATTTTCAGTCGTTCACGCTCTAGTTCGGGAGTCAGATTTGCCATGGCTTACTTGCCTTTCCCTAAAAAGTCCTTAATTGAATCGAGGATTTTATCCCGGTTTTCAATCTGGCTACAGATGATACGTTCATCCGAACCAAACTCTTTCTGCAGATCTTTCAGGAACTGACCACTGCCGTACTTACTTTCAACTTGCCCATAGCAGAACACGTTGGTTTTCGGCAGGAAGAACTCTTTTAACAAACGGGTGCAAAGACGCGTGTCTTCACCACTCCAATTGTCCCCGTCCGAGAAGTGAAATGGGTAAATGTTCCATTCATTCACTGGATAATCGGTTTCTATAATCTGCTGGCAAAGCTTGTACGCGGAGCTAATCAAAGTACCACCCGATTCACTGGTACGGAAGAAAGTGTCTTCATCCACTTCTTTTGCAGCCGCATCGTGGATGATAAACCTGGTCTCAAGTCCCTTATAATGCTTCTTCAACCAAGTGTTGATCCAAAAGCTTTCAAGGCGAACGATTTCTTTTTGCTCGTCACCCATAGAACCCGAAACGTCCATCATATAGATGACAACGGCTTTGGCCATCGGCTTCGTGACCTTTTTGAACGAGCGATATTGGAAGTCGCGCCGGATAGGCACAATCACAGGATCTTCTGGATTGTAAATTCCCGAGCTCACGTAGCGTTTCAATGCTTTTTTGTACGAAGATTTAAAGTTGCGCAAACCTTCTGGACCGACAGGAGCCATTCCCGAGTAACGGGTTTTTTCCATCTCGATATTCTTATTGCCTTTGGGTTGAATGCGCGGAAGCTCGAGCTTCTCGCCAAGAATATCAGCCAACTCGTCCATGCTGAGTTCTACTTCCAGCAAGTGCTCGCCGGGATTTTCTCCGGCTTGGCCTTGGCCATCTCCAGGTTCGCCAACCCCTTCACCGGGTTGGCCCTGTCCTTGCCCGACGCCACCTTGCTGTTTGGGACCATAACGGAAATTCGGAATCTCGATGTGTGGAAGTGGGATTTTGACAAATTCATTCTCTCTTTTGCCAATCATCTCCCCTTGGGTGACGTACTTTTTAAAGTCCTCTTTCACCTTTCCCTTAACGATATCCTTAAACCTGTTGTGGTCTTCTTTAATAGACATTATTTCACACTACTTGTTTTTGACGTCTCCACGGGCAAAAATACTCGCCACGTAATGGAGCACATCAGTTGCGGAAACATCATCGTACCCAAAGTCTTTAATCAAACGAGTTTTCACGATATCAATTTTCTCTTGCGTATCCTTATCTGTGACCGAAGAAACCAATGACGTGAGCTTGATGCTGTCTTTTTGATCTTCAAAAAGCTTTAGCTCCAAAGCCTTATGCAGGCGCTCATTCATTTTGTAATTGAATTTCTTGCCTTCGATCGCCAAGGCACCGATGTAATTCATGATCTCGCGACGGAAATCGTCTTTACGAGACTCCGGAATCTCAATCTTCTCTTCGATCGAACGCATCAGGCGCTCATCCGGCTCGTCATCCTGACCAGTAAACTGGTTACGGACTTTTTCCTTCTGGGTATATGCCTTTACGTTATCGATGTAGTTTGCACAAAGGCGTTGCAAAGCGCTTTCGTCGGCGCTGATTGCTCTTTGTACTTCCGCTTTTATAATCTCTTCGTATTCCTGCTTCACCACACCCAAGAGTTCGCGGTAATCCGCTTTCAGCTCTTCATTGGAAAGCAGTGAGTGGTTTTTAAGGCCCGACTCGAGTTCGTTGAGCACCATGAACGGATTCACGGAACCCTTGTTATTCTGCTGAGCCGCCACCAGAGCATTCGAAAGCTTGTCTTGGATATAACGAGGGGAAATACCCTCGAGACCTTCGCGCAAAGTCTCTTTACGGAGTTCTTTGACATTATCCTCAGTATAATTCGGCAAGGTCTTACCGTTATAGAGTTTCAATTTTTGCAATCTCGTCAGGTTGGCCTTCTTCGGTTTTTCTAAACGGGTCAGGATAGCCCACATCGCCGCCATTTCAATCGTATGCGGCGCAATACTAATACCTCTCAGTTTCTGAGAGTTGAAATCCTTCTTATAGATGTTCACTTCTTCTTTCCAACGAGTGATGTACGGAATATCGATTTTCACGGTACGGTCACGAAGGGCTTCCATGAACTCATTGTCTTGAAGACGACGATACTCAGGCTCATTCGTATGACCGATGATCACCTCATCAATATGAGTTTGCGCAAACTTCTTAGGTTTTACCCTGTGCTCTTGGGATGCGCCCAAAAGGTCATACAAGAACGCCACGTCGAGCTTCAAAACCTCGACGAACTCGATGATCCCGCGATTGGCAACGTTGAACTCACCATCGAAGTTGAAAGCGCGTGGATCTGAATCCGAACCATACTCAGCAATCTTCCGGTAATTGATGTCGCCCGTTAACTCCGTCGAGTCTTGATTCTTTTCATCTTTCGGCTGGAACGTGCCGATACCAATACGATCGGCCTCCGACAAGAACATCCGCTTCACGCGTACGTGAGAGAGTACTTTCATCAAATCGCCATGATAGCGATCCATCAAAGCACGGAAAATAAAGCGGCTTGGTGGACTGAGCTCGCCGTCAATGTGAACACGGAATGTGCCTTCTTGACCGCGATTGAGTTCTTCACAAATTTTTGGACGAAGTTCGTCAGGAATCAAAAGCAAAGGCTCTTCATGCATCGGGCTTTGGAAGGCCTTAACGCCTTTACCGAGGAGACCGTCCAGCTTGCCCTCTTCATCCACCCACTCAAAGGTATAAAGTGGACCGGAGTCTGTTTTTGAATATGCCTCAAGACCCTTTTTGATCATCCGGCAGAT
This sequence comes from Pseudobdellovibrionaceae bacterium, assembly GCA_039810425.1. Lineage (GTDB taxonomy): Bacteria > Bdellovibrionota > Bdellovibrionia > Bdellovibrionales > Bdellovibrionaceae > JACMRP01. The sequence goes on along the minus strand of JBDHWW010000044.1, from coordinate 6,735 downwards.
CGTAGATTTCGCGCTTCCTACCGGACCGTGCAAAAGGATCACGCGCTTTTCCGTGCCGTAACCGAGAGAAGCCGCCCTTAATACATTCACAAGTTTCATCAAGGCCACATCTAATCCGAAAACAGCGTCTTTACCGTTGTTGGCGGCATCATCAAAAAACTTGTACCGCGTGACTTGTTTTTTGAAGTCAACGTAGTCTTCCGTACCGGCCTCCATAATCATGTCATAGAGACGCTGATAGGCATTGCGGGTAACTTTTGGGTTCTTTTTTACAAGCGCCAAATAATCGTCGAAACTTCCTGACCAGTGGGCATTCACGCGCTCGCCGGAGTTCTGCCAATTTGTAACGATTTGCTTCAGGTCTAAAGGTGAGGCCATAGTACACTCCTTGTGAAGAGTTGCTCCACGGTCTAGTGGCTCAAAATAGAGAGGCAATGAGGCCCCTCTATATATAGATGCTATCTCAATCTAAGATGGTTAGAAACTCTTTAATAAATTTTTAAGTATTAACTCTTATGTTTATTTGAGCTGTATTGTTTTGAACTCAGGCAGAGGCTCAAGAGAGAACGTTTCATCCTTGAACTGGACCTCAGTCTGGGGAGGCTTAAAGAGCCATCTCATCTCGAAGGTGGGCCCACTGATGAGTACTTTCTTCTGCCCCTCAGGGGTTCGGTCAGTCCATTGGACTTTGACGCCCTTCGAAGCCTGGTCACACTCACTCGGTAAACCCGCCGGGTCCTTTTTGCACTCCCAGCCGGATCCTCTCATGGGGAGGTCATAAGCAATGCTCATGAAATTCCGCGGGTGAAGAGGGACATTCATCAAAGGCATGAACGAACCTTCATTCGCCTTTCCTTCAAAGAATTTTTTCTGGGGATAGATCACGTAGCGAATATCATCATTGTTCAGAGCCAAGCTTGCGACGGACGTTCCCATAAATGCTTTCACATCCATGCGGAGTCTTGCTGGATAGTCTCCGGCAATTTCAATATCCACAGAGTGAGATTTGTTGGCTTTGGTATCTCGAATGACAGCTTTGGTATCCCATTGGGCTTGCTTCACACTGCCCGGCGCAACCGATGGCGCTTTAGGAACCGTGGTGCATGAAATGAAAAGACCTATCAACGGCAATAAAAAAAATAAACGCTTCATGATCTCAAGGATAATGAAGCGCTTTCAGATTTGACAAGGAATAATGTTCTTAGCGGTCAGTTCCCGCGGATGCCGGCATGCGCAGTTCAGTAGGAATTTGTTGTTTTTCAATTGCCGTGATCTTTGCGCGGATGCCTTCAAGCTTTTTTGAATCAGATTCAAGGTCTGCGGCCTTGATGTACATTTTTTTCGCTTTCTCAATCATTTGGTGCTTATAGTACGCATCGCCCAAGTGTTCGGCGATAATGCTCACTGACGATTGATTTTTAAAAGCGGCCTCCAAAACTTTCACAGCCTCGTTAAAACGACCCTGTTTATACAAGATCCAGCCAAGGGTATCCATGATGTACCCGTCTTTTGGTTCAATCACGAGAGCATTACGAGCCATCTTTTCCGCTTCCGGAAGGTTCGTGTTGCCTTCTGCCCAAGTGAACGCCAAGTAGTTCATTGCTTGAACATGCTTCGGGTCCAGCTCCAACACCTTTTTCATTTCCGTGATCACACGGTCTTTTTTACCGGTGCGATCATAAAGAGTGCCATAGTAAAATCGTAACTGTGCACTCTCGGGGAACTTCTCGACCGCGTCCGTCAGCATATTCAATGCTTTATTGTAATCACCGCGCTCATCAAGCAATGAAGCGTACATCGCATAGAGCTGAGCTTGGTCTTTACGTTCTTTCAAGGCGCCTTCCACCACGTCAATCGCTTCATTGACGCGGCCTTTGTTCTTCATGATGTAAGCCGTGTGAACCATTGCTTCGCCATAGAACTGGCTGGCAGCCGGGATTTTCTTAAACTGCGCAACGGCCTTGTCGAACTCTTTGGTCTCTTCGTAAACCGCGGCCAAGTAGAAACGGATTTTGTCCGACTCGGGAGCATCGCGGAGGATGTCTTCCAATTTCGCAGCGGCTTTCGCGAAGTCTTTTCTTTCAATCAAAATCAAAGCCATTTTAAGTTTGATGTTGAGGGTGTCCTCAGAGCTACCTTCAAGAATTTGATATTGCTCGTAAGCCAGATCGTACTGTTCATTTTCAACGTACATTTGTGCGAGGATCTCGGCCACTTTTGCGCTGGGACCCTGTTCCTTCTGATATTTCTTATAGAGGGCCAACGCTTGGCCTTCTTGACCTTTTTGGATGTAGTAAGACGCAATCGCTTGATAAGCATCCAAGAAGTCCGGCTTCAACTCAATCGCTTTTTGATAGGCTTTGATCGCCGCCTTTTGGAAACTCTCACCCTTTTGGTCGGCACGAACACGTCCAATATAGTACCAAGCCAAGTGCGGAGTTGCATAGTCTTCATTCTTCAACAAAGCCTCGAAGAACTTTACTGCCTTGTCGTACTGTTTAAGCTCGGTATAAGCAGCACCCAAGTACACTGGCGCTTCAATGTTGTTCGGTTGAGTCTTCAAAACAAACTCGTACTGGGCAATTGCTTTCGGGAAGAGTTTCAAAGAAAGATACAAACCACCCAAGAGCAAACGACCGTCAGTGTTTTTTGGATCTTTGCGAATCGCTTCTTCCGCCTGGGTCAAAGCTTCTGTGAACTGAGCCGTTTTAAAGTACTCCGTCGCCAAGCGGATGTTGACCATTGCCGAATCTTGATCGTAGAGCAAAGTCATCTTGAAAGCGTCAATCGCTTTACTGTGGTTGCCATCAAGGCTGTAAGACTCACCCATCGCGAAGTAATAGTCCGCTTGCGTGCGGAGATAAAGAGGATCCAACACGGTCGTTGTTCCCTCACCACCCGTGAGAAGCTGCGGAGTGAAAGCCGCCGGCGCACGATTCTTATCGTTGAAAGCCGCATCATAGTACTGAGCTTTATCTGAATCCGGCGTTGTTGCGCAGGCAGAGAGTAGCGTAAGCAAGGCTGTCACTATAAGCGCGGACTGTGTTGAGCGGTGAAGCATGAAAACTCCTTAGTCATATGACTTTTCGGAGCCTCCAGAGCGGTGCTTAAACGAAATTGCTGAATTTATAGTCAGATCAGATTAATTGCGACTTAGGTCCTATAGCTCTGCTGGCTTGGTGTCTAGGATGTGGTTCACCGAGAGCACCACGCCAACGTCATCTCCCGTATAGGTTGCTGCAGCCGCGCCAGGCTTGTCGTCGGTTTCAAAGATCTTGTTAGGCCCTGCCGACCAAATCTGAACTTTCATTGGCTCCCCAGTATTGGTCGTGCTCGCACTGAGAATCTTGTAACGATACGGCTGGCCCCAGGGATCATTGCCGATACTGCCTGCATCATGAAAATTCAGCACCTCGCCCTCTGAAGTGCCTACGGAAGCTGGAGCGCGAGAGTTTGTACTTTCTGGATGTGAATTTCTTGCTGCCTCGCGATAAATTTCAAATATTTGGTACCCGAGGACTTCGGCATGGCGCCTAGCGCTCACGACCCGGTCTTCTTCCCTTTGCCTTGTCCAACTGGGAACCGCCATAAAACCGAGGAGGCCCACAAGACTCGACATAAAGACAATGTTCTTATATATAAGTCCATGATTTAATTGATTTTTCATTAAATTACCGGCTCGCAAAGAGTTTGTGATAACTAGCGTTTCGGCTAGTCAAAAACTAAACTTTAGGCCTTTAATCCTTACCCAAATAAATTTTTTCCATTCACCGAAAATGCCTGTTTAATTGTCAAACTTTATGTCGCATGGCGTTTTTTTATTTGAGATTACGACCCCTTGACAAGGGGTGGCGGTGGGGTTAGGTTGCCGCCAACTGCCGCTTTATGAGTCAACAGAGTGCTGAGTAAAACAAGTTCCTGTAGATTTTTGATGCAGCAGGAAACTAAAAGGGGTCGGGATTTTTGCCAAATACTAAGGCAGGTCCTGAAAGAGTAAATTCAAAAACCAAGTAGACTTTCCAATGGGAGGCACTTTGATCAACCAAAACGAAACACTGACTTCTAAACAAAACTCAAAAGTCAAAATTATCAAGCGCTATCAAAACCGAAAGCTCTATGATACTCAGCAATCTTGCTACGTGACTTTGGACGATATCGCTAAAATGATTCGTACAAACGAAGAAGTAATGGTTATCGACAACAAGTCTAAAAACGACATTACTGCTGCAACATTGACTCAAATCATTTTCGAAGCTGAAAAGAAAGCATCTCAATACGCTCCTCTTTTCACACTTCGCGAAATCATCCAAAACGGCAACGGTAGCATTTCTAACTACCTCGCTAAATTGGGTGCGTTCCCTCAAGACTACATGACTAAGCAAGCAGCTAACATTGCAAATGTTGAGCGCGTTTCTGCTGACGACGTGAAACAAAATCTTGAGAACCGCGTTGCTAATGCAGCGACTCGTTACAATCCAGATACAACTGCGAAAGCAGCTGCTGAAAAGGCAACTGTTCTTCCTGGTGCTCAGAACGAAGAGGAAACTCCAAATCTTCCTTCCAGCAACCCAAGCTTGAACAACTAGAATCCAATCATTTTAGAAAAGCTTTTCGTAGTTCAAAAAGGCTCTGAGGAAACTCGGGGCCTTTTTTATTTTGTGCGGTTCTGCACGAATATAAATCTAAACTACTCCATGCTACAGGGTAATAAAGATCAAATAGATCGAGCGCTGGCGCAAATGCAAATAACAAAATCTAACGTCAGTCAGCTATCTGGCTTGCGTGAAATTTTGAATCTGCAAAAATTAGAATCCGTCATCGACGGCATGAATATCAGTCTGATCGCAAAACAACGAATCGTTCAGGCTGTCGTGGAATCTTATCCGCAACTTACAGGCAGAAGCTGGAAAGATCTTACTTATAATGAAAAGGACTCTTTTGAGAAACTAAGGAAGTGGGCCAGCCAATAAAAAAAGCACTGACTTCAAAGTCTGCTGACAAAAGTATTCGACCCCACCATTTTGTATCCAGTCCAAGATTGGGACAAGTTAGTTTATAGTTGGCAACCATGTTGTTCCAACTAGTGTCGCTGCAACTCGGCCACTGGGACCAATCTTTACGATCGAGTTTTTTGGGCTCGACGCCTTTCGCCCAAGAGATTGAGGCCGCCAATAACATCGTCGTTAAACAAACTAACTTCATAAATACTCATTATTTATAAAAACATGTTATTGTTTTTATGGGAGCATTCGATTTACAAATCAGGTTTTCCAGGAGCTTACATAATTTAGACGAAGGTCTAGGTTTCTCAACTTCTCCTCAACGGAAAATGCTTAATCCTACGGCATGAACGTTAGCGAGATATACGAGAAGAGGATCACTAGATGCACGATGCCCTTTAGTGCTGCTGTCTTTCCTGTGCCGAGGGTAAGGCCGCTTACTATGAATGTAAGTGCGAGGAAGGCCATGCCTTTGGCGTCGAGGCCGAGGGCTACCTGTTTTTCTGCGAAGATAGAGTAGAAGGCGATCACTGGAATCGTCAAAGCCACACTGGCTGCGCCTGAGCCGAGAGCTAGGTTCAAACTTGTCTGCAGTTGGTTCGCACGTGCCGCCTTCAGGGCAGAGCCTGCTTCCGGTAACAAGACTAACAATGCCAAGATAATACCGAGTGTGGATCTCGGTGCGCCCACGGCGACGAGGCCGCTTTCGATAGACGGGCTCAGTGTTTTTGCCAGACCAATCACCGCCATCAAGCTGATGATCAGGCAGATTGCGTTTAACAAGGTCATGATTCCCGAAGGCTGTTCGGTGTGGATGATTTCTTTCTGTGTATCTGATTCTGCGAAGTAGTCTTTATGAGTCACCGTCTGCGCAATCAAGAGAGCCGCATATAAAATCACCGACACGATTGAAACGAAAACAAGCTGGGCGCTGGAGTAGGTTGCTGCCGGTGTTGTGGTTGTGAAGTTCGGAAGTACCAAGCTGATCGTTACGAGTGTCGCTAGCACGGCAAGAAGAGAACTTGTTCCCTCGACGCGGAAGCCGAGTTCTTTGTAACGAAGTCCCCCGAGAAGAAAGCAAAATCCGGTAATGCCGTTGGTGACGACGATCACTGCCGAGAAAACCGTGTCGCGGGCGATTTCAGCCCCACCCGACGCGGCTGTCGCCATCATGTTTACGATAAGGCCCACTTCGATGACTGTGACTGCGATTGCAAGGATCAAGGTTCCTAAAGCGGGGCCGAATTTTTCAGCGATACTTTCAGCGTGATGGATCGAGGTTAAAACTGCGACCGCGAATAATAGGCCGGTCAAAATCACCATGCCGATACTGAGAGTATCAGCCAGTTTTAAAAGCGCAAAAGCGCCAATACAGATAAGCGAAGCAAGATGGAAGACATTTAGATTTTTAAGTACTGACATGGCCGGAGTGTCCAATCCCACGTAGTTTGACCGGTTTCAAGGGGGGCAAATCCCACGTAAGTGGACCGGCTTTGGGGGAAGTAAATCCCACCTAATTTGACCGGGCAATTGCTTACGTTTTCAGCACATTTTCTCCATCTGATCCCATGCGCTAAGCTGCTGGTTTAACAACCAGACTACAGCAAGGAATACGCATGCGGAAACTCAGAAAAAAGGACTTGGAGAGAATCACAGTGGACCGAAAAATCGTCGAAGGCCTTCGCGAAGGACACTCACTCACCGCACTGACTAAATCAACTGGTAAAGGCAAAGG
>JBDHWW010000043.1:0-23321 GCA_039810425.1 Pseudobdellovibrionaceae bacterium | reverse complement strand
TCCGCCCCCATTCCCCGGGAAAAGACGGACCATCCGGGTCCGTCTTTATTATCCCAATTAAGCCTAGAACTCCTGAACAGAGCCTGGAGCTCCTGAATAGTGCCTGGAACTCCTGAATAGTGCCTGGAACTCCTGAATAGTGCCTGGAACTCCTGATGCGGGAGGCATCAGGAGTAGCGGGAGTTTGAGGGGAGAGCCCTCAACAGACAGGATGTCTGTTTGCAGTGACTTTGCGGCAATAAAAAACTCTGTATTCTCCACCAAAGCCTTGATTTCACATCGACACATTATCACCAAGCACTCACAGAAACGCGGGCCGGATAAGGGTTTGCATGTAGACATGGTTTAATTGAGGAAGAAGGTCCTTCTACGAGTTGGAGGTATATTTGCGGATTAAGGTGTCTTTTCTTTTGTTTATAACAACGAGACAGTGTGGTTAAAGAAAAGGCCTTCTGACAAAGCTTCCGAACTTCACCACCGTCGTGCGGACTCCTGCAACCCCTTTGCCATCAACAGCGTAAGGGGGCAGTTTCAGATCGTCTCCTATTTGTCACAATCACATCAACGCATTTCGTTCGATAACAAAGTTTCTTAACATGAATTAGAGTAACGTTCGCGTTGTGTTTTTTCACTGGTTTCATTCGGAAGAGACAGGCATACTGGGACTGTCTTTTTGGTGTTGTTTTAGGTTACGGCCCTGTCAGCAGAGCAGATGTTCAAGCGGAAGTTGGATACGGTTTCAGTGGTATACGGATGTTGAAGTTGTATGTTGTTTCGTCAGGGCCGTGTTTTTTTTCGCAATATCTTCTTATCTCCTCCCACTCTTAGTCATAAGCCACCCGTAGAATGACAGTGTTAAAAGCTTTGCTTTTGCATGGGGGGTCTTATGAGATATGTGCCCACGATTCGCTCCGGACGTGGCAGTTCGGGCAGCCACAAAATCCTTACGCGCTTTGATGAGTTTTTTAATCGCTTTGAAAACGCATACTTCGACCACCAGCGAGAAATTGCTGGGCCTGAAGATGAAGCTCTGAGTGTTTTTATCCCGGATATCGATGTCGAAGAGTCAGAAACGATGTTTCTAATCACAGTGGATGTTCCCGGCTTGAAAAGCCACGAGATCCGCATCGATTTGAATGCTCACGACTTGCGAGTCTCTGGCGAACGTCGCCGTGCCACCCATGCGGACAATGAAAGTTACTACGAGCGCGCCCATGGGAAGTTTCTGAGAAGCTTCAGCATTCCTGGCAATATCGATACCAATAAAATTACAGCTCATTTTGATGACGGCGTCCTATGGATACTGCTGCCAAAACTGCATCTCACGGATTTTCAAGAAATTAAAATTAACTAACAGTGGAGAGGCTTATGCTGAACGATCGATTTAAAATGAAGAAAATTATTTGGTCCATTGATGCTTTTGAAGAAAAAGAAGACCTTCAGGAGAAAGCAGCAAGGGTCCTGGGGGTCTTCCAGAACAAGACTTATGCGCAAATCGAACCGGTGTTCGTGTTGGGCTCAACAGAAATGAACTGGCCCGTGGACTACAGCACGGAATGGATGCGCGATTTTCAACAAAATCTGCGCGCGCATCTTGAAGAGGTTCTGCTAACAACCGGCTTTCCACACATTCTGACTCCGAAGATTCTGGTGGAACCTTTGGCGTCGACCTCGGCATCGGTGGAAACGCTGCTTGATTACGCCAACAAACAACATGCCGATATGATTATTGTCAGCAGCCATGGACGAAAGGGGCTGGATCGTTTTTTTCTGGGCAGCTTTGCTGAAACGCTGCTGGTCCACTCCGCAGTGCCGGTCCTTGTCATTGGCGCGGGCCTTAAAATGGAGCCGCAATTTAGTAAAATTCTTTTCCCGACAGAGTTCGGCGATTACGCGCGCGAAGTTTTCCGCAGAACCGTGTCCGCTGCAAAACAGATGAACGCCTCGGTGAGTATCTATCACGCCGTGCCGATGCCGGCGCGACTCGTGATGGATTCGGGGTACTACCCTTCGCTTTACGGCGTGGAAGGGGAAATGGTTTCTCTCGAGGATTTCCTGCGCATTCAGGCCGATCATCAAATCAAGCGGGCTGAGAACTGGGCTGATTGGGCGAAGTCCGAAGGTGTGTCGTGTGAAGCTTTCATCGAGACCGTCGGCGAACCGGTCGACGATCTGATTTGCCGTCGAGCGACGATAACAGGTTCTGATCTGATTATCATGGAAGGGCAAAGCGGGCCGATGAAGGTGGCGCTTCTTGGAAGTATTGCCCGAAACATTGTGCGCGCGGCGCCGTGCCCAGTCTTGGTTTTCCCGCGCCATGCGCTTGTTGAAAAAGAAAAAGAGGGTGCACCGAGCGAAGCCGAAGAGAGGGCTCCTGTAAACCGGGAGCCCTCTGTGGACTTAGGCTTTGCCAGCAAACTGACAGACGCGCGGGATTTTGAGATTTAAGGGTTGCCAGGATTTTGCCACGGGGCTACAAAAAACCTATGGCAAATTTACTTGTGACCAATATCAGCGAGCTATTAACTCTTGCCCCGGCGATGGAAAAAGAAGGCCGTAAGGTGGCCGAGTCCGATCTGGGGATTGTGCAACAGCAAGCGATGTTTATTGAAAAGGGCCGTATCGCGTGGATCGGCCCGCACAAGAAAATTCCTAAAGAGTTGGCAAAGAAGAAACTGAAAGAAGTTTCCGCAAAAGGCATGACGGTTTTACCGGGCCTGGTCGAGTGTCACACGCACCTGGTTTTTGCAGGCAGCCGTGCGGCCGAGTTTGAGCTCCGTAATAGTGGTGTGAGCTATCAGGAGATCGCCAAAAAAGGCGGCGGCATCCTTTCGACGATGCAGCAAACCCGCGCGATGCCAGCTGCACAGATGAAGGCGCTGGCACAGAAGCGCGCGGATGCGTTTTCTTGCCAAGGTGTCACAACCCTTGAAGTTAAATCGGGCTATGCACTGGATGAAAAAAACGAATTGAAAGTTTTAAAGGTGGCGCAGTCTCTCGAAGGTCCGCGCATAGTGACGACATTCTTGGGGGCGCACGCCAAACCACCGGAGTTTGACACTTACAAGGCCTACCTTGATTTCTTAAAAGAAAAAGTTCTGCCTCAGGTGAAACGGCAAAAGCTTTCAAAGCGTGTCGACATCTATGTCGAAAATGGTTTCTTTGACAAAGACGATTCCCGCGAGTTCTTAAAGGCCGCTCAAGCGTTAGGTTTTGAGGTTCTGATGCATGCAGATCAGCTCACTCTCAGTGGCGGGGCTGATCTGGGAGTTGAGTTGGGAGCTTTGTCGGGTGATCACTTGATTCAGATAGGGAGCACGCAGATACAAAAACTTGCTAAGTCACAAGTGACTTGTGTGCTGTTGCCGGCGGCGGACTTATATATGAAGTGTAAATATCCACCGGCCCGCGAATTGATTGATGGCGGCGCACGTGTGGCTCTGGCGACGGACTTCAACCCGGGGACTTCTCCTACGCAGGATGTGAACCTTGTAGGGCTTCTGGCGCGCTTAGAAATGAAGATGACCTTGCCTGAAGTGATCGCGGCTTACACGGTGGGCGGTGCTTATGCGCTCAATCTGCAATCTGAGATCGGTTCCTTGGAGCTTGGCAAGAGTGCTGATTTTATGTGCATTGATGCTGACTGGCGGCAGTTGTTTTACTCCATTGGTGAGCGTTCCCCGACCTTGGTCTATCAGAGCGGAAACAAGATTTTTTAGAATTCTTAACAGAACTAAATAACGCGACGAATCTTAAAAATTTAAGATTCTTAAAAAAAGTTTGAAAAAGGGAACCAAGTATTCCTAGTCTTAGAAATTGAAAGATATTTCTAGAGGGGAAAAATAATCATGAAGTCGTCTTATTCTACTTTGATGCAGTCGAAGTTTTTTAACCCGGCTTTCAATTCAGCCATCTTCGACGGACCGATTCGCATCTATTTCGCTCAATTCCAAGAGTCTTTAGCCTTGAAGATCTACTTCATGATCCAGCAAAAGCTTAATAACGAAGTGGTGCGCGCTAAAGAGATCTCTAAAGCAACCGGCGCGAACATCCTTGTGATGGTTTATCCATCTGAAGAAAGTTTTCTGCTGTCATTTGAAAGTCAAAATCAAACGAATCATCCGCTGGCTCTTGAGAAGTGGAATGAAGATGTGGTTGTTGGCCTTCGTGGCCCCTTGGAAGATAACCATCTCGATCTTTTGGTTGAAACCATTGGTCTAGCGATTCAGAATTGGAAACCTTCTCTCAAAGCGGTCCCTGAGCTTCAGCACGAAGCTTAATTCAATGAAAACAAAATCCCGGGCAAATAGACGCGGTCAAGTGGTGGTGGAGTACGTTTTACTCCTCGTCATCGCCGTGGCGGTGGCGGCGCTGATCACGAAAGAACTCGTGCGCCGGGATCCCGATGCTCCGGGAGTTCTCATCAAGAAGTGGGATGACATTCTGAAGGAGATCGGCAGCGATCTTCCCGATAAATAATATTAAGATAGGCCTCTTTAGATACTGACGACAAAAGCACTGGCTTACGTCCTTCTTTTTGCGGCCTTATGTCCTCCGTCTTTTAGTTCTTGTTTTTCGTCCGAAAAATTCATCAAATAGGGTCATGCAAATAAAACAAGCGGATATCTTGATTGTCGGTGCCGGCATCATTGGCAGCTCTATTGGTGCGGAACTTTCTCGTCGTGGCGCCAAGGTTTGTGTGATCGACAAGGGCACGGTGGGAAAAGGTTGTTCCTACGGAAACGCGGGTTGGATGACTCCATGTTTTGCGATGCCTCTGCCGATGCCAGGCATGCTGTTAAAATCCATGAAGTGGCTGATGGACCCGCAAAGCCCGCTGTACATCAAGCCTTCGTTCTCTTGGGACTTGGCCTCGTGGATGATGAGCTTTCTCAAAGCCATGAATGAGAAGCAAGCCCGTCGCGCGGTTGAGTGTTTAGTCGCATTGTCTCAGAAAAGTCTTGAAGAATATGAAAAGCTCGGACAGAAGTATCCTGAGATCCGCTTTGAGCAAAAAGGTCTTTTGATGGTCAGCCGCACGGAGGCCGGCGTGGCGTCGGCGGTTGAAGAGCTCAATTATGTGAAAAATCTCGACGTGCCTGGAAAAGTTTTAAACAGCGATGACATCCAGGCGATGGAACCGGCCTTGAAGTCACCGCTCTTGGGGGGCGTGTACTTTTCGCACGAGGCGATGGCTGAGCCATACTTGGTTGTGCAAGCCATGGCGAAGGAAATCCGCGGCCACGGTGGCGAGATTATAGAGAACGCCGAGCTTTACAATATGGTTTTGAATAACGGTCAGATCGAAAAAGTTCTGACGTCCGCGGGCGACATCCAGGCAAAGCAAGTCATCATTGCGACGGGCAGTTGGTCGAAGAGCATGGCAAAGATGCTCCGCCTTCGTGTGCCGATCCTGGGTGGCAAAGGTTATGCGATGATTGTTCCAAAGCTGGAAAAACAACCGCAGTATCCGATGATGCTTGTGGAAAAGAAGATCGCGATCACACCTCGCCAAAATACTTTGCGGATCGCCGGGACTTTGGAGTTAGTGGATCAGGATTTTTCCATCACGCAAAAGCGTGTTGAAAACATCAAGCGTGGCGCCCGCGAGTTCCTGCATCTGCCGGAAGAATTGCAAGTGCAAGAACTCTGGGCGGGACTTCGCCCCTGCACGCCGGACGGTGTGCCCTTGATTGGCCGTCATGATAGTATCAATAATCTGGTGCTGGCCGTGGGGCATCAGATGCTCGGCCTGCAAAGCGGCTCCGGGACGGGTTTGTTAGTCGCGGATTTAGTTGAAAATAAAACACCGTTCGTGGATATGGGTGTGCTGAACCCGAATCGATTCTAAGGTGTAAGTCTAGTTGCTGTTCTTTGGTCACTATCCATTGAGGAGGCCTTTTATGTAGGCTTTCCAATACTGGCCAAGGTAACCCATAAAACCGTTTTTCTTGCTTGCTTGGAGATGTACGCTTTGGTTGTCTTTCTTGATGGCTGAGTTTTTTTCCGAGCCAGTCCGGAGGTTCTGCGTTCGGGCTTTTTTGAGTCAATGAAACAATGGTGGAAAGCCGTTTTGACCTCGGGCAAAGCATTTGAAAATCAAGAAAAAGGCGCGGCGATTCTCAATCCGAATCGGTTTTTGGCAGGTCATTTTGGGACGAGAGGATTCGTCGTCGAAAATCGTCTTATCCAGGAAGATCTCAAAAGGGGGTTTTCTTATGCGGGTCGTAATCTTAGTTGCCATTGCGCTTTTCATTACAGGCATTAGTTTCGCAGACGATCGTTTGGATCAAGTTCCTGCGATGTCGGGTAGAGTTGAAATTATGGACCAGCTCGGGCTGATACAGCACGCGGACCCTGTTGCGCGGGTAGTGATTCCCCCGACAAAGAAAATTCAGAAGGCAGCCCCATCCGTGCCGGTTCGCTTTCACCATTTGACAGATATCATGATGGACGGGGACTAGAACAAAGACTTTCTTTTGCGAAGCTCGTTGTGAAGAGCTGTTTGCATTTTTTCTTGGATTTCATCGCAAATATCGCGGATCAGATACATATCTTTCACGGCCTTTTTTTCGTACGGCAGCTGAATCGGTTCAAGAAAAATAATTTTCCATTTCACCGGCAGTGGAATCACGTTCAGTGGCAATGGAATCACGAGACCTTTTAGGAATTTCGTTAATTTCAATTGGCTTAAATTAATCTGACTTTCTTCAGCGCCGATCACAAGACACGGAATAATGGGGGCACCGGTTTCTAGAGCCATACGCACGAAGCCGCGGCGGAACTCCTGTAGCTCGTACATCTTCTGCGTCGGCTTGAAGTTGCCGGCTTCACCTTCAGGGAAAATCACAATGACATGATGCTTGTTCAGCTCGGCCACTCCATTGCTATAGGTGGCTTCGGTAAAACCCATTTTCTGCGCCGGCAGGGCGGTGGTTTTCGTCAAGAACCAGAAGTGATGGGTTAAAATGCGGGGAATGCGTTTCGCGTTTTGGGCAATAATGTGTGCAAGAAGTGCCGCATCAATCCCCATATAGCCGGAGTGGTTGGGCGCGATAATCACAGGTCCTTTGCGAGGTATGTTGTCTAGGCCCTCGATTTCCAAGCGGAAATATTTGCGGACGAGCTCCATCAACCAACGTGGAAGAACACGAAACAAGAGGACATCACGATCGAGATTTCTCAGATTAAAAACTTTTTCGTTGGGTTTCCTAAAAAAATTTATCATGATGGTTGGTGCCCAGGAGTTTGTCTATGTCTCGTTATATCATTTCCATTGATCAAGGTACAACTAGCACGCGCACAGCGATTGTGAACCAAGCCGGAGGTCTCGTCGGTCAGCAGAACGAAGATTTTCGCCAAATATTCCCGCAGCCGGGTTGGGTCGAGCATGACCCTGAAGATATTTGGCAGACAACGCTCAATACGCTGAAAAATACCATGGAGCAGACTCGTATCCGCGGAGATCAGATTGCCGCAATCGGCATAACGAATCAAAGAGAAACCGTGGTTGTGTGGGATCGCAAGACTGGAAAGGCCATATATAACGCAATTGTGTGGCAATGTCGTCGGACTCAGGACGTTTGCGAGAAATTGAAACGTAATAATAAAGAAAAAGTCATCAACAAGAAAACAGGCCTCGTGATCGATCCGTATTTCTCGGCGACGAAGATCCAATGGATTTTGAAAAATGTCCCGGGCGCTAAAGAGCGTGCGCGCAAGGGCGAACTCGCTGCGGGCACGATCGATACTTTCTTGCTTTGGCGTCTGACCGGCGGTGAGTCGCACAAGACGGATGTCAGCAACGCTTCGCGCACGATGTTGATGAATATTCATACGGGCTGGTGGGACGATGAGCTATTGAAATTGTTTGAAGTCCCCGAGTCGTTGTTGCCGGAGATTGGACCTTCGAGCGGGGAGTTTGGCGTCACAAAAGGCCTCGATGCCATTCCGGATGGAATTCCTGTTGCGGGAATTGCGGGCGATCAGCAGGCGGCGCTCTTCGGGCAAACTTGTTTTGATGCAGGCGACGTGAAGTGCACCTTCGGTACGGGCAGTTTTATTTTGCTCAACACGGGCAGCAAACCAGTCGCATCGAAGTCACGTTTGTTAACGACGATCGCTTGGAAGTTACGTGATCAAAAAATGACTTACGCGGTAGAGGGCGGAGCTTTCATCTGTGGAGCCGCAGTTCAGTGGCTGCGCGATGGTTTAAAATTCTTCCAGCACAGTTCAGAGGTTGAGCAACTCGCAGCTTCCGTGGCAAGCAGCGAAGGTGTCGAGTTCGTACCGGCCCTGACGGGTTTGGGGGCGCCTCACTGGAATCCGGAGGCGCGTGGGGTGCTGTGCGGCCTGACTCGCGGAACGACGAAGGCCCACGTCGCGCGCGCAACATTGGAAGCGATGGCTCTGCAGAACGTCGACATCTTAACGGCGATGCAAAAGGATCTCGGCAAGAAATTGCGTTCCATCAAGGTCGATGGTGGGGCGTCTGCGAACAATTTGTTAATGCAGATGCAGGCCGACTACTCGGCAACAGAGGTCGTCCGGCCGCAGATCGTCGAGAGCACAGCGATTGGTGCCGCATATCTCGCAGGTTTGGGCGTGGGTTTCTGGAAAGACGCCAACGAAATCAAAAAAATCTGGAAGAGCGACCGCGCTTTCAAGGTAGAAATGGCGGTGAAGGACCGTAAACTTCGACTTGACCGTTGGGAAAAGGCCGTGAAGAAGGCTTGATAAATACCACGGGCTAGTTTGGGTTTAATATATGAACCGGACGGGAGCGTTTTTCACTCTCGCTCCGCAACAACGCTTAAGCTGAACGAATCTTTCTCGTCGCCCGGACGGCCGACGGAAACTTCGGCCTTGCTGTTTTCGGCCGTCATGATTTGCGGCTGGCCTAGAACTTTACGCTCGCCATTTTCAATCACGCCCACAACGAACTTCATCAAGATCGCTTTACGTCCTTTGATTTGGCCCTGGCCTTCGCTCGGAGTCACCGCGATGAAAGTCTCAAGGCCATCTTCGCTTTTTTGTGTGATCATCGCTTCTTGGCCCGCGTTGGTAATGAGTTTTGCAGTGGTAACGTGCTTGCCATTAATGCTGAGATCGCTATTGATGCGATAGGCTTCGCTGGATGCAAAAGATACTGACGGAAGTAAAACCATTATAAACAGCATTTTGAAAATCATTTTCTTCATTTAGAATCCTATTTCTGGCGCTCCAAAAATTGGTCGCTGGCACGCAGTTGATCGGTCATGTTTTTGAGACGGACTACGAAAGACTTCATCATGCACGCGGCCCACACCGGAAGCTCCGACAAGAGCTGCTCGTATCCTTCGGCAGAGACTTTAATCAGCGAAGTCTCAGTGATCGCTTGTGCAGACGCCGAGCGGGGCTTGTTGTCCAGCAAGGCGAACTCACCGAAGGACTCGCCGGCATCGACGGTCATGATGTCGATACGCTTACCGAGTTTGTTTTTAGTAAAGATCTTCACCTCACCGGTTTCTACGATGTAAAAATGGCTCTCGATATCGCCCTCGAAGAAAATAAAATCATTCGGGGCATAGGTTTCGCGAACAATGGCTGTTCCACTGGTTGCAATTGTTTCCGTCGACATTTGAAGCATCCCTCCTACGTTCTATATCAGCTTCTGAAGTTCGTGCACGTTGCGTATGTAACTCACTTTTTTATCCTTAGAGATTTTGAAGTCTCCTAAGTGACGTTTGTTGGAGAACGGAAGCACAAAATGAGTGAACCCCAGTTTGTCGGCCTCTTTCAAGCGCGTTTCCACAAATGAAACTCCGCGAACTTCGCCGGTCAGTCCAATCTCGCCGAAGAAGACCATTTTGGCGTCAAGCTCTTTACGGCCTTCCGTCGAAAGAATCGCGGCTGCCACCGCCAAGTCCGCCGCCGGCTCAACCAACTTCAGTCCTCCAACTACATTAATAAAAATGTCACTGTGGCTGAGTCGAATGTCAAGATGTCGGTCTAGGACCGCCGTTAGTAGATGCAACCGGTTCACGTCGATTCCAAGGGCTGTTCGACGTGGCATCGCCATCGGGCTCGAGAGCGTCAGCGCCTGAACCTCGCAAAGCAATGGCCGAGTCCCTTCCATCGAGGCAAAAACCGCAGAACCAATTAATTGGTTGCCACGCTCTTCGAGAAACAGTTCTGAGGGGTTTGAAACCTCTTCAAGTCCTTTGGCGTTCATTTGGAAAACGCCGAGTTCTTGAGCCGCGCCGAAGCGATTCTTCAGGGAGCGCAGCAGACGGAAGTTGTACGAAGCATCGCCGTCAAAGGACAACACGCAGTCCACCATGTGTTCCAAAACTTTTGGTCCCGCGATGCTGCCATCTTTTGTAACGTGACCGATCAGAATGACAGTGATATTTTCTTGTTTCGCAAGACCCATCAGATGCCCCGCGCATTCGCGCACTTGCGACACCGAGCCGGGAGCCGCCTGAAGGTCCGACAGGTAAACGGTCTGAATCGAGTCGACGACCAATACATCCGGCCTTTTTTGGCGAGCCAACTCCATGATTGCATGCAAATTGCTTTCACTGCCGATCTCAATCAAAGGAGATTTGATGCCCAATCTGTGAGCACGGGATCCAGTCTGGGCAACACTTTCTTCGCCCGAAATATATAAAACACGGCTTTTGTGTTCAGCCAAGCCTCCGGCCATTTGTAAAAGCAAAGTGCTTTTGCCCACGCCAGGGGATCCGCCCAACAAAACGAAGCTGCCTTTTGCTAAACCCCCACCCAAAACTCGGTTTAATTCGCCATAACCCGTATCGAAACGAGTCAGATGCATTTCCTCAAGCCTTTGGTCCAGAGGGACCGGCTTCGATGACACCGTCGCGCGCTCATCGCTCCCAACGGACCAGCCCCGGGTCTTAGCCTCGGGGGCTTGGATTTCTTCGACGAAAGTATTCCAGGCTCCGCAGTCGGTGCATTTACCTTCCCAACGCGTACGTTGCGCCCCGCAATTTTGACAGACATAAAGTGTTTTGCTCTTCGATTTTGCCATGATTATTCGGTATCATTATTTAAGGTGCATTACAAATATTTAAGGTCTCAGGAGGAGCCCTTGTTGAAACATACTGCCAAGGCAAAAAATCTCTCAGGAAGCACGCTCTTGATTTCGCTCACGAACACTCTCATGGGTGCCGTGGTGGTGCTTGGAAGTTCCGCGGCCTTCGCCGGTCCCGAGTTCCAGGCGAAGCTTCGCGAACTCAAACTTAAGGGGAAGCAAACCGAGGCCATCGAACTCGTGCAAAAAGAGTTGCAAAAAAAACCGGCGGGAGAAGACCAGAAACTTTTGCCCTATACGCTCGCGATGCTTTACTACAACGCCGGAGATTACGAAAAGGCGATCACGGCCTTCGAGGCCGCATTGAAAGAGAAGTCCAGTCTCGAGGAGTACGGGTACTTCTATAAAGGCATGGCGTATTTCAATTTGAAAAAATATGCTGAAGCCCAAGCGGAGTTTAAACGCGTTGACACGCTTTCGCCGAATGCGAAATTGAAAATCGATTCGATTTCTATGCTCGGTCAAATTGCGCTTCAGTATGGCAATTACAAAGACGCTAAAGTCAACTTTCAAAAGATCGAAAAGCGGACTCGCGGAACTGAGGAGTACCCAGAGGTTCTATATTTCATGGCGTTGGCCGAGCAAGGGGGCGGCAGCCACAAACAAATGTGTAAGTGGGCCGAAAAGCTTTACGGGCGATATCCGACATATCCAAAAATCCAAGACTGGGGATTTGATCTTTCTGAAAACAAGATCGGCGAGAAGCCAAGCCAATGCCCTTCAGAGCTGGATGATTTCAAAACTCGTATTCGTTATTTGATTTTTGCCGGCTACGATAAAAAAGCCCAAGATGAAATCAACGGTATTCGCGAGCGCCTCACTAATGAAGACCCTTACTTGGCGGATCAAGTTCAAGCTCAGTACTTTGCCCAGCAGGGGGAGCTCGCCAAAGCTTATGGGTTGTTAAAACCTTACTACGAGAAAAAGAAAAATAATTTTGGCTATTTGATGAGTTTCGCCTCGGTTTCTGCCCGTGCCGGTGAGGTGCAAGCCGCGGTCGGCTCCTATTACTCGGCGTACAAAATGAGCCCGCGCGCGAAGCAGGCCAAAGAAGCGCTCTATCAATCGGCTTTCTTGAGCTATCAGTTTCAAGACTATGACGGTGCGGCCCGCCGCTTTAAAGAGTTCATGAAAGTCTACCCGAAGTCGACGTTGAACATCGATGCGAAATGGCAACTGGCTTGGATTAAATACCTGAAAGGGGACTACCAAGGCGCTTACAAATCGTTCGTGCAGCTTCAATCTGAAAAAGGCCGTGGCCGCCGTCATCGTATTCGTTATCCGGCAGACCGCATGACTTACTGGATGGCGATGAGCTTGTATCGTCAAGAAAAGTTTGAACAAGCAAAAGCAAGCTTTGAAAAACTCGCGCGCGATCCGTTGCTGGGTTACTACTCCATCGCGGCTCAGTACCGTTTGAAAAAGATGCAGTCGATGCAACCGAAGATTGCTAGCCGTGGCACGGTTCAAGAAGCGACAATGCGCTGGGTTTCAAGAGCACCGGCCAGTGAGTTCATGATCCCTTCGATCGACGATCAAGCGATGCCGGCAATGGGCTCGCTGGATACTGAGACCGAAGAGGGCCTCGTGATGCAGGAACTCAGAGGAGACGCTGAGGAATCCGAAGCCACCGATACCGCTGACGGGACAGATGAGAAGCAAGTCGATGTCGCTGACGAAGAGTTCACCAAGGAAGTCGGCGCAAATCCGTTGCTGGTGAAGCGCTTCGAAAAAGCCCGAGACTTGATGCAAGTCGGTCTGGAAGACTGGGCGAAGTGGGATCTTTACGACATCGAAAAGAAAACCCGCAACAAGGACTTTATGAAGTCCTTGATGACAGAATACAATTCTGTTGGGTACTACCACCGCTCGTCGTACATTGGCCAAGTTTACTTCTCGGGCCAACGCTCTAACGGCGTGGATGTGGGCCGCAACTTCTGGGAGTTTGCTTATCCAAAGGCGTTCTCTCAGTTCGTAGATCGCTACTCAAAAGATTTCTCGGTCCCTAGCGAGCTGGTTTGGGGTATCATGCGCGCGGAAAGCCAGTACCGCAAAGATGCGATCTCGCCGGTGGGTGCGCTGGGTCTGATGCAGGTGATGCCTTTCACAGGTTACCGTGTCGCGAACTTGCTCGGTGATAAAGACTTCCAGCCGCGTCAGTTGCTCGAGCCAAGTGCCGCGATCAAAATGGGCAGCCGTTACCTTGCGCGCCTGATGACGAAGTTTGATAACACGATTCCCCTCGTGGCGGCGGGTTACAACGCCGGCCCTCACAGGGTGAAAAACTGGCTCGCGTCTTTCGGTCACCTAGAGACGGATGAGTTCATTGAGCACATTCCGTTCTTGGAAACCCGTAACTATGTGAAGAAAGTTGTTTCTAACTGCTACGTGTACTCACAACTTTACGGAAATAAAAAAGACCTCTTTGCTTATCTCGTAGATCCTGTACCATTTAAAACCGACGGACAAATGGCACAGAAGGAATCTTGGGATGACATCTAGTGGAGACGTGAGGGTTCTTATACCACGCAAGCTCGTTGAAACTCTCACGGCTTTGTTGGCACTGGTTTTTCTTAGCTTCTTATTTCTTCATGCCATGCCGGGGGGGCCTTTTGATGACGAGACCTCTCTGAATCCCCAAGTAAAAGAAAATCTGATTCGCACCTGGGCCCTCGACCAACCGGTTGGGGCTCAGTTCTTTGCTTATTTAAAAAGCCTTATGAGTGGTGATCTCGGCACCTCCATGCAACTGCCGGGAAAGAGCGTGGGTGAAATCCTATCCCAGGGCTTTTCACAGACAGTGCGGCTCAACGTGCTGGCGATTCTGGCCTCATACCTCTTGGCGTTTGCCACCACACTTCTGACTTCGGCAAATAGGTACTCCTGGCTGAGCCGTGGTATCGGCTGGGTGAATATTCTGGCAATTTCATTGCCGTCGTTGTTCCTCGGGCCGGTGTTGATTTACTTTTTTGGGTTTCATCTGAACCTGCTGCCGACAGCGTTGCTTTCAAGTCCGCTGCATTATATTTTGCCGGTTCTGACCTTGAGCATCCGCCCCTGGGCACAACTCCACATGCTGTTGGATAATTCCTTACAAGAAACTTTGCAGCTCGACTTTATCCGCACGGCGAAAGCCAAAGGCCTTTCAAAGTTTCGAATTCTCACGGGCCATGCGTATAAGAACTCCTTGATGCCGATTCTTTCCATGAGCGGGCCCTTGATCGTTGGCTTGATTTCGGGCTCTTTCCTGGTCGAAGTGCTTTTTTCCGTTCCCGGCCTAGGCCAGCAATTCGTTGAGAGCCTCAACTTGCGCGATTATCCCGTGGTGATGGGACTCGTGCTTCTTTACGGCTCAGGCATGATTGTGCTGACGAATGTGTTTGATGTAATGGCGATGTGGGCTGATCCAAGAATCCGGGGGCAGCGATGAAAAGTCGTTCCCGCTACATCGGTTTGGGTTTCTTATTGGCGCTCGCCATTCTCTCGGTGTTTGCTGAGCAAGTCAGCGGCGTGCGCTTTGATCATCAAGACACCGAAAGCATCCTCATGCCGCCCGGAGCCCATCACTGGTTCGGAACAGATTCCCTGGGTCGTGACCTCTTTACGAGAGTCTTCTATGGCGCCCGTATTTCTCTCTTTGTCGCGGTTTTCTCAAGCGCGCTGACGATGCTTTTGGGAATCGTCTTTGGCGCGATGGCCGGCTGGTTTGAGGGGGTGAGCGAGAGGCTCATCATTCGCGGTCTGGATGTCCTGCAGGCGATTCCAAGCTTTTTGCTCGTGTCGCTGCTATGTTTGTTTTTACAAGGTCTTTTTGAAGTCGGTGACTTTAATCTGCGAACGCTGTTAGCGCTCACCCTGTCGATCTCGTTGGTGCATTGGTTTAACGTTGCCAAGATCACGCGCGGGCAGACAAAGCAGATCAAAGCTTTAAGCTATGTCGAAGCCGCGCGCGCCTTGGGCGCGACCCCGGTCCGCATTTTACAAAAGCACGTTCTTCCGAATATGCAAGGCACGCTGCTCACTCTTTTTGTGATGCAAATCCCGGCAAGCATTCTCTATGAGAGCATGATTAGCTTTGCCGGCTATGGTTTACAGGCGCCGCAAGTCAGTTGGGGAATTCTTTTGCAAGAGGGGTGGAGATCTCTTTCCCAGTTTCCGCATCTGCTATTGCTCCCAGCTTTGGTTTTATTTCTGACCGTTCTTGCCTTCCATCTTATCTTCCATAATCGCCAGCCAGAAAAGTTTTTGCAGGAAGTGGATTAAAAACGACACCACTCTTCCGCCCGACCTTTGTATAGAAATTTGCAAAAGAATTGAGCAACCTCCCAGACTTTAGAAAGCTGTTTCTCGGGGGGATTTTCTATGAAAATTTATGTCAGTATTGTCACGATGCTTTTTGCATCCAATCTCGCGTTTGCAGGTCAGTTAGAAACTAAAATCGTTGGTGGCGTTGAAGCCTCCATGGGTGAGTTTCCGTTCATCGTTTCTTTGCAAGATAGCATGGGTCATTTTTGCGGTGGTTCTTTGATTCGTCAGAATTGGGTTTTGACCGCCGGTCACTGCGTTGCGGATGGTGTTGATAAAGTGGTTATCGGCTTACACAACTTGGATGACACTCGCAATGCCGAGAGCATCAAGCCCAAAAGAATCATCCGTCATCCAAAGTACAATGAATCAACGACAGACTACGATTACGCGTTGATTGAGCTCAGCCAAAACTCCCGCTATCAGCCAGTTGATTTGAACACTGCTGATATCGCAGTTCCGGCCAGTGGTCCGGAAATCATGGCAACCGTTGCGGGCTGGGGGGCCACGAAAGAAACGAACCAAACCTTGCCGGCTCGTTTGCAAAAAGTAGAAGTGCCGTTGGTTCCACAGGCTGTCTGCAATAAGAACTACCGCGGTGCTATCACAGACCGTATGCTTTGCGCGGGTTATGCTCAAGGTGGTAAAGATTCTTGCCAAGGTGATAGTGGTGGCCCATTGGTAGCCACAGCGGATGACCACAAAGTCTACTTGATTGGTGTTGTGAGTTGGGGTGATGGTTGTGCCCGCGCGAACAAGCCCGGCATTTACAGCAAAGTCAGCGATGCGGTGGCTTGGATTAATCAGAACGCAAATTAGTCAGGGATAAAAAGTTACATCGCCTAGACCGACAACAAAGCCTTGCTATGACCTGCGTCTCAGTAAAGGATGCGGATCATAGCACGGGTAACAACCCAGGGCTTTTTTAAGAAACTAAACGTTGAATTTGAAAAACAAGATGTCGCCGTCTTTAACGACGTACTCTTTACCTTCGACACGGTACTTGCCGGCGTCTTTCACTGCTTGCTCGCTCTTCAAAGTGAAGAGATCTTCACAGTGATAAGTTTCAGCTTTGATGAAGCCACGTTCAAAGTCCGTGTGAATCACGCCGGCTGCTTGCGGAGCTTTCGTGCCGGCGCGGATGGTCCATGCGCGCACTTCTTTTTCACCCGCCGTGAAGTAGGTCTGGAGGCCCAACAACTTATAAGCTTCGCGGATCAGGCGATTCAAGCCGGGCTCTTCAGCACCGAGAGCCTCCAAGAAGTCCTTGCGCTCTTCTTTTGGCAACTGGGCAATCTCAGCTTCCATGGCTGAACAGATCAAGATCGTCGTGTTACCTTCTTCAGCAGCGCGTTTTTCCACAGCGCGGGTCCAATCATTGCCGCCAGCCGCGAAGTCTGTGTCAGACACGTTCATCGCATACAATTGTGGCTTCGCCGTGAGCAAATGCATCTCTTTCAAGAAAGGAGCTTCTTGATCATCAATAGCGACCGAGCGCGCCGGCAATCCCTTACCAAGGGCTTCAACTACTTTGCGTGCCACTTCATATTCCATTTTGATTTTCTTATCCGTGCCGGTCTTTGCAGTTTTCTCAACGCGTTTTACGCGCTTTTCAGCAGAGTCCAAATCAGCAAGCATCAATTCCGTGTTGATTATTTCCATGTCGCGAACTGGATCAACGCTGCCAGATACGTGGATGATATTTGGATCGTCGAAGCAACGAACCACGTGAACGATCGCGTCTGTTGAACGGATGTGGCTCAAGAACTGATTGCCGAGACCTTCACCTTGGCTGGCCCCTTTTACGATACCAGCGATGTCGACGAACTCCATCGTTGTGGGAACGATGCTTTGAGGTTTTACGAAGCCAACGATTTTATCCATGCGAGAATCCGGGACGGTCACAACACCCACGTTTGGATCGATTGTACAGAACGGGTAGTTCGCCGCCTCGGCTTTTGCCGATGTGAGGGCGTTAAACAAAGTACTTTTACCGAC
The DNA here is from genome assembly GCA_039810425.1 of Pseudobdellovibrionaceae bacterium. Classification (GTDB taxonomy): domain Bacteria; phylum Bdellovibrionota; class Bdellovibrionia; order Bdellovibrionales; family Bdellovibrionaceae; genus JACMRP01. Next base: position 5,923 of record JBDHWW010000043.1, on the reverse strand, counting down.
GTTTGGTAGACCTACGATTCCGACCTGAAGTGCCATACGCGCTTCTCCTTACAAATTTGAAAAACTACCTTACCCTAAGAATTAAACTTCGTCGAAGCTTTTTGGATTCCGTCATAGAGGATGCCTTCGACCGCATCGCCCGCTTTATTGAGAAAATCCGGCATTTTCGTGAACTCGTCTGGGGTGAATTTATTCAATACATAGTCAGCCACGGGGATATTAGGGTTCTCGGGGCGCCCCACGCCTAAACGGAGGCGAATATAGTCGGCGGAGCCCAATAAACCGGAAATGCTTTTAATGCCGTTATGCCCGCCGTGCCCGCGGTTCTTCTGGATTTTCATTTGTCCAAACGGCTGATCAATTTCATCATGCATAACGATGATGTGATCCATGGCGATCTTATAAAAACCCATCAGAGGCTGCACCGATTCGCCCGAGAGATTCATAAACGTCTGAGGTTTACAAAAAATAACTGGATGGTCGCCGATTTTGGTTTGAAAGATCTCGGCTTTGAATTGATTTTTCAGCGGGGGATTTCCCAAGCCTTTGAGCATATAATCCACGCCCATAAAGCCGATATTATGCCGGGTGAGGGCATATTGATTCCCAGGATTTCCAAGGCCGACGATGAGCCACATATGCATTGTCTCCGAAAGCTGGTTTGTCCGAGCGAGCAACTACTTCTACAAAAGTCTTATCTACGCCACAAACAAAAAAAGCGGCCTTGTGAGCCGCTTTTTAGCTGGTTTAAGACACCAATTATTTTTTCGCTGGAGCTGCAGGTTTTGCTGCGCCCGCTGCTGGAGTGGCTGCTGCCGCTGGAGCCGCCGCACCTGCTGCCGGAGCCGCTGCTGTCGCCGCCGCTGGAGTTGCCGCCACTTCTTCTTCTTGAACCGCAACAACCGCGATCGTGTCTTCTGGACGGGAGATAACTTTAACACTCCCTACGTTCAAGTCAGACACGTGAAGAGCATCGCCCACGCCCAAGTTAGAAACGTCTGCAGTGAAGAATTCCGGGATATCGGTTGGCAAACATTCGATCTCAACTTGACGTTGAACAACGTTTAACAAACCGCCCTCAGACAAACCGATTGGTTTACCTTCAAGACGAACTTCAACGTGTACGCGGACCGTTTTAGTCATATCAAGAGCGAAAAAATCAACGTGGACCGGACGGCGAGTGAGTGGGTGAACGTCAACGGACTTGATCAAAACCACTTTACCATTTGCTTTGTTGATAGAGCTTTTTATGTTGAAAAGAGCATTTTCGTAAGCGCGTGTGTTGTACTTCAAAATATCACGAACATCGACGAACACATTTGTGTTCTCAACGGCGCCATAGATCACGCCTGGAACTTTAGCAGCATTACGAAGTGCGCGGCTATTGTGTTTACCAGTCTCGCGAGCTTCCATAGTGAGTTCAATTCTTTGTTTCATTTCATCTTCCTTCTGTTAGACCCATCTCCGTTTGGATACTGGTCACTTGTTACTAAATCAAAGACAGCAACGCCCGGGGCGTTCCTAGTCGAACAGCGAACTCACCGAATCGTTGCCGTGGATACGCTTGATGGCTTCCGCGAGCAAAGGTGCTACGGAGACGACTTCAAACTTGCCACAAGCTTTGGCGGCGTCAGACAGCGGAATCGTGTCTGTCACCCAAACCTTTTCGATAGGGCTTTCTTTCAATCGGGCGATCGCTGGTCCCGATAATACCGGATGCGTTGCAACGGCGAAGACACGTTTTGCCCCATTCTTAATAAGGCTGTCAACCCCTTGTGTAAGGGTTCCAGCCGTATCGATCATGTCATCAATAATCACGGCTGTTTTACCCGAAACGTCCCCGATAAGGTGCAAAGCTTTTGCCTCGTTCGGACCGGAACGGCGTTTATCGATAATGGCTAAAGAGCTTTCAATTCGTTTTGCAAAGGCGCGGGCCCTTTCGACCCCTCCAGCATCAGGACTCACCGCGACAAACTCGGAGCCGGTCCCCAACTGCTCACGCCAAGCACGGGCAAGAGTCGGAATGGCAAAGAGATGGTCGACGGGGCTGTTAAAGAAGCCCTGAATCTGCGTGGCATGGAGGTCCACGGAAACCACGCGGTTGACGCCGGCCGTGGTCAGCAAATCCGCCATCAATTTGGCGGAGATCGGAGCCCGGGGAGCCACCTTGCGGTCTTGGCGGGCGTATCCGAAATAAGGGATCACCGCCGTGATCTGTGCGGCAGAGGCCCGTTTCAGCGCATCCACCATGATAAAAAGTTCCATATAGCTTTGGTTTACAGGCGGGCAGGTGCTTTGAACGATAAACACGTTCTGGCCGCGGACGCTTTCATGGATTTCGATTTGAACTTCGCCGTCGGCAAACGCACTGACCTGGGAATATCCAAGTTCAACGCCTGCAGCTTCGGCCACTCTCTTGGCTAGTTGGGGATGGGAGTTTCCCGAAAAGATCTTAAGGCCCTTCATCACTCGTAGTCTCCTGAGTTAAAAAGCGCGGTTTGCAGAGATAGCACCTTCAGGTGCGCCCCCGGGAGGCTAACAAGGGGGCTGGACTTTGTCCACTTTTCGGAGTGAAATGCCGATTTTTTACGCGTCGTTGGGCCCCGAAACCGCACCCACCGGCCCGTGATGGCCTCCAGCGCCATTTCAGTGGTGCCACCATTAAGCTCAGCGAAGGTCCGTGTAGCTTTTGAGGATTTTTTGGTAAGTTCCGTTTTTTTTGATGTTCTCAATCGCGCGATTGACCTGCGAAAGAGAGAGCTTGGATTTTTTGGAAACGGCACATTTAGTGCGAACGCGATCCATGCGCAAATCGGACTCTTTCAGAATCGGATATATATGGTTGAAGTAGCCGTACTCGATCTCGGACATCACGACGTAGTTCAGTCGGCCGTGAATGAGTTTCTGAATATTGCTTTGGTTGTTGGTGCCGTCCTCGCGCGTGATTTCACCGCTTTTAAATTCAGGTTCTAAATCATGATAGACGAAGTTGACGATGGTGCCGACGCGTGCGCCGTGGAGATCTTTCATTTTTTGAATCGGTTTTTTGTCGGTTGATACGATCACGTTGACGCTAGGAAAGAGTTCAGACGTCCACTGGACATCGTTGTGAGTTGCGGGCAGCCAGATTTCGTGAATGTGGCAAATGATATCGATGTCGCCAGAAAGCAAACTCGGAGCCACGCGATTTTTTGGGAGCAAGATCCATGTCGTTTTAAGTTTGAGTTCCGCCGCGAGAGCTTCGCCAAGATCTTTTAGGAGGCCGTGCTCCACCTCAGGTTTATGCAGGGGATTTTGAACCTCAACCAGCGGCATCGAGTAGTTGATGTTGATGCCGAAGTAAAGTTTATCAGTGGGGTCTTCCTTCCCCCATGACAGAGATGCAACCAACATGAGTATAAGAGCCGGAAATAGTCTCATACGAGAAGGTTATCGGACCACCGAACGAAGTCACTGTTTACTTCGAGGTTTTCTTGAATCTAGGCTTTTAGCTTTTTCAGAAAAGCTTTCAGAGCTTGTGCCCTGTGTGAGTGTTGGTTTTTATACCCCGGGCCTAACTCGGCGAGAGTTTGTGTTTGGCCTTCCGGAATGAAAACTGGATCGTAACCAAAGCCCAGCTGGCCCACGGGCTTTTGGGAGATTCTGCCCTTCAACACTCCTTCGAAATGCCATTCAGCACCGTCTGGGGCAAAGACCACCGTCCAGCAAACAAACCTTGCATGACGATTCGCCATCGGACGAATCGTCATCATCTTCAAAAGTTTCGCGATATTTTCACTATCAGAAGCTTTTGGACCCGCATAGCGTGCCGAGTGAATCCCCGGAAGATTGTTAAGTCCTTCGACTTCAAGGCCGGAGTCTTCGCCTAAAACCCACACGCCGGGCTTCACGGCTTTGAGAGTGCGCGCTTTGACTTGGGCATTCTCGAGGAACGTCTTGCCATCTTCAGGGCGGGGAGTGAATGAAGGAATGTCGGCCTGAGTGAATATTTTTAAATCCGCGAGTTCTTTCAGGCCGAGTTTGTATTCCGTGACCTTGCCTTTGTTACCAGTCGCGATCCACAATTCCATGGAATTATACTCCGCTGATTTGAGTGCGTTTAAAAATCGGACCCACGATTTCTTCCTGGGCTTTGAAAAGCTCGAAGCAACCTTTCTGGGCGACATCCATCATCGAGTTCAATTGTTCGCGAGTGAACGGCACGTCTTCGGCGGTTCCCTGAACTTCGACAAAGTGGCCTTTGTCGGTCATTACAAAATTCATATCCGTACCGATGACGGAGTCCTCGTCATAATCGAGATCCAACAAGATATTGCTGCCTTGAATGCCAACGCTGATCGCCGCGACGTAATTGATCAGGGGCATGTTTTTGATTTCGCTGAGACCGTGCAGCTTTTTAAGTGCTAGCGCCAGCGCCACGAATCCACCGGTCACAGAAGCCGTGCGGGTGCCTCCGTCAGCGTTGATCACGTCGCAGTCGATAGTGATTTGTTTTTCACCCATGAGCTTCAAATCCACGGCCGCGCGCAAGGAGCGGCCGATTAGACGTGAAATCTCTTGCGTACGCCCACCGTTCAAAGTTTTATCACGCTTCATGCGTTGGTGGGTTGAGCGTGGCAACATGCCGTACTCCGCCGTGATCCAACCTTCGCCAGAACCGAGCAGCCATTGCGGAGCTTTTGCTTCGTAGCTTGCGGTGCAGAGAACGCGGGTTCTTCCGAACTCCACCAAGGCGGAACCTTCGGCGTATTCAGAGACGTGGGGCGTGATTTTTACTGTGCGTAAATGATGGGGCAAACGGCCGTGAGCGCGCATGAGACATCCTTTGAAAAGAAAGGCCTACTCTAGTGCTTGGCCCTCAATTTTGTCCATCATTTCTTTGTATTGAAGAACGGCTTTGTAGATTTTCTGGGCAATTTCCTGTTGGTACTTCGCGGTGTTTAGCTTCTGGGATTCTTCGGGATGGCTCAAGAAACCCACTTCCACAAGCACGGACGGCATGGTGGTTTTTGAAACTACATAAAATGGGGCCTGGCGGATCGCGGAGTGAGGCCAATCGGTTGACAAGAGTTGGGTCATTTTCAAGCTGCTCTTTGCGCGATACTGGCGATGCAGGTCCTCCACGATTGCCATAATATCACCCTTTTTAGAAGGGGCCTCCGTGGCAACGTGCTCCTTGCCGTCGGCTCCCGGTTTCTCGGTCTGATTTTCTTGGTCCGCGAGCATCAAGCTCTCTTCATCCGGCGGCAGCGAATTTTGGAAATACAGCTCCGTGCCCTTCACGCGGCGGTCGGGATTCGAGTTCGCATGCAGGCTAATGAACAGATCTGCTTGGTTCGTCTCGGCCTTTTTTACCCGTTCGGGCAAGGACAGGTGCTGATCCTTTTCTCGCGTCATCCGCACACTGAATTGCGGGTTGTCCGCGAGCAGAGTTTTTAAATAGCCTGCGACTTTCAGCACTAAATCCTTTTCCTGAATTCCAGAATGATACGTCCCTGAATCCACTCCACCATGGCCAGGGTCAATCATGACCTGCAGGGCCCGGGCATTCATGGGAAGGACCGACAGGGCAGCAATAAAAAGGAAGCGGTGACGGAACGTATGCATAGGAAAAGTGTAATCGTTTTTGCACTCGCGCTCTATTTGGACTCGCTCTAGGTTTGGGTATTTTGTGTGGGGGAATAAAAAAAGGCGACCAGGTGGGGGGGGAGGGCCTAGTCGCCATGGGGGGGTACTTATCTATAGAGCAATGGCGGTGCCAGCCCTTCGGAGGGGTTTTGGCAAATATATCGGTTTTGAGGATGTTCACGTTTTTGACAGTGCCGCTTTTGGCAGTCACAAGAAGGCGCCTCTCGGGTTTTAGCTGTGGGTAGGTTTCATGCCAGGCTGCTATATTTGAATAGGCGCCGTGTATCCATGTGTC
>JBDHWW010000042.1:0-24901 GCA_039810425.1 Pseudobdellovibrionaceae bacterium | reverse complement strand
AGACACATGGATACACGGCGCCTATTCAAATATAGCAGCCTGGCATGAAACCTACCCACAGCTAAAACCCGAGAGGCTTTCTTCACGAGGGCCGAAAAACGTCGCCTGTCCAATATTTGACACCCCAAGAGGGGAGAATTGGCGCTAGGGCCAGGTTTTTCGGGCATAGGATTTGATGATTAAGGCCCTGGCAGGAGAATTCATGCTGAGAAAGAACGTATTGCCTAGAGCCATTACCCTGATCCTGGGACTGACCTTTTTGGGTGGTCAGGCTATGGCGCAATTGCGTTCAGATTTTCGCCTGTTCTCGGACTCCTTTATCAGTCCATCCTTTGAGGCCAATCAGAAATCGAGCTATCAATTCGTGGGCTTGGGCCTGAAGAGCTCGCCGTTGACCGATGATATGCTAAAGATGGATATCGACGGTGCGGTGGCTTTCGGTGCACCATTGCTGAACTCCTTAAACATCACGGAAATTTATTTTCAAACGAAGCCTTCCGAGAACGAAAAGCTCTTCATTGGCCGTAAGTTGATGAATTGGAATGAGCTCGATCGGCGCTGGGATTTCGGTTTGTGGCAACCGCTCTTTCAGTGGAACCCGCTGAGTCCGCAGCAACAAGGTCTTTCAGGTCTTTTCTGGCAGGCCGACCGTGAGTTTTATTCGGTAACGATGTTCGCCTCCCCGCTGTTTATTCCAAATCAAGGGCCGACGTTTGAAATTTCTAACGGTGTCTTCGTGCGTGGCAATCCATGGTTCCGTCGTCCACCGGAGTCAGTACGTATTTTCCAAGAAGTGACGGATGTCGATTATAACTTCGAGCGTCCGCAAGAAACCCAAGTGGTTTTCCAAACCAGCTACGGTGCAAAGTTAAACTTCGGGAATCCTGAGGAGGCTTTTGCGCAGATGTCTTACATGTATAAGCCTTCAAACGAGCTCGCCCTCGGCTATAGTGGCTTGCTGGATACAAGCAAGCTCCGCGGGGTTGTGGATTTGAAGCCGCAAGTGTTTTTCCATTCATTGGGCGGTCTCGATTTGTCCCATAAGATGGGATACTTTCGATATGGCTTGAGCGGCGTTTACGATCGCCCGCAAAAAGATCTCGAATTCGATGGGAAGTGGACGTATCCGCAATTCCAAGATGCGACCTTGGTGAGCCCGTTTGTGGAACTGATTTTCAAAACAACCACGATCTCGTTGCAAGGGATCCATATTTATGGCGGCGAAGTGCGTGAGGTCGGAGATATGGCAAGCGCGGATCGGGCGCCGCTGACGATGCGCTACCCGTTCCAACAGGCGGTGAAGGTCTCCATGGACAACCGGTTCTTACTGAAGAACAACCGCCGTCTGACCTCGCATGCCAGCTATACCATGAGCGCACAGAATGACTTTGAATATATTCAGTGGATGTTGAATTATCGTTTGAGCTCACTTTGGAGCGGCTTTAGCGAACTGGAGCTTGTTCGCGCGGGTGAGCTGACGGCGAAAAATCAGAACGAAATCGCCCAGTATAAAAACTTAGACCGGTTCATGGTGGGAGCTGCTTATGTTTTCTAAGAAGACGCTCTCTTCCGTGAGTTTGCTTTTGGCGGTCACCTTGGCGGGGGCGGTGTCCTGCACTAATTTTTTAGATGAAAAACGGGAGTCTCCGCAGACGATTGAAATGTCCAATGCGCGTTTTACGTGCTTGCAGGCTCTGCCTGAAGAAATTAACCAGTTCCTGCAAGGAACGGTCAGTGATAGCGACATTCACGGCGGATTTGACTGCGCCAAAGATGCTTTGGTTTATTTTAAGAATAAAACCAAAGGGACTTTTCCAGATGCTTACACCATGGAAGACTTGCGTAACTTCTTCGGTAAGTACTTTCTTAAAAAGAACAACGTGAGCTCCGAGTTTGGCGGCGAGTTGTTTAAATTAAAACAAGTTCTTCTCGGCGGTTCAGACAAGTATATCACCAAAACCGAGATTCAGCGTCTGGTGGAACTTCTTGATGTTGTTCGCGATCAAGCCACGAAAGTGGCGCCTTATATGCCGACACTTCTGGCTGCAAACAAACAGCCGACTTGGATTCAGGTGGATCAGGCCACGGATCAGTTTTCCGAGGGGATCTGGCAGATATTTAAGCAAATCGACGTGGCGAACTCCAATTATTCTTTCGAGGATCTTAAGAAGTTCATGGACGGTCTGGAGAAGTTCATCAATGTGGCGGAACCATTTTATCTGACGGCAAAACTTGGCAGTCACTTTGTCCTGGTGGAGGCCGCAAAAAATGTTTTGATTGGAGATCGCAACAACCTCAGAAATACTCAAGACTGGCATGTGGCCCTCAACACGGTTATGGGTGTTTATCGCGAGGCTTTGCGCTATGTTTACTTCATTAAAATCGAGGACCCGGCGACGCAGTTTCCCCTGGGGCTTTTTAAACCAAAACAAATGAGTCCGCTGGAACTGGAAAAAGCGGTGGTGCTTGTATTCAAAGACGCGCTGGACCTTCTCGAGAAGAGCTTGCCGGTTCAGCGTGATGGCGTCATTTCGTTTGCAAGCATCGACAACCTCCTCGATACCATGGAAACCCGTGGTTTTATGCCAAGGGGTCTCAGCTCGGCATCGATCAAAGAAACTTATAAGAAAGTCATCTTAAGGATGCTGGATCCCCAGCGCCGGGGCGACTCACGCGGCCTCGTAGGGCTTGAGCGCAACCACATCGTGGCCCTTAAGCACGAAGTTAAAATCTTTCAACTCCATCAGGAGTTTATCGACAGTTTAAAATTCGATGCCCAAAGCACGATCAGTTTTACTGAAATCGACGGAGCGGTAAAGGGCTTTAACGCCGACAAAGCCATTGCGGATAATTATTCCGTTGAAAGTTTGGAACAAGAGGCTCTGCGCGAGGCCTGGATTGAGGGCAAGGCGCTTCTTATTCGTAAGTTTCCGGTTTTCTTTAATCAGGATGGCCGTCAAGTCATCATGGGACGCCCGGATTTGTATCGTCAGACATGGGGCTCCCTCACTCGCTGGAACGTCATGCGTGCTTTGAGCCGAGCGATGCTTTTGGGCTACGGCAATACCCACAATCCGGTTCTTTCTCGGGAAAACATTGTCGAGTCTGGCCTTGAACAGTGGTACTCGGACTTCAATACACTCGGTGTTGAACTCAAAGCTTTTGATCCGCGCAGCGTGAACTCCGGAGCCCGCAGTTTTAAAGAAGCGAATTTTTTTACTTCTGGTGGTAACGGTGACAACGTGATGGATGCCAACGAGACGTTTGATTTCGTCAGCCTCCTCGTTTCCGGGGGAATGTCTTCGGCGGAGTCCATTCGCCTGGATTTGCTGAAAACATGTGCTTTAAACGATCGTGATGTTTTTGACTATCCTTGGATGGACGAAACATGTTTTAGCGCCGTTCTGCGCCGAAATTTTCCAAGATACTTTAACAATCTTCCGGGCATGGTTCTCGAAATCATGCCTATGAAAGACGATCAGTGGAAGGCCTTCTACGGCAACTTGATGGCCTCGGCGCGGGCGGCGCCCTCTCAAGGGGGCAAAGTCGAAACTTCGGAGCTGCGGACAGCGGTGATGCTTTTGCATTACACTGAAAGTCTGATGAGCGTTTATGATGAAAACCATGACGGCAAGTTGAATAGGGAAGAACTCAAAAAGGCCGCGCCGCGCTTTCTTGAGTTTATGAAAAGCGTATCGCCGGTCAAGGCGGACTTTATGGTGACGGATTTCTTCTTGTTCCTCGTCTATAAAGGAAAAAAACCAACGCTCGGGGAATACACTTTGTTCCAAACGCAAAAGGCTTTTGGTAGCCTGGAGGATGTGGGCCGTGATAAGATTCTTCAAGTTTTCAATGTTTTGAAGAGTCAGGCGGCCACGAAGTGATTTGGGGATACATCGTTTTAGCGTACTTAAGTCTCTTTGCTTTAGGGATTAGTGACAATATTCGTGGTCCGTTATTCCCAGAGATCATCCAAGCTTTTCACGTCAGCGATACTCAAGGCGCGGTTTACTACGCGATCAGTTCTTTCTGCGGTATCCTCGGGAGCCTCTTGGTGCGATTGTTGCTTCTGCGTTGGAGCCGCATTCGCACTCTGCAGTTTTCACTCTTCTTGATGGCCGTGGGCCTGGGCGGCATGGGGTCGGTTCAAGACTTTGGCTGGATGCTTTTTTTTTCGGCGATCTTCGGAGCAAGCCTCGGGATTGTCGGTGTGATTCAGAACGTCCTTGTCAGCGTGGGGTCGTTACCGAACAAACGTCAGCAGATGCTGGCGGGGCTGCATTCCAATTATGGCCTGGCTTCGGTTTTAGCCCCTCTCACAGTGGCGGTTTTTAGTTCTTGGCTGGGTTCATGGCGCCAGGTTTTTTATGTCGTGGCGACTGTGCCTGTGGCGTTGCTGGTGGGCTCTTTTTTCTGGCATGATCGTGGCACGGCAGAGCGCCAGTCCGCGGTGTCGGCGTTGACTCCGCCGGCGCCACAGACCCGTAAGGATCACTTTGGGCAGATTTATCTGGCCGTGACTTTGGCATTTTATGTTCTTGCGGAAATTATGGTGTCATCGCGTTTGCCGCTCTTTGTCCGTCGTGAACTGGAGATGGACCTTCAACAGTCGAGTTATTACTTAACCGGTTTCTTCTTTTTTCTTTTGGCAGGCCGGTTGTTGTTTACATTTGTGCACTTTAAATGGCGGCTGCGCCGGATGCTCGGGTTCTTTTTGGTGAGCTCAATGCTAGCCTGCGCGATTGGTTTGCAGGGTTTTCCCTTCTTCTTAGCGCTTTCGGGGCTGTTTATGGCTCCGTTCTATCCACTGGCGGTTTTGTACACGGCCGGCCATTACGAAAAGAACATGGACTTAGCTGTTTCATACAGCATGGCAATACAGTCATTTTTTACTGTGTGCATGCACGGTCTTGTGGGATATTTGACGGATCGCTACGGAATTAGTATGGCGTTATGGGTGGGGCCTGTGGCCCTGGCCGTTTCATTTGTGATGCTTATGAGCTTTGAGAAGGTTTTTAAAAAGGCGTTATGAAGTACATTGCGTGTTTAATCCTGAGTTTATTTTCTTGGCGGGCGTGGGCTCTGGATAAAAGCCTGGCTTTCGACAATGATTGGGCGCGGGGATACGTGCAGTCCATCGACACCGCAACTACGCTCACGGTACTGACCGCCTATTCGGAATTTAAAATCGGCGAGATCCTGGTCGTTCAAAGCCGTGACACTTCTCAAGGTATTATTGGCTTCGTGCAAATTGAAAGCGTAATGACGGAAGGGGATGGACAGTTTCATTTGAGAGCCCGCCTTATTCGCCATTCGAAATTCGCGATGATCCAACTCGGGGACGTCCTTTATCGTATGGACTTTAATACATTCCATCAAGAATACCGAGGTACCACTGAGTTGATCATGAAGAACGAAGATCCGGCGGCGTCGTCGAGCTATAAAGCGCTCGTGTTCATGGGTTTAAGTGTCGGTGAAACGGCACAGACTCTTCGCGCAGGGGAGTATCTGATTAATATTGTCGGCTACTTCGACTATGGCGTGACTTCGAAGTTCACCGTCGGCAGCGTTTTGCCGGGAAACTTTCTGGATGCGCCAAACCTTCAAGGGAAGTATAAATTCATCGATTCGGATTCCAATGTCGTTTCCCTCGGGATGAATGCCTATCAGTCCCCAGAGACTAAAGAGGGTGCCATCAATATGACCGTGTTTTGGGACTCCGTATCCTCGGAGAATGTGATTTCACATACGAACTTAACCTTGGCTCTGGCGACCTACGACAGCGCCAAAAACCAGACGGCTTTAAAAATCGCCGGAACAAGCTCTTTGCAGTCCGGGTATGAGTTTATTATGAGTGACTGGAACCGGGTATTGCTGGGCCCTTCGTACAACTTTCAAAATAAAACCGTCGGGGGTTACGTTTCTTACATGTGGATTTGGGATCACATGCATTTATTATCAGGAGTGAGCACGACGGATATCTCGAACCTGATCTATAACGTGAAAGACGGTTATTACTTTAATGCCGACCTCTACTGGAGGTTCTGATGGCCGCTGAAACAGTTTCGTCATTTTATATTTCTTGCGCTTTAGGTTTGGAAGAGTCCGTCGCGGCGGAGGTTCGCCGAGCCTGGCCTCTGATGATTGAAATCAACGGCCAGCCGAATCGGGCACCGTTGCCGGAGATGGTTCTCGGCAACGGGGGTGTTCTGGTGAGAGCTCCGCTGCCTTTAGGTCTGCAGCTGAATTTCTTTCTGAAAACCGCGCATCGTGTGCTATGGCGTTTGGCGGAGTTTAAAGTCCGCGACTTCCCAAAGCTCTTTGAGAAAATTCAGAGGATACCCTGGGACCACTTTTTAAATGGCCCCGGTATCGAGTGGCAGGTCGCGGCCAGCAAATCGCGCCTGAACAACGAAAAGCGCATCGAAGACGTTTGCGCGGAGGCCTTTGCGAAGGTTGCGGGTAAAATCCAAGGGCCAGCAAAGACAAAGCAAACGGTTTATGTGCGTCTACATGATGACCTTTGCACATTGAGCCTGGATAGCACCGGAGAGCACCTCCACAAACGCGGCTGGGGCCTCTTAAAGGGTGAAGCGCCTTTGCGCGAGACGCTGGCCGCATACATGATTATGGAAATGATGGAGGGCGTGCCGGCGACAAAAACCCAGCAGGTGGCTTTCGTCGATCCCATGTGTGGTTCGGGCACGTTGGTGTTGGAGGCGACAAGTCTGTGGCAACCGGTTTTCGATCGCGCGTACGCATTTCTCGAGTGGAAAAACACGCCGAAGATTTTCAAGAGCCCGCTATTGAAGAAAAACTACAAGCAAATTCCAGACACCGCCCCGTTTAAAGCTTACTGGGGTTTTGATATAGATGCTGATGTGATCGAGGCTGCGCGCGAAAATCTGGCGAAGTTGGAATCAAGGGTCGAAGTCAAGAATCTCAAAGTCCGGTTCGAAGTGGCGAATCTTTTTGGAGGTGAAAAGAAGACCTTGGGCCCTGTATGGTGTTTAGCGAATCCGCCGTACGGAGAGCGTTTGAATGTCGAGGGCCAAGCGGAGTTCTCATATCAAGCCCTGATCCAAAAAATAGCCGACAAATTCGCGGCGGAAAAAATCGGCGTGTTATTGCCAAACAAAACAAGCGTACGGAGCCTAAAGCCCCCCGAAGGCTACAAAAAACAAAAGGGCCTAACCTTCAGTAACGGCGGCTTGGAAGTTCTCTGCCTCATCTTCGCCCGGAAATATAAATACCAGGTCTGAATCTTAATTTAGTGTTTCTAATTTAGAGGCGTTATTGCAGTTACAGGACATTTGTATCCCCTCAGTTACTGGGGATTGACGGATGGAATGAGTGATGCAATTTTCAACTCGGGATTGGCTGTCCAGTCGCTCGCCTCGCGAAGGCCGGCGGAGCCGCTCAGGGCTCCGCACAAACCATAGCTACATGCGAAGCTCGGCGAATTTGCGCCATGCAGGCCGGCTGGAAATTTCGGCCATCCAGGATTTGATGTTTGGGTATTGGCTAAAGTCAATCCCGAGGCTCAGCGCTAGGTTCGTTGCTGAAGCGACCATGACGTCCGCCACGGAATAAGTTTCGCCGACCAAGAACTTTTTGTTTTTTAGTTCATTTTCCAAAACGACAAAAAGATTCGGCAGCTTCTTCTCGCAACGCTCAATCAACGCATGATCGCGCTTATCCGCTGGCATGAAAACCTTTTGAATCAGGATATCCACGAGGGGAGGTTGCGCCTCTGTCATAGTCCAGAATGACCATTGCTGAACCATCGCTTTGTCCTTCAGGCTAGTACCCAGCATTTCAGGCTTATATTTCTGCGCCAGGTATTGAACGATGGCGGCCGATTCCCACAACACGAAGCCGTCGTCGACAATGCACGGAACTTTGCCGTTGGGGTTGAGCTTTAAGAAGTGCTCAGCCTTGTGTTCCTTTTTTCCCATATCCAGGGGCATGACTTGATAGTTTAAACCACATTCTTCTAACATCAAAAAGCAGCGACCTGCGCTGCTTTTTGGAGACCCGTAAATTTGAATCATGATATCCTCACGCGACACTTGTTACGGCGGAGCTCCTTGGTCCACCCAAGCGCTAATCACATCACGTTGAGCCTGCAGGAGCAAGCCGCCCGTAGGCATTGGATTGTTCTGGTTGTTAATGCGGGACTTGATATTCTGCGCGGCATTCTTGGCGTTCGCATAGACCGTCAAATCCAAGCTACCACTAGCCCCAGCGCCTTTATGGCAGTTGAAGCAATATGTCGCAAAAAGGCCGCCATTAGCAGAAAGCTGCGCGTACGTCACCGGACCCGAAGGCACAGGAGTCGGTGTCGGCGTTCCTGTACCACCGCCGCCACCTCCGCCAGGGTTCGCCGCTCCAGTCGTTGAACCGAGCTTTTGCCACTCGATCGCTATCATATCGGTCGTACTCGGAGTCATCACCGCCAAGGCATTGGCGGTTCCCGCGGACAGATTCATATCCGTAGTCGTTGAGATCACTTGGTCGATATTGGCATAAGTCGTTACTTCTGATTGTAATGTTCCGTTGATATAAATGGCGAGGGCGCGTGCCTGATAGTTGCCAGAAGCCGCGTTTTTCAAACGCAGAGTTGGATTGCGGAACTCATAACCTCGAGTCACGCCTGCCAAAACGGCACGGCGAATGTCGATGCCCGCAATCAAAGGAACTTTCCCATTACTTTGAGTTTCAAGGTCCCACTCCATACGGGTGAAAGTCGTCGCAAGGGTCGCGGCGACTTGTCGGTCTGTTGATTTAACCGCGAAGCCGCCGGCTGAACCGCCGGCCTCAGCAGAACAAGCGGCATAAGCCGTCTGAGCAGCGGCCCAGTAGGATTTCAGTTCGTTAATGCGATCCGTGTTTTGCGAGCCCGTATAAGGCGGTTTGTGAGAGTCATTCACAGCCTGGCTGCTGATTTTGTCAGCGCCGATGGATGAAAAAGAAGTGTAAGAAGTCGCGACGTTAGAGCTCGCGAAAACACCGAGGCCCGGACCGTTGATGTGGCAGCTGTTACATGTCTGGCTAAGGAAAGGGTGGTAAGTGTTGGCATAGACCTTCACGAGGGCATCTTCGCAGCTTTCCCCTGGCGCCCTGGAGAACAGCGCGGAGCCGCCGGAGAGGCTGCTGAGATTTTGCGCGACGAATCCTTCGCCGCAGTTATTAAAGGCCACAACGAGCACGATGGCTCCTGCTGCCCAAAGCATGTGTTTTAGCTTTAATATAGAGTTCACTCTTCCCCCAAAAAACAAAAACGTACCAGAAATGCGATCTATCAAAGACTACGCTATCTTAATAACTTGCGCCAGTTGGTTGGTGTCCAGAATACGGCCCGCCACCCGCTCAAACAAGTCGTTACGTTTGTTGGCTTGACACCAATTCGCAAACACCGCAGCCGCCGTAAGTTCAGGATTTGCGCCCGTCACAAACGTAGGATCCGCGGCCTGGTTGTCATTGAACTGACCGATCTGGAAGTCACTGGTTGCGGGTCGGCCGCTCGGGTCGTAGTACAGCAAGTAAGCCACGCCGTTAGAGCCACGGTCGCCGGCCCAGGGAGCATTTCTTGCCGTTGATTCAGACGAAGAAACAGAACCATCAGAAACAACGTAGACCATCACAGGCTTTTGCAGCACAGCCGCACTTTGTAAGATGCGGCCGACAACAACACCGGCGTCTTGGTCTTTCGTATCGCCACTGGTACGAGTGTTGTCGTGGTAGTCGTAACCACCCAGTTCGAGATTTGAAACGCCAGCTTGACCAATCAAGGTATTGTAAATCATCGCACCGAAAATCAACTCGCGCGTCCCAACGTTGGTGTTGGTATTCACGCCCCAAACGCCGGCAAACGCGGTATTCTGGCGTGGATCCACGATGGCAGAGCCTTTTTGAACAACGTCGACGTTTTTAATGCCGGCGCAGTCCAAAACTTTCTTCACACCCTCACCACCTTGGATCGCAGCCAACTTACGAGTCTGACTGTCGCTCAAGTTACTCATCAGTTTTGCCAAAGAGTTCTTTTGGTTTTGATTTAATGCGGTTCCTAACGAAGCGCTATAACCAATCGAAGTGAGCAAGGAGTTGTAATTGTTCACCACGAGCGGGGAAGGCGGGGAAACCACGGCCGCCATTTGATTGATGCCGGTGCGCGTATTCACGCGGCCCATATTTGGCAAGTTGGACCCTACCAAACCAGCTTTCGTGATCGCGCCGGAAATATCGAATTTATTGGTGTTCGTATCGTTCTGGGAGTCGCAAGGAATCCCAATGAAAGTCGTATTTGCAATCGTTGCGGCCATGGCTTGAGCGCGCACGCCGACGAGGAATTTACTGACTTGGTTTGCGGCAAAAGTCGCATTCCCGAATTCTGTTTCAAGGGGCACCTTGTTGTCGCCAAGACCGAGTTTGTTGTAGCTGGAAATAGGTTGCCGACCCGCATCCATTGGCACGAAGTTGCTCGCCATCGCCGCGCCACCTGAGAGGTTCACGGTCACAAAGGGAATGAGCGATGCCGGAGCAGGGCAGTCCGCAGCCGTTGTTTGGCCAAAGGCATTGTTTCCGATCAAAAGGGACATCCAGTTAGGTACAAACATATTCGCCGCAAACGGAATCAGGCCGGCAGAGAGAAAGTCACGGCGGGTGACCGGTTTTGCATGACCGGTTTTCGCCCACATAGGTATGTCTTTTTTGTTTTTACTCATCTTCTCCCCCCGAGAAAATAACAACTCTCTTAGAATTTTAAAAACCTAGTATGAAATCGCATCCACCGCTGAAAGCATTGCCGCGCAAGTCGCCAGCATCAAGTTGCTGGCCGAGGCCGTTTGAGTGCGCACGTTGGCAGCCAAGGCATCGCTGAACTCAGTTTTATACTGTTTCAACATTGTCAGCTCATCCATGTTTTCGTTGCGGCCCCAGAACTGCCGAGCCATGCCGCGAACAGCCGCTTCGAAGTTTTCATCAGAAATGCCGGCGACGCCGGTGGCAAAGTTGATGCTTCCAAAGAAGTTTCTTTGGGTGACATCCGTAATCGCCCTTTCTTGAGCGACCACGCTGTTGCAGACCTCACCGGCAAGGCTTGTCGAGCCCAGCATCAATGGACCGTTCACCATACTGAGGTCATTTCCCGCAGCCAGTGAGCCATAACGGCTGTTATATTCATTGATAACCGCGGTGCTGGCAGTAGTTACGTTGCCAAGCTTTAGCATCGACGAAAGGGTCTGCTCTGCCGAGAGAAGGGCATAAGGAAGGCCCAGCTTCTCGGAGTTTACTTCGTCTGCAGAACTGCTTCCTAAAGAGGAGCTGTCTGAAGAACCGGAATCTTGAAGGGCGCCATAGCGTCCGCAGTTATTGAAGCCGAAGAGCGCAACCGCCATTGAAGGAACTAGAACTAACATGATTTTTAAATATTTATTCGTCATAGTCCCCTCCTAGTTTAAGCACTCAGTTTTAGTAGCCACGTTTTCATAAAGCTTCTTGATTTTGTAACCGGAAGCTTCGAATTCATCGCCCCATTGTTTCAGTTTTTCCTTATTTGCCACCGTATCGAGTTCCTTGCGGCAAACTGATTTATACACGCGTTTGGCCATGCATTGGCTGAAACGGCGCGAGTTCGCCACCAAGGTACCGAACGACTTCACGCCAGTGCCACCGAGAGTTTCCCCGGAAGTGCTGCCGCGCCATTCGAAGAACGAGGCGTTGGCGGGGCGAATCGCATTGTTCACCCACGTATTGTTCGTCATGACGTAACCAGACGGGAAGACCGTGTTGTTGCGGTTCATTTTCGTAACAACGTTGTTGCCATCGGCGGCAATCACGAAGGCGCTTGCGCCGCCTTTCGTGTTGACTGTCGCATTCTTAAGGCCCATGCCGTCGAAGTCCCAGTTGGCGAAAGCCCCGCGGAATCCGTCCATCACAGTGTGGCAGCCTTTACAAGAAGTTAAGAACTTCATATGGTCAGCGGCAGGGAAGCGGTCGATATCGCGGCCGATACGCAAGTCAGAAGCCCCCGTGTCCGCCCATTCACTGAGTGGCACGCAGGCGAACTCGCGGAAAGTATATTCAACCAAGCGGCGATTTGTGCCCATCAAGGCATGGGCGCCCATGAAGGCACGAGAAGTCAAAACACCGGCCGGATCTGGGTTGGCGACGTTGGTCGTCGCGCTTGTCGCGATCTTTTGTCCCTCAACCCGAACCAGATTTGCCGCCAAGTCCTGGCGAGTCGACTCTAAATCCGCGTAGTGATTATTAGACAGGAGGATGTCTGCGTTCAAATCAACACGAACATTAGTGCCACTTCCAACATAGTAGAAGTTACCCGTCAAAAGTTCACGGGCATCTGTCTGGTCCCGGGTGACCCCGATGATTCCAGCCACCATGTCATTGAGCGGAGTTTTAATCGTCTCATCTCGCGTGGACATTTCTAACGCCATGAGCTTCACAGTGATGTTTAAAAAATTAGGATCCGCTGTTGCAATCTGAGCAGCTCCCGCCAGATCGCCTTTATTCAATAAAGCCACCATTTGAGCGATGACAGGGCTGTCCGCTGGTAGTTTCGTACCAGTCAGGCGCTCATATATTTTGCGAGCTTTCTGATCCATCGCAGTGGGATTGGCAGCAGAGATATCTGGCCTCACTTGCGCGTTTGCCAGTTCTGTCAACACTCCAGCGATCCCCAAAGTAATGAGTGAATAGACGATGAACTTCATTCCCCCTCCTGTTCATCAAGACCTACAACCATTGTGTCCCGGTATGACGCTGCTGAGAATAGACAATCTCCCGCGTTCTCAATGCGGGACTAGGCACAGTTGTGAGTGTCGAGTGAACGCTGATCAGGCGTCAAATCTCTGATCAGTGGACTCTTATTTTTCGGCATTTGGGGGCGAAGCGTGTAGGGAAAATTGAAAATAAATTGTTGTTGGCGCGATTCGCAGGCGGTCTCATTTCACCTCAAAATGAGACAGTTCTTCAGGGCTGCGGGGCGAGGCGGAAGAAAGTCTCACAACGAGACGCCCTCGCTCGCGTGAAGACGCGTTTTTATTTGTGAAAATTTTTTGATCTACTTCGCGACCGCGGGAACGGCCGGCTCTGCGGTGGCTTTTGCAGGCGCTCGCAAAATAATTCTTGCATAGAGAGGAAAGTGATCCGAGACGCCCTCTTTTTTCTCGGGCATAAAGCGCTTTGGATACTGACCCCAAACATGAATCGGGTCTTTATTTACGACCGTGATAGTGTCGGGTTCCAACTTATAACTCGAAGGTCCCAGATCGCCCATATTTTTAGAGAACATCAAGACATCAAGGAACGACCACTCTTTGCGGTAGTTATAAGTGCCGTCGCACTTTTTGCACCCAACAAGGTGGGAAACCAGCGCCACTTTCGAAAAACCATCATGGAAGAAACGGGCGTCCACTTCTTCGTTGTGAGTGATATTGAGGTCACCGCTTGCGATCACCATGCCTTTTGCTGATTTGTCCGCAATAAGTTTTGTTAAATATTCAACGGCCTGTTCGCGCCAGTAACGTGGATTCGCCTGAGACGGGAAGTGTGCGCCGAGCACTGTCAAAGTTTCGCCGTTAGGAAGCTTCAGCTTCACATCGAGAATGCCGCGGGACTTGGCCATCCACTCTTTGTCATGATCGTTCTTAGGAAGATAAGGAATCTTATGAAGATCCGCGGTGCCCACCATCGGAAAGCGAGAAAGAAGTGCGACATCAATCCCCCGCTCGTCCGGGCCTTCGATCAAAACCTGGGTTTGGTATCCGGCTTTCGCGAGATAGTCCTTGTTCAAGCGGCCAAGAATGCGGTCGTTTTCAACTTCTTCCATGATGAGGATGTCAGGGCCTTGGCCGTCCACACCGAGTATAACTTGCGACACGTTTTTAAGTTTCGCGTTTACGACGTCTTCGCTCCAGTCGAGCTTGAGACATTCATTGCGATAATGGATCTGAGCGATCTGCGCACAGAGGGCTTTGTGCTCCGGCGTTTGTTTTTGCGCCAGCGGCAAGTAGGTTTGATCATCGCGTTTTTCGTCATGAGTCGCATCGAAGAGGTTCTCGACGTTGAAATTCATAACACTGATTTCATTCGCAGATTTGGTCGTGCCGGCAAGATCGGCCGTGGCCGATGTTTTCGTTCCGGACGTCGTGCATGCGAGAAGGAAAATGGCGACAGAGGATGCTGCAAAAACAGGCATTTTTGAGAGTAATTTTTTCATAGGGGTCAGCATGTTGGAGTTTTTAAGGCGGGGCAAGCAGTAGTTCCGTCAGGAATTGGTTATTGCGCAAAGTGTTGCATTGTGTAGAGTGCCGAAATATGGCATAAGGCCATGGAGTTTTTGTACGAAGATCGTGCAAATCAAGCGGGTGGGGGATTCATGGTTTTGTGGCGTTCTCTTCTAGTAATTGCGGCTCTTTTCACGGCTGCCCTGACAGTTCAAGCTCAAGAGGGGACTTCAGGCATCCGTATGGTGGAGGCCAGTTCGGCGCCCGTTTCTCCTTGGGGGGTCAGCTTCTTTAGCTTGGCAACAGCTCCACAAAATCAAATCGGCCAAGGAGCTTCCGTCTTTGCCTACAACTACCTCGCACTGAACTATAAATTCTCAAAGACGCGGCGTCTGTCGGTCCGCCCCGTGTTCCAATACACGTCTCAAGGCACTGATAACCGCGGTAACCAGGTCACTAACGACGGCACGGTTCTCGGCGACGCTCACATCGTTTATGCCGATTACGAAATTGCGAGTTTGGGACCCGCAAACGTTTCTACCAGCTTCAAATTCTATGCGCCGACAAGTGATTCTTCCCAAGCGCAAGGGATGATCCTGAAGTTCCGCCCTGAAACTTTTATCTCTATGACCATCGGCCGCTTTGATTCTTTGACCTACGCTATGAAGCCGGATTTTTATGTTCAATCCCGCTTCTCAAACTTCAATGCTAAAGGCCAAGAAAACACCACCAAGGTTTTTGAAATCGAGCACTACGTGGAGTATGGCTTGAGCTTCAATAAGACATTCACTTTGAAGCCATCTGTTGGCTTTATCGATACGTTCTACAATAAGTCGCAAAATCCACGCGTAAGCTCTCGCGCCACCAGTGCGAAGCTGGCTGTGGGCTTGGATATCTTTGCGATGAAGGGTTTGAACTTCACACTCAGTGCCGAGAATAAGTTTTCAGTTGCGGACCGTCGCGATGACGTCGCTGTCGGGCGGCCAGAAGAGAACAACGTTCTCTTGATCACGAACGCTTCGTTGTAAATTTAAAATCTAAGAATTCAAGAGTTTCGGCCTCGAGATCAATTTGCTCGAGGCCGTATTTTTTTGCGGCTCCATACATGATGTCACCGCAGATCGGCGCTCCTAAAGCAGACAACTGTGCACGAATCTGATGGGTGCGCCCGGTGAGCAACTCTATCGTGACTTCTTGTTCGTTCTCTTCGGCAAAATCGGTCGCAGTGAGAATTCTTAACTGGCATTCTTGCCATGCGGGCTGGGCCTGGAGGCTCACATTTTTTGGCGCGCGCGGGGATGGTTCCATATAATGAGTCAAAAGCCCGGGTTGAAGCTTGCGGCCTTGCACGCGTGCGCGATAAAACTTCTTAACCCCGCGGGTGGCGAGCAGGCGATTAAACAGCGCCAAGAACTCGCGGTTTCGTGCCAGCACAAGAAGGCCGCTCGTGGGAAGGTCCAGGCGGTGAGTGACCAAAACCTCTTGTTGCAAGTGCGTTGATAAATAGGCTTGCAAGTTTTCAAGGCAGTTGTCGACGCTTGGATGCACTGGCAGTGCCGCCGGTTTGTTGACGACGACGAAGTTTTCATCGCGATAAACAATTCGCTCTTCCCAATGGTAATCATTCGCAGGAAAACGTCGAGGTTTGGTGTGGACGCGAACATACGCACCTTCAAGAATTTCCTGATTCTCACGCGTGCGTCGGCCTTCGAGATAAATACTTCCTAATTTTAAAAGCTCTTCAATTTCAGAAAATGAAATTTCAAGACTGCTTATTAAAATATCATTTAATAAGCCAGACTTTGGACTGAGGATGTGTTTAACACCATACTCAAATCCACTATTATATTGATTCACAAGTTTGTTATCGCTCTGCATGACCTTTTGTTGTGATAGCACACCGTGACGATTATGTTCAAGTGATGCAATAAAGTCCATAGTAGAAACCATAGGAGCCGAGCAGTTTGAGCATTTTCCAAGAGCCTATATTCCAGTGGTTATCCCAGTACGCGTATCAGCCAGAACTCGTTTATGCGGCCCTTGTCGGCATGATGCTGATGTCGGCGATAGGTCTGCCGCTTCCCGAAGAGGTGACACTTGTAAGTATTGGTGTGCTGGCGTTTATGGGCGGCAACCCTCAGCACTTCCCACCGCCCTACGAAGGCGCGCCGGTCGTGAACATGCATACCGCCGCCGTTGTCGCGGTGCTGGCGGTCTTTGGGGCGGATTTTCTCATCTACATGATCGGCCGGATCTGGGGACGGAAAGTGCTACAGAAGCCTTTCATGCAAAAGATTATTTCTCCAGAGATGATGGGGAAAGTTGAGGCCTGGACAAAGAAGTATGGCTCATGGGCCTGTGGGATCTTTCGTTTTACTCCGGGCATTCGTTTCCCGGGGCACTTAGCTTGCGGCATGATGCATTTTCCGATCTGGAAGTTTGCGTTGATTGACGGGATCGCGGTTCTGATCAGCGTGCCAACGCAAATTTATTTGCTCGCCATTTATGGCGAACCGATCATTAAGCGCCTGCACCAATTTAAGATGGTCTTGGCGGGCATTATCGGCATTCTCTTGATCGCCTTCCTGGCAAAGAAAATTAAAAATTACTTCATCAAAGAAGAACAACAAGAGAGCCACTAGTTCCATGGTGCGGGCGTGGATCAGGCGGCGTGCGAGCCGCCATAGATGTCTGAGTCATCCACTTCACAGCAGATGCTTAAATTCCCTGGTTTGAACGTCGGGCGCTTTTCTAGGTCGTGCCAGAAGATCTTTTCATAGCCGTATTCCAAGCCAAAGAGTTCTTCACGGATCTTAAACAGCACGCCGGCTTCGGAGCCGAGCAGCCAGTCCGTTTGAACCATGTACAATGCATCTTCGAGCTCGGCGTGATTTAAAGAGTTCAGAAAGCTCTTTGGCAATTGCTCAACCAGGAAATAAGCATTGTGAGTGTATTGCTCAAACGCTTTCTGCATTGGCGCAACCAAAAGCTTGTCAATACGGGCGTCGTTCTTCTGGGCCGCAAACGGCTGGCTCAGACGCTTAAAGTTCAAGTACAACAAGGCATCATGAACGACGTAATCTGGTTTATGGAGATAATCTGAAATCGCATCCACTTTGACCGCCTCAAAAGTCGCATCGTGAGTGTGCGCGTTGTAGTCCAAGGCAATCAAGGAGCGCAAGTGGAACAAGCAAGAGAAAATCTGCAAAAGCTTTTCGCTGAAGCCTTTTGAGAAGTGCAGGCCGAAGTTGTAAATAAGGTGCGTGCCGGATTTATTTTCGAAATGTGCAATCGCATCATTCATCGCGAAGAGCTCTTTCAAATCCAGGCCCCAGGGCTTTTGGGCATTTGTGATAATTTCATTCAAAGAATTTTCCAAAGCAGCCACGAGTTTTGGATCGGCTTTCGGGGCGTGATCTTTCAATGAGTTCACCCGAACGGTTGTGCGCTGGAAGAGCTCGTAGTGAGGGTCCAACGCGCGCCAAGCCTCAGCGCAGAAATTGTAATTCAGCTCGGGGCACACGAGAGGGCTTTTCAGGTAATCATTCATTTTAAACAGAGAAAGTCCCACAAGGGCATCCGCCATATATTTAAACGGCGCTGTTTGTGTCCATTTTTCGTGGCTTGTCGGGTTTTTCCAAAATTCGAGTTTTGCCGGCTTTGCGATAGGGCCTTTGTCGACAACGATTTCATAACCAAGCTGGATTTTATCTTTTTTCATTTTCTCTCCGTGAAAACAAATACAAAGCTTTCTATTGGAATCTTATCGGTAGCATCAAAGATTGTATGAGTCGGGAATTGTGGTAATTTTTTGAACATGACCAACAACCAGTGGATCGATGCCCATTGCCATTTAGCGGACCCGCGCTTGGAGAACTCGCTGGACGAAGTGATTCGCGAGGCTGAAAGTCTAGGGATTAAATTCTTCATGCAAGGCGGAGTCGGCCCCGAAGACTGGCAACGCCAGCGTGAGCTCGCCAAAAAGTATCCTGATAAGCTCGGCCTCTGCTTTGGGCTTCATCCGTACTGGGTGGCGGCCCACGACGGCGAGCTTTGCGAGATCGCCCTGGACCAGCTTGCGCCGATCTTGCCGGAGGCTCTCGGAATCGGAGAGCTTGGCCTGGATTTCCGCCCGCAGATCATGAAGGACTCTAAAGTCCGCCAAATCAGCATTTTTGAGCAGCAATTGGAACTTGCTGAGGCCACGCAAAAGCCCATGGTTTTGCACCTGGTGCAGGCCCACGAAGAGAGTCTGAAAATCATGGATGTGTGGGGCATTCCGGCGGCCAAAGGCCTCGTGCACTCGTTTAATGGCAGTTGGGGGAAGGCTCAGGATTTTCTGAAAAGGGGTTTGTGTTTATCTATTGGCGGGCCGGTGGTTTGGGCCCAGAATGAAAAACTTCACGAGGTGATCAAGCAGATGCCCATGGAATTTTTACTGCTTGAGAGCGACTCTCCTGATCAGCCGCCGCCCCGGTTCAAACAAAGCTTGAACCAACCGGCCTCTTTGTGGGATGTTGCCGGGAAAATCGCCGAGATCCGCGGGATTTCAACACCAGAAGTATTGGAAATCGCGACCCAAAATTTTAAAAGAGTGTTTCGCTTTTAGGCGAACTTAAGTGGAACAAGGTATGATGGAAACAAATACGCAAGCTGTGGCCCCGAATCCCGTCCAACCGGAAGAAACCAAATACGTATTGCATCGTCGTTTTGACCGTATGGGCCGTCTCGTCGGCGATGATGCGATGTTGAAGCTCTTTCAATCCCATGTGATGATTATCGGTATCGGCGGTGTCGGTTCTTGGGCGGCGGAATCTCTGGCCCGTTCCGGCGTGGGTAAAATCACCCTCGTGGATTTCGACGAAGTTTGTATCACGAACGCCAATCGCCAGTTGCACGCGATCCAGGGTATGGTCGGCAAAAAGAAAGCCGAGGTCATGGGCGAGCGTCTTCGTAAAATCAACCCGCAGATGACAGTCGAAGTGATGCCAATGTTTTATAATGCGGAAAACTCTGAAGTGATCCTTTCCCGCAAGGCGGACGTCATTGTAGATGCCATCGACAACCTCACAGCGAAAGCTCACTTGCTCCACACTTGCCGTACACAGAAATTGAAAGTGATTACAAGTGCGGGAGCGGCGGCTCGCCTAGATCCAATGCAGATCAAGCGCTTAGACCTTGCGGACACGTATGGCGATCCCATGGCGCAACAGCTGCGCAAGATCCTGCGCCAAAAATACGACTGGCCTGCAAAAGGCGCCTTCGGCATCCAGTGTGTGTTTTCTGACGAAGAACCGATTCGGCCTGTGGAACTCAAGTACGACAATGGCGAAGGCTTTAAATGCGTTTGCCCGCAAAACCAAAACAACCTGCATAGCTGTGAACATCGCAATGTGACCTGGGGAACGGCCAGCTTTGTGACAGGAGCTTTCGGTCTTAATATCGCTTCGTGGATCGTGCAGGAAGTGGTGAAGGCATGAGTATCATCATCTTCTTCGGCGGCGTCAGTATCGTGATTGTTGTCGGTCTTATCACCGTGATTCATGGCTATCGCCATCACTACATAGAGTCGCAAAAGAAAAAGGCCGGGAAAGTCGGCCCTGAATCCAAAATCGGGTTTTAGTTCCAGTTTTACTTGCCTTTACAGATATCGTCGGCAGAACGGCCGACGATATCGTTGCGCTGATTCTCGATCGTAATGGGCGCGGTCGGAGCATCCGTCAAACTCGCTACACTGGCGGCTTCAAATGTGACGGTTCCTTTGTCCATATTTGCATCAAACTGAGCCGTGCCCAGTTTTCGGATCATCACACTCCAGGTTGTTGTCACATTCCAAGGACCTTCTGTTGTTGTTGGGTTGTTGGTATCCCAATGCCCTGGCTGATCTGAAAGGGCTGCGAACCAAAGAGCTTTGTAAGAGTGATCAGCATTCAGATAAATATTCACCAAGTACGCAGGCTTTGCCTGAGTCGCGGCCACGACAACCGTGACACCGTTAAACGCCAAGTTGTTCGTTTCACAAGAGCCGACTTGCTTATAGATAAGTTTTTTGTCCAGAGCCACCTCGGGACGGCGATCCCACGCTCCGTCAGCTTTTTCAGTTGCAATACGTTCTTTAACTTCGTCACTGGCTTTGCGGATACCGCAAGCTGAAGTTAAAACAACTAAAGATAACAATAAAAAGTTTTTCATAGGTCCACCCCAGGGTTGGCTTTTACGGACCAATATAGCAAAGGCCCTTTCTGTTTCAAGCGCTAAATCTCTTCTGCCAAAACTGTGGACGGCTCTTACTGGAAACCATTGGCGCGGAGGGAACTGCCGGGTTGGTAGTTTTTACTGCGAAGCTCGCTGGCAAAATTTTCTTTGAGTTCGTTGCGGAGGGCGGCCTTTTCCGTGACTCGAGGAGCGGAAGGAGTCGTTCTTTTATCCATAAAGCCCACCGGAATCTGATTGCGGGAGTAGTTGCTACTAGTGGCGGCGGTGCCTTCAGAAACTATACGGGCCTCTGCCATTTGGGTGCGGCGGTTGGCGGCTTCTGTTTCTTTCATTTTCTCAATCATTTTTTTAGTTTCAATACGGGTGGCGAGATCGGCTTCGCTGGCTTGAATTTGCGAAGACAGGCGGGAGTCCGCTTCATAGAGCTCGTCACTGGAAAGCGACTTCACAGAGCGGCAGCCGTTGGACGTTTTCACGAATCCGGCGACACATTCCGGAGGCGCGAGGGGCCCCCCGCTTTGGCAGGCGACCAAAACAAAGAAATAAATAAAGCTAAAGAGTGAAAACTTTCGCATAAACATAAGCTTCTGCCAATGCAGAGGCCGTGCCTGTATCTCTGCGGATTTAAATAGAAATGGTGAACACCCAGACGAGGATTGTCAGCTACACACGGGAGTTTTAGACGCCTCAAAATGAGACGGGCTCTTTTGCCTAAAACTAGGGCTTGTCTTTAGCTTTGGTTCTGGTATGACTGAGGGCTTCAAAAAAAGAGGGCTAAGCTATGAATACCAATGGAGTTATTACCAAGTTTATTGATCACCACTATCGCCACTTTAATGCGGCCGCTTTGAAAGACGCTGCGGTTGGTTACAAAAAGCACATCGACAACAAAGGTCAGATGCTTGTGACATTGGCGGGCGCTATGTCAACTGCGGAATTGGGTTTAAGCTTGGCTGAAATGATCCGCCAAGGAAAAGTTCACGCGATTTCATGCACAGGCGCAAACCTTGAAGAAGACGTGTTCAATTTAGTTGCCCATGATCATTACGTGCGTATCCCGAACTACCGTGACTTAACTCCGCAAGATGAGCAAAAGCTTTTGGAAAAGCATTTGAACCGCGTAACGGACACTTGCATCCCGGAAGAAGAAGCGATTCGCCGTATCGAGAATGTTGTGCTGGAATACTGGCAAGAAGCTGACAAAAAAGGTGAGTCTTACTTCCCCCACGAGTTCATGTATAAAATCTTGCTCTCTGGTAAATTGAATCAGTACTACCAAATCGATCCAAAAAATTCTTGGTTATTAGCCGCTGCTGAAAAGAACCTTCCAATGGTTGTTCCAGGCTGGGAAGACTCAACCTTGGGGAATATTTTTGCAGGTCACTGCATTAAAGGTGATATCAAGAAATCGACCACTGTTAAGGGGGGCATCGAGTACATGAAGACCTGGGCGGAGTGGTACATGGGCGCTTCGAAAAAAAACCCGGTTGGCTTCTTCCAAATTGGCGGTGGTATAGCGGGGGACTTTCCAATCTGCGTCGTTCCGATGTTAGAACAAGATTTGGGTCACGACGATGTTCCACTGTGGAGTTACTTCGCGCAAATTTCTGATTCTACAACATCCTACGGATCATACTCGGGCGCGATCCCAAATGAGAAAATCACTTGGGGTAAATTGGCTCCGACGACACCGAGTTACATTGTTGAATCCGATGCGACTATCGTGGCACCTTTGATTTTTGGATACGTCCTCGGCTGGTAAATCCTTAAAATCCGAGCTATTCTTCGTTGAGAGGTGCCACTTACGAGTTGGAGATATATTTGCGGATTAAGGTGTCTTTTCTTTTGTTTATAACAGCGAGACAATGTGGTTAAAGAAAAGGTCTTCTGACAAGCCTTACAGCGGTAACGGGAAACGATTTTGCCATCAGCTTTTCTGACAAAGCTTCCGAACTTCACCACCGTCGTCCGGACTCCTGCGGACGGATTTGTCTCTTTTATGCAATATACACACTCTGGCAACATCCCAGAGAGACTTATGCAACCCCTTTGCCATCAACAGCGTAAGGGATCAGTTTCTGAGCTCTTGACGCCGACCCAGGCAATAAGTTCAAAATTGAAAATCCAACAGTACGATGTTGAAACTTCTGGTATAATAAACCCCAATTTAACATTTACACGGTAGCCCATTCCGAAACCTTTGGAACACTACCCAAATCCAATAAGGAGTATTTTGTGAAAGCTTTAATCGCAATTTTGAGTCTAGTGTCAATTTCATCAACCGTCTTCGCCGCTAACTGTGAGAAGGCCGCGCTAGAGATCGCAAAATTAAATCTTGATTCTAAGGCGAAGGCCTATAGTTTCGACTCTAGCGATATTGCCGCAAATACTTTAAAAAAGGTCAGTGAAAATGCTGAAACAGGCGCCACATTATACACAGTAGTTGGGTTCATCTATAAAGCAGGCTACCAAATTCAAGTTGGCTTAGACAGCTCTTGCAGTGTCGAATCTTTGCAGATTAAAGAGTAGTTCTCCAAAACCACTTCATCTTGCAAGAAGAGGACTTATAGAAACAAAAAAGGCTTCGTAAGAAATTACGAAGCCTTTTTATTTTGCCTTAAGGCGCGTCCCAAAGATGCATGTTTTTACATGTGATGCCGCACTCGCTGAACCAGTGGCCGTCCCAACACATTTTTTTCGTTGGCTCGTAGCCGACAGGGCAGGTACGGCCGTCACCGCACATACCGTTTGCCGGTACTGGGGCATTGCCTGGGCATGGATCAACGTACTCTTGGCCCGGACCGACGTGAAGTGGTACCATGACATAAGCCGTCTCTGCTGCTAGAGCGGAAGTGGCAAACATGACCATCAAAGCTGACGCTAAAAACTTTTTCATTCCAATCCTCCTTATGGATTTGTTGTTGTGAAGTAGTTTTAATACCTGGCGATGGGGGAACTCACGTGACACTTCGGTAATACGTGTTTTGACAAATCATTTCTGTGGCTGAGGGAGGCAAACCACTTAAAAACGGGTTTCTTTATATGCTGGGTCCGTGAGCCAAGTGGAATAAATTACAACAAGAAGACAAACAAGGTCCCTTTTGACGAAATTTAGGCTTAAATCCCACGGCTTTGTCATAGAGGGATTATGAAGACGGTTTGGTGGATTTTCTTTGCACTTTTATTGGTTTCAGTTGCGAATGCAGACGGCGGTAGCCGCAGTCCGGAACTTGCGGACCTTGCAATACAGGGAGGCAAGCTGACATCGACTTTCAAAGCTACGACATCAACTAGTTCCCGTGGACGTTTTTACCGATCCAAGAATTGAAGTAGCGATTGCTGTTGCTCGGGAAAACACCGTAGCCGAACTCAGCATTGAGCAGCTCCACCTTGGTTGACTCCAAAGCCAGGTTTCTTTTTACGAGAGCTTTAAAGGCCGGTTTTAAGCCGGTGTCGCTGGCGATAAAGGCACTGAAGCGATACGGCTTTTGGCCTTTCAAGTGCAGGCCGGAATCAAGTATATCAAACAAAAACGTCGTACAGTTGCTCGACCAAGTATCGTAGGCGACGGTGTACTGAATACGGTCGCTCAACATCATTGCTTCACGCATCACAGCGCCGGCTTGTTCACCTGAGATGTTGAGGTCGATTTCGTAAACGTTGGCCTTGGTCTCGACAAAACGTTTTTTCACTTCATCCTGAGTCGAAAAGATCTGCAAAACTGAAGCGTAAAGGTCTTCGTTGAAGCCTTTGACGGGGTCATAAGGAATGCCCGCCGGCGCCATGTAGTTCATCGAAACCATCACATCGGTTTCAGTTTCAATCGGCGCACCGCCATCGTGTTCATTGTTAGGGTAGAGTTTAATCACTGAACCGGGCCTCATTTTAAAGCGCATTTCCGTGTGCGAGATATTGATGAGGCTCAAGAAGTTGACAGGCTTTGCATCCAGGTCGACGACTTCATAGCTGAGACTGCCGACTTCGCTTAGCGGAATCACGGCTTTATAGAAAACGCCGGCTTTGCGGAAGTTTAAAACCGTGAGGCTGTCTGTGGACTGGCCCACGATTTTCACAGCGCGCTTGCCGGAGGTGTCAATGCATTGGCCTTTATACTTACCAGCTTTCATCATCGGGCAAGGCTTTGTATCCACGGCAACCGAGACTAGAGAAGAAAGGCTGATTGCCACCCCGGTAAAAGCTAAAGCGAATTTGTTATTTAGTTTCACTGGCGCAGGTCCTCACTTCTATTGAGGGTCAAAAAGTGCAAGCCGGGGGCCACCACTAAAATCAATAAATCTCATCTGGACGCGCTGTTGCCCATAAACTAGACGCTTTTGCGCCTACAACGGCACGTATTGCTTTCGCCTCTCGGGTTTTAGCTGTGGGTAGGTTTCATGCCAGGCTGCTATATTTGAATAGGCGCCGTGTATCCATGTGTC
>JBDHWW010000041.1:0-24988 GCA_039810425.1 Pseudobdellovibrionaceae bacterium | reverse complement strand
TGCCGCCGCCTTGTTCACCGCCAGTGCCGCCGCCTTGTTCACCGCCAGTGCCGCCGCCTTGTTCACCACCAGTGCCGCCGCCTTGTTCACCACCAGTGCCGCCGTTGTTGCCGTTGTTGCCGTTATTGCCGTTGTTGCCGTTGTTGCCGTTATTGCCGTTATTGCCGTTGTTGCCGTTGTTGCCGTTGTTGCCGTTGTTGCCGCCGGCGTTGCCTACTGGCTTGTCGTTGCCTTGGTTTCCTGGGCCTGTGTTGCCATTGCCATTACCGCTGTTACCAGTGCAAAGCTGAGGGTTGTTGCTGCAATCAAAAGGATTGCCGTTATTGTTGCCATTATTGTTCTTCGCAAATGTCCAAGATGGAACATAGGCAATCAAAGTACTCGTAATTACTAACTTGAGTGAGTGCTTTAAAAACATGAGTTCTCCTACCTTCCGCGGAAGGCGTGAAATAGAAAGTGTCAGGGCGAATTTCCAAACGCGGAAAATCACCGGCGAAATACGCAGTGTGTGATGTGTGTTTTTTTAAATTATCTCAGTGCCGTGTTTTACGTCTAAATAAGAAATTGTAGTTTCATCGTCAAAACCAAAAGAAAGAGGTAAGGAGCCATCTGAATTTTCTGTCGTAACATGAGGTGACAGATGGCTCCCCACCAAGACGGTTTAAAACAACCCCTCTGCGGAAAGGGCGCCAGCCTTTTAGACTCTCGAGATGAAAAGCAAGTTGCGAGTCCATAGCCAGCCAAAACCGTCTAACAATTAAACCACAAGACCAAGCGCTCTTCGGATAATCGCCAAAGGAGTCATGTGCTGCGGTTTTTGGTGGGAGACGAGATCTAGATGAGTATTAGAGTAAAACTGAAATCTCCCCAATGTTTAAACTGTTGAACGCAAGGTGCGGCCTTTATAGACGAAAGAGTTTAAATTTAAAAGCGGAGAATGACCCTATGACAATTTTTCTTGTAAACAAAACTCCGGGGCCCACAACGTGGCATGAGCGCTAAACAAAAAAAGCTTCAAAGTTGATAGAGAGGTCATTGGAAGGAGACAAAAACTCAGGTGCATTCTGATCTGGCGGTACCATGCAAAAGAGTCCATGCGGAATTTTGGCCGAAATCCAAGTTCTCGGACGGCGATAAATCACTTCTTCGCGGCCGTAAGAGTAAACTAAAAAGTCTGCCGCGCGGGCACGGTCATAGGCGGTCCACAGCAAAGCTTCAAAAACGTCTGCATTTTCAGCAAAAAGATGAGTTAAATACTGAAATTGCAAATGCTCCTCAAGTTGGAGGCGGTACGAGGGCTTAGTCAGCGGCCGAGTCCACCCCAAGAGCTTTCCGAATTTCAAAAACTGGCGGAAATTATGGGCCTTCAGGGAGTAATCCAAAGGGATTAACTCCTGAATGCCATCGGCTTTCCAGGGAGCGCAGCAGCCGACGATGTTGTTATGGCGGTCAAACGCTATCAAGAAATCCTCAATTTTGAGGCCTCTCCAGCGCTGGAGTTGTTTGAAAAAGCTATAAGAATCCCAATAGGTCGCAAGGTTCCGTGAGCTATTTTTCTCAGAAAGATAATAAATCAAAGCATCCGCATTGACCGAAGAGCCACTCCGGATCTGCAAATGCGGGAGTGGGTTTTGCGCCCACGGAAAGCGCCCATGCAGGCTGACGAGATTTAAGCGGCGATAGTTGAAATACCGTGGCAAAATCCGTTTCAAATTGCGTGGGCGTACAAATGCGTTGAGTGCGGTTGTTTCCGTCAGATTCAACGCGCTAAAGAAGTGCTGGGCGCCATAGTTGTTGGTAATATCCTGCAAGGTCGGCACGAAGTGATCGGCCCACTCCAAGATTGCACGGCGATTGTTGCTGATCCGAAGATCACGGCCGAAGGCGACGGTCTTGAGCGTGCCCTGAATCATCACATCTTTTATAATAAACGAGGCCATCCCTTGAATGGCCTCTTGATCGTCACGCAACAGGTAGGTGCGAAAGCGGTCCGACTCGACGGCGTAGGGCCCAAAGAAGTCCCCGCGGCGGTCGACTTTCATATCGAGGACGCCCTTGATCGGAAAGCCCCTAAAGAACTCTAAGATCGCCTGATTGTCGGAAGGTTTTGCAACCTCGAGTTTCATACTCATTCAGTTTTTTTCCAAAGCACGTCTTCAAAACGCGTTTTAAAATTCACCCAGCGAGCGGCGACAAACAAGAAATCGCTCAGGCGATTTAAATACTGCAAGCTCGTTGCATAACGCTCGTCCTTCACCATCACTTCGGCAGAGCGGCGTTCCGCGCGACGACACAAGGTGCGCGCCACATGCAAGTGAGCTGCTGTTTCGTGCCCTGCGGGTAAAACAAAATTGCGAAGTTCCGGCAGGTCCGCGCTGAGCTCATCAATTTTTTCTTCCAGCAGGTGCACATGATGATCTTGAATCGAAGGTAGTTTTTTAAACACCTCACTGTCCGCGCAGGCAAGGAGGCTGCCGAGGTTGAAAAGCTGGTTCTGGATTTTTTCAAAGATCGGGTCCAAGGATTGAAGGTCGCTGAATTTCTGCAGCCCGACACGAACAACTCCCAGGTAAGAGTTTAGCTCGTCAACAGTGCCATAGGCTTCGACGCGGGGGTTGAACTTCTCAACGCAGGAGCCATCCACGAGGCGGGTGGTGCCTTTGTCGCCGGTTTTTGTATAAATTTTTGCTTTCATCGCACACTCAATCTATGATTCGGATAAGCTTCAGCATGACACTAAGGAGTTTACAATGCAACTTCCACAGGCTTCACTTTTAGTGACAATCCCGCACTCTGGAGAAAAAGTTCCCCCACAAGCAAATTGGCTGACAGGTTTGCCGGAAGAAGTCCTGATGTGCGACGTGGACCGTTATGTTGATGCTCTCTACGAGCCGACCCTTAAAAAATTGCACCTTCCTTACGCAAAAACCGAATGGCATCGTTACGCAGGCGATTTGAATCGGATTCCTGAAGATGTCGATGCGGGCAGCGTGATCGGCAATGCCAATCCCCCAGGCACGAATCGTCGCGGTTTTCTGTGGGCGATCACGACTTACAATCATCCGCTCATGGGGCAGCCGATCCCGGCAAAAATTCACCAAGAATTAGTAGAACTCATTTACGAGCCCTTCCATGCTAGCGTGCGTAAACTCTATGAGAACTATGAAGCTGCCGGCCGGACTAAAGTTTTTCATATTGATGCGCACAGCATGCCGTCGGTCGGAACTAAAGAGCATCGTGATCCCGGCGAGCGGCGTGCGGAAATTGTGGTGAGCGACTGTCACGGCAAAAGCTGTGATCCGAAGTTCCGTGACCTGGTGATCGCCGCCTATGTGATTGCCGGGTTTAAAGTTGGTTACAACTGGCCCTATTTCGGCGGGCGAGTGAGTGAAGTTTACGGGCAACCGTCAAAGAACCATCACGCCATCCAAGTCGAAATGAACCGCGCGCTCTACATGGATGAGGCGACAAAGAAGCTGAACCCGGTTGAGGCTGAAAAGGTTCGCGCAAAAGTTGACGTGGCCCTGACATATATAAGTCAAAATCTGCCAAATCTTCAGTAATCGGCGCTGCTGACTTGCAGCGTTGTGGTCGATATGATTGGCCCTTCAGGGTAAGCTGGGCTAGATATTTGT
This sequence comes from Pseudobdellovibrionaceae bacterium, assembly GCA_039810425.1. Taxonomy (GTDB): domain Bacteria; phylum Bdellovibrionota; class Bdellovibrionia; order Bdellovibrionales; family Bdellovibrionaceae; genus JACMRP01. Next base: position 21,353 of record JBDHWW010000041.1, on the reverse strand, counting down.
CATCATGTCTCATGCTGCTGATGATCGTACGAACCAAGTTCGTCGTTATTTAAAATCCACGATTAAATTTTTAGCTTCTCTTAAGCTTGCGGTGATTGTTATCGCAGCAATCGCAACGGTGATCGCTGTCGGGACATTTGTCGAAGCTAAGTACGATGCCAACGCCGCCAAAAAACTCGTTTACGACACTTTCTGGATGTACACGGTGATGGGGGTGCTTGCGGTGAATTTGACCGCCGTGATGGTGGATCGCTGGCCGTGGAAGCCACGTCATGCGCCGTTTGTTTTTGCCCACATCGGGATTTTGATTCTCATGGCGGGTGCGATCCTTACGCAAAGATTCGGTCTGGATGGCAGCATTCGGGTGGGTATCGGGGATAAAAATCAATACGTCATTGTGCCTGAAACCGACATCTTGGTTTATAGCTCCTTTGATGGGGATCGCTACACCAAGCTTGCTGAAGAAAACGTGGATTTTTTCAGGAGGCCGCCGACAGAGAAAAAACCATTGGTGATCGCCGCGTTTAATGCGGAGATTAAGTTCACGGACTACAAACCCTACGTTCTTCCGTCACGCAAGGTGGTTGAGCCAAAAGATAAAAACGGCCGTTATGGGGCGGGACTTCGCTTCCAGGTGCAAAATCCAAATATTAAAGTTAACGCCATTGAATGGCTCGTGCAGCGACGCCCGAATGATGTTGCAACACATAACTTCGGCCCGGCGGCTTTGCACTTAGGCCCGGCTCCGGCGACAGGCAATGGTGCCAACGAGATCTATTTTACTCCGGACGAAAAGGGCGGGGTGAACTACGTTGTTTTTCAAAAAGACGCGGCGGCGCCGCTGAAAAAAGGTCATGTGAACGAAGGGGATACTTTTACTCCCGGTTGGAAGATGCCGATGGAGGTCCGCGTTCTCAGATATTTGCCACAAGCTACGGACGAATGGGACCTTCAGGATCGTGAGACGCCGACGCCGCTGACGACTTCGGCGGTGAAATTTACTTTTAACGGCCAAGATCACTGGATGCTGCTGAATGACTCTGTCAAGCTTTTCACGAAGGATGCCGTTTACATCGTGAGCTATGGCAATCGCCGTTTGGATTTGGGTTTTCCGATTCAGTTAAAGCAATTCGAAATCGATCGCTACCAAGGCACACGCAAAGCCATGGAATACAAGAGCATCGTGAGTGTGCCGAACATCGACGCGCACCCGATTTCGATGAATGAGCCGCTTAAATACAATGGATATACGATTTACCAGGCAAGTTTTGAAGAGGACCCAAATACAGGTCAGCCGGTGGCTTCCGTGTTTTCTGTCAATCAAGATCCAGGTCGTTGGATTAAGTACTTTGGATCTTTCATTATGTCGCTGGGGATTCTATTGCTCTTCTATTATAAGAAGAAGGCCAAAAAGGAAAAGCCGTCATGAGACGTTTGCAAGTCATTCTGATTCTTCTGATTTCACTTCTCGTTTACAAAGGGGCTTTCGCGGCCCCTGGCGATGCTCTCTTGTATTTGCCGGTTCAAGATGCCGGCCGGATCAAGCCCTACGACACATTTTCAAAAGAAATGCTTGAGATCGTTTACGGAAAGCCGAGCTTCGAAGGCCACAGCGCTTCTGAAATCATCTTTACGTGGATGTTAAGTCCCACAGCCTGGCAGGAAAAAAAGATCTTTGAAGTCCGCAATCACGAAGTTTTAAAAGCCCTCGGTTTGCCGCCGGATCAGCGCTACTTCTCAGGTGACGAGCTTTTCGCCAACGAACACTTTCCGATGGTTCAACAAGAGCTTCAAGCCAAGCGCGAAGCCAAGGAAAAGCTCACTCCGTACTTCCAAGCTTTGCAGCGTTTGGAAAACCAGCTCATTGTTTTCCGTGAAATTGCCGGTGCCAATATGCTGCGCCTCGTTCCGCCCAAAGAGGGTCAGACCTGGCTTTCTGTTGCGGAGCTTCAGGGCGATCAGCAAGCCGCTTTTTCGAACCTTACAAAATCTTTCATTGATCGTATTGGTGCCATTGCCCAGAACGCCCCGGCGGAGCAGCTAGAGCAAACGGCGAAAGCCTTGGACGAAAGCGTTCTTAAGTTCCGTGACGTGGCTAAAAGCAATAATCCGGAAGTTTACAGCCACGATTCTAAAGTAAACCTCGAAGTTTTTTATAACCATTTCCATCCGTTCCGCTGGGCCTACATCTTATATATGTTGGCATCGGTCACGGTTTTGTTGGTGTGGACGATGAACAAGCCGGGTCTGATGAGGCTTGGCTGGACGTTCGCCAGTCTCGGTTTTGTTTTGCACACCTTTGGCTTCATCGTTCGCATGTACTTGATGGATCGTGCTCCAGTCACCAACATGTATGAAACCGTCGTGTGGATGTCGTGGGGGGCGGTGGTCTTTGCGGCGATATTGGAAATCATTTACAAGTACCGCTTCATTTTCTTTGCCGGTACTTTGGGTGGGATGGTGGCCTTGATCATTGCGGATTCCGCGCCGGCCGTATTGGATCCATCCCTTCAGCCGCTCGAAGCGGTTCTTCGCAGCAACTACTGGCTGACAGTGCATGTAATGACAATCACAATCAGTTACGCTGCATTCTTCTTGGCCTTTGTTCTTGGGGACATCGGTCTCATTTACTATATTAAAGGCGAAGAGAAGAACGTCGAGAAGATCAAAGCCATCGCAAGCTCCATCTATAGAGCGATGCAAATCGGGGTCGCGTTCTTGGCTCCCGGAATTATCCTCGGAGGTATCTGGGCCGACTACAGTTGGGGCCGCTTCTGGGGTTGGGATCCGAAGGAAACTTGGGCGTTGATTGTGTTGCTTGGCTATCTCGCAGTGCTCCACGGTCGCTTGGGTGGCTGGTTTCGTAACTTCGGGATGATCGCTGCGGGTGTTGTGACTTTCAGTCTTGTGATCATGGCTTGGTATGGAGTTAATTTCGTACTCGGCGCGGGGCTTCATTCTTACGGCTTCGGCGCCGGCGGTGTTGAGTATGTTGCCGCGTTTGTCGTCGTTCATTTTTTGCTAGTGATTTATGCATCACTAGTGCGGAAGAAATAGTCAGAGCTTTTCTATAAGAGCCGAGCCTAATATTAGACAGGGTCTAAGCTTCTGAATTCTCATCAAGTTTGCAAAAAGAGAGTGGACAAGTCGTGCATTCCGCTTTTAAATAGGAACCATCGAAAAATTGTTATGGTGCGCGCGCGCGTTTTCGCATGGGCACATCTCTGTAATCATCAGGCAAAGGAAGATTATGCATCGGGTATTTAAAACTTTTGCAGCAGTGGGGCTCCTTGCGTTGAGCCTTGCAGGATGTAAATTTCAGCCGGGTTGGGGCTACAACCAAGGATACGCGCCGGAACAGCCGCTTCCTTTCAGCCACGAAATTCACGTCACGAAAAATCAAATTCAGTGTCAATACTGTCACAACCAAGTTGAGAGATCTCGCCACTCCAACGTCCCGGCGCTTTCAACATGCATGAACTGCCACCTTCAAGTGAAGACGGACAGCCCGTTCATTCAAAAATTGCGCGAGGCTTACGACAAGGGCGGGTCTATCGAGTGGGTTCGCGTTCACGCGCTCCCGGACTTCGTTCACTTCAATCACTCCGCGCATATTGCAAAAGGTGTGAACTGCCAAACTTGCCATGGCGAAGTTGAGAAGATGGCAAAAATCACTCAGGTTCAGGATCTGTCGATGGGCTGGTGTATTAACTGCCACCGTCAACCAGAGAACAAAGCTCCTTTGAACTGTACAACTTGTCACCACTAATTGAGTTTGTGGAAGGTACCATGTCTGAAATGAATCACGATCACGAGCATAGCGAAGCGGAATTGGCGGCAAAGAAAGCTGCGCGCCCGCAAATCGAAAGAGACAATACTTACTGGCTGACTCTCGAGCATTACAACAATGATCCTGAGTTTTTAGCGAAAGCAACGACGGAGTTCCAGTCTTCCCCATTGCGCGAAAGCGACACCGGTGAAGGCGGCTGGGCCCGCCGTGAATTCTTAAAACTGATGGGCGCTTCTCTGGCGATGTCGGCGGCGGGTTGCATCCGTCGTCCAGTCCAAAAAATCGTTCCCTACAACAAGCAACCTGAAGAAGTGACTTTGGGCGAAGCAAACTACTACACCTCGACATACTTCGACGGGAGTGGGGGGTTCGGCGTTTTGGTGAAAACACGCGAAGGCCGCCCGGTGAAGATTGAGTCAAATCCTCGGTTCCCTCTCACGCAGGGCGGGTTGAGCGCTCGATCTCAAGCGTCGCTTATGAGTCTTTATGATCCAGAACGGCTGCAAGGCCCTAAATACAACATCTTCAACGAGAAGAAGACCAATAAAGACACTGTCAGCGTAAAGTGGGACAGTTTAGATGACAAAGTCGTTGCACAGTTGAAAAAGGGTGGCGCTGTTGTTTTGACAGGTAATATGGCTTCTCCGGCGACTCGTGCGGTAGTTTCTGATTTTGCCCAAGCTTTCAAAGCAGACCATGTTTCTTGGGAGCCGTTTGCACACGAAGAGGTTCGTGAAGGTCAAAAAGCTTCTTATGGTGAAGCTGTTGTTCCTCAGTACCGTTTCGATAAAGCGAAAGTGATCGTATCTGTCGACGCGGATTTCTTGGGAACGTGGTTGAATCCAACCCAGTTCCAGTCTCAGTTCGCGGCAGGCCGCCGGGATCCTAAGAAAATGTCGAAGCTGGTTTCTTTTGACTCGAACTATTCCTTGACCGGAGCCAACGCGGACATTCGGGTTAAGATAAAACCTTCTCAGCAACTCGATGTTGTGATGGGCTTGATCAATGCGTTGATCGTGAATAAAGGTGTTTCTTCTTATGCGAATAATGAAAAATTCAAAGAGAGCCTCGTTTCTTACGCCAATACAGCTCAGAAACTGGGTGTCGAACCTGCGCTCTTTAATAAAGTGGCTGCGGATCTTTGGGAAAACAAAGGCGAGTCTCTCGTCGTGGCCGGTGGTTTGCAGACATTGACCTCTCGCTCACGCGAGTTGCAAATCGCGGTGAACTTCTTAAACAGCTTGCTGGATAACGATGGCAAGACTGTTGACGGAAAAAACGCCGTTCCAGGCTTAAAGGCCTCTTACGGCGATATGGAAAAGCTCATTGCCGATATGGGCGCGGGTAAAGTGAAAACTTTAATTATTCACCGCGTGAATCCTGCTTACGCACTTCCGCCAGAGTCCGGTTTTGTCGAGGCCCTTCGCAAAGTGGAAATGGTCGTTTACACCGGTGACCGTATCGACGAGACGGGTGATCACGCAACTTACCTTGCTCCGGATAACCATCCCTTGGAAACCTGGGGTGATGCGGAGTTTGCAGAAGGCATTTTTGCGATCCAGCAGCCGGCGATTCGTCCCATGTATGACACGCGTTCGTTCCAACTCACTTTGATGACGTGGGCTTACTTGGCAAACGTGGGTCCTAAGCGTTTGACTACTTACGAAACTTTCTATGACTACTTGAGAAACTACTGGAAAGAAGACATCCAGCCAAAATTTGCTAAAGGCAAAGGCTTCGAAGATTTCTGGAGCGAAGTCTTGCAAACGGGCTCTGTGGGCGACGTAAAATCATCGTCCGCGCGGTCTTTCAAGACCGAGGCGTTTAGCTCCATTAAAGCGGCGTCAAGCACTTCGGGCTATGAATTGGTATTGTACCCAACGGTTCAAATCGGTGACGGTACTTTGGCAAACGTTTCCTGGCTGCAAGAGTTACCGGATCCAGTCACTAAGATTGTTTGGGATAACTACGTGAGCGTTTCGATTGCGACGGCGGAGAAGCATTCACTGAAGGAATCCACGATCGTTGAGCTGAAAGTGGGCGACAAGAAAGTCGAGCTTCCAGTTCACATCCAGCCAGGTTTGCATGACGATGTCTTCGCTGTTGCTGTCGGTTACGGCCGCACAAAGGCGGGGCAAGTGGCAAACGGCGTGGGTAAGAACATGTTTGAGTTCGTAACTATGAAAAATGGCGCGATCTTCGCTGGCCAATCAGCGACTCTGACTAAGACTTCCAAGAAGTACAACCTCGCATGTGTGGCTGGAAACAACACCATGGAAGGCCGTATGATCGTTGCCGAGGCCACGTTCAAAGACTATATGAAAGATGAACACGCCGGCGTCCACAGGCACAAGACCTGGAATATTTGGTCCGGCCATCAATACAATGGTCACAAATGGGGTATGGCCGTTGACTTGAATACTTGTACTGGATGCTCTGCTTGTATGACGGCTTGCCAATCTGAGAATAACGTTCCGGTTGTGGGTAAGACGTATGTATTGCAAGGCCGTGAAATGCACTGGTTGCGCGTCGACCGTTACTTCGTGGGTAAGCCAGAGGATGCTTTGGCAGTTTTCCAACCCGTGATGTGTCAACACTGTGACAATGCCCCTTGCGAAACTGTGTGCCCAGTCCTTGCGACGGTTCACAGCGATGAAGGTTTGAATGAAATGGTTTACAACCGGTGCGTTGGCACCCGTTACTGCTCGAACAACTGTCCTTACAAAGTTCGCCGCTTTAATTGGTTCAACTACGCTAAGAACATTGAAAAACCGACTCACATGGCCTTGAACCCGGATGTGGGCGTTCGTGCCCGCGGGGTTATGGAAAAGTGTTCGTTCTGCGTTCACAGAATTAAAGAGGGTAAGAACAAGGCGAAATTGGAAGGCCGCAAATTGAAGGATGGCGAAATTAAAACTGCCTGCCAAACGGCGTGTCCTTCACAGGCGATCACGTTCGGTGATTTGAATGATCCTGAAAGCCAAGTTGCCAAGATGTTCAAAAATGAACCGCGTTCATACGCTCTTCTTGAAGAGTGGCATGCGGCTCCTGCAGTTCGTTATCTCTCGAAGATCCGCAACAATGATAAAGAGACAGTCGTTGCTGAGAAAGGCGGCCACTAATGTTGACGCGTAATAAGCTTGTCCTTGGAAACAAATCAGTAAAGGACATCACAGAGGATATCTGTGCTCCGATTGAAGTTTATCCTTCTAAAGGTTGGCTCGGCCTTTTCACGACCGCGCTCAGTATCTTGATTTTCTATGTGATCATCTTGGGAGCTGTGATCGGTAAAGGTATGGGACTCCTCGGGGTGAATCACCCGAATGCTTGGGGTACGATGATCGTAACCTTCGTATTCTGGATCGGTATCGGTCACGCGGGTACGTTGATCTCCGCGATCCTGTTCCTCTTCCGTCAAAAGTGGAGAACATCGGTGGCGCGAACCGCAGAAGCGATGACGGTCTTCGCCGTTATGACTGCGGGTCTCTTTCCATTGCTTCACACGGGCCGTCCTTGGTTGGATTACTGGTTGTTCCCTTATCCGAATCAACGCGGGCCTCTTTGGGTGAATTTCCGTTCTCCGCTTTTATGGGACGTTTTCGCCGTATCGACATACGCGACGGTTTCCATGGTGTTCTGGTACGTGGGCATGGTGCCTGACTTTGCGACTATCAAAGACCGTGCGAAAAACAAAATCCGCCGTACGGTTTACGGCGCTTTGTCCCTCGGTTGGCGCGGGACTGCGAAGAACTGGGCACACTATGAGATGGTTTACCTGCTCTTAGCGGGTCTTTCCGCTCCGCTTGTTCTTTCGGTACACACCATCGTCTCTTTCGACTTCGCTGTCTCGGGTCTTCCGGGTTGGCATACGACGATCTTCCCTCCCTACTTCGTTGCCGGTGCGATCTTCTCCGGTTTCGCGATGGTTGTGACGCTGATGACCTTGGTTCGTATCGGTGTTCCTGAGTTTAAGAATTACATCACTCTGGATCACATGGAAGTTATGAACAAAATCATCATGGCGACGGGCTTGATGGTGGGTTATGCTTACGGTTCTGAGTTCTTCATCGCTTGGTACTCAGGCAATCCATACGAGCGCTATGTATTCTTCGTGAGTCGTGCTTTCGGTCCGTATGCTTGGTCGTACTGGACAATGATCACTTGCAACGTTTTGATCCCGCAAGTGTTCTGGTTCAAAAAAGCCCGCCGTTCTATTCCTATCATGTTCGTTGTTTCGATCTTCGTGAACATCGGTATGTGGTTTGAGCGTTTTGTGATCACGGTTACATCTTTGCATCGTGATTTCTTGCCGGCGAACTGGGGTAATTACGCTTGGTCTTTCTTTGACGGCGCAATCCTTTTTGGTTCATTCGGTATGTTCTTAACTCTGTTCTTGTTGTACTTGCGTTTCTTCCCGGCAATCTCCATCGCCGAAGTGAAGCCTGTATTGCCAGTTGGACAAGATCATAAAGGAGGCCACTAATGGCAAAAGTTGGAATGGGCGGAATTGCCGGTATCTGGACGGAGGAGCACGCAGTTGTAAAGGCGGCGGCTAAGACGCGCGAGAGCGGTTATACAAAGTTCGATGCGATCACTCCTTATCCCGTGCATGGTATGGAAGAAGCTTGTGGTATCAAAAGATCTTGGATCCCTTACGTGACCATGGTGACGGGGGTTGTGGGTCTGTTGGCCGCTTTGCTTCTGACTTGGTGGACTTCGGCTGTGGATTGGCCAATCAACGTCGGTGGTAAGCCTGCGTTCTCATTGCCGGCTTTTATTCCTATCATGTTCGAATTGACGGTTTTGTTTGCGGCGTTAAGCTCGGTTGCGGCTTTGTTCTACGCGACGAAAATACCACGAATTGACCCGCCGACGATCGATCCTGATTTAACCTCACATAAGTTCGCAATCTTCATCCCACAAAACGACACAGGCTACGATGAAGCTAAGATCGAACGCTTCTTCCGTGAGTTGGGTGCTTCTGACGTGAAAAAAGTGGCGGAGTACTAAATGAAAACGCATTTTGAAAAAATCATTCTGATGACAGCGGCGGCTTTGGCACTTTCGGCGTGCGGGGCAAAGGGTGACAAGACGAATGTGGAAATCATCCAAGATATGTTCGAGTCCCCAGCGATTAAAGCTCAGGAGTACGATGAAGGCTCTCCGAATCACTCGGGTATGAGAGTGCCTCCGGATCACACGGTTCCTGTTGGCTTTACACCCTACAAGTACAAAGGTGATATCGACGGTGGTGCTAAGCAAGCCAACCCATTGGCGGGAAAAATGTCGCCGGACGTTTTGAGCATAGGACAAAAATACTTCGAAACGAACTGTGCGGTTTGCCACGGCCAAGGCGGCGCTGGAAATCCGGACTCTAACGTTGTTATAAACATGGCGTTGAAACCCCCTTCAATCTTGACTGATAAAATTAAGGGCTGGCCAGATGGTCACATTTACCATGTGATCACTGAAGGGCAGGGTGTGATGGGGCCTTACGCGTCTCACATTCCGCAAGCTTACCGTTGGCAAGTTGTTAACTATATTCGTTTCTTACAAAAAGAATCTAAGTAGGTTTTAGATATGGCAGCATCAAATCACCACCACGATCTTCACGTTGGTAAATTCCAGACTCCAAAAGCTCTGCAGATTACCAGCTACGTTTTCCTCGCAATCGGTCTGATTACTTTTGTTTTTGGTTTGTTGAAAAACCAGGATAGAATGTGGACCTCTTACTTAGTGGCTTTCTTTTTCTTTGCCTGTGTTGGCTTGGGCGGCCTTTTCTGGTTAGCCATCCAAAACTTGTCCAAAGCCGGATGGAGCGTATCTGTTCGCCGGTACGCGGAGGGCATGACGGCATACATTCCAGTGATGGTTGTCACGAGTTTGGTTCTTATTTTGGGCTTGAAATACCTCTACCCATGGGCCGACCACGAGAGAGTGGCTGAGAACGCCGTTCTTCAAGCAAAAACGACTTACTTGAACACGACATTCTTGGTGATTCGTTTGTTGGTTTTCGGCTTGGGGATGATGGCGTTCCGCCAGATCCTGGTTGGAAATTCCCTCAAGCAAGATCAGTCGGGCGATGAGTCTTTGACTCACAAAAACGTGGGCTACTCTATCGGCTTTACTTTGTTCTTCTCGATCACGTTCTCGTTGTTTAGTGTTGATTTGTTGATGTCGCTTTTGCCAACTTGGTACAGCACGATCTTCGGGATATACTGTTTTTCAGGTTTGTTCCAGGCATTCTTCGCGGTCATCATTCCAATTGCGATCTTCATGAGACGTTCTGGTTTGGTCAAAGGCTACGTGACTGAAGACCACTACCATGATTTAGCGAAGTTCATGAAGGGTTTCACGGTCTTTTGGGCTTACATTGCATTCTCGCAATTCATGTTGATTTGGTACGCGAACATCCCGGAAGAAACTGAATACTACATCATGCGCGCTCAGAATGGCTGGATGGGTCTTTCGATGGCATTGCTGATCTTCCGCTTCATCGTTCCATTCTTAGTTTTGCTTCCGAAGGCCGCAAAACGTAATGAGACTCACTTGTTGGTAGTTTCTGGTTTAATCCTGGTGATGCAATATCTTGATATTTACTGGATGGTGTACCCGAACTTCTACGATGGCCAGGTGACTTTTGGTCTCTGGGAAATCGGCATGTTCTTGGGTTTTGCTGGTTTGTTCTTGTTTGTGCTTTTCCGCTTCTTCACCAAAAACAGCATCGTGGCTCTCAAAGACCCTCGCATGCAAGAAGCCATCACCCACCACGTCACTTACTAGGAGGGTACGCCGTACCTTTTTCGGATGCGGCGCAAAAACCCGGGGTTTCGAAGCCCATATTACGACCCACATCTTTTGCTGGATGTGGGTCTAGACTTGGCGTGAGGGTATTTAAGTCGTTGTTTGGGGTGCCGATAGGCACTCATGGACACAAAAAACAGCTCTCATTTTAAAAAACTTTTGGCTCTGGGGCTGGGGTTCGCGCTTGCTTCGGGAGTCCCTCGTGCGGCCGGGGCGGCGACGGCTGACTACTACAAATGCAATGATCGCGTGGGCGGAGAGTATAACTATGGTCGGGCACCGCAGGCTTGCAACGCCAATGCCTTCGGTGATGACAAGTACGTCACTGGCAACCTTGCTTCTCTTATCTATCGCGACACGGTTGGCTCGACGGAGCGCTCTCGCTATGTCGATGAGATGAATGCTGTCATCAAAGAAGCCGCAGCCTACTACATAAAAAAACGTAAGCCGACAATGTCCGCGGGCGAAGTCTCGTGGTGGGTGCTCGGGATTCAAGTTACGGCCAGCCACGAAAGCTACTGGAGCCACTATAGGAACGCCACGGATGCGCGCCTAAAAATGATGAGAGGCGATTACGGCCATGGCCACGGGATGATGCAAATCGATGACCGATCGCACTTTCCGGCGGTCACCAATGGCACGGCTTGGAATTTGATCACCAATCTCACTTACGCGATGGATATCTTCTATAAAAACTGGGAGAAGGCCCCTTCGCAAACTTGCGTGACGTCCGCGACCAACTACGAAGCCCGCATTCGTGCATCGTGGGCCGCATACAATGGTGGTTCCGGAAAGATCTGCCGGTGGACGAATCCCAACGACAAGTGGGCGCAGAACGATAAGAACTTCTACAATCATTACAGAAACCGCCCTTGGGAAAAATACGGCGTCGAATCCAACAAGAACGCTTCCGTTGACGTGGCTTGCTTGATTGAGAAAAAAGAAAACTGCCCAGCGCCGGGACCCGATCTTGAAATCCCGGTCTTGAAATCCGGAGTGCTCTATAAGAGCGCCACAGGTTCCTACTGTGTTATTCGCAACGCAAAAGCCGCTTGTGTGAAAGAGGCGCGCGATGCGATTTGCTTAAAACATATCAGTCCCTACAGCGTGGACGAAGCCACCGCCGTGAAAGACACCGTCCTTGCCAGTTATTCACCGGAGAATCAGGATCGTCATGTGCTTTGCCAGGCCTATGAAGGGACTCTCTTTTCTGTCGGCACCGACATTGAGATTCAAAAGAACACCTATCTGCGTTCGAGCCCCGGTGGCGGTGTGGTTACCGTGGTTCCTAGGAGCCAAGCCGTGACGGTACTAGATTTTGAACTTCGAAGCGCGCCCGAAAACGACCGTTACTACAAGGTCCGTTACCAAGATAAAGAAGGTTATGTTTTCGGAGGCAGCAATGCCGACTATCTTACCTGGGCCGTGGTTGCGATGAATAACAATGTTCCCGGCACGCTTGCGAAAGTCGGCGGGCACGTGAAAGTTGTGAATGCCGTCGGCGTGAACCAGCGAATGACTCCAGGGGGGGCTTTGATTCGCCTGATCCCGAGTGGCACGCAGTTGCAAGTGCAGGAAGTCTTCGTTGAAGGCAGTAATAACAAAGTCTATTACCGCATCACTTATCAAGGTCAAACAGGTTACATCTATACGGGACTTTTATTGCCGACGGACACGACCTCCGAGTGGACGGCAGTACAACGCTAGGGGGTGAGTATGAAAAAAGACAGCTCTAAAAGCCTCACAATCGGTGCTATTGCGGTGGTTTTGTTCATGGCGTGGCAGATGCACACCCGTCCCGCAGGGACGGTGATATTGCCAGAGGATATTGAGCCCGTGCAAAAGATGCGGCGTCAGCCGTCGTCACAGCCAAAGAATCCCGAGACGCCAAAACCAAAACCAAAATCAGTCAGGGACCGCGAAGCTTTGCTTCAAGCAATCCGTGAGGCAAAGGAGTGCTATGCCACCGGGAAATGCGACCACCCTGATACGGATCCAAAATCTTATGGGCTCTCGGTGGGGAAAACGATTAAAAACCTTTTGGGCGACTATCGTACAAAATACGGTGTTGATCCTAAGAACTTTGGTGAAATGCAAGCCCTTGCTCTAGAATTTATCAATAGCGATGATGAGTTTGTTCAAGAGCAGGCCCTGAATATGTTTTCGGCCCTCCCGCCTTCTTCAGGGAATCTGCAAGCAATCGTTCAAGCCATGGGCGACACCACGGATCCTCTTTTGGTCGATCAGACCATGAAGGAGATGAAGCGCTATATGGGGACTGCAGAAGAGCCCACCGTTCACGCTTATTTACGCGAACTCCTCGGGCAAGGCAGCGTGTTTTCATCTGAGGCTGCGGCAAAAAAGATCTTGTCATTCATCACCTCGCAGAGTTATCCAGGCTACGAAAGTTTGGCCCGGGGGCTGCCGTCGGATTCAACGATGGCCCAGAGCCTGCGCACAGCTCTTGATGAGTTCCTTCGCTTGCAAACCGGCGGCTAACAGAGTACAAAATTTCCATGCATAAAGTCTTTAGAGCCCTGAGGCAGTCCTTCGAAGCCTGTTTTGATTTTAGGATTTTGGTTTTAGTGTTCGTCCCTTTTTTGTTGGCTCTTTTAATTGCCGGAATGGTTTTCTTCACGGTGGGGACCTGGTGGATCGCCTCTGCCGCCGGGGCGATTCAAAACTCGTGGCTTTCGGAATTTGTTTCCCAAAAATGGCACATTCTGAGTGAAGGGACGCTGTCATCAGTGTATTCCATCGTGATGATTTTGTTGGCGATGTTGGTCATCTTGCCGGTTTCGTATTTGCTGGCGATCTTGCTGGTGTCGATGGTTTTGCTGCCGTTTATTCTAAAAATCATCGGGGCAAAAAGTTTTCCGAATCTGGGAAAAATGCGCGGTGGGAGTAACTTTGTCAGCGTGATGAACTCCCTCAAAGTCGGCTTTATCTATTTCGCCTTGCTGGTGGTATCGTTACCGCTGTGGCTATTGCCGGGCCTTGCGATCGTGGTGCCGGTGATTCTGAGTGCCTATTTAAATAAGAATATTTTTGTTTATGATGTGTTACAGGATTACGCGAGCTCAGAGGAGCGCGAACGTCTGGTGCGTGAAAATCGCGGTTATCTCTATGTCTTGGGTATCATCTTGGGGCTTATGAACTACCTGCCCTTGGCCTTCGTCGTGGTGCCGACTTTTGCCAGTCTAGCTTATAGCTATTTTTGCTTGAACGCCCTGAAAGACCTACGCGAAAATAGACCTTGATCTACTAGCGTTAGGAGTCCACGTGATTTTTCAAGGATTGAAATTTCAGTTATCAGCCGCGGTCTTATTATCTCTCATCGGATGCGCAAGCACTTTGTCTGTAACGGCAGGCGCGCCCGCAACAGTGGCGGCGCCAACCGCCGTGGCCGAAGCGGGAACGGCGAAACCTGAAGTGCCGATCGAAATCACGCGCACGCTTCCGAAGAAAGCGTCGGTAGATAATTTTCTTATCTGCAAAGCAAGCAAGAAACGTTTTCATTATGATTGGAGCGCGGGTACGAACGGCCAAGGTTTGATTGATCAAAACAACATCCGTTATGAATTCCGTTCAGCCCGCAAGCCCGCGGGCGACCGAGGTGAAAACTTGAAAATCGGTGAGTGCGGTTGGGCCGGCGAGGCGCTTGCGGAAAAGACGACGGCAAAAACGCGCAAGTCACAAGTCACCTTCAACAGCCTTTCTGATGAAGCCACCCAGACATTTTATAAAATGAAAACGGGCAAAGTCTTTAGAGTGCCGGTTCGCCAAACCAAAAACGGCCTCGTTGCAAATCCCGGGGGCGTTAGCGTGATACGCTAGGGGTGTGAACCAGGCCGCAGAAGTGAAGACGCCCTGCCTGCCATTCAACTTCGAAGATCCCGCAATTGGGAATCGGCAATAGCTCTGTATAGTCCGGTCGCAAATGATGGGCCAGGCGGCGAATCAAAAGGCCGTGGGTGCAAGCCGCGGCCTTTTCAAATTCATGGCTCAAAAACAAATGCTGCAAGCTATCGATGATTCTTTTAAGAGATTGTTGGTGGGTTTCGCCACCTGGAAACGCATAGTTTGCCTGGGAGTCTAAAGAAGTCCAGCGCTGCCAAGCTTCCATGCCGTGCCTGGCAACGATCTCCGCTTCAGTGTTGCCCTCAATCGAGCCAAGGTTCACTTCACGCAGGCCCTCAAGCGGGATGATGCTCTTTGAGCTTGTTGCAATCGCGGCGGTTTGAAACGCGCGATCCAGATCACTGCTAAAGACTTTTTCAACGGGATGGTTAAGGAAAAAACTCTGAATCGAGCACGCCTGATCACGGCCGGTCTCGTTCAAGGGGATGTTCGTGTGCCCCTGCATTTTACGTTGAACATTCCAATCTGTTTGGCCATGGCGAATGAGATAAAGACTTCGTTTCATCGTTCAGCCTGTACTTTGGGAATACTGATAATGAACCGAGTATTCTGATTCGAGCGATCGTACGACAGCTTGCCATGATGTTTGTCTAAGATCTCGGCCGCGATACAAAGTCCCAAGCCCATACCTTTGCCGATTTCTTTTGACGAGAAAAACGGCAACATCATCTTGTCGGCGATGTCGTCAGGAATACCATGCCCAGAGTCGGTGACGTGAATCTCGATGTCCTGGTTTTTGTCATAGGCTTCGAGCAAAATCCATTTTTCTGAAAGGTTCAAAACGGCATCGTGGGCATTGTTGAAAATATTTAACAGAGCTTCTTCGATTTGCGTCAGGCGGCATTCAAACTCGAGGTGCTCGGGAATATTCCCGATGCGCACATCAATGCCGTGATTGTAGAAACGAACTTTGCAGAAATCGAGAGTTTCTTGAATGAGTTCTTGCACGTTGATCTTATCAACGGGGTCGTTCTCTTGAGCGTGGGCAAAGGCGCGCAAGGAATTGATGATCTTTGCAATCTTGTCGCCGGTTTTGCTGATGCTCTCCGCGGCGAATTTAATCTTTGCCGCATCGAGAGAGCCGTTTTCACACATCTGTTGCAGTTGGAAAGAACGCGCCTGAATGACCGTCAAAGGATTGTTGATTTCGTGCGCGATTCCGCTTGAGATTTCGCCGAGAATCGCCATGCGTGAAGCACTCAAGAGGCGGTTCTTTTGATCCTCGATCAGTTTTTGTCTAAGAACATCTTGTGTGATGTCTCGAGCAAGCCCGTAAATTTTAAGTCTGCCGTCGGAGAGAAGGCCTTCAACGCCGGCATGCATCTCGATGTAATGAAGGTCCCCGTTGGGCCAGATGAACCGGTAGTTGAATGAAACCGTTCTGCCGACCGCCGCTCGGTCAAAGATACCAGCGACCCTTTCGCTGATACCGGGCAGATCATCGGGATGGAGATGTTTGAAGTACCACTCCATCACATCACCGTTGTAGTTCTCGGGCATGGCATGCATGGCGCGAACTTCGTCGTCCCATTTGACATCAACTCCCACCAGAGGAGCTTCAGAAAGGGTCGATTCCCAAACGCCCATGCGTGCCGTTTTTAAGCAGAGATTCAGGTGGTCTAAGGCTTTATTTTCCATCATTGCCATAACATCTTATCGTAAAGCTTCATCACGAAAAGGAGATTTTACTTTAGAGGCCGCTGGGAGAGACGCTTTACTCAATATAAGACGTAAAAAACGATAACGCAGCCCGAGATAATCCTAATAAAACCCTAACAAGACGAAGGAAAATCACAGTGATACTGTGGCTGCAAATTTACGAGGTGTCTATGAAATTGTTCATCGGTGCAATTCTTTTGTTTACGGGTGTTCACGCGAAAACTCAGTCGACGATCAGTATTGATGGATCGAGCACGGTATTCCCAATTACTGAAGGGATGGCGGAGGAGTTTCAAGCGGCACAACAGGGGAAAGTTCGGGTCACGGTCGGCGTTTCAGGAACTGGGGGCGGTTTTAAAAAATTCTGCCGGGGTGAAACGGATATTCAAGATGCGTCCCGCCCCATTCAAACAGCGGAAATGGAAGCTTGTAAAAAAGCAGGTGTCAAATACATCGAGCTGCCGGTGGCTTTCGATGCGATCGCAATCACGGTGAATCCAAAAAATACTTGGTTGAACGAAATCACGGTCGATGAGCTTAAAAAAATGTGGGCGCCGGAAGCCCAAGGCAAGATCACAACTTGGAAGCAAGTGAATCCTCGATGGCCAGATCAGCCTTTGAAGCTCTTCGGTCCTGGCTCTGACAACGGAACATTTGACTACTTCACTGAAGCGGTGGTTGGTAAATCGAAAGCCAGCCGTGGTGACTATGCCTCCAGCGCGAACCACAACACCGCCGCCGCCGGTGTGGCTGCGGATAAAAATGGTTTGGCCTACACCGGTCTTGCTTACTACGAAGAGAGCAAAGGCAAGTTGAAACTAGTTCCAGTCGTGGGCGGTGACAAGTCACCTATGAAAAACAAGGCCGTGACACCTACGAAAGAAACGGTGGAGACGGGCACTTACTTCCCGCTTTCCCGGCCTATTTTTATCTATGTGAGCGAAGCTTCTTTGAAGAAGACGGAAGTTCTGGACTTTGTGAAGTTCTACCTGAAAAATGCGCCTGGTATCGTGCCGGAGGTGAAATATGTTGCGCTCCCGGCTAAAGTGTATGAAATGGCTTTGGGTCATGTCGAAAAGAAAAAATTGGGAACGGTTTTCGGCGGTCACTCTGAGATCGGTTTGAAAATTGAAGAACTCATGAAAAAAGAAGCTGTTCAGTAACCACAACAGACGATGCCAAAAAGTAATAATTCGCGTAAGCTTTCAGAATTTACCGCCGCCAACCACCCGGTTCGGCGGCTTCGTCGTCTTAAGGAGCGGTCGATTGAGGCGGTTTTATTCACTGCCGCGGCCTCCAGTGTCCTGGTTACCGTGGGGATTGTTTTCACTCTGGTTTCAGAAGCGCTTCCGTTTTTTGAAACGGTGAGTCTCCAGCAGTTCTTCGGCGACACCGAGTGGACTCCGCTTTTTGACAATGCTCACTACGGGATCTGGCCACTTTTGTGTGGCACTTTTTTGACGACCATCATTGCACTGTTGGTGGCAATTCCACTGGGCACGATCACTGCGGCTTACTTGAGCGAGTATTCCGCGCCTCGTGCGCGTGAAGTCCTAAAGCCTATTCTTGAGATGCTGGCGGCGGTTCCGACCGTGGTCTATGGCTTCTTTGCTTTGACTTTTGTCACGCCACTTTTGCAGAAAATATTTCCTGAGATGGGTGGCTTTAACGTGTTAAGCGCGGGCCTTGTGATGGGGATCATGATTGTGCCCTATGTGAGTTCTCTCAGTGAGGACGCGATGAGAAGTGTCGCAAATCATCTTCGCGAAGCTTCTTTTGCCATGGGGGCGTCCCGCTTTCAGACGGTATTCCGGGTGGTGATTCCTTCGGCGTTTTCCGGAGTGACGTCGGCTTACACTTTGGGGATTTCGCGCGCATTAGGTGAGACCATGGTTGTCGCGATTGCGGCGGGGCTTCAGCCGAATTTGACCCTGAATCCGCTGGAGCCTTCGGCGACGATCACGGCCTTTATCGTCCAGGTGAGTATGGGTGATTTGCCCTATGGTTCCCTTGGTTATCGTTCGATTTATGTGGCGGGTTTAACTTTGTTGATGGTGACTTTAGGTTTTAATATTTTAGGCATGTGGCTTCGTAAGAAGTACTCCGAGACGGGAGGCTAGGGATGTCCTCATTGGCGGCGTCTGCGCCGGATAAAGAATCCGGTCAGGAAGAACTTTTAGGAAATATCAAAGCCCGTAAATTCCGTGACCGCTTGTTTGCGCTCGCGGGCCTGATGTCTTTGCTTTTTGCTTTGTTGACGTTGTTGGCGCTTGTGGTGGACCTTGCGATGACGGGGGCGCCACGGCTTTCTTACGAATTCTTTACGAACTTCCCTTCGCGCTTTGCCGAGCGCGCCGGGATCTTATCGGCCTGGGTGGGGAGTCTTTGCATTATGCTGACCACCGCATTTTGTGCGATTCCGGTGGGAGTGGCTGCGGGTACTTATCTTGAAGAGTACGCGCCGAAGAACTGGGTGACCCAGTTGATTGAGTTGAACATTTTGAATCTGGCCGGTATTCCATCAATCACGTTTGGCCTGATGGCACTCGGGATTTTCGTTTACAAACTGGGTCTGGGCCACAGTATTTTGACGGCGGGTCTCACGTTGGGTTTATTGGTGCTGCCGATTGTGATCGTGACAACGCGTGAAGCGATCCGTGCGATCCCGAACTCAATCCGCGAGGCAAGCTATGCCGTGGGAGCCAGCAAGTGGCAGACCATCCGCCATCATATTTTGCCGTACTCTTCGGGTGGCATTATGACGGGCGTGATTATCTCATTGTCGCGGGCGATCGGTGAGACCGCTCCGATTATCACGATCGGGGCCTTGACGTTTGTGGCCTTCCTTCCAACTTCGCCGGTGAAACCGGATTTTCCATTTGTGAGTTTCCAGTGGTTGAAAGATCCTTTCACGGCTTTGCCGATTCAAATGTTTAACTGGCTTTCGCGGCCGCAAGAGGAGTTCCACGTGAACGCGGCGGCGACGGGGATTGTCCTGCTCCTGATGACTTTGCTGCTGAACGGGGTTGCGATTTATATCCGCTACCGTTTTCGCAAGAAGATGAAGTGGTAATTTATGAATACGAAACAGATGCCGGCGTCGTTGCGCGCGGAAGTTAAAAATTTAAATTTTTTCTATGGCCCGAAGCAGGTCTTAAAGAGCGTGTCTTTGCCTATTTATGAAAATCGTATGACGGCACTGATTGGCCCTTCGGGCTGCGGCAAGACCACACTCTTACGTTGCTTTAACCGCATGCATGACCTTTATGCGACGGCGAATTATCAGGGCGAAATCGTCCTGCATCCGGGCGCGCGCAACATCTTGGGGAAAGAGATCGACCCGATGGAAGTGCGCATGCGGATCGGCATGGTTTTCCAAAAGCCAAATCCCTTCCCGAAAACCATCTTTGAAAACGTGGCGTACGGTTTAAAAGTCCGCGGCGTGCGCAAGAAGAGCTTCATCGAAGAGCGCGTGGTGAAATCCCTGCAGCAGGCGGGCCTGTGGAATGAAGTAAAGGATCGCTTGCATTCGCACGCAACGGACATGTCGGGCGGTCAGCAGCAGCGTTTGTGTATCGCGCGAGCGCTAGCGACGGAGCCTGAGATTTTGCTCCTTGATGAGCCAACAAGTGCGTTGGATCCGATTTCAACGGCGCATATCGAAGAGTTGATTACGGAGCTTAAGAAAGAAATCACGATCGTGATGGTGACTCATAACTTGCATCAAGCGGCCCGGACGGCGGACTATACGGCGTACATGTACTTGGGCGAAGTGATCGAGTTCGGCGATACGGATCAGATCTTCACAACTCCGAACGACACACGTACGGAGAACTACATCACAGGACGTTTCGGTTAGGGCGCTACGGTGGGCGACGTTTTTTCTACAGCGTCTCCCAGTGACTAAACGCATTTTCTAAAAAGGCTAAGTCCCCATGGGACACTCCCCAGGACGAATACAGGCCTCTCCAGTTGGAGATGATGGCCCACCGTTGTTTTTGGGCGCGCGCCCCCCGCGGAAGGTCCTATCATCAGGCTAATGCAATACTATTCTTGTTTTGTAAGTAAGAGCGTCCATAGACGAAGGTTCCTATCTCGGAATTGGCGCCTTCTTTTTGCCACCGGAATTTTCCTGCGGTGACGGGTTCCATGGAGTTGGGAAGATGAATGTTTACGAAGCATTCCTTAGAAATCATTATCTAAAGATCCTTTACCTGCACGCATTTTTTTAGGCAGTCTTGAGTTCATTAATTTAATACCTTCTTGGTCTTCGGGATTTGCCAGCTTTTTGAGTTCTCCTTCAAGGCCAAGAGTCCAAAGAGCAGAGACTAAGACACCAACGCTGACAGTGGGCTCGCCTTTTTCAAGGGAGATGATTGTTGGCGCCGAGACACTCATTTTTTTTGCAAGCTCAGCAATTGTCCAAAGCCGTCTTTTTCGAGCCATGCGAATATGAGCACCTAAGCCTTTTAACGACTCTTTTGCCTTTTTTTTTGATTTGGGTAGCATGTCTAGAATTGATACAATAGGTACCGTGACTTCCTATTGTTCTTGTTGATAAACAAGCGTGATTTATGTAAAAATGGCTCTCCGTTTTAAAAGGCGCCCGCACCGGGGAGGGCCTCGCAGCCACTATTATCCCGGGCGTTTCGGTTTCTTCTTTCTCACCAGCAGCCCGCGCCCCTCTAAATCATTGAGTTCATGATAGGCGACCACGGCCCGAAACTGCCTCCCCCAAGACAAAATCTTAGTAAAAGGGCGAAGATCAAAAAGGCCTTTCAGGGACCTTCCTTTAAGCTTTGAAAGGAGGCTCACCAGTAAAGAAGTCAGGGTTCTGATAAAGGCCAAATAAGCGTCCCGCGAAGGAAGTTTAACCAACAAATGAATATGCGACCAGTTCAGTGAAACCTCATAAAGTTGAATCCCATACCTCTTAGCATGGGACTTTATCAATAACTCCATCTTACGATGACCAGGAACAAAACAAGAACTTCCTGAGCTCTTGAGGACAAGATGAATCGGATGTCTTAGCGAAAGCGGACGGGCCGTTTTCCTTTTCCCAGATAGCAAGCTCCCACCAAATTCTTTCTTATAGTCCCCAATAAACCCAAACCCCAGTTGTTTCATTCACGCACCTCTTTTAATTTATGAAAGACCCTTACAGCCTCACTGAGAGTAA
>JBDHWW010000040.1:0-25361 GCA_039810425.1 Pseudobdellovibrionaceae bacterium | reverse complement strand
TTGGCAGCGACTCAATGACATCGCAGAGGACTACGTCCTGTTCAAAGGTGGTTCAACTTGTGGGTAATAGTAAGCGCATGTAGGGGGGGGGGGTATGAAAAAGGGTTTAATAAACTTCTTTATCTGGTTGGGAACATGGGCGCATGCGGGTCCACCATAACGAGCGGTGGTGGTGATGTCGCGGCGGCGGACTTTAGTAACCATGCTCTTCATGTCATTGAACAATTAAAGGCGGAATCTCCTATTATTGTAAGTGGTGTGTCTTTTGATGTTTACTTCATCGAAAGAAAATTTAAAGAAACGTTTGTTCATTCAGTGATTGAATCACTTTCCTTAAATGGCAATGCTGTAACAGCTGTTAACTACCCAGATAAAAATGAAATCATCATTAATCGAAAGCTATGGTTGAGTCTAGCAGACGTAGATAAAACTCAAATTGCAATTCATGAGTTAATTGGCCTTAGTTATCCCCAAGTCTCCGACGCAAACTATATCTATTCAAATGCGCTATTAAAAATAGTTCTTTCTAAAGAATCCTCTCAAGAAGAGGCCCGTTGGGACTGTCAATGTTTTGAGAATGCTCAGTCCGGTGCCGCTGATGCTGGGGTTACCCTGAATGGTGTGAGTACTTTGGAACAAGCTCTTAAGAAAGCACAGATTTTTTGCCAGGGAGAGGTCAGAACTTTAAAAGTTGTTGCTCAATGCATTCGTTATAGCGCTAGTGATTGAGAAATGAGCAGAGATATAAATTTAAAAGGGAAATTTAAACTATGAAGCCTATATTTATCGCGATTCTATTATTAAGTTTTGGCATTAACAAGAGGTGTGTATGAAAAGAGTTTTATTGTTTTTCATCTTGTCACTTTCAGCAGTATTTGCAAATGCGGGTCCTATTACCACTGGTGGTGGTGATATTCGCTGCGCTGAATTTTCAGATCTGGCTCGGAAATTGGCGAGCGCCTTAAGCCAAGCTGGTCAAATCGAAGTGAATAAAATCGATCCTAAAATCCGAGTGCTAAGAATTGAAGAAATCAGTTCGGAACTAAGATGTTTGCCTGTTAAAGTGCTTGACCGCGAGGCCCGCTCTTACCCTAGCGAAATGAGGATAGACCTTCTCGTTGACAGATGGGATGATTTAACCGCTATAAAGAAGCTTCGCTTGGTTGCTCATGAACTCGCAGTGTTAGCGGAGTATGAGGCAGAGGGAGAGTATTCCGTTTCTGAAAATATCCTTAATATTGCAAAAGAGCACTCGCAGTTCATTCGAAATTCCTTAAGTGCCTCAACGACAATTACGAATCCTGATAAATCTGTGACTTTGTTTAATCCAACGATTGAATATAAAGGAATGCCGAGACATATCGGTTTTATCCAGCGTATAATTGAGCTTCCTGATGGCCCCATGCCTTATCCGGAAGGAAACGCAGGTGATGAAGCACTCGAGCGTAAAGCCAGAGCGCATGCAGAGGGGGCTTGTAAGTATTTTGGATATTCGATTGTTAAAGCCTACTCCTATAGCTCCAAAGATGTATCTGGAATGATCTATTGCAAAATTGATACAATGGGGAACTTAGCCGGTTGTTATGTCAAAAACGAAAATTTCATTTCGCAAGCAGGCTATCCAAATATTTTTGTTGTTCGGTCGTTAACCAGCGTTTCCTGTTCGCCTTAATAGAAGAGAGCTTCGATTAGATGAATTTGTTTATGAGATGCCGAAATTCATCACACTATCAAATTTGTTACAGTTTCTAAAATAGAGACAAAACGTGGTCTGGCCAGAATTTTCACGAGATTCAGAAGCAAGGTATTCAGTCCTTTATTTCGTGTTTTCATGCGCCAAAGCGTAAGGAAAAAATTTTTGATCCGAAACGTTTTGTCTACGACAATGCAAACGATCGTTGTCAGGTGTGTCCTTTGTCGGAAGATTGTTTACCGAAAGATCATGCTCACAAAAGGTCACGGCGATTCAACGTTCATATTCATCAAGCTCTTTTGGATGAAATGGCTGAAAAAGATAAATCCACTGAATTTAAATCTAAGATGTACGAACGTAGATGGAAAGTTGAAGAGATATTTGCAGAGGGTAAAACATGGCATGGCCTTGTGTACTGTTTTTTCTTAAGTGAGACTGAAGTCTGGATTCAAACCCATATCTTTTAGCGCCGGCGAAGCATTCATGCAACGTCATTGATGTATTTGGTGCTTGTGGCGGCTCAAGGAAAGTGCGTAAGACAACGAATGGATTGCCCTTAGGACTAGGCTAGCTTGAATTCCTGGTAGGCTTCAAAAACTGAATATGACATCCTTGTGAGTGACGAGGTGTCTATGTTTTTGAAGTCTTTAGTTGCTGCTTTACTAATCCCACCGTGTTTGGCTTGGTCACAGACAGAATATATCGTTCGGGAAGGCGATACGCTTTTAAAAATCGCGGACCGATCTTTGGGCACGAGCGATAAAAAAGATTCGCGTCGCTACGAGTATGCTAAAAATCTGATTAAATTGAATCCAAAACTCAAGAATCCAAACGCACTAGTCCCCGGCCAGACGATTTTATTGCCAGGGATGGCGCCTTCAATCAAAGAAACTGCGGTAAGAGAAACAGCACCGGCGAAAGAGGCTAAGGCCGTGGAATCTCCTCCAAAGGAAGTTGTTACCAATGGAAAGGTCGGTTCACTAAAGCCTGTTGCCATAGCAACCGCAGTGATCGCAGCTCAACCAGCACCACCAGTTGCGGTGCCCGCAACCACAGTTCCGGTCGCGCCGACAACTCCCCTGCCGGAACCAAAGCCAGAAGTGCACGAGGCTCTCGCTAAAGAAGCTCCTGCGAAAAAGGAAGAACTTGCTAAAGAGACGCCTTCGGCAGAAGCGGTTCATCGCGGTTTCATTTTTGTTCAGCCCCGTTATCACCTCGTAAAACTGACGGCTGAAGACGACGCAACCCAATCGGAAGCGACGATGAAATCCAACAGCAGTGTGGGATTTGATCTCCAATATGGCAAGATCATCAACGAGCGCTGGCATTTGCTTTTTCAAGCAGGCCTAACAAACACGCAGTTTAGCGAAATCGAAGACAATGCCGGTACCGTTATAAATCACAAATCTGAAACATTGAAGTCGTTCGGGGCGGGCGTTGCTTACGAGGCGACACCGCGCCTACATATGGATTTAATGGCGCTGTACACGGAACAGAGCTTCTTGCTGCCAGAAGCAACCTCGGGAGAATACAAGCTGGAGTCGATTGCATTTCCAGGGGTGGAGCTTAACATCTCTTGGGATTTCTACTCAGGGGCGAGAAACACCATCGGTCTGTCTGCGATCGGTGAGTACCTGGGTAATGCCACAAAAGACGGCATTGAGTACAAATCGGCACTGGATCCTTACGGAGCTCTGTACTGGAACTCCAACTACGGCCCAGAGCGCGTGAACTATAAGGTGACTCTGGCTTACAAGCGCGGCCACCAAGAGACGAGCGTGAATAAGAAGAAGGAAGATGTCTCCACGCTGGGGATTGGGTTTTATTTCTAGGTTCTCGGTATAGGGAGTGGGCGTGGACAAAAGCAAGCTGTATGCGCGCATTTGGAGATGGCATTTCTATGCGGGCCTTCTCGTCATTCCATTTATGCTCACTCTGGCCATCACTGGCAGTATCTATCTGTTTAAGCCGCAACTCGATCCTTTGGTTTATTCGCAACTACTCAAGGTCGCTCCAAATGCCAATGCTCTTGCTGATTCCGAGATTGTTCAGAAAGCCAAAACTGCTTACCCGTCTGCCACCGTTGAAAGTTATTTTGCACCCGCAAGCCCTGATCGCAGTGCCGCTATCGGTATGTCGGACCTCGGTCAGAAATTCAACGTCTACGTCAACCCCCACGATGGTCAAGTCCTCGGGATGCGCGATGAAGAAAACTACTACCAAAACGTTGTTAAAAAAATCCACGGAGAGCTGCTCGCCGGCACCCTCGGGGATCGCCTCGTGGAAACCGTTGCTTGCTGGGGTTTGATTTTGATCTGCACTGGTCTTTACCTCTGGTGGCCACGTGGTCAAAAATTCTGGGGAGTTTGGTTACCCCGGTGGACCGGCGGTTCTCGCATTTTCTGGCGCGACATTCACGCCTGCCTCGGTGTTTACTCGGCAATCCTCATCAGCTTTTTGATTATCACAGGGCTGCCCTGGACTGGATTCTGGGGAGAGCGTTACGCGAAAGTTTGGAATAGTTTTCCGCCACACGCATTTGCTTCAACGCCTGAATCCACGATGCTCTCGGCGGAACTCAATAAAGGCCACGAGCAAATGGTACCGTGGGCCGCTGAAACAGCCCCCCTGCCGACGTCGGCTCACGTGCATGAAAAGTCCGTAAAGAGAGCCTCGGCAAATCAGATCAGCCTTGATCGCGTCACGGACATCGCGCGCAAGGAAACTCTGCCCGGTGGCTACAAGATTGCCTATCCCCAAGATGAAATGGGAGTCTTTACGCTGTCGTCGTTCCCGGGAGACCCGCGCTTAGAAAGGACCATTCATATCGATCAGTACAGCGGCGCCATCGTCGAAGAAATCCGCTATGCTGACTATAATCTTTTTGCAAAAGCTGTTGAGTTCGGAATTTCCTTACATCAAGGATTGGTCTTTGGCTGGCTCAATCAGTTGCTAGCCCTGGCTGCGTGCCTGGCCTTGGTCGGCCTTTGCATCAGTGGTGTTGTGATGTGGTGGCGCCGCCGTCCTGAAGGCGGACTCGGCGCACCTCGCGCCGTCGAGGGCCGAACCCCCCTCATGATTTTCGCCATCATGGCGATCTTTGCCGTGGCACTCCCTATGGTCGGCCTGTCACTTCTTATTGTTTTCGCTGCGGATTTCGCTGTGACGAATATCTCCACCTAAGTAAGACGTCGTGGCAAACACCGTCGAACCGTGGATTGCCGCCACCAATAAGATCCATTGCAGGGGCTTAAACCATTTCTGTTTCTTGCGGGCGGACCATTCCGTTGCGATCGCCAAAAGTGCAATCAAGATGCTGGAGCGAAAAGCCCATTCCGCCGCTTGTTCATGGGGCTCAATAAAGATCTTCACGCTCGTATCGAGGGTTTTAAGAATATCTTCAGCTTGTTCTCCGGTCTCCATGGCGATCCAGCCGAAAATACCGGCGATCACAAAGAGCGTCACCGCGAGAATTCGGAGGTCGGAAGATTTTCGAATCATCGAAAATATCAAAGCCGCAACTCCGATAAAGATGCAGAAAAGAGACACATGGTTCACTAGTAAATGCAGATGCGCGCCGTTCATAACATACTCCCTTGAAAGATATGTTAACGAAGCCGAACGGTACAAGCAAGAGTTCCCGCTAGAGATTTACTAACGACAACTCAGGGCTGAGAAATGAACAACATCCGCCAATTTCAAAGACTGCTTCGTGTTGGCCACGATGAATGCGCCCTCACCGATGTTAGCGATCGACTTCAAGTACTGAGGCGCTGAAGCGTCAACTTTTCTTGCCGAGTAGTACACGCTGTTTAAAGTAATGCGCTCCGGCGCGAGGTCCTTAATAGAAGCGGCATCAGGAATAACGTCATGAGCCTTCTTGTAATCTGTTGCATGACCGTCAGAAACCATCACCACAGCATAAGTTGTATTGTCATTCAGATGCTGTTCAAGATCTGCAGCAATAATCTCCTTCGCCATTTTGAGAGCTGCTTTGTACGGGGTGTTGCCGCCATCCCGGGTCCTCAAGAAAGATCTAAAGCCTTCAGAAACCACCGCTCTGTCATTTGAGAATCCCGGCACACCATTGACTTTGATTTTTGCAACGGATGTTACTCCCTGAAACAGAGTCAAACCATAGAAGAAATTCGGCTTATTCACGTTCTCGGTAATAAACTGACGAAGTGTGTTCGTTCGCCATTCTTTCGAAGGATCGCTCGGCTGCGAACCATTGGCTCCGAAGTTTGAACCCGAACCGTCCACCACAAAAAGAACTTTAACATTATTCGCTGCTTTCACAATTGCAGCCTTACAAACGACAGCCGGAGGCGCCGACCCATTGGCACCGCCACGTGGAATATGCTCTGTCTGAGCTGGATCCATACCTGGTTTGTTCGGCTCAAGGCGAGCGCGATTGCAATTTACCAGCAAAGTGACAGCTAAGATGAGTCCCAATGGACTGATGATGGCTTTCATAAGGCCTCCTGTGCTCTTCCTAAAAAATGGCGACCAAAGGGCTTATGCAAAGACCGTGGGAGCTTATAACGAACCCATTGAATATGAGAGACGCTCCGATCACACTTCGCTAGACAAGTCTGTAATGGATTCAAAACTACTTGGGAAAGAGGGTCACCCCAGAAAGCTTTTGAATATTAGACACCGTGGATTTGTATTGTTCCCAGTCATTTGAACGTCCCCCACGCTGATCCTCTTCAGAGCTCTTACAAAGAGCATCGGTGTTTTGGTCTGGGCGACTGCCATCTTCAAGCAGATTCGGCATGACCACCGCAATAGTCTCGGTCTGTTCGTTGATGTCGGCGAGGGTCTGGCCACGCGCTAAAAACACAATCACTTTGAAGTTCTTAGATGGAACCTGGATGTCGTTCTTCGGACCGATCTTGCCAAAATCCTGATCATAGATCGGACCGGCAATAATGTACGCAATCTTACCCTCTTTACGAACGAGGTCGCGTGTGTACTGCTCAAGATGCATCCACACCACACGATTTAAGTAAGGCGTCTGCGGCAGCATATTGCTCATCAAGAAAGTGGCTTCATTGTCTTGCTCAGTTTCAGAGCGATCCGCAGATGGTGCCTGGTGACCGCGATCATAGCAACTACCAAAATAATCGTGCGGTTTTACGGCATGTTCGTTCGGTCCATCTTTCTGCAAATATTTTTCCAAGTCGCCGTCCGCAACGAATTTATCGGTGCGGCCGATGTTGCCGAGCTCTGTATTATCCACTCTCCAGGCAACCCAATTCGGATTACGGCGATTTTTATTGTAAGAGATGACATATTGATTGCGCGAGATAATGATTTCAGATTCGCTCGTGACCGGCGGATTGATGGCAATGTTGGGATTCTTTTTAAAATTTACATCGCCGATAATCGCCTCAACTTTTGCAATCGAGACACTAGCTACGAAGAACGAAAAGCCGGCACTTAGAAGCAGCCCTGCTCTCTTCCCACTTTTGCGCATCATAAATCCCCCTCTAGATTTACTAAGCCGGTCGAGACCGCCTTGCGAGCGATCCTTGCAAGAGGCTAGCCGTCATTTAATGCAAGCGCAAGGCTTCTATTTTCAAAGCATCGGCTCTGTGTCACTCATCAGCAGGCATAAGCCCATATTTCTAGCCTTTTTCCGGCCATTTACCGGCCGTTTTTGGGCTCCATCATAGCTATTGCGACGTTCAACGATTAATTCTATATTCGTGGTATGTTACAAAACCTTTTGGTTTTCAGCTTTCTGAGCCTTATAGGCGCTGCGGGCTTTGCCACGGTGGATTTGCATATGCATTTAACCATCGATGTGCCGCTCTCGCCTTTCTATTCGGGAGGCTTGAATGAAACCGTGCGCGCAAAAGACTGGGATTCGCGCTTCAAATCCAAAATTGACTATGACACGCTGGAAAAATCGGGTTTAAAACTGATCGTTGCTGTGATCTATATCAATCCAATCTGGGGCGATGTTGAAAAACAATTCGACATGCAAATGGCCGAGATTCAAAAATACTGCGAACTTCATCGGCAATGGAAGATCGTTAAAGAACCTCGCGAAGCACAGGAGGAAATTAACAAAGGGAATAAAGTCTTTATGATCTCGTCTGAAGGTGGCTGGTTCTTTAAAGAAAGAGAGCTCTTCGATAAGCTCATGCGCCGACACAACGTTCGTATTGTGACGCCCTTGCATTTTAGTGATCTCGGCCGCCGCATAGGGACAGCGGCAAAGCAAAAAGGTCTCTTCTCACCGATCCAAGCGATTCTTGATTTCTTTAGTTCAAACAAATACGAAGGCCTCACCCCAATGGGCGAGAGCCTGATTCAGTACCTGCTGGAAAAAAAAATCTGGATTGATCTCAGCCATTCATCCCAGGCAGTGATTGATCAGTTTTTAAAGATCCGCCCGAAGGGGTATCCAATTCTGATGACTCACACGGTGATGAAGAAATACTATGGCACCGAACGGGGCATCGACGAGAGCTTGCTGAAGTTGATCGGCAAAGGAAATGGCGCCGTGGGGTTGCTGCCGTCGGCGGACATGCTCATTGGCACTCCGACCAAAGACACAAGCTGCGAAGAAGACAATCCTTATCTCGTGCAATGGCAGGAAGTTGCCGCCATCGCCGGAACTCAAAACGTGTTTCTGGGTTCGGATTTGAACTCACCCATTCAAGGCCTTCCACGGGCTAAGGGTGGCTGCCCGGTTTTTACTGCGGGCCTGACGACCGCAGGGGATCTTAAAACACTCGCGACTGTTCAAGATAAAGACGCTGTTGGGAATTTCTTAAAAGAATGGGGAATGGTTCGCCCTCCTCAGAATTAGATTGTTTGATATTTCTCAGCCCGACCTTGGTCGCTGGGATAAAACCATGTTATAGTTAGAGCCATGGATAATCTCTCACGCCGGGAAATCGAGTTTATAGAATCTGCCGCAGAATTTTTGGAGCGCCCGGGCTTTTTAATCCGGGTTGCGAATGCAGCCGGAAAACCTTTGGAACTCGCGCAAAAGGCACTACCGCAAAGAGTTCAAGAAAAGATCTCTGCAGCCGTTCAAATGTCCCTGCGGAAGACCTTGGATATTTCCATTTCAACTCTGCCTCCTGTCGAACGTGAAGAATTGCCCCGTCGGCCGCTCAGTCAAGGCAAAGGTCATGCGGCGGTCACCGCTGTCACCGGCGCCATCGGCGGGTTCTTTGGACCGTTGGCCCTTGCCGTGGAGCTTCCGGTGACGACAGGAATTATGTTTCGCTCGATTGCCAATATCGCCCGCAGCTTCGGTGAAGACCTCAATGACCCCAATGTGCGTATGGAATGCCTGCAAATCTTTGCAATGGGTTCGCAACAAAGCGCCGCCGACGATGCGATGAAGTCCGCGTATATTTCGCAGCGGATCGCTTTTAATTCTTTTATCAAAAATACTTCAGAAAAAGGCGCGGCCTCTCTCTTGGCCCGTCTCGTTGCAAGCGTGGCCTCAAAGTACGAAATCGTAGTCGCCGAAAAATTCGTTATTGAATCTTTACCCTTTTTGGGTGCCGTCGGCGGCGCATTTATCAATACAGCCTTTACGAACTACTTTAATGAAACGGCATACTATCACTTTGGACTTCGCTACCTCGAAAGAAAATACGGGATCGAAAACGTTCAAAATATCTACTTAGAAAAAGCTCGTTGAGTATTTTTTTGAGATTTCCTGTTCGTTAAATATCTCGAACAGGACTGCTAAACGAATCCGAATTTAAAAGGCCCAGGAACTCTACAAATAGCTCATTTTTACCTAGTACTTGTCCGAAAGGAGACCACCACTTGACTCACGAAGGATAAGCTCATGAAGATGTTCCAGACGCTCAAAGGCCGATTAATTCTTATATGCACCTTGCTTTCACTTGCTCTCATCGTCGTAGGTACCACCGGCTACACGACACTACAGACAGTCGCTGAAAGCTATAGCCATGTCGCCGAAATCAATCTACCCAATGCAAATTTACTGCAGGAAATGTCAGGAGCAACCGGCAACGTCATCCGCCAAGTCATTCGCATGGGCTACTCCGACATCAACGAAGAAGAGATCAAGACTCTTTTAGAAAAATTCGAAGCACACAATAAGCTTTATACCGAGGCCGATAAAAAATATCAGTCTGTGCCTTTTGTAGAAGGCGAATCGGCACTATACGATCAGGTCTCTAAAACTTGGGATTTGACTCTTAAATCGGGGCGCGAGGCGATGAAGGCACGCGTTGCGGGAAACCTCGCTGAATTTAAAAAAATTCTCGATGGGGACTTTCGTAACGATTACAACGCTCACGGTAAGGCTTTAGAAGCGTTAAATCAGTTTCAGAGCGATCAAGCCAGGTCCTGGTCCAACAAAGCCCGGTCCACTAAAGACTTAGCGCAAAAGTTATTGGCTGGCATCAGCATGGTCGGTTTGATCCTCGGAGTCCTCGTTGGCTACCTTATTTCTGCGAGGTTGCAAAAGGATCTTCGTCAAATTGCTACGGCGGTCGCTGAGTCAAAAGAAACTGTTTCACACGCTAGCCAACAGCTCAATGCCGCCAGCCAACAACTTGCAAACAGTTCAACGGAGGCCGCGGCGTCACTCGAGGAAACTGTCGCCTCAATTGAGGAACTTACCAGCATGGTTAAGTTGAACGCCGATAACGCCGCTGAAGCCAGCCACCTTTCTCAGCAAAGCCAAGATACCGCGGTCCGCGGAAATCAAGAAATGGATCAGCTCATTGTCGCTATGGACGGCATTAACAGCTCGTCTAAAAAAATCCAAGAAATCATCTCCGTTATCGACGATATCGCATTCCAAACAAATCTTCTGGCGCTGAATGCCGCTGTTGAAGCCGCACGCGCGGGCGAACAAGGCAAGGGCTTTGCGGTCGTCGCGGACGCCGTCAGAACCCTTGCTCAAAAGTCGGCCACGGCCGCGAAGGAGATCTCATCTCTCATTAATGAATCCGTGTCACAGGTGGAAAAAGGCACTGAGATCGCGGACCGGAGCGGACAATCGCTGAAAAATATCGTGAAGTCTGTAAAAACGATGACGGATTTGAATGCCGGTATCTCCTCCGCATCTAAGGAACAATCACAAGGAATCAGCCAGATCTCGCAATCCATGAACCAGTTAGATCAAGCGACCCAAAGCAATGCCGCTTCGGCGGAAGAAGCGGCGGCGTCCTCTGAAACCCTACTCCGTCAGGCGAAGAGCCTGGCTGAGCAAGTGGAGCACTTGCGTAATCTAGTTGGCTGATTTTTAGACACCCCAGAACATATTTCAAGGAGGCTTCCGCTCCCCAGAAATTCCCATGGCCCGCCGCCATTCTGTGGTATACCAAGTGCTCTTTATATAACTAATGGAGCTCTTCAATGAAATCAGCGATCATCAGCCTTTTGATGCTTTCTTCGGTTACTGCGAGCGCCCGTTGCCTCGGCGAAGGCCGAATCTCGGCAAAAGTAAAGGCCACTAAATCTTGCGTGGCGACTTTGGACCCCCAAAGCATTCGTCACTACGCTGAAAATATCACGTGCCCGCTTTCTCTGGCAGATGTGCTGAACGAAGGCATTCAAGACTGCACTCTGCGCGCAGATGATACCGTGGACGGAGTGATCGTTTTAACCGACGACGGCAAAATCATCCGCGATTAGTTTCGTTCAAACTTTTAAGACTTACTTTAGGTATACTCAATGAAAATGCGCGCGCTTTCCCTGACACTTGCAGCACTGATGACTTGCCAGTCCCCTGTTTGGGCCCTGAACTCACGAACGGACGGCATTGGCGATCAGCAAATTGCACTTGCCCTGCAAGAGATGGCGATCATTCGCCATGATCTTGAGCGCCTCAAAGTCTCCCTGACTGAAACCGAAATCGCCCTGCGTAGTAAAACGTCCCCGTGGCGGGTCTCAAATATTCTCGCCGTAGGTACGGCGACTGTGGGTTTGAGCCTGGCGGCTTTAACTGCCACTTCAACACTCACCAGCGGCAAAGTGAAATGGACGATCGTGACAGTGAATGCGGCTCTTTCTGCGGTGGCGGGATACCTTGATTACCGCGAAACCAAATACTTGTCGACAGATACTGCGGATCGCGCTGTCATCAAAGCCCGCCAAGAAATCATGGCGACCCGTGCCGTGGATTCAGGTGATGACGGCAGCTCAGAAGCTCTCGCACAGCTGGATCAGTCTCTTAAATCTATTCAAACTGCTTTGAACGATTATCGCAAACACCAAACCCTGAACCGCCGTATCCGCCTTGCTGGAGCAATCTCACAGACGGCGGGAACCGCGATGAGTATCGGCCTTGCCCTGGGTATGGTTCGCCAAGCAACGCTCAGCCGCGTTCTGATGACTTCTGGTAACATCGCTACCATCATCCAGGCACTGACTCCCGCGAAGACGGAACAGGTCCTTTCTGAAATCGCTCAAACCCGTGAGGCCGTCAATATCGCTCTCGAAAGTCTTTAATTTGCCAACCCGATACATTTTCAAAGTGGGACTCAACCGCAATCTCGCCGGAGGACCTCTTTCAGTCATCGTTATCGGCGCGGACCTTGGTCATGTCGACTTCTTTCGCCTTCGCAATAATCTGCTCTAGAATTTCTTCTGAAACGGAACCCGGCTGAAGTAGGATTAAGTCCTGCTCTTTGATCACCGCAATCGTTGGGATCGAGCGAATCTCAAAAGCCGCAGCCAACTCTTGCTCGATATCGGTATTTACTTTAGCGAATTTTATATCGGGGTGGCGAGACGCCACCGCCTCAAAGATTGGGCCAAAGCGTTTGCAGGGTCCGCACCACTCCGCCCAGAAATCAAAAATAACTATCTGGTTCTTCTCAATCATTTCTTGGATGTTCTGGCGAGTGGCATCGATGACATTCATAGAGCACCTCTTGAGCTTCCATAGTAGACTTTGTTCCCGGTGAAAGCAATGGAGGCTGGACTTGTGCATGCCTTCCTCCGGCGCTAGCATGTGGTATGCGGATTTCACGTCAGATTCTCGCTTTCATCACTCTTTGCTGTTTGTTCTTTGAGCTCTGTGAGCCGTCGACGAACTTTATCCGCACCTCTCCGGCCTCTCAACACCAGCAGCAACAAGACCACGACCAGGGATTTAACCTCAATTCCCTGGAAACCCATGCGGCGCAAATCGCTGCCAGTTTTCACTTCGAAGTCACGCCGGTTTATGAAACTGTTTACTTCAGCCAAATTCAAAACATCAATTTAGAAGGATACAGCACATCCATATTTCAACCTCCCAAAGCAGCCTAAGTACGAACTTCTATTGCGTATTTAGAATCACTATTGCGAAGGAGGATCCATGGCGAAGCCCATCGTCATCTCTGGAAACTATAAAAATGGACAAGTGTTCTTTAAAATGACTTTGCAAAACGGCGTGAAACACGGCCTGTTCTGCATCTATCACGAAAACGGCCAGATTATGATGGAGAGCCACTGGCAAAATGGCTGTCTGGATGGCCCGACGATATTTCGAGACACGCAAGGCAATATCGAGCAAGAAGCCCGCTTCGCCGCCGGGCTCTTGCTAAAATCCCATTGAGCGTTCTCGAGTAAAGACCGTTCAGCTCTTAAAGGTCCACTACTGAAACTCCTTTGCCACAAGGTTGATGACCTAAGACTATAGTCGAGTCCTCTGAAAAGGCTCCTCCAAACAGAGCGCCTTTCTCCATTACAGAAAAGTAAGACCCTCAAATTGCTATTTTGTTTGCGACCGCATCACCCTAGGTTTTAGACTTTGAGGGTGATGGCGGGCTGAGGGGCTCGCAGGAAGGGCAG
The DNA here is from genome assembly GCA_039810425.1 of Pseudobdellovibrionaceae bacterium. Classification (GTDB taxonomy): domain Bacteria; phylum Bdellovibrionota; class Bdellovibrionia; order Bdellovibrionales; family Bdellovibrionaceae; genus JACMRP01. Next base: position 11,872 of record JBDHWW010000040.1, on the reverse strand, counting down.
TTATGGCAAAAACCCGCCGCTGGGTGGTTAAAGCTGGCAGTAAAATGGTTTGCGATGGGGGCCCTCTTCTGATGCGGGCATGGATGCAGCAAGTAGCCATGCTGCGGAAACGTTACGACATCGAAGTGATCTGGGTGACCTCCGGCGCTATTGCCTGGGCGGTTGCTCGCACGGAGTTTCACAAAACCAAACGCACTCTGCCCCAAAAACAAGCCTTGAGCGCTATCGGTCAACCACTGGTGATGGATCAGTACAATCTCGCTCTGCAATCAGCAAGTCTTTTAGGTTCGCAAGTTTTGCTCACCGCCGGCGACATGAAAGATCCTGTTCGTCGCAAGAATCTGCAAAACACGCTGACGGAGCTTTTAAAGTGGAAAGTGATTCCGATCTTAAATGAAAATGACGCCGTCGCCACCGAAGAAATCAAGTTCGGTGATAACGATTCGCTCGCTTCGAAAGTAGCGATCATGATGAAGGCCGAGCGTCTAGTTTTGATGACGGATGTAGATGGCCTGTTTGATTCTGACCCGAATAAGAATCCAAACGCAGAGCTGATCCCTTACCGAAAAAAAATCACTAAAGCCGAGTTCACCCTTGCCGATCGCAAAGCGATTTCCAAAGTCGGTACCGGCGGCATGTATTCAAAACTTCTCGCAGCAGATGCAGCCAGTAAGGCCAACATCACAACTCATCTCGTGCGTGGAGATGCGCCGAACAACTTGCTGCAAATTGCAACCGGCATTGCCGTCGGCACGCAGTTTGGGGGGCGCCATGAACCCGCAATATGAAGAAGTGCTCAAAGGCCTCCGCGCGGCGGCTCGCACCCAACGAAAGCTCGGCTCCGTAGAAAAGAACAAAGCGCTTCTAAACATCGCTGAGAACCTCGGTAAACACTCCGCCGATATTATCGCCGCCAACAGAAAAGATCTGCAGGCTCTGCCGACTGATACGGTGGCTTCTTTTCGCGACCGCTTAACCCTGACGCGGGAACGTATTGACGGAATGATTGAAAGTTTGCAACAAATCGCGGCTCTTCCCGACCCTGTCGGCGAGGTGATTGATAGTCAGATTCTAAAAAACGGTCTAAAGCTTAATAAAATCCGCGCGCCTCTCGGCGTGATTTTCATGATCTTTGAATCCCGTCCAAATGTAATCCTCGAAGCATTTTCGCTCGCGTTTAAATCAGGCAATGTCATTTTACTTCGTGGCGGCTCTGAATCCAGCCACAGCAGTGAAGCCCTCTACAAACTCATGCGTGAGAGCCTCGCAGCTAGCGCTTTTTCCAAAATGCCATTCTACGGGCTTGAGGACTACGACCGCAGCATTGTTGAAGGGCTTCTTAAACGCAAAGACGCCATTGATATCGTTGTCCCTCGTGGCGGCGAAAAACTGATCGACTTTGTTCAGCGCACCGCCCTTATGCCGATCATTAAAAATGACCGTGGCCTCTGCCACACTTACGTTGAAGAGGATGCGGACCTTGAAATGGCGGTTAAGATCGTCGTCAACGCCAAGACCCAGCGCCCAGGCGTGTGTAATGCGCTTGAAACAGTGCTGGTGCACGAGAAGATCGCGGCCCGGTTTTTGCCGATGCTTTACCGAGCCACGGAGCCGAAAAACTTACAGTGGCATGCGGATGAGGTCTCTCTTGATGTGCTTAAGGATGAGCAGCGTGTGACTCCGGCAAAGGCCGCCGACTGGGATACGGAGTACCTGGATCTGATTATGAATTGCAAAGTGGTGAAAAACCTTGATGAAGCGCTCGCACACATTGATCAGCACGGCTCTATGCACTCTGAGGCGATTGTGACAAGATCCGAAGAAAAAGCGCGCCTCTTCCAGCAAGAGATCGATGCCGCGGCCGTTTACTGGAATGCCTCGACAAGATTCACCGACGGTTTTGAATTTGGCTTGGGCGGCGAACTCGGGATCAGCACGCAGAAGCTGCATGTGCGCGGCCCCGTCGGCCTTCGTGAACTGACAAGCCCACGCTGGCTGATCGACGGCACCGGCCAAATCCGTGGTTAGAAGTAGTAATGCCCCAACAACCATGAAACGGTGTTATAAGTATTAACCTCAGCGACTTCGCTATAATCAACTTCGGCCATCACCTCAAAGTGCGGGCGCGGGTACCACAACACCCCTGAGCCCGTGCTATTCACGCGCGTACGAAGCTGCGTGAAATCCAAGTACGAAAACTGATGCAATAAATAAGAATGGAAACCTTTGGTCCATTCGTACTGAAGGCGGCTGTATATCACCGCACCTTTCTGTGAGCTCTTTGCGGGACTCTCGGTCACCTTTTCTTGATAGTCGTATTCGCCGAGGAAAACCCACTTTGCATTAAAGGCCCAAAGAATCTGCGGCCCCAATAAGTACCTGTGCGAAGTTTCATTTTTTAAATACGCAAAACTGCCAATCAGCTTATGAGTGTCACCCAAATTGTAAGCCATTTGGAAAGAGGCCCCCTTCTCAAGATCCACATTGCGGTTGTCTTTGCGCCCGAAGCTCAAAGCACCGACAAAATTCCACTGTTCACCGATCGTGCCGACATCTAGGTTGTAAGTTTCTTGGCCTTGGTCAAAACCCAGATTGCGTTTAATGAAAGACGTATGATCCGGTATATTCAAGCCATACGGCAAAAGGTATTTCCCCGCGCGCGTGTAAGACTCTTCCGTTGGGTTGTACTGCGCATAGTAAGTGTGAGCGACAAACTCGCCTTTTCCCGGTGTCCCCTCCGGGCCACCTTGCACACCCAAGCTTTGCATGTACCAGAACTTACCAAAATTCAGACCGAAATCGAAATCCGCCTGCATCAGAAACGCGGATGTTGCGGTTGCTTGCGCATTATCGACGTAGGTTTGAATCCAACGAACATCACCACCTACTTTAAGCCATGCCGGAGGTTCCGATAAGAAGCCGTGACCAGGGAGCTCTTCCTTAGGAGCACCCCAAGTACTGAGCGCTTCTGAAGAGATCGAGCGACCGTAGTCTGTCAGAAGGCGCCCGCCATTCGGCGACACGTGACAAGCTGTACAGTTCACATAACCTAAACGGATCATTTCCGGAAAGGCTTGAGCTGACAGTGCGGCGGCGAAAATCAACAGTCCGGAAAGAACGCGAACTACTTGCATGTCCAGTCAAGCTCCACGGTATTTTCAACTTTGTCGGCAACTTTAATTCCAAGGTAAACTGGAATGTTGATACCATAATCGCTGATGGTTGAATCAAAACGCACTTTGCTATTGCCCTTTCCCGCTTTTGCGGTCAGGTCGAAATCACCTTTCACCGGTTTTTCAACACCGTGAAGTTTGAGAGTTCCTTCAAACGGAACCTTCTCCGCCTTAACATCTTCTTTGCAGGGATCTTGGCTCAAAGTCACAGGTTTCAAATTAAGCTCGGCTGTTTTGAACTTACCTGTTTCAAGATATTTTTCTTTCATGTGAGAATCGCGAAGCTCTATGCCTGTGTTCAAAGAATCCAAATTGAAGAACAACTTGCCAGTGACGGTCTTATCTTTGACTTGTAAATCGCCTTTCAGGTCGTCGCCTTTACCGCGAATTTTGATGGCGCTGGGTTTGCCGACCGCGAGGAACTCCACATGTCCTTTTGTGGCTTGCACAGTAGTCGCTTGAGCGCTTGAAAATCCAAGAAGTGTTATTACGGCTAAAACTGTTTTCATAGCTTAATCCTTTGCTCCGTTAAGAATCCAAATTCGAATCGCTTCTTTTTCTTGTTGTGACAATGTCTTCCCCGTTTTCAACGGCGGCATCGTCTTCTTATCCTGACGAGTGATCGCGATGTAGATGCCGCTTTCTTCAGGTTTACCCGCCTTCACCAGCAGATTCGCCTCGTCTGTGACGTAAGCCCGATCCGTCAGCGGATAGTCCTCGGCCTTTTTTCCTGCCCGGTGGCACTCAATACATTTCGGTTCGAAGATATTTTTAGAAATCGAGTCCCACGTCGGATCGACCATCACCGGATTCACAACTGGTGTCGGTGCCACGATCGGAGTCGGTGTCGGTATCGGTGTCGGCGTCGGCGTCGGCGTCGGTCCTGCAACCGGAGTCGGTGTCGGCACGGGCTCTGAAGCCGCGTCTTTCGGTGCACCGGCATCAATCCATAGCTTCAAAACGTTTTGTTCGAAGGCTCCCAAAGGACCGCCCACGCGGCGTGGGGGCATTGATTTTTCAACGAGGGCATCATTCTCAATGTCGACAAGATTCGCGATCACATTTTCGTAGGTTTCAAGATTGACGTCGCCTTTGTTGCCGCCGGCAGAACCATGGCAGCGGACACACATCGGCTGAAAGACTTTCTCATTCACGAAAGCATAATCAATCGCCGCAGGAATGACAGTGCTGCCGTCTTCCGTCGGTTGCAGTTTCGCCTTGTAGGAGTTGCAGCCTGCCATCGTAAGCGCTGCGAACAGGATCAGAATTAATGGTCGCATGGACCCTCCCCGCTTGAAGCCTGAGAATATATACATTCTGGTTACCACCCGAGAAGCATTTTCTTTAGGTGGCATGCTCTCACATGTAGAATCTTGCCGGTGTCGATTGGATTCTTCCACAAAGTTCACCTTAGAAAAAATGATGGGATTTGAGGGGCTCTAGATTTCTTTTTCTTACTATAAAAAATATAGGCTCCTCCATCGCTTGCAATTAGCTTTCATTTGGACAAGATTGCCGCTAAAACCAATGACAATCCTCAGGACCTTGACTACTTAAAACCACCTTTGAGGGAGACTCCTATGACGAAACTCAGTCTATGCATCGCGGGCTTCATTTTCATACCGTTGGTTTCTATGGCCGGCGTAGCCTGTCCGCTGGGAGCAAAAGAGGATCACCTCACTGTCAATCGTGTCATGAGAAACTTCGGCCGCTTCATCATGTATGCTGACGGTGTTTGCATTAAGGCTCAAAACCCTTGGGAAAAGGACCACATCACGGACCAGGAAATCACGGTAGCTATCGGCAAGCTGGATCTCGTCGTGGTCTGCGCAGAAGCAGTCTTGAAAGATCCAACGGGCGATGTTCTTCCAAGCAAGCTTTTGTTGATGAAAGATGAAAAAGAAAAAGCTGAACTGGTTGATGACTACATCTATTTCATGACGGATTTTAAAGACGCCGTGCTTGAATACCGCGAGCTATTCAAGACGCTGCTCCTGCAAAAGGCCGTGAACAGAAACTACGACGAAGTCAATACGAAGCGCCACGAAGTGGATGCTCTCGTCGAACGCGCTCACAAAAAAATATAATCAAACTCATAAGGAGATGAACCATGCGTAAGTTTTTTGCTCTCACATTGATGACCCTGGCTATGGCAACAACGGCTGCTTTTGCCCAAGACGCTGAGCCGGCGGCTGGTAGCCTGAAACACAACATGAAAGAAGCAGGTAGCCTCTTCAAGTTGATCGGCGCGACGATCAGTGACACTTCAAAGAATACTGAAAACGCACAGCGTGCGGGCCAAATGGCTGATTTATTTAGTCTGGCTTTAAGCCAAACCCCAGATCATCTCAGCGAAATCCCTGAAGGAAAGCGCGCAGAAGCGTTAAAGGGCTACCAAGAAATGATCCAAAAAGTGATCGACCACTCATTGGCTTTGCAACAAGCTTTCGTGAATAGCGACAATGCAACCGCAGCAAGGATCTACAAAGAAATGAAAGAGCTCAAGTCTGACGGCCACGACCAATACGATCCGTAGGTCACTAACCTTGGGGGGCCTAGGCGTTTTTTAACTTTCCGCGGCAAGGAATTTTGACGAATACAGGCCGAGGGTCTTACGAAAAACGTATTCGGAAGAATATCTTTCACAGACATCTTTGAATGGATATCGTTCGTATGCGAACAATCCCTGGAAAGTTTAATCTGCAGTAATTACGCGACGCTTTTAGGCTTTAAACTCTGACTAAATGATTCTAGCCTTAGCGCACACCAAGGAGACCCCTATGAAGACTATCTTTTCCGCTCTGACACTGGCTTTGGCCCTAACTGCTGTAACAACGGCTCGCGCTGCCGACAAAAAAATCGGTAACGTGATCGCGGTTGAGCGCACAATCGACGGCGTTTACCAATCTTGCGTTGATCAATTGAAAGATGTTAAGGACGACAACTCTTTTGCTTCTTGCACGTTCGACACTAAAAAAACCGACGCCGATTTTACTCAAGGCTCGCAAAGGGTTCTCACTCTTTGGAAGGACGGCTGCCAAGTGGAGGGCTATGCGATGAACGGAGTAGTGCTTGTTACCTTCCAAGCACGTGGTGCGAAAGCGACACTGGAAGACTCTAAGGCCTGCTTACGTAAAGCGATCGATAGCAACCAAACCAAAGACAGCTTCAAATTCATCGTTTACACAATTGAGTAGGCTGACTGAAACAGACCTAGGTCTATAACGTCTCCGCCTTGGCAGAGACGTTTAGCCTGAAAGCTCGGCACAGCTTATCCTAAAAACCTCATGGAGGGCTTTAGGATGGCGATTTTGGTGACCGGGCTTTTTTTATTTGCAGGCCTTCAATCTCACGCGTTCGCTCCCGACTGGAGTGAAAAGGCCGCACCTCAAGGATCAAATCCCTATCACATTTCGACAGATGATTTTACACCTGTCCGTGACGCCGGAAAAATTCACACACAGATTTATCCTGTCAGCATCACCGGGATTCTGCCGCCCTATGAACCAATTCGCCACCTTATTGAAGACAAATCACCGAATCCACTTCGCGAATTTTTGAATACGCTTTTCCGCTCGGCCTCTGGCTACGAGTCTATGGATGATTTATTGAAAGATCTCGGGTTGCACGAGTATCCCAAGGCGAACGATCAAGGAGTATACTCTGTTCCGTATCCGGATGGCATTCGACCCGACTACCGCATGGGCTTCGGAGTTATCGATAGTTCCACGGGAGTGGGCTTTAGCTTCAGCTGTGCTGCCTGCCACTCCTCAAATCTCTTTGGTAAAACAGTTTTGGGGCTGACCAATCGCTTTCCAAAAGCCAACGAGTTCTTCATTAAAGCAAAAAGTGCTTCTGAATTGATTCAACCGGCATTCTTTAAGCTCTACACCGGTGCCACGAGTGGCGAGACGGAGATGATCAAGATCTTTAAAAAGAACATGCGCTCTGTGGGCCTTAAGCAGCCCCTCGCCCTGGGCCTTGATACTTCGCTGGCGCAAGTCAGCTTGTCGCTCAATCACCGCAATCCCGATGTGTATGCAACTTTCAGCGATCACTTTGCGGATAGACCCCGCCCTGATGCGATCTTAGACCGTAATCCGGCAGATTCAAAGCCCGCGGTCTGGTGGAATGTGAAGTACAAAAACCGCTGGCTCTCCGATGGTTCGGTGGTGAGTGGCAATCCAATCTTCACAAATCTCTTGTGGAATGAAATCGGCCGCGGTACCGATCTCATTCAGCTCGAATCCTGGCTAGAACAGAATGAAAAAACAGTTCAAGAACTCACAACCGCCGTTTTCTCTTCTGAGGCGCCCCTTTATACGGACTTCTTTCCCACGAGCAAAATTGATTTGTCTTTAGCAAAACAAGGCGAGCAGATTTTTAACAACACTTGTGCCCGCTGTCACGGAAACTACGACAAAGCCTGGAGCTTACCCAACGCAGATCAACTGTCGGCGAAAGAAAAACTTCGTACTGTGAATGTACGCTACAAAGCGCAAACCCCAGTCAAAGATGTCGGTACGGATCCGTATCGCTATCGCGGCATGAAGTCACTTGAGCAGCTCAACAACCTCGCAATTTCTAAAAAGAATGGCATTTTGATTCGCACGCAAGAAGGCTATGTGCCGCCTCCGCTTGTCGGTATCTGGGCTCGCTGGCCGTACTTCCACAATAACTCCATCCCAAGCCTATGCGCGGTGCTGACAGCGGCAAAGGACCGTCCAAGACTTTATTACTCTGGCGAAGCCCAGGATCCAGAAAAAGATTTTGACTCCGAGTGCAACGGCTACCCACTGGCCAATGCCACACCGGATGCTTGGAAAACTTCAGAGCATCTCTTCGACACGCGCAAAGCCGGCATGGGAAATATGGGGCATGATGAAGATATCTTCCTCGAGAATGGCAAAGAGCTCCTTCTGCCGGAACAGAAAAGAGCCCTTATCCAGTTTCTGCAAACTTTGTAAGACCTAGAGTCCGCTAAGAACGTCTTGTAAGGCAGTTTGATCTTTCACCCCGTGGAATTTCAAGTCCACACGGCGATTTTGTTGCATATCTTCCGGCAACAATGATTTGTAAAGAGGGTTTTCAGCGCCCTTCCAACTGGTTTGGATTTTATCGGCGGGCAGCCCACCGGCTTTCAAAGTTTTAGCCACTTCTTTAGCCCGGTCTCTAGAAACTCTCATGTTCACCGCCCTACCACCTGTTTGGTCGGCAAAACCGATAACTTCCACTTTATCAAACAGATCAGATCTGTCTTTCAAAATCGTGCCCACCTTTTGTACAAACTCCTCATTGGTTCCCTGGAAGGAGGCATGGCCTGTATCGAACTGCATGCGGGCATCGTTGCGGAAAGTGATCGCGTTGTTCACCGGATCCGTCTCGATCACACGGCGCGAATTCTCAATCGTCGCACCTGCAGCCTCGGGACCGATCAGATCGGATCTCATGCTGTCGCCGGTAGCGGCAACATCACTTGCTGGAGTTTCTGCTTCAGCAACTTCCGGCGCTTTTTGTTCGGAGCCAAAGCCCCATTGCAAATCCAAAGAAACGGTGTTGATGGTCGCATTTGGAATGCTCAAGCCAGTGAGGGCCTTGATACCCACACGGAACATATTAGAGCCTTTCACTGGAAACTCTTTTAAGAGTTGCAACCCGCCAAAGCTGGTCCAGGTAGGGTCCGTAGATCCCATGCGATCTCCACCACCGATATAGGCATCTACAATAGGACCGATTTGCCAGCGGCTTGTCGAGTTGTATCTCCATGCCGTCTCAGCGATACCGCCCGAGATAAAGTTGTCTTGTGTATCTGATTTTTGCGTGAAACTGTTTGCCATGAAACCAAGACCGAAATCGAAGACACTATGCCTGCCTTCACCAAAGTACGAACCTAAAAGTCTTAAATCTCCCGGAACCCCCTCAGTCTTTAGAGTATCGTCAGGCGACATATAACCACCCGCTAAGCCGATAAAGGGGAACCAGCCAACGGGGTCGTTTACATTCATATGTGTTGGTTTTGGTGCCGCCATTTTTGAAGTCTGAGATTCATCCTGTGCCATCGCTATTGAAGCTATCAAACTCACTATGGTGAGTGAAGCTGCCATCGTTTTTTTGACCATAAAGCCTCCCTTTGGAATGGCCTTATTTATAACGAAGGGCTGTGGGGGTGCCGTGAGGAAGTTGTGAAAAAATTAAGATTTACTTTTAAAAACAAAAGAAAAAACCCAGAGCGGACCGATAAAAAGAAACTGCAGATCTTCAAAAAATGAAGGTTTCTTGCCTTCAATTTTATGCCCGATAAACTGGCCGACCCACGCAACAACAAAAATAGCCAAGCTTGGCCAGAAAACGGTCCCAGCTTGTCCACTCCAGAGCGTGAGTATGCCAAAGGACACGGCCAACTGAATGAGCATCAACACAATCGCCTTCAAACCTAATCGGACGTAGAATAGCATTCCTAAAATCGCGAAAACGTACGAAATACGCAAACCCATCACCCTCCAATCCCACAGCATCCCAAGCACGCTAAAAAATATTAGTGGCACACAGATCTTATGAAAAATCTGATTGGTTCTGTTTTGGTGACTGGCGGCATATTGGTCGAGCCATTGTTCGAGTGTTTTCATATTTCCATTATATAGAAGCGGGGCTTTCATTTGACAAGAGTTTAAAACAGGCTCCAAATGTCCACTGCAGAGGCCATGAAACCACTCTTGTGATACGACCTGACCGCCGCAAGAAAACCCGGACCTAAGTAATATCTCAAATTGAGACTCAACCATCACCCCCGAAAAGCCGATAAGTTTCGAGTAAGAAGACAACCTTAACAAAGGGGTATTTACAATGGGTTTTAACCAACAATATGATGTGCCGGGACTTTTTGATTTCCTCACAAACACTCCAGAGTCTGGCCTCAGAAAAATGCTGGTTGATGGCAAAACATTCACAAATGAGCACTTCGGCCTGATGATGAAAGTCGTGCGCGCTTGTGACGAAGCGAAATTCTGCGATCACGCAGAAAAAGCCGATTTCCCAAAAGTGAAATTCGGTCCTGCTGAAATCAAACTCAAAGAAAAGTTCTGGGGTGACTGCTTTAACTGCTTGTCAGCAAAAGGCCTCTTGAATCCCGCGCAGAAGAAGCACGCTGCCTAATTGTCGTGTTTGCTTATCTCGCTTTTGAAAACTTCAGCGACGAGCTCGCAACCGAGCTCAGAAACAAAAAGGCGGTCTCGGATCGCCTTTTTATTTCCGAGACCCTCCAGAAATGTATCTGGGCGCAGGTCATTTGGTATGACTGCGAGGTCCTCGATATAGAGTCTGTCGGCGAGGCCGTGAAAGCATTAAAAGCCCGCGGTAAGTGGTGGGCGCTCTACTCTTTTGACCATCACCGCCGCGCTCAGCTGGTCCAAGACCAATTGCCGAAATATAAAATACCGCCGTTAAAGTTCCTCGGCGAAGTACCGACGCAGCCGATGGGCGCTTGGACGATGATAGAGAAAAATAAGATTCTCGTCGCGGCGAAGACTTCAAGCCCATTCCCACTCGGTGAAATTCACTTTCAAGAAGACAAGGAAACGCCGCCCTCGCGTGCCTATTTAAAACTCTGGGAGGCCCTCACGATTGAAAAAACTCTGCCCGCGAAGGGTTCTTTATGCGTGGATCTCGGCAGTTGCCCTGGGGGATGGACTTGGGTGCTACAACAAGCTGGTGCCCTCGTGATCAGCATTGATAAGGCGGCGTTGGACCCTAAGGTCGCATGCTTGCCCAATATTGAGTACCGCAAGAAAGACGCGTTTTCATTGAAGCCTCAAGATGTCGGCCCGATTGACTGGCTTTTTTCAGATATTATTTGCTACCCGCCTCGCCTGCTAGAGCTTGTGCAAGAGTGGCGCGCCAGTGGCCTCTGTAAAAACTTTGTCTGCACGATTAAGTTCCAAGGTGAAACCGACTGGGAAACCCTGGCGAAGTTCCTGGAAATCCCCGGCTCTCGCATTGTTCACCTTTACGCGAATAAACACGAAGTCACCTGGATATTGACGCAATCCGCTTAACTTGAAATTTGCCCAGAGCCCCATTAGTCTGGGGTCCTTCTTTCCGGATCCGAGCGCGGGTGGTGGAATTGGTAGACACGTAGGTCTCAGAAGCCTATGGGAGAAATCCTGTGGGGGTTCAAGTCCCCCCTCGCGCACCAATTTACATTTTCGGCCATTTGCACTAATACCGCAAATGGCTTTTTTACTTTAAATTCAATAGTTAGCCCATTTAATACGGGGTTAGAAAGTAGTTTATCAAGCAATATCCTACGGTCTTCGGCAGGTAGGTCATTCCATAGTGATTTCGCATTTTTAGCGAGTTCTAAAACGGTTTTAGCCGTTTCCATCACCGCACTGGTTAAACCCTTTTGCAAGGTTTCTAATTGGTTCGTAAGGTCATCACGGTTCGTCCTAATCCGTGCTAATTGCTTCTCAAAATCTTCCTGATTAATATTTCCCTGAATCCGCAAATCAAATAATTTATCATCCATATCCACTTGACTGGCGTTAGCGTGCCAAGCTTAATAGGCGCGACATGGAGTTCCCCAAAACCCTTCCAGAGTTTGACCGATTGTTCCCTAATGACGAGGCATGAGAAATTTTGGAAAGTTGTGGACGGCTGACAAAAGAAACATAGCGGCATAACCTTGTTGGTGCATAAACCAA
>JBDHWW010000039.1:0-26890 GCA_039810425.1 Pseudobdellovibrionaceae bacterium | reverse complement strand
GGCCCCCCCCCCCCCCAGGAGCGTCCTTCGGCTTTTGTCTAAAAAATAGACGATCAATAGGTCTAAAAACAAGCCTGGGTGGTGGTGGCTGGGTATTTTTTTTGCTCTCTTAGAGGAAAACTCAAGGAGCTTTCTATGCTTTCAATGATGATGGGTACCCTCTTGGTCTCAAGCCTTATGGTTTCAGCGGCGTTGGCGGGTGAGTCTTATGTGTTTAAAACCAAAGAGCCACAGCAGATGGCCATCATCAATACGGGCGCTTTATCGCTGCAAAAGCGTCTTGAAATGATCGAGGGCGCAAAGCGTACGATCGAAGTGGAATTCTTTATTTACAATATTGACGAAGCCGGACGCCTCTTTACGCAAGCTCTGGTTAAGAAAGCCCGCGAAGGCGTGAAGGTCCGTGTTTTGATCGACTATGGCTGGCCAATTGCAAAGCTTGACACTTTCTATGCGACACTTTTGGCGGAAAACGGAGTCCAAGTTCGTTACTATAACCCGAGTATTTCTTTTGAACTTTTTAAGGGTCAGTTCCGCTCACACCGCAAAGGCCTCGTCATTGACGATAACGAGGGCATGACGGGAGGTCGCAATATCGCGGATGAGTATTTCGATTTGTCGACGGACTATAATTTTATCGACCGTGATATTTATGTTCGCGGAACTGTGGCTCGCGCGATCCGTGAAAGCTTTGAACGATTCTGGAACTCCGAGATGACAAAAGAGCCGGACTTCGAAAAAGAGCCTATAGCCTCTCAATACGGAGTCGGTATTTATGGCTCTCAGGCGGATGATCGTTTTCAAGAGGCAAAAAACCGCTACGATGCCGGAATGAAAAAAGCCAATGATTATCTTTTGCAAAACGGGAAAGACCGTCAGGTGTTGGAATCATTAAAAGGCATGGCCACTTTGAACGACGGTGGTGTTCGTTTGCACACTTGCAATGACACCATCTTTGCGGCGGATATTCCTGGGATCGGGTCAAAGAGCCGCGTGCTTTTCCAGGAAATCGAAGCTCAGTTGCGCGGCGTTCGTAAAAGCGTCTATGTTGAGTCTCCGTACTTTGTGGCAACCAAGGGAGGCATCAGCTATTTAAAAGAGTACTTGAGCAAAGGGCTGGATATCAACGTCTATACGAATAGCTTAAACTCCACGGATGCGATCTACACGACCGCGACTTTCTATCCGCGCGTGGGTGAACTTATTCAAAATGGCATGAAGGTGTTTATTTATAAAGGCGATAGCCTCTACGGTCAGGACTTCCTGACTACTGAAATTAAACAAGCGCGTTGGGGCATTCACGCAAAATCCGCAGTGCTGGACGAGAAAACCATCATGGTGGGTACTTTCAACGTCGACCCGCGCTCTCGCAATATTAACGCCGAGATGGCGGTAATGTGCCGTGATAACCCGGAACTTGCGGCTGAGGTTTTGAATAATATGAAAGAGCATCAAACTCAAAGCGTCCAGCTCAATAGCGAGGGCAAACCAGTCGATGGTTCAAGTGCTTTTGCCAACGTTTCAATTCCTAAACGCATTTTGTATTACCTCTCAGCTCCACTCTCAAACGTATTTGATTTCCTATTGTAAAACGCAGAACCCGCCCGCCCAAGACTTTTGTCTGGCAATGCCTTGGACTGCTTTCTCCGTGGTCCAAGGTACGACTATAAAAAGATGGAAAGGTCCAGGTGCCCTTCCGGAAAATACCTGCGTAACTCCACTCAGTGCCCCTTCACAAAAAGGAGCTTCCACAACAGCTTAAAGTGGGAAATAATAATTTACGTATATAAAAATATTTCGGCAGGTGCGAGTTGACGACGCCTTACCTAAGAAAGGCCGCCATGGTTTTTTTTAAAATAGCCACTATGGGAGTTTTAACTTTTCTGTCAATTGCGGCTCATGCCGAGTCGGCGATTGTAGAAAGCGATAAATACCGGCTTTACAGCAAGCCCCATGAGATGAGTGTCACTATTACCACCTCAGACCCCGGTGACCGGGCGGTTTTCACCGTCTATTCATTTAATAAAGACAGCCTGGCCATTCAAACATTTCCAGAGCGGGCGGCGAAACGCAAACTTTTGATGAAAGACGAAGATCTTTGGCTCTACACTCCGGGTGTTAAGCGGGCGATCCGAATTGGTGTGGATCAGCGGCTGGCCGGCGATGTTGCAAACGGGGATATCTTACGCACTCGTTTTAATGAGGACTATAGTGCCAAATTACTGGGAGCGGATAAAAAGTCTCTTCGCTATGAACTGACAAAATCTTCAAAGGCTGCGACCTATGCCAAAATCATCTACACTTTGCAGCCCGGAACCTTTAAGCCCCAGAAAGCCGAATTTTTCGCTGTCTCCGGCAAGAGCTTAAAGGTTGCCGAATTTGTTGAGTTTAAGAAGGTGGGCGGAGAGACTCTTTGTACCAAGATTAAAATAACCGATGCGCAAAGCCAGCGCGAGTCAACGATTGCTTACTCGAAGTTTAAACCAAGAAATTTTACCGCCAATGATTTTAACAAAGATGCGGTGGTGGAGTTCTGATGGGTATTGTACGGATGGAGAATGTAAAAAAATCTTATAAGATCGGTGACGGATTCCACCAGGTCCTCAAGGGGATTAGCCTAAAGATTGCACCCGGCAATTTCATCGGGCTTTATGGGCGGTCCGGTTGTGGAAAATCGACGTTGATGCAACTGATCGGTTGTCTTGATGAAGTCGATGGGGGCGAGTACTACCTGTTAGGAAATCCCATTCACACAATGACGGCGGCGGAAAAAACACGCCTGCGCCGGGAAAAAATTGGTTATGTCTTTCAAAGTTTCAATCTTATATCAACGATGACGGTGAGGGAAAACATCGAGTTCCCTCTTTTGATGCTCAATAAGGAGGACGGCAAAGCACGTCTGGAAAAAGTAAGATCCATTCTCAAAGAAGTCGAGCTGGAGGCTTTTGAAAATCACTTTCCGGATCGTTTAAGTGGCGGGCAAAGACAAAGGGTCGCCATTGCCCGGGCGTTGGTTAAAAAACCAGAACTCATTATCGCCGATGAGCCAACCGCCAATCTGGATGAACAGACCTCGGAGATCATCGCCAGACTTTTACTTGAACTCCAGGAAAAGCATAAGGTCACAGTGGTATGCAGCAGTCATGACCCGATGTTTATTGAAAATGCGACTCATAAGATTTCTATCCATGATGGACTGTTGGTTGAGTGATGATCTATCTAAAACTCGCCCTAAGAAATCTATTAAGGAACAAAGAACGCACCTTTTTAAGCCTGCTCATGATCATGAGCTCAACAGTCGGGCTCGTGCTTTTTAAAGCTTATACGGACGACACCATTGTTTCGATCGAAAAGATTTCGACGGAAATGCACTACGGCCACTTGCAAATCGCCAAGGAAAAATATTGGGAAAATACTTATCATACGATGGCGGAACGAATGGTGCCGGATTTTATCAAGATGAAGCAAGCGGCAGGGACGGCTTCTGACAAGATCCGGGTGATCAGTGGGCGTTTGAACAGTTTTGGACTCTTAAGTATTGGCGCGAAAACAGAAAACGCTTCTTTTTTGGGATTCGAAGTGGATCAGGAGGCCGGGGTTAAGGACACTCTGGAAATTCTGGATGGCTCTTACTTTGATCCGCAAACCTACAATCAAGAAATTATCGTCGGGCATCTGTTGGCGAAAAAATTGGGTGTCAAACCCGGCGACACCATCACGGTTGTGGCCAATACTGTTGATGGCGTTATTAACGCCAAAGACTTCGTCTATAAAGGCAGTTTTGCCTCTGGCAGTGAAGAGATCGACAAGTACTTTGCCTATGTGAGCCTGCAGGGTTTGCAAGACTTGCTACAGACGCCGTCTGTTGATTTGATCACGATCCGGCTGAAAGATAAGGCGGATTTGCAGGAACAAAAGACACTCTTACAGCACAAGATAAACGAGGTCGCCCCGGGCTACGGGGTGCGCGATTGGATTGAACTTTCAGAACTCTTCCGCAAGGTGAAAGAGTTTTATGGAATGCAAAACACGATCATCCGCTTGATCTTAGTGTCGATCGTGGTTCTTGGAATATTAAATACGGTAGGGATGAGTATTTTAGAGCGAATCGGTGAGATCGGCACCATGCGTGCTTTAGGGGCCGAGTCGGGATTTGTTACCGTCCTGTTCTTTTGGGAGACCCTGATGTTGTCTCTGATTGGCGTCACATTGGGAGCCTTGCTGGGGTTTGTTGTGGGAAGCTCCGTGAACTCCGCGGCGATTTACACCGAGGTGCCGGGGGCGTCGATGCCGATGAAGGTGAGCTTTTTGTTCAGTTTTGAAGTCTTTGCGGAGGCTATCTTAATCATTATGATAACCACCGTCGCGGTGTCCTTTATTCCAATTTGGCGGGCCCTGAGACTGAGTGTTGTCGATGCGTTGAGACGAAATTTGTGAAGTTTTGGATTGGCTTTTTCATTTTGTTTGCCGGCTCGGTTTCTTGGGCGCTCGCGAATGAGTTTTCACTTCAGTTTTTAGGCGATGTGGCGAGCGCGGACGCAAAACTTCAGCGTTGGGATCCAACGTATTTCAATGCCCGGTTAACCCAAAAAGCCACCGCTGGAAGTTGGAACTGCGCTTTTGCCGTTAAGACCGTGCAAATTCAAAAACTCACAAATGGTGCGCGGGAGGCCGATGCCTATGTTCTGCCGGATCGTATGGCCTGCCTGCAAAAAAATTCGAATTCCCGGTGGACCTTGGGATACATGAGCCCTGAGTGGTCGCAAAGTTTGGGCGTGGCCAGCGCGGATATGTTTGCGGCCTATGATTATCGCTACTCGATTTTTGTGGATGATTCGCTAAGAATTTACAACCCTGGCATATTGTTTGAAAAATTCTACGCTGGTTCCTCCTGGGCTCTTTTTACGGGAACGGGGCAATACAAGAGCCGTGTTCAATTTGGTGTTCCGGCAACAGAGGTGAATGCCAGCCCGGGGGCTGAGGCGGGAATCGCCTTTTTTAAAAATTTCGACGATGTGGATATCAGTCTTTCGGCGGCGCAAGTTTCAGATCGCGAGGGGCATTTCCGCTTGAACCCGGCGACGCTGCAAATAGAGAGAGCTTTTGCAGGTTACAAAGTTGCCAACTTGGGGGTTTCCGCGGTCACATGGCTGGGGATGGTTTTTCGCTCCGACGTGAGCCGATTTTTTAACCGGACTTACACCAATGAAATGTTAGAAAGTGTCGAAGCCTCGACCGTGCAGGCCGTTGCCAGTCTGGAAACCCCGACGCTCTTGGGGACTATTTTCAGCGTTCAATACTCCTCGTTGGGCCTCTCTAACATGAAAGAAATCTTGAAATATGGCGGGGCCGAGTGGTTGCTTGTCGCCGCCCGCACGGATTTAAAAGAAAGCAAGTATCTGGAGCTGCAGTGGCTGAATTACCACTATGACGGCGGCCAAGCATTTAAGGGGCAAATCGTGTGGCCCAATAAACGTTTGACGGAACTGGCGATCGGCGTGGAGTCTTACACGACTCCCGCGGCCAGCTATTTAGCACAGAGCTTTGAAAATAAGGCCCGGGTGTTTTTCCGCTACAACGTCAATGTCTCCCTCTAAGCGGGCTTCTGACTGTAAAGGCCTTCGAGGTAATTGATGTATTCATTCCATATTTGATTATTTTGGACTATTTCCAAACCGACGCCATTCTGCGAATTTTTCCAAATGGGGCGAACCTTTAGCAAGCAGGGCCGATTGTCCGCCACCATGATCTTGATCGTGAACTCCACCGGCAGTTGCGGGTCTTCGTCAAAATGAACTCGAATCCCGCAGCGTGAGACATCCTTAACGATCCCTTTGAAGGCTGTGGAGGTGAGCTCATCAGCAGAATGGAGCTCGTTGTGAGACTCAAATCTCAGATGCGCGCGCATTGACGCGCTTTCGTGTTGAAGATGAACGACGTTGTCGGGGACTTCAATTCCGAGTTTTTTTACAAAGACCTCTTGGTAGTCCTCTAGCGTAACGATGGGGTCATTGATCTGATTGAACCGGCGGTCCGGGAGTTTGATTTGTGGATACTTCCGGTCCATAAAAAACTCAGCGTAATTGTAAACGGCGCTTTTTTTGCCGAAGACCTCGCGATAGCGTACACGGGCCTTTTCCAAGTCCAAGCACAAAACGGACGCGGGAGCGCCATAATAGTCTTCTTGTTCACAGCCTGGCACCACGTCAAAAAGCAAGAGCGCTTTATAAAAATCAATATCCCGTGGATGAACAGCAATGACTAAATAACTGACGCCGAAATAGGACGTTGAATATTCATACATGAGTTTCATCATCGGAAACAAGAGGGCGCCGCCGGCTCTTCGGCGGTACTGCCGGTCGATGACGAGGGAGGTGACTTCGGCCACCCTGCGGCCTTTTTGGCGAAGACCTCTGACATTGAATACGGACTCCAGAGGGAGGCCGAGACGATTGTCTCTGACCAGGGTTAAGGTTGCCACGACACTCCCGGCATCTTTTGCGATCAACGTCGAAGTGCTAGGGAGCGCGTGATACCGGGTGGCGCGCATTTGATGGGGATTCGGCTCGCAATAGCCGATTTTCACGTAGGATGTGTAAACGAGCCGAAATGTCGCTTCTAATTCGGCCATGCTGTCCACCACTTTCAGCTCAAAGTTTTTAGGAAGAGTGAGGGGGACCTTGGCGAATTTGCGGATAAGTTCTTGGCGCCATTTGAAAGGAAGTGCTTGGAGGGATTTTTTTAAGGCACGGCGGACCCATTTCATGGTCTCGTCTCCTTTTGTTCTATTGAATTATCCCAAACCGGAAAAATGAGTTTGAGTCCTCCCAGTTTAAGTACAAAGGTGCCAAACTTCAAAAAATATTTGAGCCAGGATAATTCGGGATTTTCTATATCTTTAAGTTTAACACCCGTCGCGAGGGCTTCAGCGCCAACACGTTTAGCCTCAACGATAGCGACAAAACCCATAGCTAAATCGCGGAGAATCAGCTTCCAAGGGTTCCAGGTTTCTTCATCAAAGAATCCGATATGGACTATTTTCAAGGGAACTTGAAACGCGGCCGCCGCTTTTTCGGCTCCGACCTTTTCTTTGCCTTGGATGCCGTCTATACAAAGGCCGTGGACGTCGTAGCCCTGGTTCTGTAGAACTTGTATCGCCGCCAAAGAGTCTTTTCCGCCGGAAAGCAAAAGTAATGCTGTCTTTTTTGTCATGTCTACGATTCGGCGGGGAAAGGGAAAATCTAAAGAGGTAACTTCCCAGGAGAGCGTTTTTGTCTTATTTGGCCCTTAGGCTAGTGAAAAATGATCGATATTTTTTTGGAGCGATCTTCTTTTGACGGGAGCGATTTCTACCAAAAGATGTATAGGGAGTCACCGTGGCTTTTCCGATTATGAGACAGAAACTTAACTGGTTTTTTCCCAAAATAAGTCGACTCGTCCTGGTTGCTGTGATTGCTCTCACCGGCGTCGGTTATGCCGCGATGATTCCCTTTGGTTTCTGGAAAAAAAACTGCCTTTATTTAACCAGCCAAAATCATATATTCAACGGTTCCGTCACATCCGTTGCCACCGATGGGGTGGTCACTTATGTGGGGGGATGGTTCACCACGGTCGATGGTTTTCCCCGCAAGGGACTGGCGGCCTTGGATGCCGTGACCGGCGCACTTTTACCCTTTGATCCCAAAGTGAATGGGGGTGTAAATAGCATGGTGATTTCGGGAACTAAGTTGTATATCGCGGGGAGTTTTTCGGCGTTGGATAATTTTGTTGTGACGAATGGTGCTCCATTTCACACCGCCGATGATCAGCCTATTGCAAGTTTTCCCTCTGTAGATGGCTCCGTTAGAGTGAGTATTCCTGACGGCGCCGGGGGATGGTACATTGCCGGTTACTTTACCCATGTGGGGGGCCTTGTTCGGAACAACTTGGCCCGTATCAATTCAAACGGGACCGTCCACCCCTGGGATCCTGGGACGGATGGTGAAGTGGTTACCCTGGTACTTAGTGGGACGACTCTTTATGTAGGGGGATATTTTGCCACCATCGGCGGTCGGAGCCGAAATGGAATCGCGGCCCTGGATACGAGCGTAAATACGAACAATGCGACGGCGTGGAATCCCGGGGCGGATGGTTACGTTGCGGCCCTGGCGCTTAGTGGGACGACCCTTTATGCAGGAGGATGGTTTACCACCGCCGGCGGTCAGAGCCGAAATAATATCGCGGCCCTGGATACGACAACGAACAATGCGACGGCGTGGAATCCCGGGGCGGATAATTTTGTCTATACCCTGGCCGCCAGTGGCAACGAATTATATGTGGGGGGAGACTTCACCTCGTTTATGGGAAATCCTCTTTCGGCCCGCTTTGTTCAAGTCAATCAATGCAAATAAGCCTTCTATAAAATGTAATAGGCGTCTTGAACCGCTAACTCAGGCGCCATTTCGTCACTGACGCGAATGGTTATTGATACTGAGGGAGGCATAAAAAATTGAACCTGAAGGTTGTCCAAGTTATGAATAAGTCATGTCTTTTGTACACCTTCATGTTCACTCTGAATATTCCCTTCTGGAAGCTGCGTGCCGAGTCAAGTCTATCGCTAAAAAGGCCGCCGAATATGGTATGCCGGCGGTGGCTCTCACGGACAATGGAAACATGTTTGCGGCTGCGGAGTTTTACTTCGCCTGCAAAGATAATAACGTAAAACCGCTGGTTGGCCTTGATGCCTACATGGCTCCGGGCTCACGCTTAGAGAAAAAGCAAGACCGCGATCAGATCGCGCAGTTCCCGCGCCGGCTCGTGTTTCTCGCGCAAAATATCGAAGGCTATCGGACGCTCAATAAGCTCTCGACGATCGGTTACCAAGAGGGTTTCTACTGGAAGCCGCGGATCGATTACGAAGTTCTTGAAAAACACAATAACGACATTATCTGCCTCACGGGCGGCCTCCGCGGGGAAGTCGCTGATGTGTTCTTGAATGAGGGTCCTGAGGCCGCTCTTGAGCGGGTGCGCCGCTTACATAAAATCTTCGGCGATAGGTTTTACCTCGAGATGTGCCGTACGGGACTTCCTGAGTGGCAAAAGATCAATCCATTCTTGCTGGAAGCTTCAAAGATCACGGGCGTACCGGTCGTGGCGTCAAATGACGTGCACTACATGACTCCGGACGATCAGACCGCGCAAGAGGTTCTGATCTGCATCGGCACGAATAAAACTTTGGCTGATGAACATCGCTTTAAGCTGGGGTCCAGCGAGTTTTACTTCAAAAAACCTGAACAGATGCAGAAGCTTTTTGAAGATGTGCCTGAGGCGATCACGCGAACTCTGGAAATTGCTGAACGCTGCGACGTGAAATTCAAACTCAAAGACGATGCGGGTAAGCCGATTTATCATTTGCCGACCTTTCCGACGGAAGACGGCGCGTCCCTGAAAGAGGAGATTGCGCGCAAATCAGCCGCCGGCCTTGAAGAACGTTTCGTTGAAGCCTCCGGTCGTGGCGAGGCGATTCCTGAAGATAAAAAACCGGAATACTTTAAGCGCCTCGAATACGAACTCGGCGTCATCGATCGCATGGGTTTTAACGGGTATTTCTTGATTGTCCAAGACTTCATCAACTGGGCAAAGGATCATGACATTCCGGTAGGGCCGGGCCGGGGATCCGGTGCTGGCTCCTTGGTCGCGTACAGTTTGAAAATTACGGATTTGGATCCGCTCCCAAACTTTCTTCTTTTTGAACGTTTCTTAAATCCGGAACGGATCTCGATGCCGGATTTCGATATCGACTTCTGCCAGGATCGCCGTCAGGAAGTGATTCAGTACGTAACTCAAAAGTACGGCCAAGAATCCGTATCGCAAATCATCACCTACGGTAAGCTCCAGGCCCGCGCCGCAATCAAAGACGTCGGTCGTGTGTTGGGTCTCACATTCCCCGAGGTCGATGCGGTCACAAAGCTCATCCCGGAAAAGCTCGGGATCACCTTGACTGAGGCGCTTCAGACCGAACCCCGTATCCAAGAACTGATGGATATGAATCCAACAGTGAATACGCTGATGGATCTCGCACGCCGCGTAGAGGGGATGGTTCGCCATGCGGGGATCCATGCTGCCGGCGTGATCATCGCCGATGGGCAGCTCGTTCGTCATGCACCTTTGTACAAGGGCGCGGATGGTGAACAAGTTGTTCAGTACGATATGAAGCACGCTGAGAAGATCGGTCTGATTAAGTTCGACTTTTTGGGTTTGAAAACGCTCACTCATATCAATCACGCGATTAAGCTCATTGAAAAAAACCGCGGGGTGAAGGTTCTGACCAAGCAAATGCCGCTCAATGACAACGGTGTCTTTGAGATGATGTCACGCGGGGATACGGCGGGGATCTTCCAGTTCGAAGGTGAGGGCATCACGGATGCCACCCGTAAAATCCGCCCCTCCAGTTTCGGTGATATCACGGCGATTACTTCGCTCTATCGTCCGGGTCCGATGGCGAACATTCCTGACTTTACCGATCGTAAGCATGGGAAGGCACCGGTTGAATATTTGATCGAAGATACCAAAGAAGTCTTGTCTGAGACCTACGGGATCATGGTTTACCAAGAACAGGTCATGGGGATCGCTTCTCGCATCGCCGGATACTCCCTCGGTGAAGCCGATATGCTTCGTCGTGCGATGGGTAAGAAGATCAAAGAGGAGATGGATCGTCAGCGGATCCGTTTCATGGACGGGGCGAAAGCCAAAGGCTACGAAGAAAAAGCATCGAATGATTTATTCGACTTGATGTACAAGTTCGCGGACTACGGTTTCAATAAATCCCATGCCGCCGCGTACTCCGTGATTACGATGCAAACGGCATGGCTTAAGTGCTATTATCCGACGGAGTTCTTTGCGGCCCTGCTCAGTACGGAGTTGTCGGATACTGATAAAATCGTAAAATACTCGAAAGATGCGGCGAAGCGTGGTTTGAATGTCCGTCCGCCGCATGTGAATTTCTCTGAATACTTCTTCGGAGCCCATGGTGATGAAATTTACTTTGGTTTGGGTGCGATCAAAGGCGTCGGCGAAAATGCCGTGACGGCGATCATTGAAGCCCGGGAGCAATTGCCTGAAAAGAAGTTCACGAGCCTTGATGAGTTTTTTAACTCGATAGATATTCGTCGCGTAAATAAAAAGGTGATTGAATGCTTGATCAAGGCCGGGGCTCTCGATGGTTTCGATGGCCATCGGGCGCAGGTCATGGCGGGCTATCAAAAATATCTCGACCGTGCTGAGGGGCTACGCAAAGACCGCGAAATGGGTCAGACCTCCCTCTTTGACCTTGGCCCAAGCGATGAGAGCGAAGTGAAGCTTGAAAACACCAGGCCGTGGACTCGTTCGGCGGCTTTGTCCTTCGAGAAAGAAGTCTTGGGTTTCTATCTCAGCGATCACCCGCTCAAAGGCTTTGAGAACCTCGCAGAGATTTGGGTTAGCTGTAAGATTGCGGATCTCGGGCAATTTGCTAAGACTTTAGAGGCAGTTCCTCAGCAGCCAGTCCAAAAGACCAAGGAAAATCGCTGGGGCCGTGACGCCAACAAGAAGAAGGTTGTTGTGGCTGGTCTTATTTCGGATCTGCGGGAACTGATTACCAAGAAAGGCACGCGCATGGCTTTTGCGAAGGTCGAAGATCTTTCGGGATCTTGTGAACTGGTGATCTTCCCGGATGCGTTCGCGTGCAATGAAACGCAGTGCCGGGATGAAATGCCCGTTCTGATTGCCGGAACCTTGGAGACCGACGAGGGCAGTGTTAAAATCATGGTGGACACGGTGTCACCAATGGAAGAGATCCTCAAAAAGACCAAACGCATGGTCTTACACTTGGAGCGCATCCCCCTTGTGGATTACGAGCGTCTGCAGGAAGTTTTGAAAGGGCATCCGGGCGCAACAAGCGTCAGTTTTGAAATTGATCTCAAGGAAGTGAATCGCAAAGTTCAATTGGAAGTCGAAGAACAATATGCTGTGAGCATTAGCAATGAGTTCTTTGAAAGCATCCACTCGGCCTTTGGCAGAACAGATTTCATTGAGTTAAGAACTTAAGGACAAGGAAAATTATGAAGAAAGTACTAGTGCTTTTTGCGGGTCTCATGATGGGCGCGCAAATGGTTTTCGCTCAGAGTAGTGCGGACCTTATTGAAAAAAGTTACAGCGGGACCTCCAACGAGAAAACCCCGCAGGCGGCCCGTCGGGACATTCAAGAGCAGGCGGCAAAGAAAATCTCTGAAGAGCTGATCAAGGAACTTATCGGCGAGGAGCGCTACACAAAGAACAAAACTTTGATTCAAAACAAGATCGAAAAGATCTCAAACCGCTATATCCCCTTTGCAAAACCAAGTGACCTTGCTCAGGACCCTGCGGGTGCTTACAAGATGACGGTGGCGTTGAAAGTTTCCGTGAAAGACTTGAAAACGCTTTTGCAAGAACACTCCCTGCTGGCTGAGAATGACACGGTCCCGTTGGTGTTGCCGCTTATTAGCTTTACGGACAAAGTGGACTTTAAAACATTCCGCTGGTGGAAACCGGAAGAAGGTAACAATAAGTCCTTCTTGATTTTCCAGAACCGCCAGTTTGAGAATGCGCTTCGCTCGGCGTTCCAGAAGAATAACTTCTACTTGATTAAAACGCCGGGAATCGCTCTGCAGATCCCACGCACTTACCAAAATGAGCGCCTCAGTCTTGATGATATGCAGTTTATGAGCCAGTACTTTGGCGCGCCTCTCATGATCGAAGGGCAGGTGCAATATTCAAAAAGTCCGGACTCTTCCAATCGCTACCGCATTGAAGTGAAACTCTTGGCTTTGCAAGTTAGCAACGGACGTCCGATTGCGGACGTTTCAAGAAAGTTTGAAACGGAGATGGGCGTTTTTGAGGCGACTGTGGATAAGAAAGTCCGTGAAATCGTGGATTCCACAGCTCAGGATTTGGCTTCCCAGGTTTATGAGGCCTGGCAGCGCGGCGCGCTCGGGACGACGAGCATTCGTCTGACATTCCGTGGAAAGATTCCGTTCAACCAGCAAGAAGCTTTTAAAGAGAAGCTGAAAAACCAAGTGCGCGAAATTCGCAATATTCGCGAACGCTTGGTCACATCGGATTCTTTGGCGTTCGAAGTGGATACGAATCTGAGCCCGAAGGATTTCTCGGCAAAGCTGAATGGTCTGGAGATCGACGGCAAGCGCTGGAACTCCGTAGGGTTCAACGATTCTGAAATCAACCTGCAAATGCAACGCTAAGGGGATGACGAGATGAAAAATATTTTATTTGCCTTTGTTTTTATCTTTGCCGCCTGCCAAACCATCGACCGCACTTCGCAAGTCGCGCGCCGTGAAGTGAAAGACACCTCTTACGCCGGGAAGACCGACAACGGCCAGCCACGAAAGCGTTTGATCGTGTTGCCGTTTTTGGATGCCTCCGACACTCGCCCAGAGAGCTTGCGTGAAAAGGCCCGCAAGGCCTTTATTCAAGAGATGAATAAATCCGGCGAAGTGATTGCCGTCGACAGTCGCGATGTGAAGTCGGAAGCATTAAAGCCCGCGGAAAAAGGTGAATACGACCTTAAGGAAATCGCCAAACACGGCCAGGCTTTGGGTGCAAACGCTGTGCTTGAAGGGAAGATTCTCGAGATTCGCGTGTCGCGCAAAGCTGACAACGTCGGTCTGATCCGCCAAATGAAGAGCGAGTTTGAAGCCGTCATCCGCGTTCGCGTGGCCAGCACCCGTGGGGGGCAAGAGATCTTTAACACTGTTAAGACCGTAAATCTCGAAGAGCCCAACGTTCGCGTCGCCGAGCGGGTTGAGACGGATAAGTACCTTCAGAACAACCCGGAATTGATCGAAGCCATCGTGCGGGATGCGTTCTTGGACTTCGTTCCTCAGGTGGTAGGTTCGTTGTCGAAAGTTAGCTGGGAAGGCCGTATTGCGGCTCTGAATGGGGACCGCATTTACCTTAATGTGGGGCGTGTTTCCGGCATTCAAGTGGGGGATTTGCTAAAAGTGCTTGAGCAGGGCGATGACGTTTACGATCCGGAATCAGGGGGTCACATCGGCACGGTCCAGGGACGCCTCAAAGGAACTTTGGAGGTCATCAGCTACTTCGGCAATGATGGCGCAATTGCCGTGATTCATTCGGGCTCTGGATTTAAAGAAAACGACCGTGTAGAGCTCTATTGATACGCATTGTCAACGAAGGAGGCCATTGTGTCAACAGCCTTCCTTGGGTATAAGGGTAACACCTTTCTATCGTGATCTGTTGGCGCAGTTGGTAGCGCGTTTCCTTGACATGGAAAAGGTCACAGGTTCAAGTCCTGTACAGATCACCAATTTTCTCGCTTCACTCTGTCTCCCTCTCCCAAGTTTAACGGAACTTATTCAGACCCTGCTGAACCCAGTCAGCAAAGAACGGTGTATACATCGCTATGCTGAGGCCGTGGCAAGCCGGATTTCCATCTTTGTTCAGCACAATTGAGTTCACCGCGATGATTTTATACTCGCCATTGACTTGAACATAAACGGGACCGCCGGAATCGCCATTGCACACTCCGCCGCCGGTCCGTTGGTCAAAGCCGATATTTTGATCGCTGACCGTGGTTTCAGTTTTAAAACTCTTTGTGGTTTTCCTTAAGTGCAGGGAATCACTATTGCCTTCATTCGTGATACCAAAGCCGAGCATCAGAACCTGATCGCTGCTGAGCGAAGCTTTCCCATCGTAAAGCGCTTGGGGCTGATAGGAGCGTGGAATCGAGGATTCTAATTTCAACAGGGCTAAGTCAAACTTCGCCTGATTGTCGCCCTTGTAGTCTTTATGAATGAGAATATCAACAGAGGGAATTGACTTTGCCATTGCTGAACAACTGATGTCCGGGTTGAACACGACATCGACGTCTCCTTTTTGAACGTCTTTCAGGCAGTGGCCCGCAGTTAAGATCACACGGTCTGAAACCGGAGTGCCTGTGCAAGAAGAGACGGTTTTACCGCGATGGATAATCAGCAAAACGGCGCGTTGAGAGTCCGGATCTTGAGGAGTGACGGAGGTGCCGTTTACAATACCATTGGCGCCGGAATCACAACCTGTCATTGTATTGGTGATTTCGGATCCATCATTCGAAATATTTTCGCGCGAACTGCAGGCGGCAAGAACTAAAACTGTCATCCCGATGTACAGAAATAATTTCACGATCAGATCCCTTCCCCAAAGCCCCTTGGTCTGAGCAGATGAGACCTTGTTTGCAACCCGAGGGCCAGCGTTCAAATCGGCAATAGGCGAACTCGTGGGGTCCTTGGGTTTTTATGAGCTTTGGGTCTTGTGCAGGAATTGGGCGCTTCTGAACTAATTACTAAAGATTCCTAGCGCCGTCTGACCGGGGTCATAAGTTTTCAATCTAATAGTTAAAAGGGGGAAACCATGAAATCGTTGTTGCTGGTGCTCTTGCAGAGTTTTGTTTTGACTGTGTTCATTACACTGATGTCGCAAGCCTTTATCCGCAAGACCACCACGGCGAATTGTCAGGGGAGGTTTAATATGAAAATGTGTTCGAGCAGCGCAGGGGAAGTGAGCGGCTCTTTGCGCTAACGGCTTTTTTTACGATCTCAAAACCCAAGTCATTTTCCATCAATTCTGGATGAAATTGCAATAGCAGGCCACGGCCGTTTTTAAATTCCGTGGCCTCAGTGACACCATCGGCGGAACGGGCAGCAATCTCAAGTGGACCGCCTTCCCGGAAGATGACGGCTTGGTGGTGATAGCTATTCACCAAAAGCGATTTTGCACCAACGAGAACCGACTCTAAAATTCCATTCGTCGTCGGTAAGAGTTTCACATCATGCCAATCATCACCATGATGAACGCCCCTACCGATTTGCTCAGGAATGTCTTGCACTATCTTATAACCCAAAGCTATCGAACTCAGTTGTGAGCCGCGGCAAACACCCAACAAAAAACCTCTCGATGCTGTAACATAAGATTTGATTAAATTGATCTCGAACCGATCGCGAACTGTATTGAGGTGACGTGAGTGCGTGACGGGGCTTTTATAGAATCGGGGATCGACATCATCGCCACCGAGGGCAACGAGCATTGGGAATTTCTCTGCGATCTCAGCATTGAGTTCAGCGCTTTCTTGACTGGTCAGACCCAGATTGGCGACAACCGGAAGAATAAAAGCTTTGTGGTTCATTTTTTTAAAGTAATTTGTGAAGTTCACAATGCGTTTGGAGTTTTGCGTGTAGTCCGGCGCTCGATTGGCAATCATCAAAGTCCGTGTATCATAATCGTTGTTGCTAAGTTCTTGGAATTTAATCGTCTGTAATTCAGGAATTCGACCTTCGAAAAGTTCTAAAAGTTCCGTATTTTGGCTAAGAGCCCTCAAGTATCGCCTGGAGGCATTTTCCGGAGTTTCGCCATCGCGGACAGGTAAAATCAGAGGCGCTGTTGTGTTTGCCGTATGCCATTCAACAAGGCGAATTTTAGCCAAAGCCGGAAGGGCCAGGAAGAAACTTAAAATGAAAATAAGTGTGTTTTGTATTCGACGAGCCATCGAGGTATTTTCCTTCAAATCAGGTGCCGGGTTTGGGAGCCTGTGTCGGCGCGCTGAAGTGTCAAATGTTTAGACAAGGCCCAAAAAGGATCGCTAGAATGGGGCTTTCGAAGGAGAACCTCATGATTGATTTCTACACGGCAAAGACCCCTAACGGTTACAAAGTTTGGATCATGCTTGAAGAGCTTGGTTTGAAATATGACTTGCATATGCTCGACCTTAAAGCCAACCAGCAAAAAGACCCTGCATTTTTGAAAATCAATCCTAATGGCAGAATCCCAGCGATCGTTGATCGTGAAGGAGGCTTCGGCCGTCAGATTCCAGTTTGGGAGTCCGGAGCGATCTTGCAATATCTTGGTGAAAAAACTCATCACTTCGTAGGTACGAACGAATTCGAAAAAGCCCAAGTGAACGGCTGGTTGATGTTTCAGATGTCGGCAATTGGCCCTAACTTCGGGAACTATCACTACGCAAAAAACAACAATATCCCGCAGATGATGAATCGCTTCGAGCTTGAATCAAAACGCATTCTTGGCGTTATGAACACGCAGCTTGCGCAGAATTTGTATTTAGCTGGAAGCTTCTATTCAGTCGCGGATATCGCTTCTTATCCGTGGATTGCAGCTTACATAAAGTCAAAACCAGAGTGGTTCGATACAAATCCTCATGTAAAACGCTGGGCTGAGTTGATTGGCGCCAGACCTGCCGTGAAAAAAGTGATGGTTTAGTCGACCCTGACCGGCGGCCCATTGCCTGGTCGAAGGCAATCGCCGGTGGAAGCTAGAAATTCTTATAGTCCCAGAGCTCCTGGTCGAGGAGTTGGCTTGGGTTTACATTCCCTAAAGCCGTGATGATGGATGAGCCGATGTTTGGAATATCTTTTTCAAGATCCTGTACGAGCTTCTTCATTTTTTTGCGCTTTAAAGTGTCTTGGGAGCCACAAAGATTGCAAGGGATGACCGGGAAGCCCCAGTCTTTTGCAAGCTGGGTCAGGTCTTTTTCAGCGACGTAAGCAAGTGGTCTCAAAACGATGTTGCGGCCATCATCGGACTTCAGCTTCGGCGGCATCGTGCCCAACTGGCCGATGTAGAACATATTTAATAAGGTGGTTTCAATAAGGTCATCGCGGTGATGACCCAAAGCCATTTTCGTAAAACCGTGGTCATGGGAAAAATCGTAAAGAATCGCGCGGCGGAATTTCGCGCACAGCGTGCAGTACACGGCACCTTCCGGAGTTTTTTCTTTGACGATGCTGTAAGTATCGCGTTCCAGAATGTGCAACTTTACACCGAGCGACTCGATCCAATTCTTAAAGGCCTGGGCATCAAAGCCCGGTTGTTTTTGATCTAGGATCATGGCTTCGATCGTGAATTTACGCGCCGAACGCTTGCGGATCTCATTGAGGAGTGCCACAAGAATGCTGGAGTCTTTGCCGCCGGAAACAGCGACCGCGATCTTATCGCCATCTTCGATCATGTCAAAATCGTTCAACGCCTGGACGATTTGTTTGCGAATTTTAACGGCTAGGGGGCTTTCAAAATCAACGGGTGCGCTCATTCTCTAAACTCTTTGGCTGATACTCAATCACGGTACGTGCGAGTTCTATACCATGAGTCCGGAGGGCATCAATCCCTTTTCGCATCACTTTATCGCCAATTGTAAATTGCCCCCCGAAATTGTCGATAAAGTAAATTACCTTCATTGCCACCCAGCTCTCCGTGGTCTCTTGGATGTACGCAAATGGAGCTGGCAGACCGCGAATATCTGAAATTTCTACAACCGCGCGCTCAAGAAGCTCTTTGGCTTTCTCTAGGTCGCAGTGATATGGCAGGCGAAAGACCTGGCTCCGGACGATCGGGTGGCCGTCAGGAGAGAAATTCGAAATCTGAGCATTGGCCATGGTGCGGTTCGGGAGCGTGATTTCTTCATCGGAAAAACCCACGAGAATCGTCGATCGCCAGCTGATTTCTTTGACCTGGCCGACGGCGCGCTGGATCCCCTGAACGACTTCGAGCCAGTCGCCGATTTCGTAGGACTTATCGATCTGCAAAGAGATCCCGGCGAAAAGATTCCCGAGCGTATCTTGAAGCGCCAGACCGAGAATGATTGAAAACGCCGCGGACGTTGCAACCAACGGGCCAAGATCAAGGCCAAACACATGCGCCAGAGCCCACACCGTCAGAATGATTGATAGGATCAAAGAGAAAATGTTTACCAACAAAAGCGGCACGCCAGCACGCATTGATCCTAAGAAGAGATATTGCAAAACAAGAAGGCGGCAGGTTTTCACAAAAACAATCGAGCCCCAAATGAAGGTCATCAAGGCGATGTACGGTGTGATTCGGGCCACGTTGGCAAAGTCGCCGCCGGTCAGGGAATGGAGCGACATGAAGGCGATGAAACTGAGTGTGAAAATAATAAAATGGCGTAGAAGGGCCGCGAACTGAGCGCGAATACTGGTGTGCCTTTCCGGCGAAACCGCAGATAGAAAAAACTTATAAAAAATCCAGGTGACGGCGAGTAAACAGCCAAGCAGAACAAAGGGTTCCCAATCAATTATGGAATAAAGCGCCTGCGTTTTTATAAATTTTTCGTTCATGCCCTTCAGTAAAGGGTTAATGACAGGCTTAAGTCAAGCCGACTCCGGACCAGTTTTATACTTCTGGATCAGCAAAAAAAATCAAAAATGCCAAAAATAAAGGCATGAGAAAAATTAACGTCTTTACCGCGGTCCTTGCTTTCGGCGTCCTTATGCTTTCCGCCTGTGCGCCGAAAAACTTTCAAGCTTTGGACGGCATCGCTGGTGACACGACCAGTGCTGTTGGTTGCAGCGATTTTGAAAGCAAATCCTGGGATGCCGTAAATAAGTATCTCGTCGAGCAACAGGCCATGCCAACGGCTGAAGAGTTGAGAGGCCGTTTAAGGGTTTCTCTGAAAAGCCTCAACGTCCCGGCGGAGTCTGCAACTCCGGAAAAAGTGGAGGCGCTCGCAAGAGAGATTGACGCTCTCTATGAGATTATGCTGACGGACGCGCCGAAGATGGAAAAGGTGCAAGATTCGCAAACTCTTTTGGAAGTGCTGTCCGCAATGGAGGTGGGTGATCGCACCACCGAAAGCAAAGCGCAGCTTCAGGAAAAAATAACTACGCAATTTGCAAAGATCAAAGCGCAGGCGGCGGCGATGGATGTTCAGTGCGGGGCTCCGCCAACACCGGAAGTCGATCCAGGAGTTGAAAAGATCCAAACCAGTTTGGCATTGCCGGTTTATGGCGCACGCTTCGCGATGGCAACGGCCTACCAGACGTGCCAAGCTCTTAGCGAACCCGTCATGTCCACAAGCACTCCGGATATCGAAGATGCGGCCATTAAGATTACGGGTAAGCACTCCGATGGTGTTGGCAATATGCGGGTGATTGCAAGCACGACGGCGCTCCTCCGCAGCCATCCTTATTACAAAAATGTGGATAACTACGGCGCTTCTTGTTTGAATGGCCGCGCTTATCCGATGATTTACGATTACGGTGGAAAACCGGCGGTCACGGCGGGTTTGACTTCGTATTTGAATTTTTTTAAAAATGCCGGGAACGGAACCTCTGTTCTTGGGACTGATTGCTCGGGTTTGATTTATACAGCCCTTGCGACGGCGGGATTGCGTATTGCTCCAGGTAAAAACATGAAAGCCACCGGCGTGAACGGTGTGAGCTCCACAATGTACGTAGAGCCGCAAAAAAACGGCCTCAGCTGCTTGGCGAAAATCACGGTGACATCGAAGTCTGATCTGAAGGCGGGTGATATCGTGGCAGTTCCTGGCCACGTTCTGATGGTCGACACCATAGGTGCGGATCCGTTTGGCCTCAATGATGTCAAAACGGTCGAGGGCTGTGCGAGGGTTGCGGCAAAAGATTTTGATTTCGTCGTCATTCAAAGCAGTCCAAGCAAAAACGCTGTCGGGATGAATCGGTTTCAGGCAAAAGACTATTTGCCAACAAGTGATAAGATGCGCGTGACACTTGAAAAGTATGCTTACTATTCGTGTTTAGCCCGCGTAAATAACAAAAGCTATACTCCTAATTTAGGCACGGGCTCGGTGATTCGTCATAGTCTCGTGCCGACTTGCATGGGATCGCGTATTAAAATGACCCAAGAGGCCTGTGTAGAGAGTTGTCCACAGCTCGTACGATGATCGACCATGGTCGAGGCGGACTTAAGGCGCTTCCTTTTGTCTTCAACGTCAACTATCATGTGTTTGTGGGGGGGATTATGACTCAAGACACTCAGGCTCAGGAATTAAAACAACCTGTTGGCATCTATATTTTAGCGTTGCTTTTTATGCTCGCGCCGCTCGGAAATATCATTGTCAGCTTTGCTGGCAGCGGTGTTGTGAACTGGTACTACCCCGCGGAATTTTTGGAGCTTGTAAAGACGATTCCTATTGCCGACTGGCTCTGGTTGGCCGGCATTTTTATTGCGGGTTTTTCGCTCTTGATGAGACATAAATCCGCATGGTTGATCGCAGTGATTTCTTTGCTTGTCGTTCTTGCGATGAATACGTACAGAGCTTTTACGATCGACGACACGGTTATCAATCCCGACTTCGTCCGCGTTCAAATCCTGATTTCAATCCTCGTGACATTTTCTGTTTTGATCATCGCGTTTTACGCAAGATACCCGTACTTGGATCGACGCCAGCAATGGATGTTCCCAACCGCTCATCGTTACGATGTTAAATCTCCTGTGATCGTTCATACGGGTGGAGAACTTGCCGGCTTGACCGAGTCCGTGTCCACAGCCGGTATTCGTATCCGCCTGGCGAAAGAGGCGGACGGTCTTAAAGGCAAGACAGAAGTTGAGTTTACATTTTCTGAACTTCCAGGCTTGAAAAAAGTAAAAGCGGAAGTGATTGAGTTCTCTGGTGATGTTCTTCGTCTTAAGTACAAACACTTCGGCTGGGGCGCTCGGGGCGTTCTCGAAGCCTGGCTTAAGTCCAAAAATGGCTAAAAGGCCTATGTAGTCTGGACTTTTGCCGGGGCGAACTCTTAAGTTTTGTTATTGGAATCCGATACAGGAAGCGTAGTGGAAAAGAGGTTCTGGTATGAAGCTATTTAAATTTTCCGCGGCATTCACGGCCGCGCTCAGTATGGCGATGGCTCCTTTGGCACAAGGGGCGGAGGCCAAAGCAACGGCAAAAATATACGCTGAAGCGAAGGCTCGCGCTCAGGCAACCAAAGTCGATTACAACGTTGATAAAAAAGCCGTACAAGAGTTTCTGAAGTATACCGGTCTTGCAATAAAGAAAAAGATGACGGTGGGTGAGTTCCACGCCAAAATGCGCCCTTTCTACCCACGTACGCTTCGCGCGCAAATGGATGAGTGGGCTCGAATGAACCGTAACGAGCTCATGCCGGAATTTCAAGCTACGACGTACAAAGACAGCGAAGGCAAAGAACGCGTTCGTTTAATGATGACGAAAGACGGTCAAACCGTGACTGCGTCTTACAATCCTGATGACAACGCGAAGTTCGTAAAAGTGAACAATGTCTTTTTGACGAAAGATGATATCAAATATCATGAACAAGCCATTCGTAAGATCGTTCACGGCAATAAGCCGATCAAAGATCAAATGAATAGAACAAAACCAAAGAATCAATTCACGCAATCGATTCTTTTGGGCTACGAAGAGTACAGCCGCTTGACCGCAAAAGAGCGTGCCGGATACTTGTTGAAAGTTCGTTACGTTCTGGAAAATGCCGAAGCGGTTATGGCTGCGTATTACGGTAAGACGGCTATGAACGAAGTGAAGAAAGAATTCTTCGTTCAATGGTTGATGATGGAAGAAGCTAACGCCGCCGGCACAAAACAAATCCGTGGCGCGATGCCAGGCGATCCTTGTATCGTGGCGGGCTATTTGGCGTCTTACGGTAATGACTACTCTTGTGGTGGTACGGGCCCCGGCCGTGCGAAGTTAATCCAAGAAATGGAGAAATGGGGCGGAGGCCGTTGCTCGAATGGAACTGTTTCTTGCAATCCGCTCGTGTACGGTTTCAACTCAAACGGTTCCGCCATCTGCGTGAAGAATGCTGGCAGGAAATCTGAAATTTACAACTCAACTTCTCAGGCCTGTCCAGCAGCATCCCCTCTTCGTAAGGGAACTGCGGACGAGCAAGCGGATAAAAAGCGTATCATTGAGTCCTACTTGGCTCAGAAAGATCCAGAAGCGCTCAAAAAGCTGGGCGTTGATGGCTTAACTTTCAAAGATGGTAAAGTTCCAAAAGAACAATACGATTTGATCGCAAAATATCTTGGTGACCTGAATACGTATATCGACAAGGCAACGACAGCATGTAATGTGGAGCCACTCAGCAATATCCAAAAGGTTCGCAGCGAACAGCAATCTGCCTGCCAAGCTTTGGCGCTTCGTAAAATCGAACTTGATTCTTACCCTGTAGCTCCAATACCGCCTCCTGTGCCGCCAGCTACGGGTATTGAGTGTGGCGTTGGTGAGACTCCGCGGAACTCTGAGGCAGTCAATGGCAAGTGCGTGTGCCGCGCGGGTGATGAGCTTGGCAGCTTGTTGGAAGACGGCAAAGAGGTTCCTGCTTGTACCGCGACTGTTCCAGTCATTACTAAGGGCAATGACGGTAATGAAACGTGTAATAAGGACCAACAGGTCAATCCAAATGGGCAAGATGACAAAAACAACAGATGTGTGGCAGCAGCGGCGGGCTGTACTTGGTGTAAATGGTTGATCGGCGGCCTCGTGTTCGCGGGGGTTGCCGGCTTCATCTGGTGGCTGACCCGAGACAAAAATCCTAAACCAACCGTCGATCCAGATCCATGTCCTCCGGCTCCGTTGATCTGTTCTCCGGTGACGAACCCGGCGGTGCCAGTAGTACCAACAACGCCGGTAGTTCCATCGGTTCCTCCGATCCAACCGCCACCAGTGGTGGATCCGAATCCGATCCCGAGCCCTGCAGTGACTCCGTTTGTTGAGTCCACAACAGGGACATCGACGTCAACCTCCGGTGGCGTTAGGTAAGAAATAGATCCGGAAAATTGAAAAAATAGAGTCATAAAAACCCCGAGTGAAAACTCGGGGTTTTTGTTTTTTAGAGTTGAAAACTACTTCTTTTTGGCTTCGGTTTTGACTTCAACGTCTGTGGCGACCATCTTGTATTTGATAGTGACTTTCGCACCTTTTTTAAGTTCACCGTGAACAACGGAAGCCGCGTCTTTAGAGACCTCCCATTTTTCACCTTTCTTATCAACGATGATCGTTGAGTCTGTCACTTCGAGAATCGGTCCTGTGACTTGATAGGTTTTTTCTGCTGCGGCAAACACGGAACCGGCGATGAAAAGAGCAATAAAAGTTGTCGAAATAAGACGTAACATAATGCTTCCTTTATAGATTATGTTTCGTGCTAGACTAAGTATTGTCTAGACGAATGTCCACATTTAACTCGGCACCACGCAATGGCGAAACGACGAAGAAAGAAAATGATAAGATACATAAAGGAGGGGAACGCATGAATACCGATCGCATTAAACCGGAAAACGCTCCCCTGATTCCTCCAGAGTTCCCAGAGGGGCCGATAGGGAAGAAACCGCCTGTCCCGGCGGGTGACCCTGAATCGCTCAAGAAAATATTTAGAAATCGTCACAACCTCGAATGGGAGATCGGCACGGGCTTTCATAGCGGTCCCACAAGACGGCGTAAAGGGTATCAACTGACGATGTGGTCCTTTGTGGCATCGATGATTGATGCGTTTTTGCTGATCGGGATGAGTTGCATTTTTTTGCTGGTATTTATCAAAATTATCAAAGTGCCTCTCACGAAAGATCTTCTGCGGGATTTTGCATTGATCTACGTGATCGGCTCGTGGCTCTATATGATCACGACGAGATTTTTTATCGGCTCTTCTATTGGCGAAGCAGCCTGCGATATTCGCCTTGGGAAGCCCCAAGAGAGAATGTCGAGCTGGTACTTTCTGAAGGTGGTCGTTCGCGCCACTCTGGTTGTGGCAACGGGAATTGTCGTGTTGCCCGCCGCTTCCCTTATTTTTGGCCGGGACGTCCCGGGGATGATTTCAGGACTCAACCTGTTCTCTTTAAAATAACGTTTTTGCACATTTCCGTTAGGCTGAGTTTATAGAGGAGTTATTGCAATGAGTTTTTCCCGCGCAGTTTTGACAATGGTCGTGGTTCTTTTGGCTGGGGCTTGCAGCCACACTGATATAAAAAAAGAAGATGTCCGTCATCCGTCGAGCGTCGCGGCGATTCCTCTAAAACAACTCGAAGAGAGTGAAGTGGCTCTTTTTAAAGCGGTCGCCGACAATCAAGACTCACGGCGGGTGAAAGAGCTTATGGCTGGAGTTCGTATCGCACAAATTCTTGCATCCTCGTTTGATGCGAGGATTGCGAAGATATCCTCATCTCGTGATGCAGATCAGTTGATGAACTCACATCTCTATTGCCGTTTGCAAGATTTACGGCCCTTGCAAGAAAAGATCGAAGATAAGCTGCGGGTGATTATGGCCGCGGCGATACAGAACGGTCCTGCCGGTAAGGAGTGGTTCTATACTCAGCTCCGTGAGTTTGCGAAAGCGGACACTTTAAATGAAATCGCCACGATGCAAATGGTGCGGATGTTGACGGAAGATGAGATTCTGAATTGTGGCGCCAAGGATTGTTTTACGGCAGAAGTAGGGAAGTTTCCTGAGTTTCATGTCAATCCTTTTGATGATAAGGCCATGGCCAACTACGTGGGGAAACGAATGGCGCAGTACTCAAAAGTAACAAAAGAGGATTTAAAGGCCGGTACATGTTTTAGTGAAGCTCGCAAGCCGAACCAAGCTACATCTTACGATTGGACTCATCGTAATTGGGTCGGGGCATCTTTGCCGGCGGGGCAGTTCGTTTTTACCTATGACGACGGGCCACATCCGTCTTTCACCAAAGAGATTCGCGAGACTTGAGATCTTGCAGGCATGGCAAAGCCGACTTTTTTCTGGCTCTCAAAAAATGTCGATCGTCTTAAATCGGTGGTGAGCGAGACTAACTCTCAGGGCTATGTGATTGGTTCTCACTCCGTAGACCATGAGAACTTGGGGGCTCTCGCGAAAGCAGGGAATATAAAAGCCTTGGATTTTGAAATTAATGGGGCGGTGACAACTCTTGGCAACGCACTGGGGCGCCCGGTGCGTTACTTCCGCTTACCGTATGGTTCAGGGGTTAAGAGTGCCCTCATTGGCGCGCGTTTTCAGGCGCTGAATCTTGAGCACTTTTTTTGGCGCGTGGATTCTCTGGACTGGCAAGATAAGAATCCAGTATCGATTCGCGATCGTGTGGTTGCGCAAATGAAAGCTGTCGGCCGAGGCATTGTTCTTTTCCATGATATTCATCCACAATCAGCCAAGGCGGCACAATTGATGGTTGATTACATCAGAGCCAATCCCCAATACAAAGCAGTGAGTATTTTGGACATTCCAGAGATGCCAAAGTAATTATGCCAATGTACGCGGGTTTTCTAAGTGCGCTTTTATTGGGACTCTCTACTCATGCGGCCGTTCCCTATGGGGCACTGGAAAACCTGCGCCGTCAAAACGTGGCGACCAGAGTTGCGCTCGACAATCCAGAAGATGCATGGATGAAGTCCTGTGGCCTCAAATTAGAAAGTTTTGCGGTCCTCGGAGGAAATCTTTCCTTAGCCATGGATGCGGCGGGCAGGAGGTGGCAAAAACAGTCTCTGCAAGAGAGCGATTGGCCAGAGTTAAAGGTCAAAATTGAAAGCTGCGAAAGGCGGGGGAGTTGCCAAGTTTATGAAAGGTACTTGACGTCCGTCAAAACCGAGCAAGCCCTCAAGTCAAGAGCGGCTGAACTGATAAAGTCCCTCGAAAAAAAGCTCGAATCTTTACCGGCTGCTTCGTACAAAAAAGCACTGGCGACCGTGCCTGAACCTTGCAGCCTCTTAAAGGACTTGATAAATTTAAAAAACTGATCCCTTGCGCTGTTGATATGGAGTCCCAAACACGGCGGATCTGCCTCCATGCGATGGGCGGGCGGATGCTGGTGCTCGGGCTTGGACGCTAATCTATGTCTGCTTGATGAAAACCGAGTTATGATAAAGCACATAAAAATAGGGAGGGCCTCGCAGCTACTATTATCCCGGGCGTTTCGTTTTCTTCTTTCTCACCAGAAGCCCACGCCCCTCTAAATCATTGAGTTCATGATAGGCGATCACGGCTTTAAACTGCTTCCCCCAAGACAAAATCTTAGTAAAAGGGCGAAGATCAAAAAGGCCCTTGAGGGACCTCCCTTTAAGCTTTGAAAGAAGACTCACCAG
>JBDHWW010000038.1:0-28487 GCA_039810425.1 Pseudobdellovibrionaceae bacterium | reverse complement strand
TTATTGATAAAGTCCCATGCCAAGAGGTATGGGATTCAACTTTATGAGGTTTCACTGAACTGGTCGCCTATCATGAGCTCAATGATTTAGAGGGGCGTGGGCTTCTGGTGAGAAAGAAGAAAACTCAACGCTCGGGATAATAGTGGCTGCGAGGCCCCGGTGCGGATCATTTTCTAAAAAACGGAGAGTCGTCGGGATCAATAGTTGCGCATTTTCTTTTTGCTCAGTTTTTCAAAACGTAATGTTAGGAAGATCGCAGTGAAAACCAGTCCAAAGAAAAGACCCCACCAGATTCCGGGGCCTTTTAAATCAGCCACGAACGCCAAGTAGTAACCCGCCGGAAGACCGATGATCCAATAGGCGATAAACGCCAAGACGGAAGGCCATTTCGTATCTTGCAGGCCACGCAAAATTCCCACAGCTACGGCTTGAATACCATCGAAGAATTGAAAAGCCGCCGCCACCGCGAGGAAACTCGAGGCGTAAGAGACCACATCAATTTCATTCGTGTAAATTGCCGCTAATAAACCGCGGGTAAAGAACACAAACAACGCACTGGCAAGCATGTAGCCCGCGCCCAAAAACAAAGCCACGTGTCCCGCATAGCGGGCGGCTGCGAAGTTTTTAGAGCCTGATTCAAAGCCCACACGGATCGTACCTGCAGCACCAATGCCGACCGTCACAAGAAAGCTGATCGAAGCCAAGTTCAGCGAAATCTGGTGGGCCGCCAGAGGGGCCGCTCCCAGCCAGCCCATCATGACAGAGGAGAATGTGAATGCGCCGACTTCAAAAATGTAAGTAAGCCCATTCGGAATCCCCAGACGGAAAAGTTCTTTCACGCGCGTATTGTGCAAAGAGCGGCGCCAGCGCTGGGCGAAGTATTTTTTAAACTCCGGATGACGGTGAACATAGACCACCATCATAACCGCCATCAGTGTCCGGCAGAGCAGGGTCGCAAGGCCGGAGCCGTTCAGCCCCATCGCCGGAATGCCAAAGTGGCCGTTAATGAAAATAGAGTTGCCGAGGAGATTCAGCGCCACGCATATGATCATGACGTACATGCCGACAGTGGCTTTGCCAATGCCATCGGTAAACTGTTTGTACGCCTGATATACGAGACTTGGAAACATCGAAAAAATCAGGTAAGACGCAAAGCCCTCCGACAGGCGCACGACTTCAGCGGTCTGGCCCATGTGCTCCATCAGGGGTTTCATGAACCAAAGGGCCATCATTAACACGGACGAAATCAGTGCGGCGGTGGCAACGCTATGGCGGAGCCATTCGCCGCCGTCTTCGCTGTCATTGCGGCTATGACTTTGGGCGAACAGAGCTGCCGTTGGCGCCAAAATGCCAATACCGAAAATCAAAAAGACAAAGAAAAGTCCGCCGGTGAAACCCGCGGCACCGAGTGCGTCCGCGCCCAATCTTCCCACCATGATATTGTCGGTGAGGGTGATGAGAGTTTGGCCGACATTGCCAATAATAATGGGAACCGCCAGCCGCATCGTTTTGCGGCTTTCGGCCATAAATTTAGATTGCAACAACTTCTTTGATCTCTGGGAAAGCTTCCTTCATGCGGACTTCGATGCCCTCTTTGAGGGTCGCCGTCGAACTGGGGCAGCCCGCACAAGCTCCACGCATTTGAATGTACAAAATATTGTCTTGGTAATTTTTAAAGACGATATCGCCGCCATCCAAAGCCACTACCGGGCGGATTTCAGCATTTAAAAGGCTCTTAATTTGCTTAACGATAGGGCTATCGTTGGCAGAGTCTTCAGGTGGGATGGTTTCGAGTTTAAGTACAACAGGCTCACCTTTATCAAGGTGTTCTTGAATCAAACCCGCCAGAGGCTCCGCCAGCATGCTCCAGTCAACCCAGTCTTGTTTCGTCACAGTGATAAAGTCGGCACCGACGAAAACAGAGCTCGTCCAAGGAAAGCCAAAAAGCTTTGCCGCTAAAGGAGAACGTTCTGCCTCTTGAGGTGTGGGGCAGTCAAAAGCTGCATCCGTCACTTGGCGCTGGAGGTGGAACTTATAGGTCGCCGGGTTTGGGGTGCTCTCAAAAGTCACTTTATTGGGGGAGTTTGTAGCATTGGACATAGGAAGCTCCTTTTGCGGCTGCCAATGTACAGCAAAATCCACTTTCTGCCAAGCGTGTTAATTTCCTCAAATTCTTGATTAAAAACAGCGGAATGACTACCTTCTTTGAGATCTTTAAGAATCAATAGGAGCGAAATGATGACACCAAGAGTAAGAGAGATTTTGAGTTGGTACGGCGCTGACAACCCCGGGACTTTGACGAACCTGGCGCGTATGATGAATCACGGTAAATTGGCAGGGACTGGTAAGCTCGTCATTTTGCCGGTGGATCAAGGTTTTGAGCATGGCCCGGCGCGCACGTTTGCGATGAATCCCGATGCTTACGATCCGAACTACCACTACCAACTGGCAATAGAGTCTGGTTGCAACGCTTACGCCGCTCCCCTCGGTGCTTTGGAAACCGGTGCGCGTGAGTTCGCGGGTGAAATTCCTTTGATTTTGAAAATCAATAACTCAGACACTCTTTACACAAACAAAGCTCCCATCTCTGCTTTGACTTCACATATCGACGACGCCCTTCGGTTGGGTTGCGCGGGGATTGGTTTTACAATCTATCCGGGCAGTTCCGAAAGAAAGCACATGTACGAAGAAATCGCCGTGGCCGCCTCTGAAGCAAAAAAAGCGGGCTTGGCAGTTGTCATCTGGTCTTACGCCCGCGGTGAGCAAATCACTAAAGAGGGTGAGACGGCTATTGACGTGATCGCTTACTCTGCCCACATCGCGGCCCAATTGGGCGCGCACATCATCAAAGTAAAACCACCTTCAGCCCACATCGAGCAAGAGGCGGCGAAAAAAGTTTACCAGGCCCAAGGTATCAAGGTGTCGACAATGGCTGATCGTATCCGCCACGTGATTCAGTCTTCCTTCAACGGTAAACGCATCGTGATCTTCTCTGGCGGCGAAGCGAAAACGACGGAGGACCTGATGAAAGAAATCAAAGAAATCGCTCAGGGTGGTGGTTTTGGTTCAATCATGGGCCGCAATGCTTTCCAAAGACCCAAACAGGAATCCATCCAGTTGCTACGCAGCGTGATGGAAGCGTTCGCAGGAAAATCACTTTAGGAGCTAGTCAATGTCGACCCATGATAATCCGCTCAGAGCGGAGAAACGCCGCAAACTCCATGCCCTTCGTGAAAAGGGCATCAACCCTTACCCTTATACCTTCGATCGCACGGGTAAGGTGGCGGAGCTTATCTCAAAGTATGCGGCAGGTTTGCAGCCAGGTGAAAAGAAACCTGAGTCCGTATATCGCATTGCCGGCCGTTTGATGACTTTGCGTTCAATGGGGAAGGCTTCCTTCTTCAACGTTCAAGATCAAACCGGCACTCTGCAAGTTTATGTGAAAGTGGAAGAACTCTCTGAACAAGAGCGCGCGGCGTTTGAACTTCTCGACCTCGGTGATATCGTGGGCGTGGAGGGTTATGTGTTTAAGTCGCAGAAGGGTGAATTTTCACTGTACTGCAAACACATTGCAATTCTGACGAAGACTTTGGAGCCTTTGCCAGAAAAATTCCATGGC
This sequence comes from Pseudobdellovibrionaceae bacterium, assembly GCA_039810425.1. Taxonomy (GTDB): domain Bacteria; phylum Bdellovibrionota; class Bdellovibrionia; order Bdellovibrionales; family Bdellovibrionaceae; genus JACMRP01. Next base: position 24,868 of record JBDHWW010000038.1, on the reverse strand, counting down.
GTTCAAGACGTGGAAATCAAGTACCGTCATCGTCACCTGGACTTGATGACGGATCCCGATTCCCGCAAAGTTTTCGAAACCCGTTCTAAGATTATTAAAGAAGTTCGCAGATTTTTGGACGACCGTGGCTTCATGGAAGTCGAAACTCCGACGTTGCAACCAATATACGGGGGCGCGGCGGCGACTCCGTTTACGACTCATCACAAAGCTTTGGATATGAAGCTCTACATGAGAATTTCACCGGAGCTTTACTTGAAGCGGCTGATCGTTGGCGGTTACGAAAAAGTGTATGAGATCAGTAAAAACTTCCGTAACGAAGGGATCGACCGTACTCACAATCCGGAGTTCTCACTCCTTGAGTTCTACGAAGCCTACACCGACTACAATTATCAAATGAACCAATTTGAAGAATTGATTTCGACGTTGGCTCAGAAAATCACCGGTAGCATGAAAGTCACTTACCAAGGAAAAGAAATCGACTTCACTCCGCCTTGGCGCCGTTTGACAGTTTATGAGGGAGTGAAAGAGTACGCGAAACTTGATCCTGAAAAGGCGAGCGATGATGAGATCTTCGCGGCCTTGAAAAAAGCCGGCACGCGCGAGAAAGAAAAGTATAACCGTGGTGAAATGATCATGGAGCTTTTTGAGCTCACCGCCGAGGAGCATTTGTGGCAACCAACGTTTGTGCTGGATCACCCGGTAGAGATTTCTCCGCTGACGAAGATCCATCGCAAAGACAAGCGCCTGGTGGAGCGTTTCGAGCCGTTTGCGGCTTGCATGGAAATCGGCAATGCTTATTCTGAATTGAACGATCCAGAAGATCAGTTGGCCCGTTTGAAAGAACAAGAGGCTAACCGCGGTAAAGATGAAGAGGCCCATCCGATGGATGAGGATTTCATTATGGCGATTGATTCCGGCATGCCACCGACAGGCGGGGTGGGAATCGGGATTGAGCGCATCGTGATGATCATGACCGATCGTCCAAGCATCCGCGATATCATCTTTTTTCCGACGATGAAATTTGGAGGCAAATAGTGAGGTGCCTTTTTGTCCTTCTTTTTCTAGTTTCCTGTGCGCCGAAACCGACGAAAGTCACTTCGGAGACACCGGTGGTTTCTCGTAAAGAAGTGCAAAAGGCCAAGGTCACGCCGAACACCGTGATCTTGGATGTCCGTGCGCCTATGGACTTTAATCTCTCGCATATCCCAGGCTCCGTGAATGTGGCGTGGGAGGACTTCTCCCGCCGCGCGCCGGATTCTCGCGGTCTCATTGAAAAAGATCTGCATCCGATCGCGCGTCGTTTGGCATTGATTGGGGTGGATCCTCAGACGCCGGTTTTGATTGTTGGTAAAGGCCTGCTCGGCAAAGGGGAAGAGGGGCGTGTGGGCTGGACTTTAGAAAGTCTCGGCGTTACGAATATTCAACTTGCGAATGTTGAAGATTTCCGTGAGCGCCGCGATGGCGGGGCTGAGATTAAAAACAAAAACTTCTGGGCGGCGCAGCTGGATCAAGACATGGCGATTGGCTGGGACGAGCTCAAAGCTAAAATCGAAGACACCAGCTACTTTCCGACACGTGCCCGCGCAAAAGCGCTGGGTGGGGCGCCGCTCCCGATGAAGGATTTGAACTTCGTTGTGATTGATGTACGTTCTCCGGAAGAACACTCCATTGATAACCTCAACAAACGAACTCCTCGCAATTTTAGATTCTACAATATGGACTGGCGCGAGTTCTTTACTGAAAACATGGATCCAAATCCCGCGGTCATGAGGGAGCTGAATGAAAAGGGTGTCACCGAGATGACTGAGATTGACCTGATCAGTAACCATGGCGTTCGCTCAGGCTCGGTGACTTGGGCTTTGCAAAAGCTTGGTTACAAAAAGGCCCGCAACTTCGCGGGCGGTTATGAAGCGGTTCGCTTCGGTAGTGATAAAAAAACAGGTAAAAAGGGAAAGTAGATCTTGCGGATCTACTTTTAACGAAATGGCCCCTATGCTATCAACATTTATAGGGGCCAGTTTTTACTTTTAAATCCCGCTGAATGAGGGGACTGAAGATTGAAGACGCGACGCGCGCTGATGAAAGGGTGTCGGGGCAGAGGCAGGCGGCCTAGGTTCGATTTAGGAAAGATCATTCTAAAAATCCCATGTTCGAGTCATCGGCAGTCCTCTTAAACCACATTCTGGGTGGGGAACTGCTATCTTTATTGACATAAGGTTGTGAGCCCATGGAAATGAGCCCTGATGACGCTCATTCTTATTTACCACCTCTTGTTAGCTCCTGCACACGCAACCGCCAAAACGCTTACCTTTTGCGCGGAACAGTACCAACCTTATGCAATTAAAAACGCAAAGGGCATCATTGATAGCGGTGTCACCTACGATATCATGAAGAAAGCTTTGGAAGAGATCGGCTATAAGTTTGCGGTGGAAGAGGTGAACTATGCCTATCGTTGCTTTGTCTTAAGCCGCAGCGGAGAAATCAGCGGAGCCCTTTTTACCACCGAAGCGGGCAAAAATAAAAAGATGTACTATTTGGATAGACCGCTTGAGTACTGGACGCTGAACGTGATGGTTCCGCAAGATTCTCCTTTTAAAGAATACACCTCGCTTTCGCAATTTGACGGTAAACATATCGGCTTTACGAAAGACTATGGCTATCCAGAAAAGATTAAGCAAAACAAGAAGTGGCTCGTTGAAGAAGAAAATGAAGTTATTTTAAATCTGCGAAAGCTCTCAGCGAAAAGAATTGATCTATATATCGATGACCCTTATCAAGCGGCGGAGATGATTAAACGCGAGAATCTTAAAGTGCGGATTTTGTATCCGTCGGTGGATTTGGTTCCGACATTTGTCGAAATCAAAGACCAACTCCTCCATAAAAAGCTCAATAAAAAGATCCACGAGCTCTTTGCGCGTGGCTATGTGGATCAGATCTATCAAAAGTATACCGGAAAGACCTTTAAGAACTTCTTAAAAGGCTCCCATCCGCAAAGGTCGCTGGAGCTTGTTCAGCGGCGATGATCATGGCAAACAGAGCGATGGAGGCCAAAAAGAGGATCAAATCGTCCGGCCTTTGCTCAGCATTCCTGTAGGCCGAGGATTTCTTTGCAGAGTTCCATCTGTCGTTCAATCTCCGCAACGGCCTTGGTCAGTTGAAGCAGTTCGCGCTCGTCGACCTCGGCCTCCATGGCGGCCTGGACGAGGGGATGCTTCTTGAGCCACGCTCCTTGGCGTGAGGCATAGGTTTCAGGCACCCCAGAGCGCAGGGCGGCCATCCGGGCATTGCCGTCCTTGAGGAATTCCACGATGAACTTAAGCGTCTCTAGAGTGAGAAGCTTGCGATGAGCTTTGAGGCGCGAGGAAAAACCGACTTGACGAATTCTCATGCCCCGTAGAATGACATGAAGGTGTGAAAAAAGCCGCAACTTTCGCGCAAACTTTGCCTTCCCCCTCCCCGAGGGCTTACTATTACCCACATCTGGTAAAAGATGTGGGTTTTGTTTTATTTAGAACATATTTCTGGGTGCATACCGCCTCGTGTTTACCTTTCCTTGCATCAAGGTCCTATGGCTCGTTGGTTACTTCTAAGAGATTACTCTTAGAAGTCCTAGGTATTCAGAATGCATTTTTACGTGATCCTTCAGCGTGGGGAATACTTATCGTATGCGCTGGGAAGTGGAGCTCTACTTTAAGGCTTTAAAAACAGGCTGTGGGGTTGAGCGTTGCCGACTTGAAGCTGGTAAAAGATGTGGGTAATAGTAAGCCCGAGGGTGGGGGGGCAGGAGGCGCGATTAAACAGCTTTCTCCGCGCCGAGCATGCTGATGCCGGCTTTCTTTTCAGCATCAAGAACCTTCTTCAATTTCTTGCGGAAATTGCGGATGGCTTTTTTTACTTCAAGAACGATCTCTTGATCCATCTCTGCGAAGTTTTGAGATACTGGAGTGCTTTGGAAATCCGAGCTGAATTTTAATTTAGAGTCCAGGTTTTGAGCGATAGACATGAGCGCGATCTCTTCTTCAGAAAGGGATCGGGAATTGCTGCCGGTCGCTTCGAGGAACTGACTTTGTTGCGATACAAGGTGAATGAGCTTTTGTGATTCATCTTCAGTGAGTGCCAGGGCAATCGAAATTCTTCGTGCAAGTTTGTGAGAAAGGGGTCTTTTTCCAGAGAGAATTTCTGAGAGCTGTCCTGAGGATACGCCGAGCGATCGTGCGAAAGCTCGCAGAGAATAACGTGGGTTTTTCTCTTTTCGTTCATTGAAAATAGTTATTAAATAGTCCGCCGCCGTCTTCGTATCTTGGCCGGTTATTCCGGCAATCTGTCCTTCTATCATTGTCACCCTCATCATTTCCGAACATTGCGAGAGTGCAATGTTTCGGTTTGTCCGCACTTATGATTGGAGCAAATAAATCATTAATTGTCAAAAAATCTTAACATCATCTTAGCACGAAATGTAACTTAAACAAATGATTGTGTTAAAAAGATACGTGTTTACGGTAACATAAGTATCTTGTTATGTTTTTAACGAGTCGCTTAATTTTTATTGAATAAGAATATAAACACAATCATGTGGATGACGGTTTCGAGATGTTCGGTGGCCAGGCGAGTGTTCGATGAACTAAACAACTCGCATTTTTGGACGCGATCTTTAAGGTTATCTAAAGCTCTATTTTTTGATTTCGAGCGCTTGAAAGCCTGGCGCGGGGGCGTGGCTTGCAGGTCTGCGGCCCGAATTAAACAGACAGCTCTCCATATTCGAAAGTTCGCCGCGATCGGCGCAGTACTTGATTTGTGCGCGGGAATAATCTTTATTTTTGATTTTTTTAATGCAACTGATGCGGGCTTCATCCGAGATGTTTGTCGATTTCGCACAGAGCTCCAGCGCCTCGGGATTGAACGTGGCTCCCTTGATCTCGTCAAGGCAACTCATAAAGTTCATATCCTCTTGCTGAAGGGCGCAGGCAGACGAAGCATACCAGTCCAAAGGGTCCTTCGTGGTCTTTAGCATGCACTGAGCCTTGTCTTTATCACCAAGGAAGCGATCGCAAAGGCCGCTTGGGTTTGTAGGCTCAAGAGCCAGCGTGAGCAGCGGAATCAGTAAAAATGCGAGATGAGTCTTCAAGATGAGCTGAAACATAGGGACCCCGAACGGAAAAGCGGAGTTGCTATCAGGCCGCTTTGCTAAGTTTAAACAACACGGAATACATCGCCTTTAAGAACTCAGGATCATAGCGGCCCGCGAGCTTTTCTTTCATCATGGAGACGGCGTCGAAAGGCTTCAGAGGCACGTTGTAGGACCGCTGAGTTGTCATGGCATCATAGGTATCCGTGATGGCGACAATGCGTGCGAAAGGGTGAATTTCCTGTCCAGAAATCCCTTGCGGGTATCCATTTCCGGCGAAGCTTTCGTGATGTTCAAAGCAGGTCGCCTTGATGGCATCGCTGATGTTGGGGTTTTGATTGAGAATCATCAGGCCGTATTGAGGGTGGCGCTTCATTTGTTCCCACTCAGCGTCGTCCAAACCACCTTTTTTGCATAAAATATCGAGGCTGACATTGCGCTTGCCGATATCGTGAAACAGCGAACCCACGCCAAGCTCTTCGAGGTCGGCTTTGTTGAAACTCAACGCTGTGCCAAGTCCCAACGAATAAATGCTCACATCGAGAGAGTGATTGTAAGTGTAGAAATCATGGCCCGACAGGCTGATCATGTAACCCATCGCCTCGGGTGCGCTCTCCATGAAGTCGATGAAGTTTTTGATGATCGGTCGGGATTCATCCAACGCCGTATTCACGTCAGGGTTTTCAAATAAATCTTCCATCAGCGCGACAGACGACTCGCGCAGGATTTTTGATTTTTCAAACGGATTTAAATCATTTGAATTCATCTCTTCCTTTACCCAATCGCGATAGGCTTCTTTTTGTGCAGTAGGAACGAAGAAAGAATTGCCAGTGTCTTTGTTGTGCAGAGATTCAATCTTAAGTTCTGAGAGCTTATCGCCGGCTTTCAAGTAGTGAACCATTTGGCCGTTGATATTAATGAAGATATCGAAAGACGTCGCTTTCGACGCTCGGATCGTACTGAGACGTATTCTAAAATAAGCTTCCTGCTGCATGTCCCTATTATTCCATGGAATTATTGACTCGAAAATCAAAAGATGGAAATTTGATCAACATGGCCCTTCGTCTAGACACCTCACTACAGTACCTCAAAGGAGTCGGCCCCAAACTGGCTGCGCTCTTTTCAAGACACGGTATCCGCACCGTGGGTGAACTTTTGGAGTTTTACCCACGTGCTTATGAAGATCAGCGGGCGGCTCGTAACATTGCCAGCCTTAAAGTCGGGGATATTGTGAGTGTGAAGGCTCAAGTGGTTTCTGTTTCGAGTATCAACATGGGAAAATCCCACAGAAAAATGTATGATGTGGTCGTCCGCGATTCTTCCGGGCAAATCAAGTGCAAGTTTTTCCGTGTTCCTTACAAAGGTTACTTTGAACGCTTCACGCCGTTCAAAGAAGTCCGGGTGGTCGGAAAAGTAACAGATTATCGCGGCCGTGCGGAATTTCATCATCCCGACATTCGTGACGTGGACCCAGAAGAAGAAACTGGCGATGCGTTGATTCCTCTCTATACCGAGATTGAAGGTTTCGGCACGTCGAAAATCCATCGTCTGATCAAGACCTCTTTGCAGCAGATTCCGGATGAGAACTGGCCGGTGGAATTGTTGCCGCCGTGGATTCTGCAAAAGTATGGACTGATTTCGCGCCGAAAGGCATTGAACCTCCTCCACAATCCGGACCCGGGTTTAGGCACCGCTTACGCTGAACTCAAAACGCCGGCTCATCGCCGGATCATATTTGAGGAGTTTTTTTGGCTGGAGTTGCTTCTCGCGTCGAAGAAAATCGGCTTTGAAAAAGAGCAGGGAGTCGCCTTACGCAGTGATGGGGTAAAAATCGCGGCTTTGCAAAAATCTCTGCCGTTTGCGCTGACAAATGCCCAGAAAAAGACCTTTCAAGAAATCAAAGCCGATTTGGAAAAACCAACCCCGATGCACCGAATGATTCAGGGGGATGTGGGCTCCGGGAAAACTTTGGTGAGCTTCATGGCGGCGGTATTTGCTGCAGAAAGCGGCATGCAGAGCTGTTTGATGGTGCCGACTGAGATCTTAGCGGAGCAGCACTTTAAAAATGCCCAAAAACTCCTCATTCCCCTGGGGTTGAAATTGGGATTGCTGACCGGAAAAACCAAAACTGCCCAGCGTAAAGAGCTGCTGCAAAATTTAGCTGACGGTGGGATTGATTTCCTTATCGGGACCCATGCTTTGATTGAAGATGAAGTGGCATTCAAATCCTTGGCGCTCGTGATTATCGATGAGCAACATCGTTTCGGTGTTGAGCAAAGGGGTGTTTTGAAAAACAAGGCCCGTTCACCGCATTTCTTGGTGATGACGGCAACTCCAATTCCGCGGACTCTGGCGATGACGGTGTATGGGGATTTGGATGTCTCTATTATAGATGAGATGCCGCCGGGGCGCAGTCCAATTCAAACCCGCGCTGTTTTTGACAATAAAAAATCAGCGGCTTTGCAGTTCCTGGTTGAACAGATTGAAAAGGGCCGTCAGGCGTATATCGTTTATCCGCTCGTGGCTGAGAGTGAAAAAATCGACTTGAAAGACGCCATCAGTGAATTTGAAAAGCTTCGGCAAATGTTTCCGAAGCTTCGGTTAGGGCTGTTGCACGGCAAAATGAAGGCGCAGGAAAAAGACGACGTGATGGATCGGTTCCGTGCCGGCGAGTTGCAGGTGCTTGTTTCAACCACGGTGATTGAGGTCGGTGTCGACGTTCCGAATGCCAATATTATGATCATTGAACATGCCGAACGTTTCGGTTTGTCGCAGCTCCATCAGTTACGCGGCCGTGTCGGGCGGGGCGCGCACAAAAGCTATTGCATCCTTATTATGGGCTATGCGGTGTCTGAAGAGGCCAAGCAGCGCACGGAGTTCATGGAGCGTACAACCGATGGTTTTAAGATCGCTGAATTTGATTTGGAGATGCGTGGACCTGGAGAATTTATGGGCACCCGCCAGTCGGGCCTGCCAGGATTTAAAATGGCAAATCTCGTTCGTGATATTTCGATTTTACAAGAAGCCCGCGAAGCGGCGTTCGAAGTTCTGCGCAAAGATGCACAATTAAAGTTCGCGGAAAACCAAGCCTTGCGCGAAGAACTGACAAAAACCCACGGCCCCGCCTAGGGGGTACGCCGTACCTTTTTCGGATGCAGTGCGGAGTCGTAATTATAAGCCGGATCGTTGTCAAAATCTTGCGCCGCATCCGAAAAAGGTACGGCGTACCCTTTTTGCTATACACTTGTTTGGCTGCGTGATCTGATTTTCTCAAACATCCAAGGAGGAGGGGAAGTGAACACACTTTCAAAGTACATCCTAGTAGCAGCGTCTTTGTCGGCAATGAAAGCGCAAGCGGGCACGATGCTGCGCTTAAACGCGGGGACTTTCGAAACGAAACGCGCGGAGAGCCTTTTGAAGGCTCAAACGAACGTTTCGGCGTCACAAGATTTGATCGTTCAGTTTAAAAATGCGATCACGGAAAAAGACACAAGGGAATTGAAAGCCATCGGTGCTGAAATCTTCGGCTATCTTCCGGATGATGCTTTGATGGTTCGTGCTTCCAGTGCGAAAATTCAACAATGGCGTAACCATGCAAATGTTGAAGCGGTTTTGCCATTCAAACCTGAATACAAAATTAGCACGAATTTCGATCCAGTTTCTATCTTCAATAAGGAAGAACAAACCGCCGTCTTGGTAAAAACATTCAAAGCGACAGAAACAAAAGACATCGCCTTGGCGATCAAAAACTTGCCGCAATCGACAGTTCATGTTGCTGATGGCAAATCGGTCGTTGCGGTTGTTCCGCGCACGATGGTTCGTAGCGTGGCTGCGATTCAAGGAGTTGAGCACGTTCAGCCTTACGTCGACATGAAACCAATGCATATGACTTTTGACGATCAAAGTGATGTGGCAGTGTCGCAAGGTGCTGGCGACTATTCTGATATCAACGGTTATGAAACCGGCACGAAAGTGATGAAATTCGACACGGCTTGGGCAATGGGTTATCGCGGCCGCAATCAAATCGTTTCGATGGCTGACACGGGCCTTGATAATGGGGACGGCAATTTGTCTCCGGATTTTCAGGGGGCGGTAATTAAAGGCTACATCTTCGGTCTTTTTGCAAAGAGCTGGGAAGATCCTATGGGGCACGGGACCCATGTCGCGGGCTCTATCCTTGGGCGCGGAACAGCTTCCAGCGGTAGAATCCACGGGGGCGCTTATGAGGCGACTTTCATCCCTGAGGGCATGTGGTCTCCGATGATGAAGAACCTCACGGTTCCATCTAAAATCCAGGACTTGTTTTCTAAAGCCTACGCGGACGGTGCGCGCGTTCACTCTAATTCCTGGGGTGCGGCTCGCAACTTCGGAGCCTATGATAACTACGCCTCCAGCGTTGACGACTTCATGTTTAACAATCCAGACATGTTGATCGTATTCGCAGCGGGCAACAGCGGCGTCGATAAAAACAAAGATGGCCGTATTGATTCGGGCTCTATCTCTTCTCCGGGCACGGCGAAGAACGCTTTGACTGTAGGTGCTTCTGAAAACTTGCTCAGCACGGGCGGTATCCAGGTTCCTATCAGCAAGTTGCGCGCGGCTGCGGACGAGTGGAGTGCGGAGCCAATCTACAGCTCTTACATCTCTGACAATATCAACGGTGTGGCGATGTTCTCTTCTCGTGGTCCTACTCTGGATGGCCGTACGAAGCCCGAAATCGTGGCTCCGGGGACTAACATCTTAAGCAACCGCTCTCATGTTGCGGGTAGCAGCGATCTTTGGGGTGCTTACAATGCGGACTACGCGTATTCTGGAGGTACTTCAATGGCGACTCCGCTTGTTGCTGGTGCGGCGGCGGTGACTCGCCAAGTGCTGCAAGAGAAATTCCAAATTGCCAGCCCATCAGCCGCTTTGTTGAAGGCCACAATGCTTCACACCGCGGTAGATATGTACCCAGGCCAATATGGCGAAGCCGGCGCGGCTCGCGGTCAGGAATTGATCACTCGCCGTCCAAACTCTGATGAGGGTTATGGCCGTACAGATGTTTCAAATGTTGCCAATCTTACTAACAAAACCCAGTTCGTTGATAATAAAACGGGTGTGGGTCAAGGTGAGCAAGTCAGCGTGACTGTGACTCTCACGGCTCCTGGTTCGCTCTTGGCGAACTTGGTTTACACGGATGCCCCGGCTTCTCCGGATGCCGCAGTAGCTTTGGTGAACGATCTTGACCTGACTTTGACGGGGAATGGTCAAACCGTGAACAAGAACGATCATGTGAACAACAACGAAGTGATCGAGCTTGCGAATCTTCCAGCGGGTACATACACGTTGACAGTGTCTGGTGCGAAAGTTCCTCAGGGCAAAAATGGGAAACAGCCTTACGCTCTAGTTTATACAGCGCGTGAGATGTAAGTTGTAAGTTATTGAAATTACTTATGGAAGGCCTCGTCAAAGACGTGGCCTTTTTGTATTTTTTCCAGCCGAATCGGCTTTCGTTTGATAACTCGTGTCAAATTTGTTAAAAACTCCAAGGCTCTAATTATGTTCTCGGCGTGTTCGTCTTGTGGTTGGCATTTTTATGGGTGGGGAATCTGTAGAATTGCTAGCAGCTGAAAGTGATTTTGAGCCTAAAGAGGGAGGTCTTCCGATGGTGACTTTTAAGGTTGGTGACAATGCGGTTTATCCAGGCCACGGTGTGGGTAGAGTCACGGCAATTGAAACAAAAGAGATCCTCGGTAACAAACAGACTTTTTATTCTATCCAGATTCTTGATACAGGCATGAAAATCATGATTCCGCGTGACAACGTGGAGTCTGTTGGTCTTCGCCCGATTATCTCTAAAGAAGAAGCTGGCCGTGTGGTAAGCATTCTGCGCGAAACAGACGTTAAAATTGACAACCAGACTTGGAATCGTCGTTATCGCGAATACATGGAAAAGATTAAAACAGGTTCTGTTTTCGAAATCGCGGAAGTTTTGCGCGACTTGTTCTTGCTGAAAGTGGATAAAGAGCTGAGTTTTGGTGAGCGCAAGATGCTCGATACAGCACGTACTTTGCTTCTGAAAGAGCTGACTTTGGCGACAAGCCAAGAGGAGCTTTTCAAGGAAGAAGAAGTGAAGGCGATCTTCGGCGTAGTTCCCTAATAGAGCGAGGTTGAAGTGGGACTGTGGGGCTCCGCCCCTCCATATCCTATCCCCGGAACATTGATTTTTCTCCGAAAATTAGACATTATTGAGAGCCTGGGATAAACCCCGGGCTCTTTTTGTTTTGAGGTTCATAATGTCTAAAGTTCGTGTTCGCTTTGCTCCCTCTCCGACCGGTTATTTACATGTTGGCGGTGCTCGTACAGCACTTTACAACTATCTCTTTGCAAAGAAAAACGGCGGCGATTTCATCTTGCGTATCGAAGATACCGACGAGGCCCGCTCGACATCTGAATCTCTGCGTGGGGTGGTGGATGACATGGTTTGGTTGAACCTTCTTTGGAAAGAGGGCGTTGATCCTGTCACACTCAAAGACATGGGACCACTCGGGCCCTACAAGCAGAGCGAGCGTCAGCACTTCTACAAGGAAGTTGCGGATAGGCTTTTAGCCGAGGGCAAAGCCTACTACTGCTTTTTGACGGATGTGGAAATTGAACAGCAGCGTGAAGTGGCGATCAGAGCCGGTCGGGCGCCGCAAATCAATTCTCCCTATCAGGATTGGACTCTTGCGCAAGCGCAGAAGAGAATCGCCGAGGGTGGTAAAGCGGTTGTCCGTTTTAAAACTCGCGACCTTAAAAAAGATTATATTTTTAATGACCTCGTTCGTGGCGAAGTGAAGTTTCCCTCTGATATGGTTGGGGATTTCGTGCTTCTTCGTTCAGGAGGTATGCCGGTCTATAACTTCTGCTGTGTGATCGACGATCACCTCATGGAGATGAGCCATGTTTTCCGTGCGGAGGAACATCTGCCGAATACGCTCCGTCAGTTGATGATTTACGAAGCGATGGGATGGATGCCGCCCCAGTTCGGTCATATTTCTTTGATTCTGGATGATGACCGTCAAAAGTTGTCGAAGCGTAAGGGGGCCGTCGCTTGCGGCCAGCTCAAGCAAGAAGGTTATTTACCAGGCGCGGTTTTGAACTTCATCGCACTTCTGGGTTGGTCACATCCTGAAGGCAAAGAAATCTTTGATATCGACGATATGGCGAAGCACTTTGATATTTCTCGTCTGCAGGCGCAGGGAGCGGTCTTTAACCGCGTGAAGTTCAGATGGGTGAACGCGATGCACTTGCGCGCGCTTTCGGATGCGAACCTTTGGAAAGAGATTCAGCCGTTCCTTGCACGCGAACACATGGAGTTTCCAAATGATCCCGCTTGGCAGGAAAGATCCGTAGCGGCGTTTAAGCCGAAAATGGAAACATTGGTTGACGCCATCGAGCTGTATCGGCCGCTCAGCGACAAATCCTTTACGATATTGCCGGAAGCGGATGAAGCTTTGGCATGGGAGCCAACCAAAGCTGTTTTGGCTGCTTGGCGTGACGTGGTTCAGGCCTCTGGCAAAGATTATCTTACGGGTGATGAGTTTTTAAAACTCCAAGACGAAGTGAAGATGAAAGCCAACGCGAAAGGCAAGAACTTGTTCCAGCCGATTCGCGTGGCAGTGATCGGGCAGCCGCATGGAACTGAATTAAAAGATCTCGTGCCGCTGATTAAGACGTCTTCGTTGGTGGATCGTGCAAACAAAGTCTTGGCAAAGATTGGGTAGGGGATGCTTCGTATACACAACACCGAATCCAGGAAATTAGAAAACTTTGAGCCGCTTGAGCCGGGCAAAGTAAAAATTTACGTCTGTGGGCCGACGGTTTATAATTTTCTGCATGTCGGGAACTTCCGTGGTGTGGTGTTCTTTAATCTTGTTCGTAATTGGCTTGAGACGCTTGGTTACAAGGTCGACTATGCTCTGAACTTTACGGATGTTGATGACAAGATCATCGAGAGCGCAAAGGTTCAAGGCGTGAATCCTCAGGATCTGGCCGAGAAGTACATTGTAGAATATAAAAAAGACTTCGCGGCACTGGGGCTTCGTCCGCATGATCACAATCCGAAAGTGACCGAGAGCATGGGTGAAATCCGTACCATCGTCACAAAGCTGGTTGAAAATAAAAAAGCCTATGTCGCCGACGGCGACGTTCTTTACTCGATCGGGACCTTTCCTTCGTATGGAAAACTCAGCGGCCGCAATGTCGAAGACTTGCAGGCCGGTGCGCGGGTTGAAATTGATCAAAAGAAAAAAAACCCGTTGGATTTTGCGCTCTGGAAGGGGGCAAAGCCGGGAGAGCCCTCATGGCCGTCTCCGTGGGGGCCGGGCCGTCCTGGTTGGCACATCGAGTGTTCGGCGATGGTTGAAAAGATCTTCGGTGATCAGATTGACATTCACGGTGGGGGAACGGATTTGATCTTCCCGCACCATGAAAATGAAATCGCTCAGAGTGAAGGCTGCACAGGCAAGCATTTTGTAAAATATTGGATGCATTGGAACATGCTAAACTTTGGCAATCAGAAGATGTCAAAGTCCCTGGGTAACTTCGTGACCATGCGTGAGTTCTTGGGAAAATACAATGCGGAGATTTATAAATGGATGATCCTGTCCGTGCATTACCGCTCGCCAAGCGACTTTAGTGACGATGCGGTCGACCGCGCAGTTTCAAACTTAGCACGTATATACTCTGCAATGGCCGTGGCGGAAAGCTTGCTGGCCGGTCAAAAGGCGCCACCGGATGCGGGCTTTGAAAAGATCACGCAAGAGGCCTGGGGCAAAACCGGGGAAGCGTTGAATGATGATTTCGGGACTCCAAATGCGGTTGCGGCGTTGTTTGAAGTGGTTCGCCAGTTCAACAATCAAGTAAAGCGGGGGATTAAGGCGAACCCGGCGGTGCTGGGTAAAGCACAGAGCTTCGTTGATTTCGTCCATAAATTCGGCAAGCTTATGGCGATGTTCCAAGAGCCTGCGGATGGTTTCTTGTTGAAACTCGATAATATGCTGCTGGAAAAAATGAAAATCCAGCGCGCGGATGTGGATGTCGTGGTTGCGGAGCGATCTCAGGCGCGGGCGAATAAAGACTTCGCCAAATCCGACGAGCTTCGCAAAAGGCTGACGGATATGGGAATTTCCGTCAGCGACACCCCTGAAGGAAGTTTTTGGGAAGTTACGAAGTAGGGGGGGCTCACCCGATGGGCTGCCCGGTGCCTGCCGGGGACCTGTCTCAGCGGCTACTTCACGCAATAGGGATTTTTAGGATCATAGTATTTGTACTGGCCAGAGCAGGGGGCGTAATTCTGATAAGCCCAGTCTTCGCCTTGCCACACCTGGGAAATAAAGTATCTTTTTGCCGGTTTGAACATTTCAACGTGGTGATATTTCCAGGTCAGCATCTCGAGCGCGTCATTGCGTGATTTTCCATTGTAGATCATCTGATAGAGAGCCGCGGCTTCACCGCTGCGATCGGCGCCACCCTGGCAGTGAATAAGGATCGGACGGTCGGCTGTTTTGTAGAGGTCCAAAAGTTTTACTAAATTGGTTCGGTGTGGAATCTTTTCCGCGCTCATGGGAATATCAAAGTGTTGTACTTGAAGCTGTTGGCTGACCGCCAATTCGTCTTTGTACCATTTTTCGTTAGGTCCGCCGCCTCGGAGGTTGATGATTGTTTTGATGCCGTACTTTTGGATGTAATATGAAAACTCGTTGTAATCGAGCTGGGCGGAACGATAAAAACGGCCACGGTCGATTTCATGAAAGTTCGGACCAAGAATATCACTACCATAAGAGGGCGTGACCGCGAGCAACGACATTAAAAGGATCAGACTCTTAAACATAGGCCCACTATGCCGTAGTTTTTAGAAATTGTAATGGGGAATTAAAGGATCCTTCGCGGGATCGGTATTACGGGGCAGGGGATCCCCGTTGGCCTGAGAGATCTATTGAAAGCATCAAAAAACTTCGCTAGCCTTAGTCTATGGAGTGAGTCATGGATATTGAGCTTCGTGGCATTGAAGTCGCCTCTCTTTTTAAATTCAGCCACCTTGCCATTTCGGCAAGTGAAAAGGTCCTTATCTATGGTCCTAGTGGCGGCGGCAAAACCAGCCTATTGCATTTGATCGGCGGACTCTGGAAGCCGACCCGCGGGGAAGTTTTTTGTGATGGAAAAAACCTCTGTACTCTGAGCGACTTTGAGCTCAGCGAGTTTCGCAAAAATAGAATCGGCTTTGTCTTTCAGAAAATGAATCTGCTGGAGCACATGACGTGTGCTGAGAATCTGGAACTTGTTGCCAATAGGCTGGGGGAAAGTGCAGAGACGGTTCTTAGGGCAGTAGGTCTTAGTGACAAGTTTCACGTCAAGGCGGGAACTCTCAGTCTCGGAGAGCAACAGCGCTTAGCGGTGGTTCGTGTTCTTTTGCAAAATCCGGCGGTGATTTTAGCCGATGAACCGACTTCGAGCCTCGATGAGGCAAATGCGAAGAAAGTCATGGAGCTGTTGCTTGAGGCTTCGCAAAAGAAGACACTCATTGTTGTCAGCCATGACAGTCGTTTGCAGAAATATTTCGATCGTAATCTGAATTTTGCGGAGTTGATCCAATGAGTCCGGCAAAGATTGCGTATTTACATCTTGTTCGGAATAAATTTTCTAGTTTGATTGTATTAGTGGGAATCCTCCTCGCGGTGGCGACCAGTGGGGTTCTACTGCGCCTTTATTCTTTAAGCAATGAGCGCTTTATGGGCCTTATTGACACGGGCGATGCGATTATTGGCGCTAAGTCCGGCGCTTTGGATTTGCTTTTGGGAATGCTGAGTTTTGAAGGCGACTACCCGGAATACATCCCGATGAATCTCTATGCGACTCTTAAAGACCAACAGAGTTTGCATTTTGAAGACAAAGCCACCGTCAGCGCGAATTTTATCCGTGCTGTTTTTCCATTCGCCTTGGTTGCAAAGACGGATGAGTTCCGTGTCTATACGACCTCCGGGGATTTTTTTAATTCTAAAGAAAAGGGTTTGCCGGAGTTTGAAACAGGCCGTGCTCCGACGGCGTCGGGGCAAGTTGTTGTGGGCTCTCGGGTGGCATCACGCTTGAAATTGAAGATGGGCGACACGCTTCCAGCGCGGGTATGGGTGGGGGGCGAGCCTGCGCCGGAAGCGTCGCAAACGTTGCATGTGGTGGGGATTTTTAAAACCACTGATAGGGCTTGGGATCGCATCGTACTTGGCGGCTGGGAGACGGCGGATAAAATTTTTAATGACAACGCTGTGTTGTTCCGGACTCCGTGGGGCACCAAGGTGATGAATTTTATGCTTGTCTATCTGAAGGACGGCGGCTTCGGGTCGCTGGAAAGTTTAATCAATCGCCGAACCGTCGCGCAGATGGTTTCGGTGGGCGAGGGGTATCGCAAACTCAATGAGCTTGCGGGCACAGGGCGCGAACTCGGGCTCTTGGTGGCGGCGGTTATTCTTCTGCTTGGTTTTAGCTCGGTGGCTTCGATGATGATGAGCCGTTTTGACAGTATGAATGTGCAACTCGCGGTTCTGCGTGCGCTCGGATACTCGAAGAGAGATCTGTTTAAGGTCTTGCTTTATGAGGCGCTGTATTTGGCATTTTTGGCTTGTTTATTGGGGGCTTTGATTGATGGTTCCGTCTTCCCATGGTTGCGTTCATTGTTAGGTGCCAATCTTCCTGGAGAGGATATCGTCCCAATGCCAATATGGACGAGCTGGCCCGTGTGGCTTGCGGTCATTGTGGGGAACATCATTTCGGTGCTCTATCCCATTTGGCGGATTTCGAAACAAAACATTCACACGAGCCTGCGAAGCATTTAAACTAGTCTATTATTTTGCCGGTAAAAATTAGGATAGACTTTATGGCGTATAAAAAAAGCTTCCAACTGAAATCTGAATTCGAGCCTTCGGGGGATCAACCGAAAGCGATTGCGGATCTCGTCCAAAACTTTAAGTGGGGGCTGCATCATCAAACTCTCTTGGGGGTGACCGGTTCCGGTAAGACCTTCACGATGGCTCATGCCATTGCCCAGTTGAATGAGCCAGCGCTGGTACTTGCGCCCAACAAAACTTTGGCGGCGCAATTGTACGCCGAATTCAAAGAGCTGTTTCCGCATAACGCGGTTGAGTACTTTGTCAGCTATTACGATTACTACCAGCCTGAGGCTTACATTCCTTCGACGGATACATACATCGAGAAAGATTCGGCGATTAATGAGCAAATCGACCGCATGCGCCACTCGGCCACGCGCTCGCTATTTGACCGCCGTGATGTGATTATCGTGAGTTCTGTCTCATGCATTTACGGTTTGGGGTCGCCGGAGGCTTACGAAGGCATGATGGTTCAAGTGGTGGCGAACTCGGAGCTGAAGCGCGATCACTTCTTGCGGGAGCTGATTCGTATTCAATACACGCGAAACAATGTTGATTTTGCCCGTGGCAATATTCGTGTGCGCGGCGATATCGTCGAGGTTTTCCCGGCATACGAAGAGCAGAGAGCGCTTCGCATCGAATTCTTTGGTGACTATGTCGAAAAAATTTCGTGGATTGATCCTTTAACAGGGCAGGTTCTTGAGGAGCTTGATCAGATCGGGATCTACCCGGGAAGCCATCACGTGACCGGCGAAGAGAACTTAAAGCGTGCGATTAAGACCATTCAAGATGAACTTCGCGAGCGAATCATTGAGCTTAACAAAAATCTTAAAATGCTCGAGGCTCAGCGTCTGGAGCAGAGAACTTACTACGATATCGAGATGATGGAGCAAATGGGATTCTGTCAGGGGATCGAGAACTACTCTCGTCACATGACAGGTCGAGGACCAGGGGAGCCGCCGCCGACCTTGCTTGAATACTTTCCAAAAAATTTCGTCACTTTCATTGACGAGTCACATGTGACGGTTCCGCAAATCGGGGGTATGTACCGCGGGGACCGCGCCAGAAAATCGACGCTGGTTGAACATGGGTTCCGTTTGCCGAGCGCACTGGATAATCGTCCGCTGAATTTCCAAGAGTTTGAGCGCATGATGGATAAAGTTGTCTATGTGTCGGCGACTCCGGCAAATTATGAATTCCAAAAATCTGAAGGTGTGATCGTTGAGCAGATCATTCGTCCGACAGGCCTGATTGATCCTGTTGTGGAGGTGCGCCCCGTCCGCCACCAAGTCGATGACTTGTTGTCAGAAAGCCGCACACGCATATCAAAAGGCGAGCGTGTTTTGATTACGACACTCACTAAGCGCAGCGCTGAAGACTTGACGGAATATTACGAGTCCTTGGGAGTCAAAGTGAAATACCTGCATAGCGATATCGATACGGTTGAAAGAACCGAGATTCTGCGGGACTTGCGCTTGGGAGTCTTTGACGTGCTGGTGGGGATCAACTTGCTTCGCGAGGGCCTGGACATTCCTGAGGTGAGTCTCGTGGGGATTACCGATGCCGATAAAGAGGGCTTTCTTCGTTCCGAACGTTCATTGATCCAAACGATCGGCCGCGCCGCTCGAAATCTAAATGGCAAGGTGATCTTGTATGGGGATCGCATTACTGATTCGATGAAAAAAGCGATGGATGAGACGGATCGCCGCCGCCGGATTCAGCGGGAGTACAACGAAAAAAACGGTATTACTCCGCAATCCGTGAAAAAACGCATTAAAGAAGGCCTGGGCGATACCTTTGACGGCTCTGTGGGCGCGCACCTTGTTGGCGGACCGGAGCAGAAGATCCTGGGCGTCGCCCAGCGGTTTAGCAACGAGCCGGACAAGATCGCCAAAGAAATCGATAAACTTCGTAAGAAGATGAAAGAGCATTCGTCGCATTTGGAATTTGAGGAAGCGGCGAAGGTCCGCGATGAGATCAAGCGTTTGCAGATTGTTGATTTGAATGTTCGCAGTGGTGAGATTGAAAAAGAATCCGCGGATGTGCAGGAAGGTAAAAAAGACTAAAATATGTCGCGGAAGTTCGACGAGCTCAAAGAGCTGGTAAAAGAGTATCCTATCCAAAGCGGGGTTTATCTGATGAAAAACTCCGTGGATAAGATTATTTACGTCGGCAAAGCGAAGAACCTGCGCAATCGCGTGCGTAGCTATTTTACCGACAGCAAGGACCACACGCCGAAGACGCGCCTGTTGGTTCAAAACATCAACCACATTGAATACATTCTGACGAAGACTGAAGTCGAAGCTTTCCTGCTGGAAGCATCGCTGATTAAGAAACACCGCCCGAAGTACAATATCCGTCTGCGCGATGATAAATCTTATCCTTATATCCGCCTGACTTGGAACGAGGACTTTCCGCGCCTTTATCTGAGTCGCAAGGTGAAAAAGGATGGCAGTCTTTATTTCGGCCCTTATACCAGTGGTGGGGCCGTGTTTGGCACGATTCGTTTTTTGAATCGGACGTTTAAAATCCGTGATTGTACGGATGCGATGTTTAAGTCGCGGAAACGCCCCTGTCTGACTCATCAGATTGGCCGTTGCACCGCACCTTGTGTGCAGTACATTGCGAGTGATGATTATCGCTCGGAAATTGAAGGCGCGTTGTTGTTCCTGAAGGGAAAAAACAAAAGTGTCGTGAAAACGATGAAGGCAAAGATGATGCAGGCGGCGGAAGAGGAAAAGTTTGAGGTCGCGGCTCGTTTGCGTGACTCGATGGAGTCGATTAAGGCCATTCTGCAAAAACAAGCGGTGATCAACGATACTTCCGAAAAAGATCAGGACGCGATCGGTTACTTTGGTGATGATCGTGGTTGCTTGATTGAGACTTTGCACGTGCGTCAAGGTCGTGTTTTAGGAACACGGTCGCACTTTATCCCGCTTTTGGACGTGGCGGATGTTACAAGCGATCCGCGGGAATGGCTCGTGTCTTTCATGAATCAATACTACGAAGACAATATTATTCCGGACGAGGTTTTGCTGCCGACCGAAATCGGTTCGGATCTGACGAAGCTGATGGAAGCGGTTTTGCAAGAACGCTCGGGAGCAAAGCACAACGTCGTGCGTTTTGCGACGGACGAAAAGGGACGTGCGTTGGTTGATATGGCGAATGAAAACGCCAAAGCGCACTTTGAAAAATACGTTTCCAAGTCTGAAGAAAAAATCCGCGGACTGGATGAGATCAAAGAAAAATTCAATCTTCCGTCGCGTCCTACCCGCATTGAGTGCTATGATATCTCGAATTTTCAGGGGGCGGAAACCGTGGCTTCGCAAGTGGTTTTCGAGGACGGTGTGCCCAGCAAGGAAAATTACCGCCGTTATAAAATTAAAACAGTGGAAGGATCCAACGACTTTGCCTCGATGTACGAAGTTCTCAGCCGTCGCTTTAAACACACCGAGTACGATGATCCTCACTTGCTGGTCGTTGACGGTGGTAAGGGACAGCTGTCTCAGGCCCTGCGTATTCTTGAGGAAATTGGCCGTAAGGATATTCCGGTTGTCGGCCTGGCGAAAGCCCGGACAGAGTCGGACTTTCAGGCGGCCGAGGTTTCAAGCACGGAGGAGCGCTTCTTCCTCCCGGGGCGTTCGAATCCAGTGATCTTCCGTAAGAACTCCGAAGCGTTGCATATCCTGGTCGGAATTCGCGATGAAGCTCATCGGTTTGCGATCACATACCATCGTAAACTTCGCGAGAACACAAGCCTTGAAAGCGAACTTGATTTCGTCGTGGGCCTTGGGGAAAAGCGCAAGAAGGCCCTTTTGACTCACTTTAAAGGGGTGCAAGAACTCAAAGAGGCGGAGCCTGAAGAGATTGCCCAATTGAAAGGCTTTAATAGAGTGCTTGCCGAGCGCGTTCTTTTGCAGTTGAATGAATCTGACGAAGAACACGAAGACAAGACCGAGGAATAATGAAAAAGCACGCCTTCTTGGTGGGAATGGGGATCTTTTTTAGTCGTATCGCAGGACTCGTCCGCGAACGCGTGTTTGCCCATTACTTCGGTAACTCGGATGCCGGCGATGCCTTTAAGGCCGCTTTAAAAATCCCTAATTTTTTGCAAAACCTCTTTGGCGAGGGCGTCCTTTCCGCAAGCTTCATTCCTGTTTATGCGCAACTTTTAGCAAAGAGGCATGACGAGGACGCCGCAAAGGTGGCCTCTGTCATCGGCAGTCTTTTATTTGTGATGACCTCAGTGCTGGTTCTGATGGGCGTATTTGCGACGCCGTTTTTGATTGATGTGATTGCGCCGGGGTTTCACGGTGAAAAGCGCGAGTTGACGGTCGAGATTGTCCAAATTCTTTTTCCGGGCACGGGGTTCTTGGTCATGTCAGCGTGGTGTTTGGGGATTCTGAACTCGCACAAGAAATTCTTTCTTTCTTACGTGGCACCGGTCATCTGGAATGTCGCGATCATCGTTTCTATTATTGGTTGGAGCCACCAAGATCAGTTCAATTTAGCGATCACGGCCTCTTATGGCTTGGTGGTGGGCAGCTTTTTGCAGTTCTTTGTGCAGGTTCCTTTTGCATTGAAACTGGGTCGTAAGATCAGGCCCAGTCTTAGCTTGCAGTTGCAAAGCGTTCGTACGGTTGTAAAGAACTTCATCCCGGTGGTGTTCTCTCGTGGGGTCGTGCAGGTGAGTGCCTACATCGACAATATGCTGGCCAGTCTTTTGCCGACGGGCGCGGTTTCGGCTCTTGCTTACGCGCAAACCCTTTATCTTTTGCCGGTCAGTCTTTTTGGGATGAGCATTTCTGTCGCGGAACTTCCGGCGATGTCGCAGGCCACGGGCACTGATGAAGAGATTTGGAGTTACTTGCAAAAACGGCTGAACGGCGGCCTTCGTCAGATTGCTTTTTTCATTGTCCCTTCGGTGGTCGCATTTTTGGTGCTGGGTGATTTGATTGTGGGTGCGATTTTTCAAACCGGCGTGTTTAATCGTGATAGCACGAACTATGTATGGGCGGTGCTGGCGGGCTCAACGGTTGGCCTTCTTGCCAGTACGCTAGGCAGGCTTTACTCCTCGACATTTTATTCTTTGAAAGACACGCGGACGCCACTGAAGTTTGCGTTCGTTCGGGTTTTCTTCACAACGACACTGGGCGTGTTGTGTGCATTTTACCTGCCGGGTTGGTTGGGGATTGATCCAAAGTGGGGGACGACGGGGCTGACCGCTTCGGCGGGCCTGGCGGGTTGGGTTGAATTTTACATGCTTCGTCACACGCTCAATAAAAAAATCGGTGAAACGGGGCTGGCACTTTCGTTTCAGATGAAACTCTGGGGGGCGGCTTTGGCCAGCGGCGCGGTTGCCTTTGGTGTGAAAATCATGTTGAATGATTTTGGCCATGTCATTCTGCGTGCGGTGATTGTTTTAGGCATCTACGGAGTTTTGTATTTTGGCCTGGGCTATGTCTTTAAGATTGATCAAGCGACCTCCTTGGTTGAAAAGATCAAACGACGATTCTAGGGGAGGAAACATCTATGAAATTACTCAGCATTCTTTTTACGGCGCTTATTTTGACGACGACAGTGGCGCACGCGGAGAACTATGCCCTGGGCGTGATCTTAGGGGACCCTTCGGGCCTGTCTGGAAAAATGAAATACGATAATAGTCACTCTATCGATGGGGCGTTGGCGTATTCCACGGGTCGGCATAGCGGGATGCAATTCCACTCCGATTATCTATGGGACCGCGCCCGCAGTTGGGAAACGACCCAAGGCCCTTTGAATATGTATTACGGTTTGGGAGGTCGGTTGATCTCCTACAACGACGATCATGACAATGCGAAAATTTCTCTTGGCGCGCGCGGGTCGCTGGGCTTAGATTTTAACATCAACAATCCAAACATCGAGCTCTTTGGCGAGCTTGCTTTGATTTTGGATGTCGCCCCTTCTATGGCGGCGGATCTTGATGCCGGTATCGGTGCAAGGATTCGTTTCTAGTTCATGATGGATTCCCTGCAACGTTTTTTTATAGCTTTTTTGGTCGTGGCAGGTGTTTTTTTCCTCTACAACCGAAAGTGGGCGAAGCATCAAGCGGTGGACGAGATAGAGCACACTCGGGGTGGTTCGCAGGAAGAAGTTTTCTTGGAAGAAAGGCCGGTCTCTGAGGCCGCCGCCGCTCCAATGGCGGTGATGTCTCAAACAGCTAAACCTATTGTGGCAGAAAAAACTGTGAAACCGGTGCCGAAAGGATCAGCTCCGCCGAAGGACGCATTGCCGTTCCGCATGGACGATGGCGTCGCGGTTGTACAGGGGGATTTGGTCGTTGGTGAACTTGTCGAGGATGATGGGACGGTCGAGTCTGGTTACGTGAAAATGCCAACACTCAATCTGTGGACGAGTCATGTGATTCCGTATTTTGTGGATCCAGGAATGCGTGAGCCGGATCGGGTGTTAAAAGCATTCGATCTTTTCTCGGGTACGGTGATTCAATTTGTGCCTTTCGATGGGACACAAGAAGACGTGATGGTTTTTCAGGAAGGCACGGGTATTTGTAAGTCCTATGTGGGGCGCGTGGGCGGCAAGCAGCCTTTGTGGATTGCGCCGGGTTGTCGGCCGGACGATATTGCTCACGAGATTATGCACGCCTTGGGCTTTGTACATGAGCAGAACCGCAGCGACCGCGATCAATTTATCACAATGAATCCAGAAAATATTGAAGAGCAATATCAGGACAATTTTTTCCGTTTGCCACCGGCATTGATGACGGTGAGCGGTTTGGCTCCGTTTGATTTCGAATCTCTGATGATTTACCCCACGGACATGTTCTCAAAGAACCGCCAGCCCACAATGCAATCCAAAGTCAAAGAGCAAGAAATCCACCCAGGGGCCACCCTCAGCCCCCGCGATATTGAACGAGTAAACAAGGCCTACGGCGGCCGCATGTGAACATTTTTATGGAAGCGCTAAGGTGTCGGCATTATGTGAGCCCAGCCAAGGCCGCCAAAGGGTCCAAGTCCGTCACAACCGTAGGTTGTCAGGGAAGTACTGTGGCCGTTGACTGTGGTTAATTCTGCATAGGCGGAAATGTCTTTGCAGCTAAAACTGGTCTGGAGATACGCGACGTTGACAGTGACACTGTCACCAGCTTGGGATGATTGGAAAAGGTTCTGAATCCTCTCTAGTGCGGCAAACCCGTTGTTATTAGGGCCAGTATCGCCCATCCGAGGAACAATGGTCGCCGAATTCAAGTTAGGTACCTGGCAATAGCCCGACTCAATAGTTCCTGCAAAATTTGCCTTTGTCGGGATGTAGGGCATGGTTTGCTGGCAATTTTCTAAGTTAACTTGGATTTGATCGGCTGGATGAGAGGTGAATTGTTTCAATCGACATGAAAATTGTGTGTGAAAAGTCATCACTAGCCCGCAGGAGTTTTGAAACCCCTGACTGCCGCTTTGGCTACCGCCATCACGGCCACCTTTTGCGAAAACATTCGCCGTGGGTATGAGAGCAAGTGTGAGAAAAATAAACCCTAAATTTTTCATAAGACATCCTTTGTTGATACCGTTGCAAAGTCTGTGGGATTAATTTCCCATATTCCCGGTCGCAATCTTATCAGGGGGTTCAGTATGCTAAAATGGTGCCAAGTTACAACAGGATTTAATTTCAGCTGGAGACGAAAACGATGTAAAAAATACCCCGTTAAGGCGTTGGAACCTGTTCTTCAGGCAATTTATCCCGTACTCGTTGCTGTGAGTGCTTGGTGATAATGTGTCGACGTGAAATCAAGGCTTTGGTGGAGAATGCGGAGTTTTTTATTGCCGCAAAGTCACTGCAAACAGACATC
>JBDHWW010000037.1:0-29469 GCA_039810425.1 Pseudobdellovibrionaceae bacterium | reverse complement strand
TTCGTCGAGTAAGGACAGCTCCGCTGGTTGTTCAATGGATTAGTGCGTGCTTCGACCATAGTGACTTAGAGGGCAAGCCACAGAAATGCAAATGGCGGAGTTCAAGGCGAAGGAGCAGGAACTGCAAGGCTTTGAGAACAAACTCTTTGATATGCGTTTGCAGGGCCATATAGCGCAAACGGATTTTGATAAGCAGTTGGCGCGTATTCGTTCAAACCGCGATGACCTTACTGACCAATTAGAAACGCTTCAAAAGGGCTTAACTTCCGCCGTGATGGAAACGGCGAAATCCGTTTTAGAACTGGGCAAGTCAGCTAAATCATTATGGAAAGAAAGCACACCCGAAGAAAGACGAAACCTGCTTGATAAGCTACTTTCTAACCCGATTTTAGATGGACTAAATATTCAATTTAACTTGAAAAAGCCGTTCGCCGTATTAGTGCAAATGAAAGAAAATGATAAATGGTGCGTCAGGTGGGACTCGAACCCACAATCCGTTAGGAACACGCCCCTCAAACGTGCGCGTATACCAATTCCGCCACTGACGCATTTTTTTTCGAGCAGTAGACAATCTACCAAAGAGGGGGATTTTTCGTCTACCAATACCAATTTAAACCTTTAATTTTCCTTTCATAAATAAAAAACTTAACAAGTCCCTCAAACGTACGTGTCTACCAATTCCACCATCCGCGCGCACAAAATGAATCTGTATTGATTCTGAGGGACTCCCTTTAAACCATATTGGGCTGGGGGGAGTCAATCGCCAAAACCTGATAAGTTTCAGGACCCTGGTCGGTATTTTGGAAGTTTGGACCAGGTGCCAAAGAATTTTGCTTAAAAAAAGAGCGGATTAATTAACCTAGAAAATGCCCTCATCAGTCACAAAGACAGAGGGGCACGGAAGCTCCTCAAGACGGAACAAGGGGGAGCTAGGATGGCTAAAACCCTCACCGTCAACATAGGCCCTGATTCACGGAGGAATCAATGAGTGAAGGACAAATGATCTTATTATTTTGTGTGGTGTACTCAGGGGCCTTAAGCGTCGCCATATGGGCGAATTTGGTCGCCCGGCAACGGATGCAGGGGCGCCTCATACGGCCCGAACTGGAGGCCACAGAGCGGAGACGCAGCGCCTAGGTTTTCAATTCAAGTATTTCGACTTTCTCTGGGTTTGGTGGTTCCCCAAAGAAGGTCATGCGGGGCTTACGCCCCGCATTTTTTTGTGCTAAGACTTAAACCATGAAAGTCACAGATCTCGATTTTACCTACCCTGAAGAATTGGTGGCAACCGAGCCGCAATATCCCTCGCGGGTGATGAAGGTGGACCTCTCTCGTGGAGGCACGCCCCACGAAATCAGCCTTCAACAAGTTCTTGAAGATATTCCCTCAGGTGATCTGCTGATCATCAATAATACGAAAGTGCTTAAGCGGCGTATTTTTGCCGGGGATATCGAAATTCTTTTTCTTTCACAGAAAACCCCCACCCAGTGGGAAGTGCTCTTCCCGTCGCGCAAAAGCAACGTGGGTGACAAGATCAGTCTTCCAGGCGGCGTGACGATGACCCTGACACAAAAGGGACGTCCGCAAGTGGTTGAGCTCAGCCAAACCGTGACCGAGGATTATTTCACTCAACATGGCGAACTGCCGCTTCCGCCGTATATTCAAAAAGCCCGCAACGAGCGCCACACCGTTCAAGACGATGAATCTTGGTATCAAACCCGGTGGGCACATAAACCGGGGAGCTTCGCCGCTCCAACCGCCAGTCTGCATTTTCATGAACAAGAGATGAGTTTTGTAAAAGGCCGGGGGGTTAAGGTCTTAGAGGTCACTCTGCATGTCGGGCTCGGAACTTTCTTGCCAGTCACCGCCGAAGATTTAGATCAGCACGACATGCACGAAGAGTATGCGGAAATCCCGAAAGTCGTTTGGGAGGCCATCGTTCGTGCGCGCATGGACGGTCGCAAGGTTTGGGCTCTCGGGACGACCGCGACCCGCGCTTTAGAGTCCGCAGCCGGGGGGGCTCTGAAGCAAGATATCCATGGAAACCTCTCAGGGTTTACGAAAATTTTGATTCAGCCGCCCTACCAATTTAAGGTCGTTGACCGGCTCTTAACCAACTTCCACCAGCCGCAATCCACCCTCCTTGCATTAGTTTCAGCCTTCGCGGGTCTCGAGACAGTAAAAGCTTGCTATCAGTGGGCTATTGCGAGAAATTTCCGCCTCTTTAGCTACGGGGACCTCAGCGTATGGATCAAATAGGCAAGTTCACACTTCACAAAACCGAAGGCAAAGCCCGCCGCGGGACTTTCACGACCTCTCATGGTTCTTTCGAGACGCCGGTGTTCATGGCCGTCGGCACCAAAGCCACGGTCAAGGCGATGACTCCCGAGGAACTCACGGACTGTGGCACCCAAGTTGTTTTAGGGAATACTTACCATTTGCACCTGCGTCCCGGTGAAAAACTCATTAAAAAAATGGGCGGCCTTCATAAATTTATGAACTGGAACGGCCCGATCCTGACGGACTCCGGCGGTTTCCAGGTGTTTTCGTTGTCACAGCTGCGTAAAATGAGCGAAGAGGGCGTGGAGTTTCGCTCGCACCTGGATGGGGCGAAACACTTTATCAGCCCTGAAAAGAGCATGGAGATCCAAATGGATCTGGGCTCTGATATCATCATGGCCTTTGATGAGTGCTTAAAGTACCCGGCCACCGATGACGAAATCAAAAAATCCATGGACCTTACATACCGCTGGTTGCTTCGGTCGCGCGATGCGATGACTCGGCCAGAAAGTTTACTCTTTGGAATCGTGCAGGGCGGTTTGAGTCTTGAACATCGTAAGTATTCCCTGGAGCAGGTCACAAGTGTCGATCTTCCAGGTTATGCTTTGGGTGGCTTTAGTGTGGGCGAGCCCATTCATCTGATGCATGAACTTCTGCCACACATTGCGCCGTTGATGCCCGATCATAAACCGCGCTACTTGATGGGGGTGGGAACTCCCACGGACCTGATCATCGCGATCGACTCAGGCGTGGATATGTTTGACTGCGTCATGCCAACCCGGGTTGCCCGCAACGGGACGCTTTACACCTGGCAAGGCAAAGTCAGCATTAAGCGCAATGAGTACCGTGAAGACCCGGGGCCGCTCGATCCGGAGTGTGACTGTTACACGTGCAAGAACTACTCGCGCGCCTACCTTCGCCATATGTTCTTGAGTGGAGAAATCTTAGGTTCGCGTTTGAACTCGATTCATAATTTGCATTTCTATATGAAGTTAATGGAACGGGCCCGTCATGCTATTGAAACAGGCACATGGGCGGCTTTCCGTGAGGACTGCCTAACGCGTTTCATTAAAAAGGACGCGACCCTCTAGCAGAATGAGAGTTTCCAATCATAAACGATTGATTTCGCTAGCAGAACATGGTCAATTTTTTACTTCTATTTTAAGTGGAGGTTGATTCATGTATTGGTTACTCTTTGGTTCAAAAGCATTTGCTCAAGCAACTGGCGGCGCCGCCCAGCCGTCGGGATTAGAAATGTTTTTGCCATTCATATTTATCTTCGTGATTTTCTATTTCTTGATCATCCGTCCACAAGCCAGAAAACAAAAAGATCACCAGAAGTTCGTGACGGAACTGAAACGTGGTGACGCCGTGATCACGACCAGCGGAATCCTTGGCACCATCGAAGGAATCAACGACACTTTTGTCACTTTGGAAATCGCGGATGGAGTTCGCGTAAAGATCTTGCGTAGCCAGATCTTGTCATCTCAGGCAAAAGCAACAACAGAAGGAAAGAGCTAATGGAAAGTTTGCGTTGGAGAAGCGTGCTAGCGGTATTGGGTGTTGCACTCGCGATTGTGTGGGTGACACCGAATGTTGTGAACATGGAGAACAAGTGGTGGCCTTCTAAAGCCAAATTGAACTTCGGTTTGGACATCCAGGGTGGTTTGCACTTGGTGATGGGGGCGGACGTCCAGGGTGTGATCGCAGAATCCACGGGCCGTTTGGTGAACAGTTTAAAGGCGGACTTCGCAAAAGAAAACATCAGCGTGACGGATGTGAAATCTTTGAAGGCTGAAGAAGGCGAAATCACAATTACCGGTGATAAAGCGTCGTTAGAAAAAGCGAAAGAGTACTTGACCAAACACTACGGCACGACTTTGCAGCTCATGAACGAAAATGACAGCGAAATCGTGACCCGTTACTTCGATACTTATTTGAATGAATATAAGCAAAAGGTCATTCATCAAGCGATCGAAACGATCCGTAACCGTATCGATGAGTTCGGTGTGGCGGAGCCGAGCATTACCCAGCAAGGTGACAACCGTATCTTGGTTCAGTTGCCAGGTATGGCCGATGCGGAGCGTGCAAAAGAGCTGATCAATACCACCGCGAAATTGAACTTCATGATCGTGTCTGGTGAAAAGAGCATTCAAGAACTTCAGGCAATGATCGCCGACGCTGAAAAAGCGGGCGGCTATTCAATGGCGACCGTGAAGTATTCTGAGTACGTCACTCGTTTGAACAATGATTTGAAGGCAAAATTGCCGGAAAAAACAGTTGTGTACTTCGAGAAATCTGAGAACGCGACAAAGATGGAAATTGGCGCAATCCCTTATTTGTTGAAAACAGACACAGATCTAGACGGCGGTGCTTTGGATGACGCTTTCGTCAGCTACGGTCAGTACGGCGAGCCAGAAGTGGCCCTGACCTTCAACAGTCATGGTGCAAAGCAATTCGCAGACTTGACGGGTACACATACCGGCCAGCGTATGGCGATTGTTTTGGACCGGGTGGTTAAATCGGCGCCGAACATCAAAGACCGTATCTCGGGCGGCCGCGCGGTGATCACTTTGGGTGGAGGGCGGGACCGTCAAAAAGGTATGGAAGAAGCGAAGATGATTTCAACCGCTTTGCGTGCCGGGGCCTTGCCTGCGACTCTGGAGCAGTTGGAAGAACGTCGCGTTGGTCCGTCGCTGGGGTCTGACTCTATTCATAAAGCTAAAATGGCTTCATATATCGGCGCGATCCTGATTGTGATCTTTATGGGGGTTTACTACCGTTCAATGGGTGTCATTGCGGACATTTGCTTGGCCGTGAATATCGTCTCTGTGTTTGCATTGCTAACGTCACTGGGGGCGACTTTGACGCTGCCAGGTATCGCCGCGATCGCCTTGACCGTTGGTTTTGCCGTGGATGCGAATGTTCTGATCAACGAGCGTATTCGTGAGGAACTCCGTGCGGGTTCTTCTTGGAAGCGCGCTGTTCAAGAGGGTTATCACAGAGCGATGTCGGCGATTGTCGATGCCAACATCACGACAGCGGCCACCGCGGTTGTCTTGTTGTACTTTGGAACAGGTCCTGTGCGTGGTTTCGCGGTGAACTTGTTGATTGGTATCATAACGACGATGTTTGCAAACGTATTCCTTTCTAAAGTGATCGTGGATACGTTAGTAAACAAAATGGGCGTTAAGAAATTGTCGGTATAGGTGATGAATATGGAAAAAAACGTAAATAAAACGAATCCACAGGACTCTTCTGGCCGTGTCGACTTCGTAGGTAAGGTCGGCCTTTTTGGCGGTATTTCATTGTTGTTGGTGATTGTTTCTCTGATCTATCTTGCGATTCACGGTGTTACTTGGGGTATTGACTTCAAGGGCGGTACCGAGATGCAGGTGAAGTTCGCTAAAGAAACTCATATTGATCAGGTCCGTAAGGCGACTGAAAAATTGAACCTCGGCGAAGTCGGTGTTCAAAGCTTCGGTGACCAGAATGAGTACATTATCCGTTTCCAAGGCGAACACGGCAAAACAGATAAAGAAACGAACGAGCTCTTGAATGCATCGATTGCACGTTTGAAAGATGCCATCAGCAAAGACCTCACGGCAAACGAACCAGATATCCGCCGCGTGGATACGGTGGGTCCCCAGGTGGGAGCGGAGTTGAAGCGCAATGGGTTTCTGGCGGTATTCTACTGCTTGATCGTGATCCTTGTGTACGTTGGTCTTCGCTTTGATTACAAATTCGCCCCAGGTGCGGTGGTGTGCTTGGTGCATGACGTGATCATCACTTTAGCGATCTTCGTTTTGGTGGGTAAAGAAGTGAACGTACCGGTTTTGGCGGCCTTGCTGTCATTGATTGGTTTTTCGTTGAATGACACCATCGTGGTGTTTGACCGTATCCGTGAAACAGAGGGGCACTACCGCGACAAAGGCATTCACTTTGTCGTGAATAGAGCGATCAACGATATGTTCGGCCGCACTATCATTACTTCTGGGACGACATTCGTATCCGCACTTTGTTTGTATTTGTTTGCTGATGGAACGGTGTCAGATATCGCCTTTGCGATCTGTATTGGTATCTTCTTCGGTACCTACTCTTCGATTTACGTGGCGGCACCTTTTGTGTTGATCATGGAAAAATTGAAGTTAGCGCGCGCTAAAGCGGCGTAAGCTTCGAAGAAGGCGGCTGAAAAGTCGCCTTTTTTGTTTTATAATATTCCATCTTTCGGGGTACCGCCGGGATGATGGCGGCCTTTAACTGAAACACGGGAGCAGGAATGAGTCCTCTTTGGAGATCGCGAGATCAAGAGATTAAACCGGCAGAGGGACCCTTTCCTCCTCTGATCGGCAAAATTCTCGCCTCCCGGGGGTTTGCGGCTTCTGAGCAGGTCGACAAGCTTTTATTTCCTAAGTTAACAGAGCTAAAAGAACCGATGCTTTTAAATGGCATGGCTAGGGCCGTGGAGCGCTTGGGTCGCGCAGCCCTCAATAAAGAAAAAATTTGTATCTATGCCGATTTTGACTTGGATGGCACTTCGGGGCTGGCGTTGCTAAAAACCGGCATGCTGGCTTTGGGTTTTGCCGACGTCATTCATTATCAGCCCAAGCGCTTGTCGCAAGGGTATGGTTTTCATGCCGATGTGGTTGAAGAGCTGCATAAGCAAGGTGTGACGTTGATCGTGACCGTGGACGTGGGAATTACCGCGATTCCTGCGGTTGAAACGGCCCGGAAAATCGGAGTGGATGTGATTCTGACGGATCACCACTTGCCGGGACCTGTTTTGCCGCCGGCCTATGTCGTTGTGAACCCCAACCATGGAGCCGATGTTTCGGGCTTAGGCTATCTCTGCGGAGCGGGGGTGGCGTTTTATCTGTTGCGGGCTTTGAAGCGTTACTTTGTGGACCATCCGGGCCTTCCGAAAAATAATTTTGATTTGAAAGATGTTTTAGATTTTTTCACGATTGCCACCTTAACGGACATGGTGCCTCTCGTGGAGGACAATCGCGTGCTCGTGAAGCACGGTCTTTTGAAGCTGGCCGAGACAAAGCGGCCGGGTCTGCGCGCGCTTTTGATTGAACTCGGCCTTGATAACCGCGCGCTGACGAGCCAGGACGTCGCGATTCGTTTTGCGCCGAAATTAAATGCTCTTAGCCGCATGGAGTCCGGTATTTTACCGATTGATTTATTCCTTGTTGATGACGACGGCAAAGCCAATGAAATGGTTCGTCAGGTTTTGAAAAACAATTCCACGCGCGTGCAGCTGCAAAGCGATGCGGAAGCTGAAGCGATGGAGCTTCTCAAGGATTGGAACCGCGAAAATTTTGTCTTTGTGGCGTCTCGCAATTTCCATCGCGGGGTCGTGGGGCTTATTGCGACCAAGCTTTCTCAGGTCTTTAACCAGCCGGCCTTCGTGGGCGCGTGGGGTGATGACAATGTGATCGTCGGCAGTGCGCGCTTGCCACAAGGGCAAGAAGCTTGTTTGGTGGAGGCCCTGGCTTCGGCAGGTGATTTGCTGAGTCGCTTTGGCGGGCACTCCGCGGCGTCGGGTTTCGAACTGCATGCGGACAAGCTTGAAGGAGTGATGGACCGCTTGGAAAAGTATTTCCAGGATCTTCATGAAAAACCAAAAGCGCTTGAAGTCTTCTATGATGTTGAGGCGAAACTCGCGGATGTTGGAACCCCGCTCATGAAGTGGTATGATTTCGTCGGTCCATTCGGTACCGGTTTTACAACGCCATTGATTCATTTTCAGCGGGTGATGGTGCATTCTAAGAAAAGTCTCAAAGGTGGTCACTGGCGTTTAAAACTGCTCGACGGTGATGGGGGACCTTCTAGTCAGGAAGCTTTGCTATTCTCTCCATCGCCTCGTCAGCTTCAGGTTCTCGAGAGCGACGTGGCTTACCTCGATGTTTTGGGCGAGCTGCAGTGGAATTATTTCGCGGGACAAAAGAGCATTCAGATTTTAGTCCGCGATTTGCGTCCGAGTAACTAACAAGGTTTTATTATCATGAAAAGAAAAGCTGTCGTATTGTTGTCATCGGGGCTGGATTCCTCTGTAAATCTTTTTGTGGCCGCGCAAAAAGAAGACGTGGTGTTGGCGCTGACGTTTGACTACGGCCAGAAAGCCTCCAAGAAGGAGGTCGAGTCCTCGGCAAAGCTTGCAGCGCACCTGAATATCCCGCATAAAGTTTTGTCTTTGCCGTGGTTTAAGGACTTCAATACGTCATCGCTTTTGATGGATTCAGAAACAGTTCCCACGGGTAAAAATGTGGATATTCAAAGCCAGGCGCAGTCGCTACAAACGGCGAAATCCGTTTGGGTACCAAATCGCAATGGTATTTTCCTTAATATCGGGGCGGCGTTTGCCGAGGCTCTCGGCGCACAGATTGTGATTCCTGGCTTTAACGCTGAAGAAGCTACGACCTTCCCTGATAATTCCGAAGCTTTCATGAAAGACCTCACCCGGTCGCTCTCGTATTCGACGGCGAATCATGTGCAGGTTGAGTGTTTCACTGTAAAGTTGCAGAAACCGGATATCGTTAAGAAGGGGGTGGCGTTGAATATGCCATGGCACCTTCTGTGGCCTTGTTATTTGGCGAAAGAGAAATGGTGTGGCGAGTGTGAGTCTTGCCTGCGCTCGAAACGCGCTTTTGCGGTGGCGGGTGTTGAAGCTAAAAATTTATATCTAACATAGGAGAGTTCATGCAGAGACTTTTTATCAAAGAAAAAATCACTTATGATGGCACTCAGCTGAAATCCTTGTACGCGTATCTCACCTACGGCGTCCTTGGAAACTCCATAGTCAGTTGGGCCGGTCCTTGTGATATTTCATTCGAGCACATGGTGGATGGGGAAGACCTGCTCGCAAAGTCGCCGATTGCAGGCGCCGAGATGTTGCACTTTATCATTGAGGTCTTTGACCGCGATCTGTTTTCGGGGGTGGCGCTGCAAAGACTTTTTGCTTCAATTATTCGAGACTATTTGCAAGCCGAAGCGCACGTCGCTCTTGGGAAGGCTCAACTAGAGCGCGAGGGTGATGATATTTTCTGGGGCGAGAAGAAGCTCAATATCAGCATTGCCACGAAGTCGCCAGTTTCGACGATGATTCATTTGGCAATCAATTGCACCAACAAGGGCACTCCGGTTGAAACTTGCAGTCTGGAAGATTTAAAATTAAGCCCGGAAAAGGTCGCTCAAGATGTGATGGGGAAATTTCAGCGTGAATTTGAGGCGGTCCTCAAGGCGACGCAAAAAGTTCGTCCCGTCAATTAGGCCCCGCGGAACATGAAGTAAACCGCGCCGATCATGCAGAGACTCGCCCAGAGAAAGTCTAATTTGATGGGTTGTTTCATATACATGACTGTAAAGCCGGCAAAGACGACCATCGTCGTCACTTCCTGGATGACCTTCAGTTGGGGAAGAGAAAAATAGTCGGAGCCAATTCTATTGGCGGGAACTTGCAGGCAGTACTCGAAAAAAGCAATCCCCCAGCTGACAAGAATGGCAATCCATATCGCACCAGATTTAAAGTTCTTTAAGTGGACATACCACGCAAATGTCATAAAAATATTTGAAAAAAACAGCAGGCTGATACTGCGTAGCATGGGAAGCGCTCCTATCATTTCTGGGTCGAATAAGCGTGGTTGCAAAGCAAGCTTGCGATACGGCGGTACTCGCTCAAAAGATCCAAGTGAATGGAGCTCGTGTTGATGGAGTCACGCATGCCGCGGTTCAGGCGGCCGATATGATTTTCACGAAGTGAAATCTCATGCTTCGCGAGTTCGCGCTTTAGCTGAATCACTTCAGGGCAGAGTTCGCGAGTCTGGTATGAGTTGATCGCCATTTGCGCCACCATCACAACTTGACTGTGCAGGCTTTTGATCTCAGACATGCCTTCGTCAGAAAATTCCAAGTGAAGCGCATTTTTCTTAATCGCCAAGGCAATGATGTTGATGTCAATGGCATCGGCGGCGCGCTCAAGATCGCTAATGAACATAATCATGCTCATGATGTTCTGGTGTACGACCGTGTTGCTTTTGTTGGCATGGTCGAGAAGGAACATTTTTGTTTCGCGGTAAAGGAAGTCCACCTTGTTATCCCGCTCTTTGATTGACTGAATGAGCACCGGATCCGCGGTTTCAAATAGGCGGATGGAGTCCTCAATCATGCTGCGCACGATGTCGGCGGTCCGCATGATCTCACGGTTTGCGTAAGATACCGCCAGGGCGGAGCTCTGATAGTTGTTGAGATTTACAAACTCAGTGCCGAAGGCATCTTCAGGGTTTGGCGGGAACATCTTCTCGATAAAACTCGCGGCCTTATTGATGAATGGAAAGAAGGCGATTGCGGAAATCACGTTAAAGGCCAAATGGCCGTTCGCCGTCATGCGGGAAGGCGTTGTGTTGAAGGTTTCAAGGAACTCAATAAAGATATTCGTGAACGGATAGAAAAGAACCGCGCTCAAAAGTTTATAGAAAAAATGCGCCCAAGCCACTTGCTTGCCGATATGGTTGCTGCCGGCCGCCGCAATCAAGGCAACCGATGTCGTTCCGATGTTTGCGCCGTAAACCCACAGCATCGCATCGTAGATTGAGATCACACCAACGCTTGCAAGGCTCATCGCAATACCGATGGTCACGGCACTGCTTTGGACGAACATACAAAAGACCATCGAGATCATCAGTGAGTACATTGGATTATCCCGCAGCGACTTGAAAACGTCCTTCATCATTTCCATTTCAGCAAAATGGTGCGCGCTAGTGCCGATGAGTTTTAATCCTAAGAAGAGCATGCCAAAGCCCATAAAAACCATGGCGATATTTTTAAACACGGGCTTTTTCGCACGGAAGTATACCGCAAAAGCAATAGTGAAAAGCGGCAATGCGTACTGCCCCAAATCCAAAGAGATCAATTGAACTGTCAGCGTCGAGCCGATCGCGGTTCCAATGATCACGCCCATCACTTGCCGCAAGGTGATTACGCGCGCTGAGCCCAACCCGACAAGCATGGACGTGACCGCACCGGAACTTTGCAAAAGAGTGGTCAAAGAAATGCCGACCACGATGGAGAGGAACTTGCTTTCAGATAATTTGTGCATCAGGCCTGTGATCTTGTTGGCCATCAGCTTTTCGAGGGAGTGGCTCGCCATGCTCATCCCGTACAAGAAAATAGCGATACCGCTGATCAAAATAATAAAAAACGAGTTGCCCAAATCAATCATTGCATGTCCTAACTGGCGATCTTATTTTTCAACGACAACAGGGTTTCTTTTTTGAAGAAGCTTAGGCTAATCATCCACAAGAGGGCAGAAATCAGGAATGGGATGACAAACCCCCAGTATTGCACTGAAAGATAGATAAAAGAAGATAGCGTAGAACCGAGGATAAATGAAGAGATTATCCCCGCGCGCATCCAGGTCGCACGGACTTCGTTACGACGTTGTTCCGGTTTTTGCGCGTTCGAGATCAACCGGATAAGGCCGATGCCCAGGTCGGTTGAAATTCCCGTAAGGTGCGTGGTGCGGACAATGGCGCCGAACGCCGTGGTGACCATGGCATTTTGCAAGCCACTTGTCATTGCCAGCAATGCGAGCAAAATATAATCACGTGCTCTGGTGAGAGGTTCGCCGAAAGTTCCAAATTGGCCGGCAAGACCCGCATAAAGAGTCGTTCCCATCAGAAGAGTCATTAGAAATAAAACAGCGGCGTACTTCGGGGGTTGGTTCTGAATCAAGCGGCGATCGACAAGAAAGGCTGAGATCATGGCGCCGCAGACGAAGAACAGCGGCACCGAAAGCATGCCAATAGCCAATTGTGTTTGGCCATTCGCGACTTCGATGCCGAAAGAAGTGCCGAAGCCCGTGGTGTGAGTGACGAAGCGGTGGCAAGCTAAAACCCCACCTGCGTTAACAACCCCGGCTTGGAAGGCGAGAGCTAACCAGATGAAAGCGTTACGGACCGAGTAATGAGAGAGGTTGTCGGGACTTGAAAACATGACTGCCTACAATGTAGCAAAAAAAATTGCGTTTGTTAATGAACTCTTTGTTTCAAGCGACTCTGGAGATATACTTTGGTCTGGCTGTCTCATTGAAGGGGTTTTGCTTTGAATTTGTATCAACAAGATGGCGTTCACGTCGTGGCGGCGGTCCTCTATCGCGCGGGTGAGGTGTTGATTTTCCGGCGCGGTCCGGGGATGAGTGGCGCCGGCCATTGGGAGTTCCCCGGCGGCAAAGTTGAAAACGGTGAGGACG
Organism: Pseudobdellovibrionaceae bacterium; assembly: GCA_039810425.1. Lineage (GTDB taxonomy): Bacteria > Bdellovibrionota > Bdellovibrionia > Bdellovibrionales > Bdellovibrionaceae > JACMRP01. The sequence goes on along the minus strand of JBDHWW010000037.1, from coordinate 16,937 downwards.
AGGTTTCGGCCTTGAAACGGGAAATTCTCGAAGAGATCGGTATCATCATCGAAGTTGAAAGCCACATCGGTGAAAATATTCACCAATATCCGGGTAAGAAAATCCGCTTGGTCTTTTATTGGGCGAAAGCACCACCGGAGCCCTTTCAGCTTGCGGAACATGATGCCTATTGCTGGGTGAAGCCAAAAGAGTTGGATTTGACCCTGCTCTCAGAAGCGGACCGTCCGATTGTTGCGGTCTTAAAGGGTGATGTTCGTATGAAGGTCTAGGGAAGAAAGACGGGCCCTTGAGCAATCTTTAAGAGAACGGTATTCACACATCCGTTACACAGATGACAGATGCCGTCAAAAAAGATTATTGGCTTTCCGGCTTGCATGTTTTCATCTAGCTTTTGCCTCCTGACCTTCTTATAATCAATCTTCAATCTGTGGAGCTGAATTGTCATGGAAGTTTTTTTGTTCCCCCTCGTCAATGTCAGTCTTTTTCCAAAGACGACAAAGCCTTTGAACATCTTCGAGCCCCGCTACTTGGAAATGGTTAAAACTGCGGCTGATAAAAAACTTCCTATTGCTATTGGATTTATTGAGGATGCCTCTCAGGTTGCTCCCGTGAAACCTGGCGAGGCCGTTTCGTATGTTCGCAGTGTGGCGGGTTATGGTTACCCGCAGATTGTCGAAGAACGCTTGAACGGAACTTTACTGGTCTTTCTTCAAGGGGCTGGCAAAGTCAGGCTCGGCCGCGTGGTGGATCGCGGCACTCCTTACTTGGTGGTGGAAGCGGCGAAAATCGAAGAAAACACCGAAGTTCGCCCTGAGAGTGAAGCCGGTCTTGATCATTTGCTGAAAATTCTGACTCGTTGGATTCACACCCATATTCCGGATACCCAACAGCAAGAAATTTTCATGCGCAGCCTTTCAGGCCCCGAAGAGATCGTCGGTGCCTTTTCGTCCTACTTGATCCGTGATTACGATTTGCAGCAGATGTCTTTGGAATTCAACGATATCAATGAAAAGATTCTCTTCCTTCACCGCTTAACAGAATCAAACGAACTCACCACCTAACAGGCGAGTTTTTTCAAAACATACCAGCGTAAAAGAACGATCCACACGAGGTGGGCGATGAGAAGGTGGATGACCTTCATCCAAATCGGCGCAAGGCTAAAGAGCGTGATGTAGCCAAACACCACAGCCACCGCGAGCATCAAACATACTTGTAGAGTGCTCTTGCGAAGAACTTCATTGGTTTCGTCCTGATATTTCAGCCAGAAGAACAGTGCAAGCCCGCCGCCAATCAGGGTCGCGAGGATCGGATGCGAAATACGAATTCGTAAAAGATAGTGCGCATCCGGCGCAAAGTCTTTCGTGATGCCGTCAAGGACAGACTCCGACGGAAAGAGGGTCGAAGACAAAGATGCAAAGGCGCCGGTGATTGCCACGACGACAAAGAAAACCAGGAATACGAGCGCCCCCTTTGGCAAAGGCTTCTTGGCAAAGACCTTTGCTGAGTCCAAAGCCTTTGCCGGCAAATCACTCGAGAACAGGGCCACGAGTGCCACCATGCCGGAAAGCAGGAGGGAGTTGACTTGATGCAGACCCATCGCAAACAGACGGAGGAAAGAGTCATTGTTGCCCACAAGGCCAAACAGAACCAGCTTTGCGCCCAAGAGCGCTTCGGTGATCATTAAAACAAGAACTGCTAAAAGCGCTCTCCGAAGAGGGGTGCCTTTCGGAGCGATCTGGCGACCCGCCCAGAACATATAAGCCACGAGTAAACCAAATAGCCCCGAAGTCAGGCGGTGACTGAACTCCACCCAGGTTTTCTGGTGCTCAGCCTCGGGAATCACCTGGCCATTGCACAGGGGCCAGCTTGCGCCGCAACCGTCTCCGGAATGGGAAATGCGCACCCAAGCCCCCCACAAAATCACGAGCAAAGTGTAGAACAAAAGGAACTGTGCAAAGCGGTGAAGCTGAGAAGGTGTTTTCATGAAATCTGCTTAGCATTCCCGGTTTAGGGGGTCAACGTTTGACCTTGCTCAAAAGTCCATTTCGAGATCTTGATAAAGTGATCCTGTTTTCTTCATAAGCCACACGAAACGAGCGGTCTCTGAGACACTGGAGAGAATCTGTTTGGCAAGTTTTGTTTATGACTTTATACACTGAAGCCACAGAGGAGCTGAGAGTTGATTCCACGCCTACGTTATCCTGAAAATTTGGTCGGTATAAAGGATCGTTACTTTAACAAGTACCTGTGGGTCTTCTATGCCCTCATGGTGCTTCTAGTGGGCTGCCTCCTCGCGTTTTCAATTTTCTCCGCCCGCGCCCAGCTCAAAGAATCGGCTTTTTCCCAAACCCGCTCCCTGACTTTGGCTTTGGATGAAATCAATCGCCGTCAGTTTGATGCGATGGCGGTTCCTCTGGAGTACATTTCCTCCCGCATTCAAGAACGCGGTGGCTTGGACAGTGTCAGCGACGCCGATCTCAATCGTTTTTTTGTGCAGGCCCAGAGTTTTCTCACAGAAGGTTTTATCCGCTCGATTTACGCCGTGGATAAAGAGGGCCGTGTGCGTCTGACGACGCTTTTGCCCTACGGGCAAAAGCTGAAAATCTCTTATAAGGATTCCCCGGATTTCAACTACCTGCGCATGCAAAAGAGCTACACGGTTTTTTCTCCTAGAACCGCCTCTGTGATCGATAAGCGAAAAGTGATTTCTCTCAACAGAAGCCTGCGTGGGGCCGATGGCCGTTTTCAGGGCCTGATCGGAATCACGCGCTCGGTTGAAGATTTTGAGATCTTCTATAAAAACCTCCATTTGCCTCAAGGGGTGAGCTTTACGGTTTTCCGAGACGATGGCAAAGTGATTTACCGTTTTCCTGACGGCAACGGCAGCGAAGGAAAAAGTTTTGCCTTCGCCCAAAGCATCAACATGGATGGCGAAGGGGTCCTTGAAGGGACCAGCCGCATCGATGGACTGGAAAAAGTCGGCTATTATAAATTTTCAAAAGCCTATGGCCTCATGACGTATGTCGGTTACAACACGGATGCGATCTTTGCCGGCTGGCGGTTGGCCAGTTTTTCGGTGATGGCGATTTTTTTGATCTTTATGGGCGCATTGATGTTCTTAACAAACCTCGTACGTAAGCGCCAAGATTCTCTCCGGCAAACGCTCGAGGACCATGCCGCCAAAGAAGATTTGATTCGCCGAATTCAAGAAAAGACCGAGGTTTTGACGGGCCATGATTTCTTACGCGAACTCGGTTTGCAAATCTCCAAAGCCTTTGAAGTTCGTAATGTGGCGATCGGGGTTCTCATGCCCGAGTATGCGAATGCGGTGAAGTTTGTTGTGAACTGGGTCGATGGCACATTCGGGACTGATTACATCTATGATTTGAAAAACACGCCGTTTGACAATCTGAAGCCGGGTGAGTTCTTTGTTTACCCAAAATCGGTCAGCAAAATATTTATCCAGGATCCGATGCTGAGCTATCGCAATGTAGAATCCTGTATGGGGCTTGTGCTTCAGGATTCGGAGCAGCGGGCGATCGGTATCATGATGATCTACAGTGACAAAGAGATGGTGGATCTGCCGTTAAAGCGCACCGTTTTGTCGGTGTTTGCGGCGCGCGCGGGGGCGGAGCTTGAGCGGGTTCACACCGATGAGATTCGTAAAGAAGTGGAGCGCCTGCGTAAACAAATCGAAGAGCGTTCGTTGCAGTCAGAGAAGATGGAGGCGATCGGAACGTTGGCGGAGGGCATTGCCCACGACTTCAATAACATCCTTGCGATCATCCTTGCGACCACCGAGAAGATGCTCAGTCTTCACAAGGATCCAAAAAATCAACACTACCTCGAGGCGATTAAGCGGGCGGGCCACCGAGCACGCCACCTAGTGGCGCAGATTCTGATTTTCAGCAGAAAAGACGAGTCCTCCGTGCAACTGATTCAGATTAAGAAAATATTTTCTGAAGTCATGGGCTTTTTGCGGGCGACGCTGCCGGCGCAGATTCGCATCACCTTGGACTTGGCGGATTGCGGAGATCTCAATATCAATGCGGATCCGGATCAGATCCAGCAGGCGCTTTTGAATTTGTGCGTCAATGCGGCCCGTGCCATTGGCACGGAAGGCGGTGAAATCCGCATTACGTTTCGACAAACACAAATCAAAGACCATCCTTATGTGAAGTGGAGTCTGCATTATAACGGTGAGGAAATGGATCGCGATGAAATTGAAAAGATATTCGACCCATTCTACGCGCAGAACATCGGCATGGTGGTGGTGCAAAGAATCGTCAGTAATCATCAAGGATTTATCGAGGTGAAGAGCGCCTCCGGCCAAGGGACAGATTTTGAAATCTTCTTGCCGGTGGCGGTGAACGCCGAGGCGGTCGAAGAAGCAAATCTGACCCCGTACAATTTTAAGTCGGCGCAAAAAGTAATGATTGTCGATGACGAGCCGGAAATTGGTTCCCTGATAAAGGAACTTCTGGAGATCGAGGGTCTTCAGGTTGATGCGTTTGTGGATCCTGCAGCGGCCCTCGCGGCCTTTACGGAGTTACAAAGTCAGTACTTTATGATCATCTCGGATCTTTCCATGCCGGGCATGTCCGGTATCGAGTTCGCGCGCAAAGTGCGCGAGATGAATAAAAAATTGCCGATGGTTCTTTGGTCCGGCTATCATCAGCTTCTCGATGAAGAGTTGCAAGATCTCAATGTGAAAATGCTGAGTAAGCCGGTGGACGTGCAGAAGCTTCTGACTCTGATTAACGCGGAGTTGAGCCAGTTGAGTGCTCAAGATATTTCAAAAGAAGCCCCCGTCCCTGACAGCGCGCCCGCAAAACAGACATAAAGATAAATACGCCGCCGGTTTTGCGGTCGAGAAAAATCACTTCTCGCGGCGGTGTTCGCCACGCATGCTGGCGGATCACCGCAAAAATTTTCTTTGAAAGTCGCTGCGGAAGATCCGTGTTTTTCCAGTCGTAATTACCTTCGTCGTCCATCACGTTCGGCGGCAAGCGAGGATCCTCCGGCGTTAGGAAGGGTTCCACAAACTCAAAACAGAATTCCTCAAAGAGCGCCCGGAGCTCCGCCTTGTCATTGGGATCTAAAAACTGCAACTCTTCGGCGGCGGCCCGCAGACCGGCTTCATCAGCCAGAAGGGCCGCGCCAATCATACGCTGATAAGGACCTATGAACTCAAGCCCATAGGCGCGTGTCGCACCAAAATCATAGAGGACGATCTGGTGGCTGCCATCCGCGTTCAAGCGAATCCCGTAGTTTCCGATATGAGGGTCCGTCTGCACCGTATGCCAGTAGAAAAGTTCTTTTAAGTATAAATCCAAAAAATCCAAGGCGATGCTGTTGCGGCGGTTGTCAGACAGCGACTGAATTGCCGCGCTATCCGCCCGCACGGAGGGCTCGTAAGAGATTGCGAGCACCCGGCGGTTGGAAAATTGAGGATAAACTTTCGCAACGACATAGCGTGGATCCTCTTGAACGCGCTGATAGAAGTCTTGGGTAAGGCGCGCCTCCAGCTCATAGTCGGTTTCCTGGACGAGCATGTCATGCACTTCACGGAAGATCGGGTCGAGATCAAAGTCTTTGGGGACTAACTTCAGGATCCCTAAAAGACTCTTTAGGGCCTTGAGGTCGCTGTCGATGGCGGCATCAACGTCCGGGTATTGAATTTTCAGCACGATCTCTTCGCCCGTGGCTTTGATGCGTGCGCGGTGAACTTGACCCAAGGAGGCACAGGAGAGCGCTTCTTTTTCAATCTCGAGTTTGGAAAGCTGTTCTGGTGAAAGATTTTTGCGGATGACGGGTTCAATCGCCGACCATTTTAAAGCCGGGGAATCCGACTGCAGACCTTTGAGAAACTGATTTGCTTCGGGTGGAAGGAAGTGCTCGCCGTACATCGAAAGCATTTGGCCGGCCTTCATGAGGCTGCCTTTGAGTTCGCCAAGCTCGCTGCTGACGGCTTGAGCTTGTGTCTTTATGAACCTCTTCCAGTTGTCGACTTTGTCTTCTTCTGAGGAAAAGGTGTTCTTCAGGCCATGCCCGGCCAGACTTGCACCGGCATTCAGGGTCATCTTTGCCATGGACAGCCCGCGTGAGAAAACGGAAGACTTGATCTTGTTGAGCTCTTTTGTGGGTGTTTTTTTGTCTTTTGGCATCGCGTTTGTCCCTGGATTACTTTACGTTAGAGTAGCAAAAATTTAAACATAAAGACGAGGGATTTAATGAATTTTTAATCCTCAAGCTCAGCTCGAGCGTGTTGATAAAAATAGTTTGTACATCCGGAAATGGGTTTCATAAATTGGGACTTCCCGATATTCTGAGCCTATAGTAGATCATACATTCGCACACCAGAGAGCCTTGGATGATTTCAAGACGTCTTTGAAGAAGTAGAGGGTGTTATGAAAATACTGATGACCGGCGCCACAGGACTGATTGGCAAAGAGCTAGGAAAAGCTCTCGTGAGTCGCGGCGACCAAATCTACGTGGTGACCCGCGACGCGGAGAGGGCCCGTTCAACACTCCCGTTTCCGTGCGAAATTATTACTGGCAACCTTATGGAAGGCCCACTGAAAGGACACCCTGAACTGCGTTTGATGGATGCGGTGATTCATCTTGCTGGTGAAAACATCGGTGGCGGCCGGTGGAGCGAGTCCCGCAAACGAAAAATTTACGAGTCCCGCATTCTCGGGACCCGTAATTTGATTCAAAGCCTTCCTGTTGCGCCGAAAATTTTTATCAGTGCTTCAGCCGTTGGTTACTACGGCTCGCAGGGCGATACGGTTTTGACCGAGGAAAGTCCGGCGGGCGATGGCTTCCTGTCGCAAGTTTGCCAAGATTGGGAGGAAGAGCTTTTAGGTTTTTCATACGGCGATGCGCCGACGGCAACCCGTGCGGTTTCCCTCAGAACAGGGGTGGTGCTTTCTTCCCATGGTGGAGCGATGGAAAAGCTTTTACCGCTTTTCCGTCGTGGCTTGGGAGCTGTTCTCGGCGAAGGCAAGCAGTGGATAAGCTGGATTCATATCGACGATGAGATCGGTTTGATTTTGCATGCGCTTGATAAAAGTCTTCTCCGCGGAGCGATGAATTTGGTTTCGCCGAACCCTGTTACGAACGAAGATTTCTCCAGGGCGCTTGCCGACATTTTGGCGGTGGGTCTTGCGCCGCGAGTGCCGGCAATGCTGCTTCGGGCGTCAATGGGTGAAATGTCCGCACTCGTTTTGGAGTCCCAGCGGGTGATTCCAAAAGTGGCGTCACAAACGGATTACAAGTTTAAGTATCCGGATCTGAAAGGAGCTCTTGAAAGTGTTTGCAATAAGAATGGCGAAGAGATTTTTGTCTCTGAACAGTATTTGCCATGGAAACCCGAAGAGGTCTTTCCGTTCTTTAGCCACGTCGGTAATTTACAAAGAATCACCCCGCCCATTTTGGATTTTGAAATCGTTCCGGGTTCGCCCGAAATGATTCAGGCGGGCAGTGAGATTGTTTATCGGTTAAAACTTCGGGGCGTGCCGATGAAGTGGAAGAGCCTCGTTGAAGACTGGGACCCGCCTTTCTATTTTGCCGATATCCAGACCGAGGGGCCGTATTCACTTTGGCGCCACAGTCACGAGTTCCGTCCTTTTGCGGGCGGTACTTTGATGGTTGACCGGGTTTGTTATGTTTTACCGATGGGAAGCGTTGGCAGCCTGCTGGGCGGAACGATCGTGCGCAGTGAGATTGAAAAGATCTTCGCATATCGCCGGGAGTACCTCATCAAAAACTTGGAGCGTGATCTCGGTTTTAAATCCGAGACCGGCCTGCATCCCTAGGCCTTGAAGCTGTTGCGTTCTTCGCGAAGAGCGATGAAGTCCGCTTCGTTTTTCACTTTTAAAAATGGATTGAGCTCCAGTTCCTGGCTGAGCAGAAATGGCACCGTGGCTTTGCCCTGGCTGCGAAGTTCTTGGACGTGTTGGGCGAATTTTTTGAGGACCAGGTCCTCCGGGAACTTTTCAAGGCAGAATTTCAAATTCATTTCCGTATACTCGTGCGTGCAATGAATAACCGTGTTTGGAGCCAGTGCTTTAATTTTTCCGATGCTCTTGTAGTGGTCTTCGACAGTGCCATCGAAAATGCGGCCGCAGCCAAGGCTGAAAAGCACGTCACCGCTAAAGAGCCAATTCTGTTTTTCCTCAAGGTAAGCAATATGACCCGTCGTATGGCCCGGAAGATTGATGATTCGGAACTGCATCCCGGCGTCAAAAACAAAATCGTTTTCCTGCAAGTAAACATCGGCAAAATCAATCAGCTTTTGCTCTTGCAAGGGGGCATAGATTTTAACGTCGAAAGCTTTTTTAAGTTCTTGCGCGCCACCGATATGGTCCCAGTGGTGGTGAGTCAGCAGAATGCCACGCGGGCGGAGTTGCTCTTTTAAGATAGAGGCTTTCACCACATCCGCCTGGCCTGGGTCGATAATGACACACTCTTTTGTTTGCTCGTTGGTTGGAATGAAAACGTAGTTGTCTTTAAGAATGGGTACGGTAGCGACTTTCGGCATAGAAAACAACTTCCTTGGCGATATTCTTCTGACTACAGTTTTCAATACCTTCAAGCCCAGGGCAAGGATTGACTTCAAGGATAAGACCTACACGGTGGGAGCGGAATTCTAGTAAAGGGTTTGCTGATGAACGCCCCATGCTGGCGATGACATTTTGACCGATGATAAAGGCCCGGATGTCCCGGCCCTGGCTTTCGGCAATAAACTCTTGAAACAGAACTTCGCGGCCTTGCAGTTTCATCAAACAGTGCACGAGCTCGTTCGGGGTTCCGCATAAGAAAACGCCTTCTCCCTGACTGGAAAGGCAGTCTTTTACAACCACCGCTTCGTGGCCGAGCAAACGGATTTCCTGGACCAACCTCTGGGTGGAGTAAAGGGTCGAAAGACGGCTCAATATCAGAAACTTCATTCCTAGCCTTTCACTTCATGCCGGTTCGCATAGAATATACCAATATGTCGACGCCAGGTGAAAACAGAAATTTCAGTGTTGGACTCGAAGGTCGCGACCGTATTGAAGTCAATATGGCAGGAACGACCCCGAAAGTTCAATTCCGTGGTTGCACGGAGATGATGAGCCTTATGCAATCCATGCGTAAGAGTTTCGGCGCCGACATTCAGCAGTGGCCTGTTCCAAACGGCACGAGCCATTCTGAGATCCTTTTGCGCGAGTTGATTCTTAGACTTCGCGGTGAGTGGAATTATCCCTACAAGGAAGCAGAGGTTTGCCATTGCCGGGGGGTTTCTTGCCAAACGATCGATCAGGCGATCGTGGCGGGCGCCCATACAACGACTTCTGTGAGCCGCCAAACCAATGCCAGCACGAACTGCGGGACTTGCAGGCCTGACGTGCAAAAGATGATTGATTACCGCCTGAACGGCGGCACGGTCGTGGTCCCCGCTAAGAAAAGCGCTTAACAGGCGGCGCTGCTTCCCCAAGGGCTTTGGAGAGCTCCTCTAACTAAGCCGTCAATAGGTTTAAAAGTTCATTGATGATTTTCACTTGAGTCGTCAGTTTCATCGACGGCGATCCTGGATTTTCATCAATCTGCTCAGGCAGCAGGGGCAGGTGAACGAATAAAGGCTGGGTTTTTGAACCGTGCCACTCATGGACCATTTTAAAATATAAATTATTGCAAACATAGGCGCCTGCCGTCAGAGATACTTCGGCGAGCTTGGTTGGATATTCGAGCCCTTCGGCCTCACTGCCAACCGAGGAAAGAATCTCCCGCCACGCTGATGGGAAGAAGTCGACCAAGTAGGAGTCCGGGGCGCCCGGCAGAATTCTGCCGCTCGCTGGGCACTGGCCGTCGTTGTCAGGATTTTTACTTTCCATCCAATTGAGAGCCACGCGCTCTAGTGAAACCACGGCACGACCGTTGGCTTGCCCCAGCATGATGACAAAGTCGTAGGGAAGATTTTGGCTCAGGTGTTTTTTTAGTTCAATGAAGGAGTTCTGAAAACTGACCGGGAGGAAAACGGCTTCGATGTCTTTGCGTTCTTTTGCCAGCGCTGTCAAAACGCGCTCAGAAGAATTAATGCTGTGGTGAAGAAAAGGCCGAAAGCCCGTGACTAAAATGCGTGCCATTAAGATTCTCCGCCGGTTTCATTCTTGCCGCCCGTCGGAGCCGGGGCTTTGCCAGTCGTGTCTTCGACGATCTTCTCGGGAAATGTTCCGGTTTTAAGATAGTGATCCAGCAGGGGGCCGAGCTTGCGTCGGCACGAGCCACCGCAGGGGCCGACGCCTGCCATGGTTTGGTCGAAGATCTTGTTCAGGGTATCGCAACCTCCATTGGCAATCGCGTCCTCAATCACATCACGAGAGACGTTGTTGCATCGGCAAATAATTTCGGCGCGTTTCTTTCTTTGCATCGCTAAAGGGCGTTCCTGTTATCAACCAATTTGCGAAATCTTCTTTGTCAGATCTTTCACAACTTTATCTTTTAAGTCTATATAATTCCCTTTGATGAAAGCGCCGGAGGCATGGGTGTGGCCGCCGCCGCCAAAGCTCTCTGCGGTTGAGAGAACCTCGATCTTTCCTTTGCTACGCAGGCTGAGTTTGTACTCATTTTCGGCGTCCTCACGGAAGATCACAGAGGCTTCGAGGCTTTCAATATTCATGACCATATCAATGATATCGCGGGCTTCATCGGGCTCGAGATTGTGGGCGAGTAAGTCCGCATCACGCAAACGCAGCACCGCCAGCCGTCCGTGGCAGAAGTACTCAATTTGACCGAGGGCTTTTGCTAAAAACGCCATTTTCTGTACCGTTTGATTACCGAAAAGGGCGCGATGAACTTCTTGCGGGTCAAAAGAATGGGTCAGCAGTTCCGCAGCGATAAGGTGCGACTTTGGTGAGCTACGGATATAGCGGTAAAGCTGGGTATCAAAAGTGATGCTGGTATAAAGGGCGCGGGCGATGTTGCTATCAAGCTCAATTCCGAGCTCTTGAATAATGTTGTAGGCCAGCTCGCCGGTTGAGGCCGCCGTGACATCGATATGCGATTCCGCGGTGGGTTGGGGGCCATTTGTTAAAACCGGGTGGTGGTCGATGAAGACAATTTTCCCAACACTCTTTTTGAGCCCTGAAAACAAGGGTTCAAGCAGGCGCTCGTCGTTGGTATCAAAGATCAGACAGAGCTCGGCCGTAAGGTCCATGACCGGGTTGTTCTGGAAAAGAGCGATAACTTTGTCAGACCCCAGAAAACGGTATTTGCGGGGGGTGCTATCGACATTTACGATCTTCGCGTCCTTGCCGATTTTTTTCAGCGCATAGTACAGGGCCAACTCGGCGCCAAGGCCGTCTCCATCACACTGACGATGGGTCGAAAGGATGATTTTTTGCGATTTTTTAATGAGCTCCGCTACAGTTGACACAGAGGGTCCTTCTTTTGAAATAAGCCCTATTTTAAAGGGGATAGCCCTCGGGGTCACCCTTGCTGTGCCCAGTCTAGGTCAGAACTGGACAGCATAGCCTGCTGCGCAGCACTAATTTCTTGCTGTTTAGGCCTATTTTGAGTAGAACTCTGGCTCTCGTTTTTTAAAAGGAGTTAAAGTCCATGGCTGATACATTACCGATGACTATTCGAGGGAAAGCACTTCTTGATGCAGAACTAAAAAGACTGTTGGTTGAAGAGCGTCCTGATGTTATCCGCGCCATAGAAGAGGCTCGTGCCCACGGCGATCTCAGTGAGAACTCTCAGTACGATGCTGCTAAAGAGCGTCAGGCGATGATTGAGGGGCGTATTGCTGAAATTCAAGGCAAAATTGCCGGTGCAGAAATCATCAATCCAGCGGAAATCAAATCAGACCGTATCGTGTTCGGCGCTTTTGTGACGATTGTTGATGAAGAGACTGAGGAAGAATCCACCTACCAAATCGTGGGTGTGGATGAGGCTGACGTAAAACAAGGGATGATTTCGATCTTGTCGCCACTCGCCCGTGCTTTGATCGGTAAAAAAGCCGGGGATTCCGTCCTCGTACAAAGCCCTAAGGGCGACAAAGATTACGAAATCCTTTCATTTGAATTTAAATAGTTTGGCTCCCGAGTCCGAATAAGGAGTCCAAAAAGTTTGAATTCTCGTTGTCGGCCCGCCGAAGCTCCGTCAAAATGAAGTGATGATGGCTGGGCCGCGAACTCCTCGATATTCTGAAGACGATAAAAACCTGATTGCTGAACAGCCGGGTCGTTTTGTTCTGTTCAGTGGCGTTTTACTCGCCATTGTTTTGGGCCTGGGCATTCGCGGCCTGATTGCGCCCAGCAAAGTAAAGTCCATGGTCGAATCCGCCGCCAGCCGCATGCACAAAGATGTGCAAGTGGAGTTTGAGGGCGCGCAAATCAGCCTTGCCCGCGGCCTTTTACCGCGATTCGCGGTCCTCATCACAAAAGTGAAAATGGAATCTGATAACGAGTGCTGGATGCGGCCCGAACTCACGGCCGATGAAATCCGCTTGCCGCTTTCGTTTTGGTCGATCCTTCAAGGTGAAAACCCGGTGACCCAGGTCGAAGCCGGTCAGGTGAATGTCAATTTGCGGAGTATGTATAAGAACTGCGAAAACTCCACAGAAGAAAAGAAAAACGAAACTCCGCAAATCAAACGCTTTGTCACTTTGAAAGACAACGCCTCAGCCCCTAAAAGTGACCCGTCTTCAAGCGCACCCCAGGTCCGGGCTATTTTAGTTGATCAACTGAAGATCTTTGCACCGAATTTGGTGGAGCCGCTTGATTTGAACTCCCTCGCTATTCGTTTAAAATCCAATTCTCCGCGTGTTGTTGAAATGACGGCAAAAACGCATTTGATGCGTGATGAACTTGTTGGTGATTATCTCTCGCACGCAACCGTGTGGGGCGAGTACAGCGAGTTCCCACGCGCAAGCTTGCAGGGGCGCTTGTCCGGCAACTGGCGCGAAGGCAGCTACCAAATCAAAGCCAACTACGGCATGAAAGAAGAGGAGCTTGCAACAGAATTGGATTTGAAACACATTCCGCTCAGCCAAGTTTTTCAAGTCATGAGAAAGTTCCAGTGGCTCAAAGAGGACCTCAATGGCCGCCAGGTGTGGGTGTCGCTGAATGCCCAGTCAACAATTGCAAAGTCGAATTTTAAAACCGCGCAGATGCAAGTTAAAGACATCCGTTTGGAAGGGGATCTCGGAGACTTGAAAGTCGACGAGATTCGAGTGACTTCACTGGCGCCGATGAAGTACTTCCCCTTCACCGTCGCTATTCACCATTTGAATGGGGACAAGCTCTTTGCGCTGATGAATAGGCCGCATCCGGCATTGATTCTGGGACAGTTGGGGAGTTTTGACGGTACGGCAGAGATTACGGATCAGGACCATTTGAAACTCTCGGGCGTGCACCGAGGGCTCGAGTTTATTTTCTCGAATAAGGGTCAGCGCGAGATGCAGATTCTGCGCGAGATTGCAGCGGATGTATCGCTGGATAAAGATCAATGGAACGTGAAAGTATCGCGCTTCTTGCCGGATCAGGGTGTGTTTGACGGCCAATTGCAGCTGGCAGCCAATCGCGATTTTCAAACGGTGGAAGTGAAGGCCAAAGCCAATGAAATTCGCTTGTCACCGAATGTTGTGCGCCTGATGACGGCCGGAGGCCAGGTGGGTGCCATCAGCGGTGATTTGAACATGAAATTTCAAGAAGGAAAAATGAATAGCGTCAAGGGTGTGCTTAACTCTGAATCGGCCGCCGTGGAAGGTGTTGCGTTTGAAAAAGCGCGCTTTAGTGTCGCCTATGCTGGTGGGGAAATTCAGTCCCAAGCGCAAATTCAGAAGATGGCGATCTCTGTCGGGTCGCCCGCGTTCCAAATTTTGAAAAACCTGATTGAGCCGGATTGGATGAGCGAAGGAAAGCTGCAAATGAAGGGGCTGGCTTCTCAGTTTCACGCGCAAAGCTTTAACGTGCTAGGCTGGAAGAACTTTTCGGCCCATTTGGACAAAGGCGGACGCTTGAGTTCCGAAGGGGAATGGAGCGCGGATGGTGTTTTGTCAGGCCAAGTGCAGTCACAGGTCGGAAAGGCGGCGCACAAGTGGCTCCTGAGTGGGAAACGTGATAACCCGGTGTTTACACCTGTGGATTTAACCAAGAAGAAAAAATAGTCATGATGTTATTAGAAAAGAAATTTCAAACCCACCGCGGATATTGGGCGGAAGGGATCACAGAAAATACCCTGGAGTCTTTAAAAGCCGCCAAAAAACACGGCAGTCAAATGGTGGAGTTTGATGTCCGCCTGACCCGTGACTATGTGCCAGTGCTCTATCATGATGTGAATCTGAAACGCCTGCACAAAGCACCGGTGGATATGAAGGCCTTAACTCTGGAGCAAGCGAGGGTTTTTGCTCCGAATTTGACCACGCTGGAGCAAGTTCTTGCCTCGAAAGAGGTGCCTGATTTTTTGAACATAGAATTGAAGACCGATTCCACAGTGGACCCCTCGCTTGAGATTCGCGTGAGTCAGCTGGTTAAAAAATATAAGGCCGATGAACGCGTGGTGTTTTCGAGCTTTAATCCGTTGAGTCTTATTCGTGCGAAGGGTTTCATTCCGGAAGTCTCGCGGGCACTGCTTGTCAGTGAAGAGGACGAGCCGAAAAACTATTGGTTCTTAAAACAGATGAGCCTTCTCCCGCTCTGTGATGCGCAGTTCTTGCACTGGGATCAAAAGATGACCTCCAAAGAACGCGTTGAGAAATTCCTGAGTCTTGGTTATCAGATGGCCGTGTATACGGTAAATGATATCGAACGCGCGAAGGAGTTTTTCGCGATGGGCGTCCATAGCATTATCTCTGACAGCCTGCTCAGTATTTAGAAAAATCATTTCCTGTGAAAAAAAAGGAAGCCCGAAGGCTTCCTTTGAGGTTTTCAGATACTTTTCTATATTATCTTGTATAGGCGCAGAGAGCTTTGCTGTTTTTGCCAAAGCCGACGATAGGGCCTTCGGAAGTTGTGCGAGTCACTGCCAAAGCTTTTCCACCTTGAGCGAGTTTCGCGGAAATCGTGTCGGATTCGCGGCTGACGGGAACACCCAGCATGCTTGTTGTTCCGCTATATTCAAATGTCAGAATATTGTTTTTTAATGTGACCGTGTCTTTACCTTTGCGGCTGCTCATGGCTTCGCCGTGGGAGCCGCTGCTCTTGCGTGGGCTGCCGTTGAGCTCCGCGCTGATCAATGGGCCATAAGAAGTGTTTTCGCGGTAGACGCCGATAGTACCATCGTTTTCTCGGCTAATTGTGATTTGTTGAAAGCAAAAAGCATCACCTTCGGCTTTTTGATCCGCCAGTTGGTAAGTGCCAACGAAGTCATTGATAGAAGTGGCTGCAAAGCCAGAAACGCTCGTCATTAAAATCGCTGTTGCGAGAAATGCTTTAACCATGGGTTCTCCTTAACATTGTTATATTCAGACGAGGGCAATTGCAAAAAGGGGGCCACCCTATGAGTGCTTAAAATGGGATTGAAGGGTGGTTCTGTGCCTATCAGCTTGCGAAATTTGAAAAATCTTCCATATTGTAAATTGTAATGGCAAAAAAAAGAGGAAGCTTTTTAGGCTTCCTCTTTTGGAATTACAAAAAACTAAAAAATTAAGACTTCTTTTGAGTCTCCGGAGTTTCAACTTTTTGAGAGTTCATGCCTTGAGATTGATTTTGAGAAATCTGTTCGTTTGACTTTGTATTGTCGTGGATGTCTTTTGCATCCACGTCGATTTCGTTCAATCCGGTTTTGAACCCGCGAATAGCTTTACCGAGGGATTGTCCCAATTGAGGCAAGCGGCTAGGGCCGAAGAAGATCAAAAAGATTACAGCCAATAGTAAAAGATGTGTAAGGCTAAACTCACCCATTAAGGACCTCCCTGTAGGATCTGAGGTCCATTATATATGATGTGGGCGTGTTTTTGTCACCAAATTAAAGAAAACTAATATGTTTGGTCGACCGTAGAGGCTGTACTGTTATCAGACGAAGCTGGAGCGGGAACGAGCTCTAGATGCATTTCGCCATTGGCGTCATTTTGAGTCGGTTGGCTTTCAATTACTGTCGTCCCGCTATCAGGAGAGGCAACCACAGTGTCTTCTTTGATCTCTTGAACAACCGGGGCGGCTGTGGGCTTCATCTCTTTACGAGTAGGAAGGGTTTTTGCAATGCCTTTTGTTGGTTTAGGGGCTGCTCCCTTAGAAACGGCAGTCGCAACCGAAGGAGTGCTCTTCAGAGCCGAGGCCTCTGGGCCCTGAGGGGTGGTGGTGGATTTACCGCCGACTTTTCTCAGTTCGCGGTCGTATTTGGCTTTCAAATCCGCCAGTTGTTTTTGATAGTCTTTACGGATGAGATCAATTTGAGTGTTGCGAGCTTCTGTCACGCAGCTTGAATAAGTTTGTGCTGCAATTTCTTTGGCTTTCGCACGGCAAGTCAGCTCCATAGAAGACCGTTGTTGCGCACCGGCGGCAACTGCGAAAAGTGTGAGTACTAAAAATGCAGTGTTGTTTAATAACGCGTTCATAAGCACCTCTTTGATCCTGTGAGGTGGCATTGCAGGGCGCGTGCCCATCCATAATCTCGTTAAACGCAATACAGCCGAGCTGATGTCTGGCCGCTTTACCTTTTTTCAGGTTTGAACACAAGTTGTGCTACTAGTTGAGGCCTCCCCGTTTATTAGAAGGGGGTGTTTTGTGCCAAGCGGGCGGGATCTTTGGTGGAGAATGCGGAGTTTTTTCTTGCCGCAAAGTCACTGCAAACAGACATCCTGTCTGTTGAGGGCTCTCCCCTCAAACTCCCGCTACTCCTGATGCGGGAGGCATCAGGAGTTCTAGGCACTAGTCAGGAGTTCCAGGCTTAATTGGGATAATAAAGACGGACCCGGATGGTCCGTCTTTTCCCGGGGAATGGGGGCGGAC
>JBDHWW010000036.1:0-32073 GCA_039810425.1 Pseudobdellovibrionaceae bacterium | reverse complement strand
CGTCCGTCTTTGCCCATCTCCTCAGACTACAATTTTTCTGGGAAAAATGCAAACTATGTATTGCTCTGGTTAATATCCCTATCGATATGCCTATCGCCTGGGAAATTATGAGCAACCACCTCTTTTTCATAAAGCATGCATACAATCTTAGAATTCACTCATTTGTTCTTATGAGTAATCATTTTCATCTTATTGTCACAACTCCACTTGGAAATCTCAGCGAGGCCATGAATTACTTTATGCGGGAAACAAGTAAAGAATTTAATCGAACTCTTAAAAGAGAAGATCAATTCTATGGTAGTCGCTACTATAGAACTCTTATCAAAAAGGTCCATTATTGGAATAATGTGTACAAATATGTTTACCGAAATCCAGTCCAAGCCGGCCTAAGCCAAGCATGTGAAGATTATGAGTTCAGCACTCTCCAGGGGCTCCTTGGTAAAAGGAAAATGACTATCCCACTTGAAGAAGATCACTTTCTTTTCTCGGATTTTGAACTTAATTTAACCACCTTAAAATGGCTAAACGACGCGCCCCTAGCCAGCGACGTGAAAACGCTGACGAGAGCTCTGAAAAGAAAAGAGTTTTTCTTACCAAGAAACCCGTCCAACAAGCAGCCGCACCGTCTCGAAGAAAGTCTTTTTTAGAAAGTCAATTCCGAAAAGCGACCTGGTACCTTTTAGTGGAAGACGCGGGTGACGCCGAGGATGCCTTTGATTTTTTGCAGTTCGTAGATTGCGTTGTTGAGCTGGCTGGCGTCTTTCACACTGACTTCGAAGTTACAGACCGCCTTTTTGTCTTTGGTTGTACGGATCTGCGCCGATTCTATATTGATCCCTTGAACCGCAAAAACCTCGGACATGGATTTTAGCAAACCCGGCACGTCGTGGCTGATAACCCGAACACGCACCATACGCTCTTGGCCGTCACTGGCCTGCGTGCTAGTCCACGCAACATCGACTTTACGAAATTGATCGAGTTCAAAGGCCTTCGGACAATCCGCGCGGTGGACCGTGACGCCCCTACCACGCGAAATAAATCCACTGATGGGATCGCCTGGAATCGGATGACAGCACTTTGCAAAATGCACGAGCACGTCATCCATCCCATCGACACTGACAAGCGAATTACTCTTACGTGTTTTCTGGGCGGCGGCCTTAACCACCTTCTCCATGAACGTCGTCTCTTCAGTCTTCGCCGCTTCTTTCGCAATCGTCGCCGGCGACACACGGTTCACCAGATGCCGAGGCTCCAAACGCCCATAACCGACTTTCACATACAGCTCCTCCAAATCCTTAAGCCCGTTTTCCTTTAAGAAAGTCTCGTACTCAAGGCCTTTGAGGTGCTTCACAGCCGCCATACCGAACTTACGGAATTCTTTCTCGATAAGATCTTTCCCCAAAGCCAGAGAACGACGGCGTTGCTCTTCTTTGACATATTGGCGGATTTTTTGTTTTGCTTTATTGGTGACTGCGAACTTGAGCCAGTCTTTCGAGGGCTCTTGCGTTTTTGAAGTCACGATTTCAACCGTGTCCCCGTTCTGCAATTGATATCTCAAAGGCACCATCTTGCCATTGATACGGGCGCCGGTACACTTATTCCCGAGCTCAGTATGAACCGCATAGGCGAAATCTAATGGAGTTGCACCTTCAGGGAACTCACGCACGTCCCCTTTCGGAGTGAAAACGTAAATTTCAGAATCAAAAAGATCAGTCTTCACGCTATCGAGGAACTCATCCGCGTTTTTAACTTGTTGATGAGAGTTGACGAGGTCTTTCAGCCAATTCACTTGTTGGAATTCGCTATCCTCCGCCGCCTTGCCACGCTCTTTGTATTTCCAGTGGGCCGCGATACCACGCTCAGCGACGAGATGCATTTCACGCGTGCGGATTTGAATTTCGATACGCTCCCCGCCGGGACCAATCACCGTCGTATGCAGTGATTGGTAATTATTCGTCTTTGGCATGGCAATGAAGTCTTTAAAACGCCCAGGAATGGGTTTCCACAACGAGTGGACAAGCCCCAGCACGCCATAGCACTCCGCCACACTTTCTACAATCACACGGAAGGCCAGCACGTCATAGAGCTGTTCGTAGTCGATATTACGGCTTTGCATTTTCTTGTAGATCGACCACAAGTGCTTCGACCGGCCAAACACCTCAAACTTAAAGCCCGCCTTTTCGAGATCTTTACTGATCACGTTTTTCACATCTTCAATATAGCGATTTTGCTCCGCCTCAGTCTTACGGACTTTTTGCACAAGCTCGTAGTACATGTCCGGACGATAGTAGCGGAAGCACAGGTCTTCGAGTTCAATTTTCAGGGAGCTGATACCCATACGGCCCGCCAGGGGGCAATAGATTTCGAGCGTCTCCATGGCGATACGCTCTTGCTTTTCAAACGGCATGAAATTCATCGTGCGCATATTGTGCAAACGATCACAGAGCTTCACCAGAAGCACACGCACGTCGCGCCCCATCGCTACGATCATCTTGCGAATGTTCTCGCCCTGCTTCTCATAGCTGTTTTTAAACTTCATCTGCGAGATCTTCGTGACGCCATCCACGAGCTGGGCCACAGAATCGCCAAACTCACGGCGAATGTCTTCAAGAGTCGCATGCGTGTCTTCAACCGTGTCGTGTAAAAGCCCCGTCGCGATCGAGTCTAAATCTAAATGTAAGTCGGCAAGAATCCCACCGACAGCCAATGGATGCGAAATATAAGGCTCACCCGACCGACGAATTTGACCTTCATGAGCTTTTTCAGAAAAGTAATATGCTTTCTCAATAATCTTGAGATCAGCCTGTGGAAAATAGGATCTGATTTTATTTAAAAGTTCTTCTAGGGTTTTTGTGGGTCTTTGGGAAAGACCGCCTTCCACGTGGCTCTCTGACATACCTATCGATCATATCTCAGAGGGCCTTAGGACACCAGGAAGATTCCTCCTGGCGATTGCGAAATTGACTCGTATTTTCAGATATTTAAGACTTTAGACCAAGTCTTATTTGTTGAGGTCCCTTTCAATCTCAGCAAGCAAACCCACCGGATCAGAGTGATTGTCATCGTAACCAACATTACCCGCAGCAACCTCACGAAGAGCACTCACGATATACTTGTTACTACGAGCTGCCACTGTGCACTCAGAACCTTTGAGTAGTTGCTTAGCTCTTTTTGAAACCATCAAAACCAAAGCAAAACGATTAGGAACCTTGTTTAAGCAGTCTTCTACCGTAACGCGCGCCATTCATGCCTCCCGAAAGGGGCTAAGTTATCCCTAAGACAGCAATTCTTCAACGATTTTTTTAAATTGAGCGTAGGAGTGATCAAATTGATCATTCACGATCTGATAATCGAACCTGGAGGCCTGTTGGACTTCCTTTTCCGCGTTCGCCATGCGAATCTCGATATCCGACGGCACCCTTCCATCGCGCTTCTCAATTCTACGACGCAACTCGTCGATACTTGGGGGGAGAATGAAAACCGAAACCGCATCTGGATACTTCGCCTTAAAAGTATCAGCCCCCTGAACATCCACATCCATGATGATGCATTTACCCTGAATCCAGGCGTTTTCGAGCTGATAATAAGGAGTCCCATAGAGGTTAGTGTGTACCGTAGCCCACTCCACGAAGAAGTTTTCTTTGATTTTAGCTTCGAACTCTTCCCGGGTGACAAAGTTGTAGGGATGACCTTGGCTCTCGCCTTTACGCATGCCTCGAGTCGTGTATGTCACTGTGTCCTCAAGACGAGGCAACTCGCGACATGCACGTTCTACAAAGCTGCTTTTGCCGGCCCCGCTCGGAGCTGCGACAATGATCATTCTCGTTTTCATAACCCGCCTAGGCACCGTCTCGCTCTACGAGCCAATTATTACTCTACGTTCTGAACCTGTTCCCTGAGTCTTTCAATGAGTGTTTTCGCTTCTACCACAGCCTGAGTGATCTTGGCTACCTGAGACTTTGAGCCGATCGTGTTCACCTCACGAAGCAATTCCTGGGTGTAGAAATCAAGCTTTTTGCCCTCCGCCTGAGCACTTTTTAACAGGTCTTTATAGTTTTTAAGATGCTCCGTCAGGCGCACCAACTCCTCGTTGATATCCGCTTTTTCAAGCTGGATCACAATTTCCTGAGTCAACCGCTGGGGATCCACCTCTTGACCCTTCAGACGGCTGCCGATTTTTTGTTCAAAACGCTCCTGCAACTGACGGTTGGCGTCTTCGCGAAGCCCCGCCACAATCGCTACCTGCTTTTCAAGATCATTGACGAGCTTTTCAAGTTCTTTTTGCAAAAACTTGCCTTCCCGCTCCCGCTCTTTCACGCAATCGCCGCAGGCTTTCGTGAAAACGGATTTTAACAACTTTTCTTCGTGAGTTGTCACTTCAGATTTATCTTCAAGCTGAATCACATCCGGCATGCGTGCCAGAACTTCCAGATGCAAATTCGCCGGGAGCTTCGTCGCTTTTGAAATTTTCTGAAAAGCACTGAGATATTTTTTTGCAAGCTCTTCATTCACGCGCACTTCGGCGGCTTCCTGTGCACCTTTGTTACGGCGGCTGACAAAAATATCCACCGTTCCTCGAAGAATTTTTTCATTCAAAATTTTTCTAAGATCCGCTTCAAAAGGCACGAATTCGCGCGGCAAATGGAACCTCGTATCGAGAAAGCGGCCATTCACCGTACGAATGCTCACTTCAATGTTGAGATCCTTTTGCTGTGCCTTAGAGGTGCCATAACCAGTCATGCTTTTCATATTCACTCCAGTATGAAAACCGTCGTCACTGCCGTCAAGAAAACTCGAGCCTCAAAAAGCAATCACAATGAAGCAAAAACGGACTTATGGAAAATGTGTAAGTTTATATTTGCACATTTTTTTCCTTGGGAGCAATTCTTTTTCCTCAGGAAATGAAACGACTTAGTGATACCAGAGGTCTTCCATAGTCTTGCGCACGCAACACCCTTCAGCGCCTCAACCCCGGCTTTCTTTCAACAAGCCCGTCTGATGGTCTTTCGTGAATTTCTTTACAAGATCTGAAGCCCCGGCATAGCCAGTAGCGCCATCGAACCAATGAATCCCGGTATCACGCTGAAACCACGTGCGCTGGCGCTTTGCCAGACCCATGGTATTTTGCACGATGGTTTCAAAAAGCCAGTGGCTAGACTTTTTCTCACGAAGGTATTGGAGGACCTCCTTGTAACCGACACTTTGGAGCGCGGACCATTCACCCAGCCCCCGCGCAAGCAACGATTCGACCTCTTGAACAAGGCCGTCTTCGAGCATCTTTTGCGTACGCCGTTTCACCCGCTCACGCAATACTTCGCGGTCCCAGCGAAGGCCGACTTTTAAAAGCGGAAAAGGAAACGGCGCTTGAGACTCGGCGAATTCTTTTTGGATTTGCGTGACGGTCTTGCCTTCGGCGCGAATGAGTTCCATCGCCCGCCCGAGACGATAGAAATCGCGTGCGTGAATTTTCTGAGCGGCTTCCGGATCAATCCGCTGAAACTCATCATAAAGTTTCGCAGCGCCCTCTTTAGTTTTAAGAATTTCAGCAATCTCTTGCTGAATCGCCGGTGGCGTTTGCCGAACCGGGTACATGCCTTTTTCGATGGCTTGAAAATAAAAGCCTGTTCCTCCGACAACAAAGACCGGTTTTTCCTGCGGCAGCTTCTCCACACATGAAAAAAAGTCCCGGCTGTAATTTCCAGCTGTCATCGTAGCACCCTCAGGAACATAGTCGTACAAATAATGTGGCACCATCGCCAGCTCTGCACCTGAAGGCTTCGCCGCGCCAATATCAAGAGACCTATAGAGCTGAATGCTGT
Organism: Pseudobdellovibrionaceae bacterium; assembly: GCA_039810425.1. Classification (GTDB taxonomy): domain Bacteria; phylum Bdellovibrionota; class Bdellovibrionia; order Bdellovibrionales; family Bdellovibrionaceae; genus JACMRP01. Next base: position 26,254 of record JBDHWW010000036.1, on the reverse strand, counting down.
CGCAATTGACGATCAAACCGGAAAGATCTTGAGCCATGTCCAAAGCCCATTGGCTTTTGCCAGAGGCCGTGGCGCCAACGATAAATACAACTGGCTTCGAAGATTTCATTAAACGATACGCCCAAAGTCTTTTTCAAGTTTCGCGTAAGAATACTCCACAGACACCGGACGGCCATGAGGGCAAAAACTTGAAAGCGGGAAATCATCCATTTCTACAAGCAAGTTCTTCATCTGCTCTGTGCTCAGCGCCTGACCCGCGCGCACGACCGAGTGACAAGCCATGGTCGCACAGATATCACCGACCACTTTTTCCATACGGAAACTGCCGCCAAGATCCAGCGCTTCGGTCGCCATTCTGTCAAGAACCGAACTCAAAACAGATTCTTTAATGAGTGTCGGCGCCGCTCTCACGCCCACCGTGGTTGGACCCAACACCTCAACATACACGCCGAGCTTTTCAATATCCGTGAAAAGATTTTGCAAAGCTTCCACCTTATCCGGAGTCAAATCCACGGCCAGAGGAAAAAGGAATTCCTGCACTTCCATCTTCCCCCCCCGCCACGCATTCATCAGCCGCTCAAATACAACACGCTCATGTGCCGCATGTTGGTCAACGAACACAAGCCTGTCGCGGTGCTGGCAAATAATATAAGTCAGGTTTGCCTGGCCGAGAACTTCAAGTGACGACCAATAGCCTCCCGAAGAAGCGGTCGCCGGTGGCGAAACTGCTCTTACAAATGGATTCACGGAATCCGTATTTGACGTCACTAAACTCTCAACAGCTTCCCGACGAAGATCGGCTTGCTGGGCCGCCATTTGCAGGGGAAAATCTTTTTTCTGGAATTGAGTCACCTCGAAATGCGGCCCGGTGAATGTGGACTGCACTTGTGGACTCGAAGTCACGGCCTCAAAACCTAAGGCCGTTTCGATACCCCCAAGTCCCATGGGCTTGTCCCCCGTGTTTACGACGGGTACCCATGGCGCCTGCTCCAAGACATCACGCACCGAGGCTTGCACGGCCCGGAACACGAGCGAGGGGTTATGAAACTTCACTTGAGATTTTGTCGGGTGAATATTCACGTCGATGTATTCAGGATCAACATCCACCCACACTGCGGCAATGGGATATTCTCCATGCATGAGAAGGTTGCGATACGCCTCCATGACAGCGGCTTGCATGCTGCGGTCCTGCACCCAGCGATGTTGGGCAAAGAGCCAGATATTCTTTCCGGTCTTTGCCACATGATGAGGGTCCGCGAAAACCGCATGGGCCGAAACATTTTCACGATCGGCGCGGCCTTCGTACATTTTCTTAATTTCGAGGACTTGTTCAACACGGTCTTTACGCGTCTTGCAGGCCGGCCAGAAAAAGATCAATTCGTTCTTTTCGTAGATACGGAACTCGACACCGTGATGGGCAAGAGCCAAAGCCTTCAAAGTGACCTTGATTTGTGTGCCTTCAGCCGCATCGGATTTTAAAAACTTCAAACGCGCCGGCACATTGCCAAAGAGTTCTTGGATCGTGATCGCGGTGCCTTCTGAACCACCGACCGGATCCACCGTGGTCATTTTTCCGAACTCACTTAAAAGCTGAAACGCTTTCTCCGCGCCCGGAGGACGGGAAGTTAAGTTCAATCGGCTGACGGCGGAGATACTCGCGAGGGCCTCACCACGGAAACCAAACGTACGCAAACTCCAGAGATCATCGGTCTTGGAAATTTTGCTGGTTGCAAAGCGCTCGAGTGCCTTTGGCAATTGCTCCGGCGCGATCCCCCTCCCGTTGTCTTTGACTTTGACATAGCGGCCCCCGTCCGAAAACTCAACAGTGACCGACGTCGCTCCCGCATCAATGCTGTTTTCAACGAGTTCCTTCACAAGATGTGACGGTCTTTCAACCACTTCACCAGCGGCAATTTGGTCAACGACTTCAGGAGGTAGGACTTGAATTGAGGACATTGAAACTAGCTACCCCGAGGGGCCTAAAAAGGAAAACCAAAAGTGAGGCTGCCGCCCCAATACTTGGTCTTTTCCCAGTAGTACTTCACATTAAAACGCAGCGCATAAGTTTCAGCGATACGGAACGCCAAACCGCCGTCAAAAACAGCCCCCAAAGCCATATCATCCAGACTATAGGAAACCTGTCTCCCATTTTGCAGCAACGAGGCTTGATAGTGAGAGTACTTAAACATCGGCCCGAAACCAAACGTCAGCATGTGCCACTTGCTTTGCGGGTAAGCGGTTTCAAACACGAAGTCAGTAATAAAAATCCAGCCCGACGCCGGATAGCCAGTGACCTTTTCGTAGTATCCAGGGGCTGAGAAGTGAAACAGGAATTCAGCGTCTGTTCGCAAATCACCTGTAAACATTGTATTCGGCCCCTCAACCTTGAAACCATAAAAAGGCATGTTCTCAGCGCGCAGAGAGCCCATTGTGTTTTCATTATAAGTCAGGTAAGACAAAACAGGCCCGCGGTAGCGACTGGCATAGAAAGAGCGCTGGCGCCTTTTCTCAAGAAAATTATCTTTGTTGTCATTTTTCTCAGCAGGTCTCTTGACCGCATCTTGTGGCTTTCCCGCAGTCGCCGCCGCTTTCCCAGTCCGCACATCCGTGTCAGCAATCCAACCCGTAACCCCTGGTTTTAAACGAATTTTAAAGAATGGACCTTTTGTTTTCAGAGAAATACTATAGACTGAACCGGCTTTCAGCTGAGTCAAAACAGGTGCATCAAAATCCGCACTCTTGTAAACCAAAGCCCCATCGTTGACGACTCTTGCTTTTTGCGACTGAGCAAAAGCTCCGAAGCTCACAAGGAAAAAAAATGAAAAAAGAACGGCGTTCAGAAATTTCATACTACTTAAGACGCATCAACCAAACGCGGTAAAAAGCTTCGATAACAATTTTTAGCGACATCTTGCTATGCCCCACACGACGGTCTTCAAACACGATCGGGGACTCCGCGCCCTTAAAACCTTTTTTCATTGCTTTGTACTTAAGTTCGATTTGGAAGCTGTAACCGTTCGAAGTCACGGTGCTGAGATCAATCCCTTTCAAAACTTCTTTTTTCCAAGCGTTGAAGCCGCCGGTCCAATCGTTCAAAGGGAAACCCAAAATAATCCTCGAGTATATACCGCCACCACGGGAAATAATCTTACGCAAGATCCCCCAGTTCACCGTGCGCCCACCATCAACGTAACGAGAGCCCACCGCGAAGTCATTGTCTTTCAACTTGGCCAAGAGGGGGCCGAGATCTTCCGGACGGTGCGAGAAATCCGCATCCATCTCCGTCAAAATATCAAAGCCACTATCCATCCCCCAATTGAAACCCGCAATGTAGGCGCGGCCCAACCCCTGTTTGCCCGGGCGAGTGAGCAAATGAAGTTTCGGATTGGATTTTTGCATCTCTTGAACGATGACCCCCGTTCCATCTGGAGAACTGTCATCCACCACAAGAATATCCACGCCCAAGTTTTGCGCAAACACCGCATTGACGATGTTCTGGATATTTTCTTTTTCATTGTACGTGGGAATGATGATGAGTGCCTTCATAATGAAGCCAGAGTAATCCGCTGGACTCCATTACTCAATCATTTTTTACGCTTGGCGGGAGACTAAACGGCCCTTCTTATCCTTGTGCCGAAGGGCTTCAGCCTTCTCTAGCGTAATTGTCGGCAAGTTGAGTGGCTTGGCGAGCAGATATTTTGGATCTTCGCGACGTTTTTGCAAATGCATTGAAACTTTGTGGGCGGCCTTCTCAGGTTCTTTGACATACAAAACCGGGTCAAAGCCGCATTGTTTGCATGCGACTGAAAGTCTCCAGCGGATTTGAATGAATGTTTCCGTCACCGCAAGAAACACGGCTAGGATTACCAACACACGCGGGTCAAAGGCTCCCCAGAAAGCATACATCAACAGCAACGCGCTCACCGCCGCGTAGACGATATTCAAGAAACCTATATTGCGCTTCTTGTAGATTCTTCGCGGCGTCCTGCAGAAGGCGCAAAAGCAATTGTGTTTGGATTTTAAAATGCCCAAGAGTGCTCCTGTTTTTATTCTCCAACAACCGCTCACTCTGTGAAAGTCCAGAGACAGGGGCTTTTTTTGCAAATCACTCTTTTTCTTTGTTAGACTGAGTGTATGACACATAAAAATCTTTTTAGAATTCTCGCAACGGCTTTCCTTGTACAAATTTCCAGTACCATGGTCTGGGCAAGAGGCAACCTCTCTGAGGGCTACCAGGAAGTCACCTACGACGAACTCGTGAGCGAGCTCAACACCAAAAAAACATCGGTTGAGAAAAAGCAAAAAGCTCCCCTCAATGAGATTCACCTCGGTGTCGGTTACGTTCATAGCTACACCCAACTAAATATCAATCGCAGCAACACCGGTCGTTCACAAAACGGTTTGCAACTGTCTGCCAGCATGAATTTGGATTCTCCAAACCTCTACGCGGAGGGCGTTTTCCGCAACTTCTCCGGCAGCACGATTGCCCAGGAGGATCTGCAGATCCTGCAATTCGATGGTCGATTGGGCTACATCAACCCCCTCACCGCCCCTTGGAAGATGAACCTCTTTGGTGGGCTCTCAGGCCGCATGATTCAAGCAAGCAACACGGGAAAAGATTATTCCGTCAACGAATTCACTCCATCTTTCACCGCGGGTATCGGCGCTTTGGCTGACATTCATAAAAACATCCGCCTTGGCATGGAAGTCGGCGGCCGCACTTCAATCTTGGGCAGAAATACCGACAAGAATTCTGTCGATTTTGCTTTGAGCCTGAATACTTCTTTGTAAAACTAAAAGGGATGGAAATCATCCTCCCGCTGATCTTGATCCCTTGTCTCACCCTGTGCTTTGCGATACTGACCAACCTGTATCGCGAGCACCGCAAGCAATCGTTTGAATTAAAACCCAATTGCCTCTTGACCCGCAAACCCGTTGTCTTTGTCACCGGCCCCCGCAGTATTTTTTATTTCCGTAAATACTGGAACGCCTATCCCGAGATTCTGGCTGAACACGGCTACGAAGTTTTCACTCTCCCCCTTCCTTGGCGAGGCAAAGAACGCCTTTCCCGCACGCGCGATTATCTTGCCAGGCAAACGGCGCTGCGGCGGCAGTATCATTTCATCTGTGATCACTACACCGCTAATGAGTTTAAAGAACTGTTTGAAACTTCGCCGGTCGTTGCGAGTTTCACCGTTCTTGAAGACCACCAAGAAGCGCCGATCACCAAGCTCCCGCGCAAGAGCCTCCTGTTAGGTTTTGGTTACAAATTGCATTCTACCTTCTATCGCTCACAACAACTTCCCGGTGCTGCGGACCTTGGTCTTCACTATCCGACCTCGTCACTCTGGCTGCTTCAAGAAATGCAAAAAAAGGGAGAACAGGACTTTCTCTCATAAACAGTTTCGTCTTGCCACAGGTCGTTAATAGTGCTGCAATATTTGTATGAGAGACGTGAGCGAGCCCACGGGGCAAAGTATCAAGGCGACTGTAAAGCACCTTTTGCAGTTTCTAAAACATCCCATCCATGAAATTGCTCATCTTCCAAACTGGCCGTGGAAAACTCTGATCTGGGTGCAGATTCTCTGCGCGATGGTTTCTGGTTTTATCGCGGGCCTGACAAAGCCCGGTTTTTTCAGCATCCTTGCCGGTATCATCGTGACGCCTTTTGTGGCAACCATGATGGTTTCCGTTTTGACGGCTTTCTTGTACTACTACTTCCAAGTTTTTGAAAAACGCACGGTTCCGGCTTTGAGAATTTTCACCCTTTCAGTGTTCTCAAGTCTTCCGTTCTTTATTTTGCAAATTGGCTCGAGCTTGCTGCCACCGATCACCCTGATTGGCTTTGCCTTCTCAACAATGTTGATTGCAGTCGGACTCACCGAGAACTTCCAGGTGGAAAAGCGTCGTGCCGTTCGCTTGGCAGTTGGCTTATTTGCCGTGGTCTTTCTTGTTTGGGCCGTAAATAAAATCTCTATGGCTCGCCTGGATCGTGCCGCAACCCAACAATCCCCGTCATCTTCCGGAGAGTAAAATTTGTACCAAGTAATTACTGGCGGCCGCCCGCAGGCCCGGTGGAAGCTCCCCCGTCCCTAGAACTGCTGTCGCCGAAAGATGCGGACGCCGTGGCTGGTTCTTGGAAATCGCCATTCGACGCCGCACACACTTGCAGGGCGGTGCTTAAAACCTCCAACCCATTCATAGAGCTTGCGTAGCCATCAGCCATTTTAGCAAGCTCTGAAGACGTCGTCGCCGCGCCTACGTTTGTTGGATCCCATGTCCCACTTTTCATGGTCGTATCGATAAACCCCTTCAACCGAGCCGTATCTGAATTAATCACATCGCCGCTTTGTTCACTTCCAAATGCCATCGCCATATTTTTAAAGCTGCCAATTGTGGCGCTGCAATAGCGAGTCGCCGCCGCCACATCTTGCATGCTTTTCATAGTCGTATTAGACTTTGCGGCTTCCGTGGCGTATGACTCCATCAGACGTTTGCAGGACTTCTGCGTCGCCGTCACGCACTTCATATTGTTAACTTTGACCATCGTCGCTCCGCTCATTACTTTCGCCTTGAGTGACGAGCCAAAACAGAACGTCGAGGAACGAAGTCTGTCCGCTGAAAATGTCGACGATCTCGCATAAACTCTTGTAACGCCCTCTTCCAACGGAGTCACTCTTGCCTCCGTCACCGTAAAAACTTGTGAGTAATTGATATTCTCAGTCCCCCAAGACATGGCGTACTTGGCATCGCCATTTTTAGATTTCTGATCTACCGTTTTTTTTTCGTTATCGAAATTGACCGCGCTTCTCGCAGTGTTCGTGACTTTTTTGCCATCAAAAATATAGTCGCCCCAGTAGTACTTCTTAAGAAGTTCAGGGCTGATATCAGCGTGGGCAGAAAGTGAAATAAAACTTACGATGGAAATAAAAACTGGAACTAAGCTCTTCATTGATAAGCTCCTTACTCTGTCATCTTACTATTCCAGCGCGGGGGAACACAGAGCAAAGCACAAACCTCGACCAAAGAACAAACCAGAGCCATCCTGGATATAAATTAAACTAAGCGCGGCCCGTTGAACCGAAGCCACCCACGCCACGTTCAGTGAAGGACAATTCGTCCGCCACCTCGAAGTGCGCTTGAATCACGGGAGCAACGACCAACTGAGCAATGCGCTCTTGGTCTTGGATCAAAACACTATCTTGGCCCAAGTTGATCACGATGATCTTAACTTCACCACGATAGTCCGCATCGATCGTTCCCGGCGTGTTAAGCACCGTCACACCTTGCTTCGCCGCAAAGCCGCTGCGGGGACGCGCTTGGATTTCAAAACCGAGCGGGCACTCGAAACTCAACCCCGTGGGGATCATCGCACGCTCACCGGGTTTCAAAGTCATCGGCGCCGTCAATTGCGCACGAACGTCAACACCGCTGGCACCCGCAGATTGGTACTGAGGGATTTCGCCTTTGAAATTTTCTAATTTTCTAATTTTTACTGTTAATGTTTTCATAAATATCCTTTTAAAAACTAAAATCTTTCCACCACTTGTTGAGCTCATCGACTCCGGAGCCCATCAAGACGCCTGAAATCTTGTCGATATCAAACTTCTCGCGAATGAACTCATTCACGGAACCGCGCGTGACTTTCTGGATTTGCTGAACGACCGAGTCCACAGAACGGTATTCACCAAAAACCATCTCGTTCACCGCGATGGAGGACATACGACTTTCAATATCATCAGATCCCAGCAAAATGCTACCAATGACTTGGGTCTTAAAGAGTTCGACATCCGCCGCTGAAATGCCCGACCTCTTGAGCTTTCTCAGCTCACGGGAAACGATTTCAGCTACTTTTCGAACACTCTTTAAGTCAGTTCCCGCATAAATCAACAGTGAACCTGAGTCCACGTAGGTATTGAGCATGCTATGAATTGAATAGACCAGACCCTTTTTCTCGCGAACGCTTTGGTACAGCTTCGAAGTCATGCCACCCCCCAAAAGAGTGTTCACGATATAAGACTCAAAACGCTGAGCGTCCTTAAAACTCACCGTCGGCAACCCCATCAACATATGGGTTTGCTCAGAAGACTTTTCCGAGACGACCCGGCCTTTCTTCCAACGAGGTCGTTCACGATTCGCCGTGAATTTCGCCTTTTGCTTCTTCGCCAACTTCTTTTCAACAGCTTCAAAGAAAACCTGATGATCCAAATTCCCCGCCGCCGTCACTATGATATTGCGACCAGTGTAGCGGGACTTGTAATAGTCCATGACCTTCTTTTGCGTCATGCTTGCCACGGACTTTACCGTTCCTAAGATTGGTGCCGCCAACGGATTTCCCGCATAAACTTTTTCAAAAAGAATATCGTAGATGAGTTCTTCCGGAGTATCGTCAGTCATCGCGATCTCTTGCAGGATCACGCCCTTTTCAAGCTTATAATCCTTGGCAGAGATCTGCATATTGCTGACTAAATCACATAACACATCGAGAGCCTTCTCCCAATGGTCTTTCAAAACAAGCGCATGATAGCAAGTGTACTCACGTGTCGTGTACGCGTTGAGATCCCCGCCAAGAGCTTCTAAAGATTTTGCGATTTGATAAGCGGAGCGGGTCTTCGTTCCTTTAAAAACAAGATGCTCAAGGAGATGCGAGATCCCGCCCTCATCAGCGGCCTCGTCACGAGTGCCCGTCAGAATCCAGATCCCGATGGACACCGCACGCGAATCCAAGTGCTGCTCACTGAGCACTCGGATTCCGTTGTCTAACTCACTTTTATGGAAAGGAATCATTAATTCAACAATGCCCTACGAGAAAGCTTGATGCGACCCGCACGGTCTACCTCAAGAACTTTCACGTCTATCATGTCGCCCTCTTTCAACACATCTGTTACGCTGCGAATTCTTTCGTTGGCGATTTCAGAGATGTGCAAGAGCCCTTGCGTATTCGGAAGGATTTCAACAAACGCCCCGAATTCAGCAATTTTAACAACACGGCCTTTATAAGCCTTGCCTACCTCGGCTTCCGCAACGATCTCGTTGATCATTTTGATAGCTGCTTTAGTGGCTTCTGGATCCGCAGACGCGATGTTGATAGTACCGTCGTCCTGGATTTCAATCTTAACACCTGTTGCTTCAGTGATTCCACGAATCACTTTACCACCAGTACCGATCACCTCACGGATCTTATCTGGCTTAATTTTGATTGTTTCGATACGCGGAGCAAACTCAGAGATCTGACCACGCGCAAGCTTCATCACTTTTTCCATTTCGCCCAGAATGTGAACGCGGCCATCTTTAGCCTGCGCCAAAGCTTGTTCCATCACTGCAAACGAGACAGAGTCAATTTTGATATCCATTTGTAGAGCCGTGATCCCGGTTGCGGTGCCAGCTACTTTGAAGTCCATGTCTCCCAAGTGATCTTCATCACCCAAGATGTCCGTCAAAACGGCTACGCGATCACCTTCTTTGATCAAGCCCATTGCGATACCTGCCACGTTACCTTTGATCTGAACGCCGGCATCCAGAAGCGCCATAGTCCCCGCACAAACGGAACCCATCGAGCTGGAGCCGTTAGACTCCAAAACTTCAGAAACTACACGGATTGTATATGGGAATTTCTCGTGATCCGGAAGAACCGCCTTCAACGCACGCTCAGCCAGGTTTCCGTGACCAATTTCGCGGCGGCCTTGGCCACCGAAACGGCCGGTTTCACCAACTGAATACGGAGGGAAATTGTAGTGAAGCATAAAACGACGCTTTTCAGTACCGAGCAATGCATCGATCATTTGTTCGTCATCAGCAGTCCCCAAAGTGACTGTCGCCAAACACTGGGTTTCACCACGGGTGAAAAGGCCAGAACCGTGAGCTCGTGGCAACAATGCCACTTCGTTTGTGATCGGGCGAACGGTCTTCACATCACGGCCATCAATGCGAACCGCTTTGTCTAAGATCATGCTGCGGGCTGATTTGTACTTCAAATCCTCCACGATAGACGCCAACTCTTTTGAGCGAGTTGTCAGCAAGTCTTTGTCGGTGATTGTTGCAAGCAAAGCTTCCTTTGCTTCTGCATGAGCTTTATCGCCAGCTGCATAACGATCTTGCTTTTCTTTGATCGTCAAAGCTTTCGCGATTTGATCTTTCAACATCTCCTCCGCCTTCATCCGGAATTCAGGATCAATTTGCGGAGCCGTGAATTCACGTTTAGCCGGAGAGCCCATTTTTTCACGCAATTCATCCTGCGCATTCAAAAGTGGCATCATGGATTGATGACCGAACTTCAAAGCCGCCAAAGCGTCCGCTTCAGAAATGAATTTCGTTTCCCCTTCCACCATCAACAGGCCATTGCGAGTTCCCGCAACAACGATGTTCATATCCGATTTTTCCATCTGCTGAGGTGTCGGATTGGCGATGAGCTCCCCATCAACACGCCCCACTTGGATCGCCGCAGTTGGGCCACCGAATGGAATGTTTGATACATGTAAAGCTGCAGAGGCGCCTAAGCTCGCCAAAATTTCGATCGGGAATGCGCCGTCAGCGGAAAGCACAGTACCAACTACTTGAGTCTCGAATCTGTAGCCTTCTGGAAAGAGCGGACGGATTGGACGGTCGATCAAACGCGCGGTCAAGACCGCATCATTTGTTGGTTTACCTTCACGTTTGAAGTAGCCACCAGGAATTTTTCCGGTCGCGTAGAACTTCTCGATGTATTCCACAGTCAACGGGAAGAAGTCGAGAGTGGATTGTTTCTTGCTGGAAACAGCTGTGACAAGGACCATGTTGTTACCGCATGTAACAAGAGCAGCTCCATCAGCTTGTTTCGCCAAACGGCCTGTTTCGATGGTAATCTGTTTTCCGCCCACCGAAGTAGTAACAGTCGTTTTCATTGATTCTCCTTTTTATACTCCCACTTTTTTCTTTTTGGTGGGATGGGCCGTTGTGGCCATTGTTCTTTTTGCTAAGCGTATTTTGTCTTTTATTTTTGGATAAGTCCAGCTCGGGGTCTCCGACCCTGCGCGTGGGCTTCGCCGCCCTTCGGGCCTGGACCGCGGGCTCGAAATAAAAAAAGGCCCGGGTTTCCCGAGCCTTTTTTCGATCCGACTACTTACGGATATCGAGTTGTTTCAACACCGTTTCGTACTTTTTAACATCAGTACGACGGAGGTAATCCAACAGTTTTCTTCTTTGATTTACCGCAGTCACCAAACCACGGCGCCCGTGGTGATCTTTTTTATGGATTTCAAAGTGAGCTGTCAATTCGTTGATTTTCGCTGTCAAAAGAGCGATTTGGATTTCAGAAGAACCTGTATCCAAGTCTGCACGTTTGAACTTCTTAACAATTTGCGCTTTTGTTTCTTTTGCGACTGCCATTAAAGTCTCCTTTTATAGTAACAAGGCCGACGTGCGTCCTTGTTCTTGTTTAAATAGCAAGTCCCCTGAGGGCCTTGCTCACCAGCAATCGAGCGTCATGGCTGTCGCCCGGCGAGTGTGATTTCGAAGGCTAGGTTCTCCCATGAACTGGGGAAAGGGTCAATACTTAATCACCCTTTTTATCACAAATCCCCGGTCTTTTTCGATACCTACAAGAGCTAAAAGTTTCCCTGAGGCCAGGGATAAAACCTGAATAATATCGTCCTTTTGAGAGTCAAACATCGTAATTAGGAAAGAACGGAGTTCATGGCTGATTTGACCGTTACTCAACAGCGTCTGATCATAGCCTTTGATTCGCACGCGTTTGACCCCTGCCAAAGCCCGCTCCATCGGTACCATGGCCGCCACTTCCCGGCCGGCTTGCAATTGGGTCTCGAGGTCTTCCAAAGTGATGGATTGTTCTAAAGCATAAGGATCCGACCAGAACCGGGTCAGCGCACTCATTGTCGCTCCACAACCCAACTTCCTCCCCAAAAGATCAATCCACGAACGGACATAGGTCCCCTTAGAACAATGGAAGCGGAACTCCGCCTCCACTCCGTCAAACCCCAGGAACTCGAGATTCCAGAATTTCATGTCTTTGTGAGGAACTTCAACCGCCTGCTCATTACGGGCATAATCGTATAGTTTTTGCCCCTGAATCTTGATAGCTGAATAAATCGGCACTTTTAAACTCATCTCACCGGCAAGAGAAAGGCCGACATCACGAACTTGCTCCAACGACACATTCACCGGAGCCGTTTTCAGGGTCTGGCCAGTAATATCGAGCGTATCAGTTTCAACACCAAGACGTGCTCTCAATTGGTAGGCTTTGTCGCCCTCGAGAATGTACTGGCTGAGTTTCGTGGCCTCGCCGACGAGAGCCACCATCAACCCCTCGGCTAAGGGGTCTAAAGTTCCGGCATGACCTACGGATTTTGTTCCCAAGATCCGCCGCAGACGCGAAACCACATCATGGCTTGTCACCCCAGAGGGTTTTCTGACCAGTACTAACCCATGAAATGTGCTCACTTAGCCTTCTTCGCTAGAATCGTCTGTGTCTGTGGATTCTGCGGCCGTCGGCCGCGCAATACCCGCCTTTGATTTGCGCTCTTTATCGAGATCCTGAAGGATCTTTTCAACCTTCAGAATCTCCTCAGTCTCGTGATCAGGATAGAACGTGAGCTTTGGACAATAGCGCATTTTGAGTTCTTTACCGAGATAATTTTGGATTTCAAACGCGCGATCCTGAAGCAAATCCACCGCCTCATCCAGAAGCTTCGGATCACCAAGAATACTGATATAAACTTTTGCTGTGCGCAGATCACCCGGCATTCTCACGCGGGCGACGGTCACGATTCCCGGAAGTGGGAGTTTAAACCCGGAAATCAAAAACTGGGCGACGCTCTGCTGAACCTCGCGCTCGACTCGAGCCACTCTGCGTCCGTCACCCGTATTCTTCATTATACGTTGGCCTCGTAAGTCAACTCGCGAGCAACTTCTTCTTTAACGAAGGCCTCGATACTGTCACCGACTTTAACATCATTGAAGTTCTCGATGCCGATACCGCACTCAAAGCCCGTTGCCACTTCTTTGGCGTCATCTTTGAAGCGTTTAAGCGAAGAAATTTTTCCTTCGTAAACGATCTTACCATCACGGACAAGGCGAGCCATGTTCGATCTTTGGACTTTACCGTCCACGACGAAGCAACCGGCAATCGTGCCCACTTTAGGAACAGTGAATGTATTACGAACTTCCGCGCGGCCCATCACTTTCTCAACAATATCCGGAGTCAAAAGACCCGACATGGCTTTCTTCAGATCGTCCACCAATTCGTAAACGATCGAATAAGTACGGATATCAACACCCATACGCTTCGCCGCTGCTTGAGCGCCGCCATCAGGGCGTACGTTGAAACCGATGATAATCCCTTTCGCCGTATTGGCCAACAACACGTCAGATTCGCTCACACCACCGACTGCAGAGTGGATCACTCGGGTCTTAACTTCCGCGGTTGAAAGTTTAGCGATCATGCCATTGATAGCCTCCAGAGAACCATGAACATCCGCTTTCAATACGATGGCGAGCTCTTTCACGTCACCTCTTGTAACCTTAGCGAAGATGTCTTCTAGAGACATCTTCGCAGCCGGTGTGACTTCGGCCTTCTTCGCTTGATCACGGCGCAACTCAGAAACCTCCACGGCCGTGTCTTCATCCGCAACGATATCGAAACGGTCCCCGGCGGCAGGTGTTCCTTCCAGACCAAGAACCTCCACGGGTTCACCAGGCCCTGCTTCTTGAACGCGCTCGCCACGGTCATTCGTCAGTGAGCGCACGCGGCCCTTTTGGAAGCCCGCGACAATGTACTGACCCACTTTCACAGTTCCGTCCTTCACAAGGATCGTGGCAACATTGCCTTTGCCTTTTTCCATTTTGGCTTCGATCACAAGGCCCGTCCCAGAACGCTCAGGGTTTGCTTTCAAGTCTTGAAGCTCGGCAACCAAGTGGATATTCTCCAGCAATTCTTTGATACCCGTCTTTTTCAAAGCAGAAACTTCCACGAAGATCGTCGTACCGCCCCACTCTTCAGGAACGATTTCAAGCTCTGTCAGTTGTTGCTTAATTTTTTCAGGATTTGCCCCCGGCTTATCGATCTTGTTCACCGCCACGATGATAGGAACACCGGCTGCTTTGGCGTGATTAATCGCCTCGGCTGTTTGTGGCATCATACCGTCATCTGCGGCAACCACGATCACCGCGATATCCGTTGCGTTGGCACCGCGCGCACGCATCGCCGTAAAGGCTTCGTGGCCTGGAGTATCCAAGAACGTGATTTTCGCGCCGTCTTCGAGAGTCACATTATAAGCACCGATGTGCTGAGTGATACCGCCGGCCTCACCTGCCGCAACGTTCGCCTTACGAATCGCATCGAGCAAGCTTGTCTTACCATGGTCCACGTGACCCATAATTGTTACTACCGGAGGGCGAGTCACGGTCGTGGCTTCCAAATTACCGAATGCCATTTCCTTTGCAACTTCATCCGCCGTTTTAAATACGTTTTGCGCTTCCCAACCAAACTCCGGAACGATCAACGCGATCGTATCGAAATCCAAGGCGGTGTTCATGTTCGCCATCACACCGTTTGTCATGAGTACTTTGATCAATTGAGGGGCTTTTACACCCATTTCCATCGCCATGTCGCTCAACTTCATAGTGTTATTCACCTTGAGGAGGCGCTTCAGAGCTTTTGGCGTTGTGATCTGAGTCTTCATACCCGCGCGATCCAACATTCCCTTTTTCTTTTTAGGTTGAAACACCATTTCACGTTTACGGAACTCAACGGCGTTGAAATTCGCCATTTGTTCTTCTTGCTCACGCTCTTTTGCGGAAGGCCCGGCTGCGGCAGGGCCTGCGGCTGGAGCCGCCGGAGCGAATCTCGTTTTCTTCTTGTCATCGAAACGACCATGGCGGCTGTCTTGATCCTCTGTTGGGATCTCAGGGGCCGCTTGAGCAATGAAGCCCGCCCGGATGTTACGGTTTTGGCCAGGACGGGGTGCCCCACCGAAACCACCGCCGCCGCCAACGCCAGCAGGACCGCGATTGAAGCCACCGCCTGGACGGTCGCCACCTGGACGATCACCTTGGGGCCTTTGCTGCGCCTGTTGAGCTACGCGTGAAAGATCCATGCGGCCGATGATGTTTTTACGGCCAATACTTGGCGCCGCCGTTGCGGCGCTCGCCACGCCACTGCTACCCACCGTCACTTCTTTTTTACGCGCAACGCCCGCAGCGGGAACTGGCGCCGCCGGAGTTGGAGTCTCTTCTATTGGAGCCGCGACTGTCGGTTCCTGGGACGGCTCAGACTTTTTCGCGACAACCGCAACTGGAGCCTCAGGCGCCGGAGCGGCTACCGCCTCTTCAACTTCTTCAACTGGAGCCGCTGCTTTTTTACGAACAACTTTAGTCGCCGCTTTCGCCGCTTCTTCCGCTGCTGCGGCCTCTTCTTTTGCTTTGAGTTCTGCTTCTTCAGCTTCCTTCGTGGCCTTACGACGAACGACAGTTGATTTCGCAGGGGCGGCCGTTGCCGAGGCAGCTTCTGCTGCCGGTGCCGCCACTTTCTTCGCAGGAGCCTTGCGAGTCGTCGCTTTTTTAGGCTTCACCTCTTCAGTGGCTCTGCCACCGCCGGCGAGTTTAATTTTAATTTGCTCAAGAACTTCTGGTTCAAGCTCCGACATGTGGCTTTTCACGGGGATCTGCCACTCGCGGATCTTATCCATCAAGGCCAAGGGCGTCAGCCCGATTTCTTTGGCAAATTCAAAAACTTTTGGATTACTCACGTATTCTCCTACTTATTTACTCTCAAAAAAACAAAAGGCTCAGTCCAGCACGCTCCATCCCGGGTCGCGCCATTTCGGCATCCGCCGGCGCGCTATTCGTTGTCGCCAGCTTGCAGTTTTGAAAGCTCTTCTTTCAATCGTGCATCAGCCTGCTCTTTTGCAGATCCAGAAGCCTTGGTTTCTTTCGCGGCTACCGGAGCTGTCGGGATTGGCGTTCCTTCCTTCTCGTACTTTGCAATCAAATTTTTAGCTTCATTGATCAATTTTTCCGCGCGCTCCGGATCGTCGTAACCAGGAATCGTCATGATCTCTTCAACCGCCGCATTCGCTACGGATTGGAATGAACCGAAGCCAGATTGGAAGATGTTTTGGGCCATGGTTTGATTCATGCCTGGCAACAACATCAAATTGAAGATGGACTCAGCAGTACGGTTCGAAGCCGCGGACTCAGAGATGATATCTAATTTCCAAGTGGTCAATTTTGCAGCTAAACGCACATTTTGTCCACGTTTACCGATCGCCAAACTTAATTGACTGTCCGGGACAACAACTTCCATCTCTTTGTTTGCTTCATCAACAAACACGCGTGAAATCTCAGCCGGTGCCAAAGCGTTGCAGGCAAAACGGGTGACGTCTTCATCCCAAGGAACGATGTCGATTTTCTCGCCACGCAGTTCCTGCACGATATTTTGTACGCGAGAACCCTTCATGCCCACACAGGCCCCGACCGGGTCTACCGAGTTGTCTTTAGAGCGGACGGCGATTTTCGCACGCTGTCCTGGTTCACGAGCGGCACTCATGATCTCAACCACACCGTCATAGATTTCTGGAACTTCCATTTCGAAAAGTTTCATCAAATAGCGTTCATCCGCGCGAGACATGATGATTTGCGGACCACGAGTGGTTTGACGAACTTCTGACAAGTAACCTTGGATGCGGTCGCCCGGCTTGTAAGACTCACCAGGGATTTGCTCACGTGGTGGGATATAAGCTTCCGTGCGACCCAAGTCGACAACGATAGCGCCTTTTTCCACGCGGCGTGCGATCCCGGAGGCGATTTCGCCTTTTCTTTCTTCAAACTCATTGAAGATGATGGAGCGTTCCGCATCACGCACTTTTTGCATGATGATTTGTTTTGCAGTTTGCGCCGCAATACGGCCGAGTTCCCCGGCATCCATTTTGATACCGATAGAATCGCCTTCTTGCGCTTGGGGATCGAGCTTCAAAGCTTCATCCATTGGGATTTCAACTTCTTCGTCGATGTATTTTTCACGAGGAACCACTTCTTTGAACTGGAACAACTCCACTTCACCCGTGTCTTCGTTGTAGGTGGCTTCGATCTCGCGGTAAGTGCCGTATTTTTTACGGGCAGCAACAAGCATCCCTTGAGTGATCGCTTCGACCACGACCTGCTTGTCGATGCCTTTGTCTTTACCGACTTGTTCGATTACCCGACTGAGATCTGTAAACATGTTGTCAGCCATTGACTTCACCTCTTCTAAGTTATTTTTTTTGTCCCTTAGTTAAAACAAAAAGCACTTTGGATTTTTCCACGGCAGAGTATGGAATATTTATTTCCTCGTCTTTGATTTGGAATTTCAGAGTCTCGCCGTCAAATGCTTTTAATACTTCTTCAATCTGTTTTGCGTTCTTCATCCCTTTGACATTAACGCCAAAGCTTTCAAGGGCTTTGTCCACTTTCACCCAGATCTTTTTGCCAACGGCTTTTTCGAAATGCCATTGCCTGCGCAAGATACGATCCGCGCCTGGGCTTGAAACTTCGAGGTTGTAAGCCTCGCCAGGAATGAGGTCTTCTTGAGCATCCAAAATATCGTTCAGGGCTCGAGAGACATTGGCGCAATCGTCGATGCTAACCCCATGGCCTTCTTCCGCGGCCGCCGCCGCTGCCGGAGTTTCTTTATCGATGTACAACCGGAGTGTACGACCCTTTCCGATACCGACAAATTCGATATCATACAAAATGCAGCCTTCACGCGAAGTCACTTCTTGCGCTATTTCTTCTACTTTTGCCATCCAAGATGGATTTGAATCGGTCATTAAGTTTTGATTTCCTAGTTGCAATTACTGATTTTCAATTCAGCTTCGAGCAGGAAGCCCGGAGCCTCCTCGGCGTCCGCCGAAATAAAAAACGGGCCCTTCAAGGCCCGTTCGAGTGTGAAACTAGCAAAAAAGACTAAACGATGCAAGGGTTTATCTCAAGGTGTACAACCAAGCAGTGCCGTTGTTTGGGTAGTAATTTGGGCGCACACCCGTCTTCTGAAACCCCAGGGATTCATAAAGCCGCCAAGCCCGCGTATTCTCTTCGTGAACCTCCAGCCACAATTCCCGCTCAGGTGGCCTAGTCACGATCACATGACCAATGAGGCTTCGCGTCAAGCCCTGCCTCCAGAACTCTGGGTGACTGGCCACGACCGAAATTTCCCAGGCGACCGGGGTCGTTCGGTATAAAACAAAACCCACCAGCCGGGTTCCTTGGAACATCCCCCAGCCGTCGGTGGAGCGAAACTCAGCCCGTAAGGTTTCCGCAGGCCATTGAAAACCTACGAGGTGCGGCTGGGCCCGGTAAAGATCGGCCACAAGTTGTAGCACGCGGTCTTCGTCCCCGCCGACGAGTTTCCGCATTTTAAAACTCACTTGGGTCCCGCCTTGTTGCTGATATTTTCCGCGAGAATGTTGCGGACTTTGTACTTACGTTTTGTCAGCTCAAACCAAGTTCGGGTCCTTTCCTCGAGTTGCTGCTGGGCCAAAACATTTTTAATGGTGTCTTTGAAGGTTGCAAACGGCACATCGCCAAACTTCAAGCGGTTTTTTTCATAATAGGCAAGCGCCTCAGAGTCGCTGACAATGCCGACCATCGTGCTTGTTTTAAATTGGATGAAAGCTTTAGCCGTCAACTTTTGCAGAACAAATCGCTTCAGCTCCGCCGGCGTGACTTCGAGACTTTGCCAGTAGCTTTTACCTTCGACCACTTTTTCAACCTTGTGCAGCGCTTGCTGCAATTGATCGTCAGTCACCTTCGCGACAAAGAAGGTTTCAGCCTCTTTGTAAACGACGACCTCAAGTAAAACCGCCGTCACTTCGTTCATCATCCCCGGATCCCCAAGGCGGACTTCCCACGCCCCGCCCGTTATTTTATCTTTGGAGGGGAATAAAATACGATCAAGAACCGCGGCTATCTGGACCTCACGGCTGGTGACGATACGGTCCCCCACTTGCCCCACGGATTGCGAGACAATAGTCGGGGCCGCGAAAACTGGCGGCAACAAGAGGAATGCGCTGAAAAGAACGGCCATGATTTGCATGACACTAGGATGACACTAGAATCAAAAAAAAGAAAGCCCTTATGATTTCTCATAAGGGCCTTCAACCACTAGGAATATTGTTTTAAATTAAAAGTTCACTTTAGCGGCAATAGCCATTGTGTAATAGCTCAGCTTTTCAAGCGGTGTGCCGTACTGATTTTGCGAAGCTGCGATGATGGACTGATTGTCCACGCGGCTCGACAAATTAAACATATAACGGTACTCGAAACCGAGAGCGAATTTCTTGCTGAGCTCCAAGTCAACACCGGCCGTCACACCCAAGTCAATGGCGTGTGAATCCGAAGATGTACCGTAGTTGTTGTAGGGCGCGTAGTTTGGCAAGCTGTTCCAGTTGTATTTACGGTAGCTGTAAGCAATCAAACCACCCAACACCGGACGGACCATACCATCCAACAGTTGATACTTCGCTGAGACTGCGGCTTGATACTGGTTCGTATCAACCAACGTCGGGAAGAAGCTCACGCAATTACAGTCAAGCTTTTCCACGGTGTAGTTTGAGTACAAGAAAGAACCCTCGACAAGAAGAGAGTCATACTTCGTACCAAACGCCGCACCGAATGAATAGTTACCGCGCACGTTTTTAACATCTGGATAGTCACCGATGCCAACGATACCGCTGAAGTAACGAACTTCCGTTGGTGCTGGCGCAACCTCTTCCAATTTCAAGGAATTTTTAGAAGCCGCCAGTTCCTCACGAACAACGTCACGGATGTTTTCTTTAGGCTCCACAGGAGTCACAACTGGAGCCGCTTGAACAACGACTGGAGTTTGCGCCTGAACTTGACCTTGTGACACAGTCACGTTGGAGTTCTCCGCTTTGATCTGAGTGGAAGCGCCTTGCAATTGGTCAAATTTATTTCCAAAGAGAACATCCGCACGACGTTTTTCATCATCAAGACGAGATGCCTCGAGTTTTTCAACGATCTTCTGCTCCGTTTGAACCTCAGCATCCTGACGAGATTTTCTCATCATCTCTGCCTTTGATTCCACGAGTGGAGTTGATTCAATCACCGCGACTGGTTGCTTTTGCACCTGGGCTGATTGAGCTGTTGCCGTGGACGTCGGTGTCGCTTGATTTAAGATATAAATCGGTTGACTGCCCTGAGCCGCTGCTCCTCCCACTGCTGCCGTTGTCGGAGCTGGATTTGTAGCAACTGCTGCCTGCTTATTCGCATACATTTGGTCGAGTTCTTGATCGACCTCGGCATCGAAGTTCCCCGCCTGAGCTAAACTCAAATTCGGAACGATACTTAGAGCCGCAAGGATATAGAAATACTTCGTCATAGTGTTCTCCTCGTGGTTTAGCTTTTTGATTCCAAGCAAGACAAAGCAACCCCTGTGCCAAAAATGACGCTTTTCGTCGTTTACGCTTAAGTATTTGATATCAAAGCCCCTTCCCGAGTGTGGAGTGAGGGGCATTTTGGCCCTAAAATCTCATTTTGTGACAAGATTAGTGACAGGGCCTGAAGTTATTTCAAATGGCCCGGCCCTTGCTCAAGGCACTTCCACAACGAAGACAAAGAAAGCCGACATTAAAAAGAAGGTCACCGGCAACGTGGAAAAGGGCTTTAAAAAGGACATGTCCGAAGTGCCGAACCAACTGACTTCGACTAACGCCCGCCTTATCTACGCTTTCTAGTACGATCTAAAATAGACATAAAAAAAAGCCATGGTTTTGAGCCATGGCTTTTTTCGTTTTTAACAGTACTTATTGGAAGCAAGAATTATAGCAAGAACCTGCTGAATAACCAGCCTGCTTACAGGCATCGTTACAAGCATCAGACCACATCGTACAGTCATTCACTTTCTTGCCTGAAAAAGCTAAATTGTAGCAACTGCCGCCAGAATACCCCGCCGCCACACAAGCCTTGAATTTGGCATTGGCAGCATCAACCACTTTCAAGCAGGCAGTTTCCGAGCTATCACCGCCCGAGCAGTTATAAGTCTGACCGTTGATGATAACTTGAACAAAAGGATCCGCGGCCATGGCCGTATTGAGACTCAAAAATGCAAAAAGAATCGCGAACATTTTCATGAAACTCTCCCAAAATTTGTTGTTTTGAAGCTCCGGGAGTATATTCTCGAAAAACACCGACCGCCACAGAAACTAACTCAGTGCGCAATAGATTCATGAACTGTGAAAAACCACTTGTCCGAAGCGGCCTATTTCCATTAGAACGTATTTCACTTTTCACAACGGCCCTGTGGTGGAATTGGTAGACGCGCTGGACTCAGACCGCTGACCTCATAAAAAGTCAGCATAACTTGAGTGCCCTTGGGGAAACCCTCGGAGTAGAACCGCCCAAATTCGGTGAAGGCTTATCTCTTTAATGAGATTGCTAATGCCGAGCCAAGCCTTAGAGAGAAATCTCTTCGGAAGGTGTAGAGACTAGACGAGCGGGACCTAACAAGCCGTAAGGCTTCACGGTCAAGGCATAGTCCAGACCACAAACTCCCTGAACCTCAAAGTATCAGTGAGCTGGTGAAAACCAGAGTGGTAAGAAAATCCAGTGCCCGCAAGGGCGTGGGAGTTCGATTCTCCCCGGGGCCACCATTGTCGAACCGAAGGTTCGCAACATTTAAAACTTCTAAACAATTACTTTTTAAATCTTCGTATTCACCTAAATTTTAAACTGAACAAAAACGACGACGGCATCGCCTTTCGTCCATTCGTCTCGTTCAGAAACTTTAGGGAAATACCGAAAATGACGGAGATGACGAATGCCATTCAAAGAATCAATTTTACTATCAAATATCCTGACTTTAAGGGTCGTGGAACTTTTGCCATTCTAAAGGTCGTCCACTACAAGGACGGCACGAAAAAAGCTGAGACTATCACTAACGACCGCATCAAGGCCCTCAATCACGACTGGGAAAAATCCAAACAGACAGAAACCAAGCGAGATGAACTTTTAAGACTCGCAAAAGAAATCCGCTCAGAGGTTCACAAAAGCCAACAAATCAGAGATGGAAAAGTCAGGCTCGTTAAACACATTGATAATCAAAAAATCCTTGCCGACTTCGTGGCTGAACGAATTGAAGACCGAAAAATCGTAAACCCCAAGGGACATGAACAGGGCTTCACCCGTGCCGTTTTAGTTATTGACCGTGAGAACCTTTCCCTTAAAACCGCCACTCGCAAAGAACTTCAAAAAGCGGTCAACAAAATTGACCGTAATAACATTCACCGTCGGGTTTGCTCTCGTCTTAACTCACTGCTTGGCTTCATCGGTCGCCGTGAAAGGCTCGAAGCCGCCGAATACAACGAAGTGCCGACCATCTTCACGGAATCGGAATTTTTGAATCTCGTTGGAAACTTAGAAATCCCTACGGAGTTTTTAGAATTCAAAGAAGACATCAAAAATCTTTTCTTCACATTATTTTATACAGGACTACGCACTGGCGAAGCCTTTGCTCTTTTTGGGAAGCGGCAAAAAGACATCAAGACAGGCCGACAGTTTAACCTCTTAGACGGCAATCAGTTAGCCGTTTACTCTCAAATGCTGAAAGACTCCAAAAAAGTCACATCCACGAAAACTGGAAAAGAACGAGTCGCCTACGTCGTTCAAAATAATTTTCAAAGAGTCCAAGCATGGGCCGACCTTGACCGGGCCACTAAGGAAAAACTGAGGGACATTGAATACAGTCGACTGATTAAAAAAGCGGGTCGTCTGACATTTCCCAAAGAGAGCGAAAAACAAAATCTTAAGACTCACGACTGCCGTCACAGCTATGCCGTTCACCTGCTTAATTCAGGGGTATCCATCTCCCTGATTGCGAAGGCTCTCGGCAACAGCGTTCTAGTTTGCGAAAAATATTATCTTGGCTACGCCCTTCAAGAAGAGGGCATTCAAATGATTCACCAGTTGATGAATCAACAAACCCGACTCAAAAAGGTGTCGTGAATAAATTTAATGGAGACACTGTCGCTTGGGAAAAGAACGTTCAAATATCAATTTCATCCGCTGCTCAGAACTTGAAAAGAATCTTTTCCTTGTAGAGAAGAGATACGACGTTAAGAGCGCGGGTCATGGAATGGACATTACCGGTCCTTTTTGGATGCTCATCCGAGTGAAGACGCTGAGTGGAAAAACCTCGTGGAAATCCGGCTCAAAATTCGTCGCGTCTAAAAAAGTAGTCTACCTGTATGTACCACCCTATGATTGGACAAGTGAGTACGATGAGGCAGGAACCCGTGTTGAAATAGAAGGCCTATTTTCGGCTACACCTCCTGAACCTCATTGGCCCCAAACCCCGTGCCTTATCTATTCAAAAGAGCCAACTCCTAAAACATTTGCCGAAGTCTCTTCTTTCTTGCGAAGTCATATGCCTGACGTTGAAGTCCCCCTACAACCCAAACCAAGTGGCACCGCCGTTCGGGTTAAAAATCTTCTCGATCAAAAATTTGCCGATGATATTTCGATGGCGGCTATCTCGCGCCAGCTCAAAACTTCCAGCGCAGTTATTTCCAGACAATTTCGCGCTTCTTATGGCTTTCCACCTATGGCCTATAAGCGTGGCCTTCGCGTGACGGTCGCCATGTTTCATCTGCTTGCGGGAAAACCGGCGGCAGAAGCCGCAGCCTTGGCTGGTTATGGTGATTTGGGGCGATTTTACAAGCAGTTCAAAGAGTATATTCGCGCAACGCCCGAATCCCATCGAGTTCAAAAAAGTCAAAAAACGCCAGGACGGAAAAATAAAAAGCGAGTAAAAGCATCCGCACGCAGGAGAAAAGTATGAATATCCCTAAGTTCAATTTTACAGGAGCGGAGCAGGTTCCCAGTCATAAAGAAGTGCTTGAATTGCTTGAAAGCATCCGTGGCAAAAAAGACGTCTTTGTCGACACCACAGGGCTTTCGCGCGAAGGACGTCAACTTTTATTCTGCGCTATTGGCCGAGGCCCCAAAGTAATTGGTGTGACCTCTGGAGCCCATTCTGATGAACCAGTTGGTATCGCAACAACTTATAATTTTATTCGTGAGCTTACATCTTCATCTCATTTTGATGAGCTTCTAAATAATTTTACTTTTTCGATTTTTCCGATGCTTGACCCTGACGGAAGTGCTCTTAACGAAGCGTGGGCCAAGGACCTGACTTACAAATCTTACTTTTTGAATAACTACCGCAATAATCAACCGTCTGAAGATTGTGAGCACGGAATTCCGGTATCAGAAACACAAGAAATTCGCCCTGAGGTGGCCTTCTTCAGAAAAAATATAGACCGTTACAAGGGGCGGATTGAATACTACGTAACTCTTCATACGACCCACGTTTTAGGCGGCTCGCTTTTTGTTGTAGACCGTGACTTTCAAAATCAGAAAGTTATTGCTGGACTTTCTCGCCTTTGCGAAACCCATCGGTTACCCATCTGGGACTACAAACCAAAGGGAGACGCCACTTTAACCTATATCGCACCAGGATTTATCGGAGCACCTTCGGTTGAGTCATATGCGGAAGAATATAAAAATGCTCCGCAAATCCTCGCCATGATGAAGATGTCTACCTACGAATATGTTTTGCGTAAATGTGGCGGAAAATTTGGTCTGATTTCTGAACTTCCGATGTTTCTTGCGGGCGGAGACTTTATTTCCCTTGAGGACGTCGATGTCCCACTGATTGACTTAAAACGACGTGGATTGGAAATAGACCGTGCTGTCCACCAGCAGAGAATCCAAGATATGGATATTATCACGAGATATAATCCGGACCCAAAAAATCCTTGGTATAAGTCCGCACTTTTCACTTTAAAAGTAGCGCCCGAGGGAATGGCCAATGAAGAAAGCAATCTCCCTCGGTATGAAGGCGAAAAAGCACAGAAGTGTGATGTAACAACTTTTGAAAAGCTGACGCCCATCGAAAACGAACTTAAACGTCATCGCTTATTTATTAAATGCCTTGAAGGAAATCAAAAGGCTTCTCAACTCGTCCAGGAACACCAGAAGGCCTTTGATTCACTTTTCGAAAAGTACGAAAACTCATTTCAGCTCGTGCCCGTTTCGGTCAAGAAGCAGGTCGAGATTCAAACAGGCATGATTCTTCAGGGCGTTCAAGGTTCTGTATGATTCAAAAGCGAGCGCTTGTTATTGGTGGTAATCGTTTTTTTGGACGCCACCTCACTCTTTCGCTTCTCGAATCTGGCTATGACGTCACACTTTTAAATCGCGGTCGGCACGACGACGGTTTGGGCAGCCAAGTCCGTAGAATTAAAGCCAATCGACTTGAACGAAGTGAATTAGAAACTGCGTTGAAAGGTCAGACATGGGATTTGGTTTTCGACCAGGTTTGCTTTACTGCGAAAGAAGCCCTTACCATTTGCGAACTGCTTGAAGGACTGACGGAGCGGGTTCTTTTCACGTCCTCCCAATCCGTTTATGGCTACGGTCTTTCAATTCCAGAAAGTAAATTTGATCCCGTTATTCATTCATTCTCGAAAGAAGTCTCAGCGGAAGAGGATTACGCCGAAGCAAAAAGACAGTCCGAATGGGCCTTCGCCAAATTTTCTAAACTTCATCCGGTCATGGCCCGAATGCCTCTCGTTATCGGCACCGACGATTATACGGGGCGATTTGATTGGCACATTAAAAGATGCTCCCAAGAATTGCCTATTTATTTTCCTAATGAAAAAGCACGTCTCGGTTTTATTCGGTCAGACATAGCGGGCAGCACTTTACTCAAAATAGCCGAATCGAATCTTCTCGGTCCTGTCAATTGCGCCTGCCCTGGGGATATTGAACTTCGGGAGTTTATGCGGCTGATAGAGCGAAAAACGGGTAAGCCCTATCTTCGCACGAGCGAACCAAACAGCGAAAATCATTCTCCGTACGGAGTCGAACAAGACTGGACAATGAGTCTCAAGAAATTAGGTGATGAGGGAATATTGTTACCTGATTTATCAAGTTGGTTTTCTGATTTGATTAATGCCTCACGGCTTCCTGAATAAACTTTTTAAACACCAAGGCCCATGAAGTCCTAAGACTAACATGGACCATTGGCTTCAAATCTCGGCTATAAATTAAAGACTCCCGTAAGAACTTTATCGACTTAGGTTCATCAAAAAGAATCCGCTAGCTCGTTAAATCCTTTGGCCTTCAATACTTCTTCTGTAAGAAAGCAATCCCCTTTGGGCAATATTTTTCCTTCGCCAAATTTCTTTGGCTAAAACAAGCCCTG
>JBDHWW010000035.1:0-32569 GCA_039810425.1 Pseudobdellovibrionaceae bacterium | reverse complement strand
GGTTGGTTTATGCACCAACAAGGTTATGCCGCTATGTTTCTTTTGTCAGCCGTCCACAACTTTCCAAAATTTCTCCCAATGATAACCATTACTACTGCAAAAGCTCTCAGTCGTTCGATTTCTAATAATCGCATATTTTAGTATCCAAGTTGTTGTTGGATCCACTTGCGTTGTGGATAGTTAATTAGGACGGCCTTAAACTTGCCTTGGTAAACGAAGAGGGCACCAGCAGCTGCCGCTGATGCATGTCCATCTTTGATCACGTCAATACAGTTTTGGTAGTTAGCAGCACCACCGCAGCCAACTACCGGAATTTTCACAGCTGCCGCGATTTCAGAAATAGTATCGACATCATAGCCTTTTTGAGTGCCATCTTTTTCAATGCTTTGGACAATCAACTCGCCGGCGCCAGCAGCTTCAGCTTTTAGAGCAAATTCGACCGGAGTCATTCCACTTGAGGTAGTTCCTGCGTTAAAGTAGACCTCTTTTTTACCAAAAAGCTTTTTCTTGTAATCGATGCTGACCACAACGCTTTGTGACCCGATCAGGTTTGCCGAGGCTGTAACAAGATCAAAACCATTTTTAAGAGATGAGTTAAACACTACCTTTTCAAAACCGATTTTTATGAGCGTTTCAACTTCTTTGAGAGTGCTGACGCCACCACCATAGGCAAGAGGTACAAAGCTTTCCGAAGCTAATTGTTTAAGGTAATCAAAGCGAGGCTTATTCGCACCTCGAGTTGCATTGAGATCGACAACAAGAATCTCATCGACTTCTTTATCGTTGAAAATTTTAACTGCAATCAAAGGGTCGCCGACATAGGAGGGATGTTTAAATTCAACAGTCTTGTAAAGGCCTTGGCCCATGATCTGAAGGACTGGGATAATACGTGGTCTTAGCATGGGATTTCCGAAAAGTTTTTGAAAAGAAGGAGGCCGTGTTTGTGACTTTTCTCAGGATGGAACTGAACTCCGTAGATATTGTCTTTCTTTACGATCGAAGTGAATTCTTTTCCGTAAGTGGTTGTCGCTAAAGAAGACATTGGGTCCGCAACTTCATAGTAGTAAGAATGGACAAAGTAAAAGAAAGCATCTTCAGGATTTTGATCCTTGAAAATAAGGTCGGAGCTGGTTGGGTTGACTTTGTTCCAACCCATATGCGGGACGCGCAACTTAGTGACTTCGCCTTCAAATGTGAATTTTTTAACTTGGCCGGGAATCCAGCCGAGGCCTTGAAGATTTCCTTCTTCGCTGGCATTTGCAAGAATTTGCATGCCCACGCAGACGCCCATAAAGGGTTTCTTTTTCTGGCAGACTTGTTCTTCTAGAAAGGGGACGAGTTGCATTTCTTGAACTCGGCCCATTACGCTATCAAAAGCACCCACGCCTGGAAGAATCAGTTTTGATGCCTTTTCCAGTACTGTGAGATCTTTGGAAATCACATGCTCAACGCCAAGCCGGCGCAGCATATTTGAAATAGAACCAATATTTCCGATGTCTAAGTCTACAAGTCCGATCATATCTTTGCGGTGATTTTTTAAGATTTCAGGAAGGTTTGCAAATTCCAACTAAGATAACCCGCCGCGTATATAGATTTAGGGGGCGGCAAAATACAATCGGGTACGTAATTCGAGGGGTAACGTGGCATTTATTGATTTAACACTGACTGTAGAAGAAACCAGCAAGTTGAAAGCTGTTTGGGCATACATGGCTCAGTTAAAGCCAGGCATCCTCAAGATAAAGTTCATATTGCTTCGTTATGCTTTAGATACAGCCACGCTTTTGGCTGGGCTCTTTTTAAAGCTGCCCGAAGTGAAAGCCACAGACTTTCTTTTTATCCATGTTTATGAGAATGAAATTCAGAAAACGGCCGCGATCGTGGGTCGACTGAAAGAAGCCGGCTTTACGGTCGAGCAGATTGTTTTTGACCGAAAAAAAATTATTCAACACCGTGAGCTTGTACCTTCGTGGAAAGATTTGGGTGCCGGAATTATTTTTCTCTTTGAGCGCTGGTATACGCGCTTTGTCTGCGTCAAATATCGTCCCAAAGTCATCGTAACTCTTGAGGATTGTTTATATCTTTCTCCGTATCTTAAGAGGGCGATGACTCAAGCTGGTGGTAAGTACGTAAATATTGCTCATGCGGTGATTCCTCAGGGGCCATGGCATTTTATGACAGACTTTCATTGCTTCTTTGTCTTTGGCGAGAGTTCGATTGAGAACCTAAGACATTGTCAAAACAAGTACGGAGAGACCGACCGTTTTGTTATTTCAGGAAGCCCTTTTTTAGCACGCGCAACAAAAGAAACGGTGCTGATCAAAGAAAATCGTTCAAAAATGAAAGTACTTTATATGGGCACTTGGTTCCTTCCCGCTGACGAGAAGGAATCTGCTATTCAGTCGGCGGTGATGGACCGAACATATGAATGGCTAAGTAAAATGGATGCTGAGGTTTACTATAAGCCGCACCCCGTAGCTAAAAAAGATGAGGCCTTTGAGACTCGTTGTCGGAATAGCTTTAATCTCTGTACAGGCGATCAGCTCGTTGGAGATTTGATTGATAGGATCCAACCGGATCTTTTGGTGCATCACTATTCCAATTCGGCTCTTGAGGCGGGCGCTAAAAAACTTCCAGCAGTCAGTATTTATATGTCCAACTATGATGACAACTCCTACTTACAAATGGGCTTATTTAAACTGCCTTGCCTGACCGAGAAGAATTCACTTGCTGACTTTCAGGAAATCATCGGGAAGATCCAGGAGAATCCTGAGGAATTTAGAAAAAGACAACATGATTTTTATAAGTTTCACGTTGGGCAAGATGATGGCGTTTCCGTTATTGTGAAAGAACTCGTCGAGATTGTGAAATCGCTTCTTAAAAACTAGTGGCTTTTGCTAAGAGCTTTAATTTCTTTCACACCAAACCAAACCACAAGGCCAGATGTGAGCAGTGATCCGCCAAGGGCGGCCCAGGCCGGGCCAAATATTCCGATCTGTTTGATGAGTGCGAAAGACAATCCAGCCTGTGCCACAGCGACTAAAGCTGTAATGCTGGATAAGCGCAGTGTTTTTTTACTGTAGAAAATGAAATTTACGAAAAGGTAGTAATAGGTTTTTAGGTAAAATGCCGTCAGAAGAATAGGCAAGACTACAAGACCTTGTTGGAAATCCCCACCGATAAAATGTTTGTAGAGGAATGGCCCGCAAGTTAGACCGATGAGGTAGATGGTGGTTGAAGCCGCAATAAGGATACGGATGCGTTTCCAGATTTTTGGGACAGCTTCTGGATTTTCCTTGGCACGGCTCATGTCTTCATACATGTAAGGAACAATACCGCGGTTGGTTGCGATTAGCAGAGCCTCGTAAGCATAGCAAATTTGAAAGACGACGGTATAGATGCCGGCGGACTCAATGGAAATCAGCGTGCTGATGAAAACTCGGTCGATATAGTTTGAGATCCACGAAGAAAGCTCATGGGGTACTAATGGCAGGCCAAACCTTGCAATCTCAGTTAAACGACGTTTGCTAGCCTCGGTTTTAAATGTATGTAGTGGTCGAGCTTGGAAAAAGTAATATAAGGCCACTGGCGTATAGGCTATAAGAAAAGAATAAATTCTTCCCATATACCCCATCTTCTGACTAATGATCATCCAAAGGGCGATGGCAGTACTAAAGAAAATCAGCGTGAAATTCAGACTGGCAAATTGCAGCGCACGTTTTGAAACCTGAAATTGAGATAAAACAACTGCAATAATCGCAGCTCCGGTGGCATGAAGGCCGGCCAATCCTAAGATTTCTCTGGTGAGTCCGATCTTCTCAGTCAAGGCTTCTGGCAGAACCAGTATCAACGCAAAAACAATCAGTGCTGTAATCAGGATAAATGCCAAACAGGATTGAAAATTCTTTTGTTTTAAACCTTCTGCGTTCGAGTAATACTCAGTTGCAAGCCACGCACTTGAAGAAAGCCCAATCAGCGAAGTTAAAATGGAAACCACAGACTGATAATTCCCGACAATGCCGTAGTCATAGGATGACAGATAGCGGGTCAGGACGGGGAGTAGAAGGAACGGAATCGCCTTAGAAAGAAAGTCTCCGCCAATATGGATAAAGATATCTTTAAGTAACTTGCCGTTAACCTTCATATTAGATTTCGTATTTCAACATCTCTTTGATTTTTAGTAATACCTTGTACGCTTTATCATCCGTTTTATAGAACGAATGCTGTTTTTCAGGACGTTTCAGGTACTCTTGGAAAAACTCCTCAGAGATTGAGAGTTTTTTTAAGAATAAATCCTTATCGCGTTCAAAATCATTCTTTTCGTAAAGCGGTTTGTCGAGGACGGCCAGCGCTTGGTCGCGGGTCATTTGGCCAGAGCAAATCAAGTTCGATAGATGAGCTCTTCTTTTATCGACATGAAACTTCGTCGGCAAAATATAAGCTTGGTAGAACTTAGTGAAGAGTGACTCATAGTGCTTGCCGCCGTAGTCGACCCAGCCAAGTTCTTTTTTGATAATTTCCATGGCATCGGATTTTACGTACTGAATGTGATTCAAAGGTTTCAGTGTTTTATAGCCACGGACAAATGTCGAAACTGCCATGTCAAAGGTGCTTGCGTGAGGGAACGTTTTGATCGAGCGCTCGCCATAGATTTTATTAATAGCCTTAATATGCGTGAAATCCGATTTTCTATGAACCCAGCTTTTTGGTAAAATAGATTCTGTCACGAAGTTTGCGCCCGAAAGAATGTAGCGGATTCCATGTTTTTTTGCCTGATTCATGATTACGGAGAAAATCGCATGATCCGATAGAAGTTCAATATCGATGACGTCTGCTTTCAAGAAGGCACGCTGCAGGCTTGCGAACTCTTCCCAGTCGATAACGTGAGTGTAGAGGTCAAAGTTCAGCTTGTTGACGATGTTATATATATTTTGAACGGCGATTTCAGAATTCCATCCATTATCGAGGTGGATAGCCAGAACGCGGACGCCGTTTTGAGCGGCAAGCCAAGCTAGATAAGACGAGTCCACTCCACCGCTGAGGCCCATAATTGCGTCATAGGGCTTGCCCTTCCCGTTTTCTTTGAGCTTTTGAAAAAGCTGATCTAAAGGAGTCGTTGGAATTTGTTTGAACTTGAGTGCGCCGACTTCATAGTTGTGACAATGATTACAGACGCCTGCTTGATCAAACTGAATGTTATGATCCGATGTGTCCATTACGCAATGAGTGCAGATCTTATATGTGCGTTGGTTCATAGGGTCCTTATAGGCATTTACAGGATGTATTTTTTTGAATACTCTAGTTAGTTAATATGTTATTACGGATGGCGTTAAATCAACTAAATTATGGGTTTTAATGAGATTTCTAATACTGACGCAATATTTTCCCCCTGAAGTAGGTGCAGCGCAAACTCGCTTAGCCGCCGTTGCTCAAGAGCTAAGTAAAGCTGGTCATGAAGTTGAAGTCGTCACCTGTATGCCAAATTATCCGACCGGAGTAATTGCTCCTGAGTATAGAAATAGATTTTATATCAAAGATAAATGGAATGGGATCGATGTCCATCATTTTTGGTGTTACCCCTCGCAAGGTAAAACAATCAAACGACTTTTAAATTATCTAAGTTTTGCATTTACGGCATTTTTTGGTGTTTTTAAGTGCCAAAAGCCTGACGTTGTTTTTGTGAATTCAGGCCCATTGTTTTTGTCCATCCCTGGTTGGTTTTACTCTAAGCTTTGGAGCGCAGACATGGTCTTTAACGTCTCGGATTTGTGGCCGAGATCAGTTGAACATATTCAAGGCCTTGGCGGAAAAGTTTTTTTGAAATTGGCAGGATGGCTCGAGCTTTGGAGCTATCGCCAGGCTGATTATGTGACTGCAGTGACTGAAGGTATCCGGGAGTGCCTACTTCAGGAAAAAGGCGTTCCACTAGAAAAGATTCTCTTTTTGCCTAATGGTGTGGATACTTCGATGTTTGAACCCACAGGCAGTCAAACTATGAAGCAGAAGTTGGGGTTAGAGGATAAGTTTTTGGCAATTTATCCCGGAAACCATGGTTACGCCCATGCACTTGAAAAGGTACTTATGGCGGCGGAAATTCTTCAGTCAAAAGATCCCTCCCTGCATTTTGTTTTTGTCGGTGGCGGCTCTGAAAAAGATAAACTTCAAGAGTATTCGCGAACTGTTGGTCTTAGAAATGTAACCTTTTGTGATCCCGTACCGCCTAAAGAACTAGTCAGTTATATCGATTCTGCAGACTTGGGGCTTATCCATATGCGAAACTCGCCACTGGCAAATGAGACACGCCCGGCAAAAATGTTTCCCTTAATGGCCATGAAAAAACCGATCTTGTATGCAGGATTTGGTGAAGGGGCTGAATTGCTCAAGTCTATTGACGGAGGGGTGATCATCGAGCCCGAACAGCCCGAAGCCTTGGCAAATGCGTTCATGAGCATGAAGCTCGAATCGGCTCGAAGGCTGCAAATGGGGGAAAGAAACAGGGAGTTTGTGATTTCGAAATTGAGTTTTTCGAAAATAGTTTCTGATTGGGTTCAATCCCTAGAAGAGCGTCGACAGGAGAGGCATTGAAAGATCTTTTAAACTACATCGATAAAAATCGACTTGTCGCAATTGTATTGGCGTTTTTGACTCCATGTTTGTTTTTAGGTTTTTTTAGTTATCCAAGTGCAGATGATTACCCTTATTCCTTGATCACGCTTGCAAAAGGTTTTTTAGGGACGCAAGAGTATTATTATAACGAATGGTCGGGACGATATGTGGCAACGGCTTTAATGAGTCTAAGCCCCGTCGTATTTCGATCCTTCCTTGGGTATAAGTGGGTTGGTATCATCACGTACTTGACGTTTCTAGGAGCATGTTGGGCATTTGTCCGTGCACTTTTGGGGCCAAAATTTGATAGTCGTTTGACCCGAGTGATGTATGTATTTTTCTTAGTCCTGTACATCTGTGAGATGCCAAGTATAACCGAAGCTTTTAACTGGTACCCGGGGGTTGTGAACTACACACTATCTTTGGTGATATTTTTATTAGGTATTGCTTACTATTTTTCGTCCACCGGCCTGTCATTGTCGATGACCACAACGCCAGATTGGGAAAAAAATAAAATTCGCGACATTTTTGTACTCTCAGTACTTTCTTTTTTAATGCCAGGGGTGAATGAGTCCCTGGTCGTTGTGTGGTTGTATTTTATTTCCGTACTAATTTTGGTAAGATTCCTTATTTATCGGAAATTTCCTTTTGCATTGTTAGTTCCAATTGTTGTCGGGCTTATTGGTTTTTACATTGTATATCGGGCGCCTGGGAACCTTGTGCGAGGCGCGCTATTTCCGAACAATCACAATATTTTATTCACAATATTTAGACCATTAGGGCTGATTGTTGAGTTGTTTTTCAGATATACCAAGCCCTCCATTATTTTATTTTTTATAGCGGCATTTTCATTTTTGAGCGGCTTGAAAGGAAAAATCCATCCGAGTATTTTCTCGAAAAATGCGCGTATCTTAACGGTCTTGTTTTATTTGAGTACTTGCTTTCTGTTTTTGGCGCCCGCTCACTGGGCTATGGGAGGCGCACCAGCTCGTCGAGCGATGAACCTTTATTGCTATATGCATTTGGTGTTTTTGATTTTAATGTACTGTCAGTATTTGTGGAGCCAGCCGATTAAATCTCAAAAGATCTATGATGCTATAATTAAGAAATATCCTGCAAAATTCCACGCCGCCGTTTTTATTTTAAGTTTGTTTGCGGTTAGTAATTTTGGTGTTGCATGGGCTGACTTGTTATACCGGGCGCCTATTTATGCTTCAGAACAGGCCCAACGGATCGCGGTTCTAGAAGATCCTGAATCTCGAGATAAAGATATCGTAGTTCCGGCCCTGAGCTTCCATCCTGAAACTATCTTTTTCGCAGAGATTAGTGAGAATCCAAGCGAAGGCGACAATAGGGCCATGGCTGATTACTTTGGCGTTAAATCAATATCTATCCAGTCAAAGGGTGTAGCACCGTCAAATTAAGACTTTTGTGAGTTAGGCTTGCTGGCTCTGTAAAGCCAAATACCAAAGGCCCAAGCCAGCATGATTGCAAAACGAACTTTTGAGTGTTCGAAGTTGGACTCGGTCAGGCCACCAACTGCAAAAAATATTTGTCCGCCTAATGAACCAAGCGCAAGGCCTTTGTAAAGGGTATTACTTTCAGGAGTTTTGTAATAGGCAAAGAGTGTCATAAGAAAAACCGTACCTAGTACACCTAAATAGCAAGCGAGTCCTAAGATTCCCGTACCTGCCAGTAGGTGTAGATACTGATTATGGGCGTGCCCTATGAATTGATCCTTTGGTAGTCCTTGCTTTTCATAGTATTCACGGAGCTTAAATTTGTTTTGACCATAGCCGGTACCAAACCATGGGTGATCCTGAAATATCATCAAGTTGGTCTTCCAAAGAACAACTCTTTCAGTGTCATAGCTTTCCTTAGCGGTTTTTGCTTCAGCTACTTTTGCTGTAAAGTCGATTCGATTTTTAATCGATGGCACCATGAGGTAAAGACCTGCCCCTAAAACGAGCAGTGTAATGATTGCAGTAATACCAGTCCGAATACTTTTTAAAAAGCTTATTACAACAATTGCAATGGCCGCTGCAATCCAGGCTCCACGAGTAAAGGTGAATAGTACCGAGGCGCCTACAATAAGAAACGTCGTTGCTGAAAAAAGAAATTGCTTTTTGCTGAGTGACTTTTTCGTGGAAAGAAAAATCCCAAAGAGTACACAAAGAAAGATTCCGTAAGAGTGTGCATACGTCATCGCAAATTGGAAAAGGCCACCCAGTCGAATTTCTATATTTGGGTTATTATATGATTGTATGAAGTAATCTATGAGAGCGTAAATAGAACAAATTAAGATGGCCGCATTGAACCACTTGAGGCCACTTTCTTTAAAACTCCCAATTTGCAGCGACCCCACCATAAAATACAGTATGAGAATCCATTTAAATTCTACAAGGCGAACGAGCCAGAAGTGACTCGGGGTCTCTATAGGTGGTGGAACATTCAAGGCAAAGCCAATGGCAGCCACTGCAAGCCATACGCCCCAGAGCCAATCGAAGCCCATTTTTGGTGTCACAACTAGGCGTGGAGTCTGTTGGCGATATTGAAACCATTGATATGCCAAATACAGACAAAGGACAGTGGAAAATAAATCCATCAGGCTCTGTGAAATAATCACGGAGATCGCAAAAAGTAATAATAAAACGCCAGTGGTTTTTGAGACTTTATTTGGGGCTAGGCTCGGCATGAATGGATATTGCTATTTTCAGTGGGCGAATTCAAGCAAGTAACGCATGAGCTAAATTGCGGCATTTTGAAAACATCCTAAGTGGTTCCTCCACCTTGTAAACAGGGTATAAAAGATGCTACAAAAAGAGGAACTAAGGATTTAGGAATGCTTAAAATTCGACCGCGTCTGACTCAACGATTAAAAGCCATCATAATGCTCTGGGATTCTGCTGTTTTATTGGGCATCACGGCGTTGGTCTATTACCTTCGCTTTGGCTACGTTGGTAGTGAGATTTTTGTAACTCGTGGCCTGTGGTTTATTATCGTCCTGACCTTGGCTGGATTGTATATTTTTGGCTGCTACGACCTAGACGGCAAACTAAAAAACATGGTTTTGTTCTTTCGTCAGGGCGTTGCCATTGTAATTAGTTTTTTTGCAGTGGTACTTGTTGGTTATTTACTCAGTAAAGATCGCACAGGGCTCTTTGGGCGGGGTGTTTTATTGGGATCCCTTTTAGGGTTTTACTTAGCTTCATCCGTCTATCGGGTGGCATTAGTAAAATACTTTGAAAAGATTCGTGCGAGTTCCGATTGGCTCTTTGTTGTAAATGAAAGAATCAAAGATAGCTTAATGGCTGATTTGAAAAAAAATTCCTTTTCTGGGCAAGTCACTGTTTTGGCTCAATCGCAGTGGGAAGAGCTTGAAAACTATCTTGGCAAGGTATGGCATACAGTCGTGGTGGCTACGACTTCGCAAGAGTTGAATCATGAATTAGGTCCAGAGCTAATGAAGGCCCGCTTTGCTGGGCAGGCTGTGCAAGATCTATCATTGTTCTATGAGTGGACTTGGCGAAAGGTTCCGATCTATTACCTTGAACACGACTGGTTTGTACTTTCTGAGGGCTTTGGCTTGGTTCATAATCCTATCGGACTTCGTGTAAAACGCTTAGCTGATGTGGTTCTGTCCGTGCTTTTGCTGGCAATTACCTGGCCATTTATGCTCATAACGGCCATCGCTGTAAAATTAGAATCTCCAGGTGGGGCGATTTATAGCCAAATTCGTACTGGAAAAGACGGCGAAGAGTTTAGAATTTATAAATTTCGTTCCATGCGGAGTGATGCCGAGAGTGGCGGTGCCAAGTGGGCCATGCAAAATGATTCTCGAATTACGCGAGTTGGAAAATTCATCCGCCTTACTCGGTTAGATGAGTTGCCTCAGTTGTGGAATGTATTAAATGGCGACATGAGTTTTATTGGGCCACGTCCAGAGCGCCCGGAGTTTAATTTGGATCTCGAACAGGAGATTCCCTTTTATAACTTGCGCCACTTAGTTCGCCCCGGGATCACTGGTTGGGCTCAGGTGCTTTACCCTTATGGGGCAAGTGTAGAAGATGCCAAAGAAAAGCTTCAGTATGATTTATTTTATATTAAGCACTACTCATTAGTTCTGGATTTTATGATCGTATTGAAAACAATCAGTGTCGTAGTTTTAGGAAGAGGGCGATAGCCATGAATGTATTGGTTACAGGTGGCGCTGGTTACATTGGGTCGCATACAGTTCGTAAGCTCATCGAAGCTGGTTATACGCCGATCGTATATGATAATCTTTCGACTGGATTTCGTGATTCTTTGCCTCCAAGTGTATTATTAATCACGGGAGATATACGAGATCGAGATTTATTAGTGCGGACAATGAAAGAGAAAAAAGTAGAAGCAGTAATTCATTTTGCTGCAAAACTTATTGTACCTGAATCCGTTGAAATGCCACTTGAGTACTACGAAAATAATGTCTTTGGAACTTTAAAAACTCTCGAGGCTTGTGCTCAGGCTGGTGTTGATAAATTCATTTTCTCTTCCACTGCGGCCGTTTATGGAAATCCCGCTAAGGTTCCGGTTACGGAAACATCACAGACGGGGCCACTGAATCCCTATGGTGCTAGTAAACTTATGTCTGAAAAAATCATAGAAGATTTTGGAAAAACTTGCCCATTCAGTTATGTGATTTTGAGATATTTCAACGTCGCAGGAGCTGCCGTTGAAGGTGGTAACGGGCAGCGCACGAAAGACGCCACACACTTGGTAAAAGTAGCCGTCGAAGCGGCATGCGGTAAACGCGCACAAATAGAAATATTTGGAACAGATTACCCAACAGCGGATGGCACGGGGGTCCGGGACTACATTCATGTTGATG
Source organism: Pseudobdellovibrionaceae bacterium (assembly GCA_039810425.1). GTDB lineage: Bacteria > Bdellovibrionota > Bdellovibrionia > Bdellovibrionales > Bdellovibrionaceae > JACMRP01. The sequence goes on along the minus strand of JBDHWW010000035.1, from coordinate 21,099 downwards.
ACTTGGCAGTCGCCCATGTGAAGGCTCTTGAACATCTTAAAAAGGGTGGAGCTTCCGAGATCTTTAACGTCGGTTATGGGCATGGCTACTCAGTTCGCGATGTGCTAAATACAGTGGAAAAAGTTTGTGGCAAATCCTTAAATATCAAAGAATCTCCTCGTCGGGTCGGGGATGCGGCGGCGATCGTTGCAGATTCCGCCAAGATCCAAACAGTGCTGGGTTGGAAACCTCAATACAACGATTTGGAACTTATCTGTAAAACGGCTTATGAATGGGAAAAGAAGTCACTAGAATCCTAGCCTAAAGGGAAGTACAATTTTGTCTTTAGAAAAAGGGTAATGGTTAAATGATAGTACTTGTTGTTCCTTGCTATAACGAAGAAAAGCGTCTTGATCTTGAAGCCTTTGAAGAAGGTGCACAGGGTGAAATCCAAGTCCTATTTGTTGATGACGGATCTAAAGACAATACGGTTCCACGCATTCAAAAGTTTATTGAAGGAAAGACCAACATGCATGTACATCGCTGCCCGCAGAATGGCGGCAAGGCTGCGGCTGTGCGTGAGGGTATGCTCCATGTAGCCAAGCATCCCATGCTTTCAAAAGCTACCTGGGTAGGTTATTGGGACGCCGATCTTGCGACCCCGCTCTGGGAAGTACCTAATATGGTCCGCTATGCAGCTTTTTATGATAATCAAGTCGACTCCATCTGGGGTAGCCGCGTGTATCGCCTTGGCAGCCGCATCGTGCGCTCTCCGCATCGCCATTACTTGGGTCGCGGGTTTGCCACCGTGATCGCCATCCTCTTGCGTGTCGAGTCCTATGACTCGCAATGTGGAGCCAAACTCTTCCGCCGCGAACATCTCGAAACAGCCTTCACGGAAAACTTCCTCAGTAACTGGATCTTCGACGTCGAAATCATGCTGCGCTTGAAAGGGAAACTCCTGGTCGAATACCCCCTCCGTCAATGGGAAGACATTCCAGGATCCAAAGTTAAAATATTTAAAGAGGTTCTTCGCGTTTTTCGCGACATTCTGAAAATTCGTAAAAAGTATTTAGACTAGATTTGGTCATTTACTTATTCGTGCACAGTACTGCAAAATGGTCACGACCATTTTGCAGTACTGTGCATAGCTTCTTAAGTATTTAATATTATTGTTCTTTTTGTGCTATCTTAGGTTAGTTAGTTTTTCGCGCTTTTTTGGCAAGGTAATGTCGATCCAGAGCCTCTCGAACGAGAGTTTTAATCACAGCCTGGCGTGAAATATTCAGTTCATTTGCGGCCTCGTCCAGCTCTTTAAGCATCTCGCTGGAAAAATCGACGTTGACCCTCTGAATAGCTTTTCCACGCCGTTCAATGCTAGGGAAGCCCGGTCTCACTCTGGATTTTCCGGCGAAGTGCGAGGTAACATCCTCGCCATGAGTCGCTTTTAACTCAATGTCCTCAATGCGTTTCTTTTTAGAATTTGATGTTTTTTGCATATAATACGCGCTTCTGCAGTTTAAAGCTTTTGTCGTCGTCCCAGTCAAATCTCATGTAAATATACCACTGTTATACCATTTTTAAAAGGGTCAAAATCTAAGGTTTTTGTTCAAATTCGTAAAAAGTATTTAGACTAGCCACGGCCGTGTCCTCGCAATTCAGCCACGTTAGTATCTTCTGCGGCCCGTAGATCAACCCCATATTGTCGATCACTGGTGCCGTCAGCAGCGTGTGGCCGAGCAGCCCGCGTAGGCTGCTGAATTCATAGTCCTCGGCGCGCATACACATTCCGGCCTCGACAGGATTTCGGTACACATACTTGTACGCGTGCTTGTAATACTGAGCACTCAAGATTGGCTCGCAGTACAGTGGCACCTCCAGAGCCTCCCACGTCTTATTGCAAAGTGAAGTCAGGTTTTGGTGAAACTCCTCGGCCAAGATGTGCTCCTTCGGCGAGCGGGTCGAAAACAGAATATGAAAGTGCGTGTCCATCAAGACAAAGGCGTGGGCGGTGAAGTCGGTTTTGAATTGCATGTCGCTCAAGGCCTGACAGAACAGGCGCCAGCGCTCGGGCATGAGCGTTGTCCGCCACGTCCGATCGCTCAGTCCGGAATTCAGATGAAAAAAACGTAGATCACTTTGAAATCGTCGGGGCTTTAGCATGATTCGAGTCAAAGCAAACAATGGGCCAAGCTGAGATGATCTGTAGCGAGTCCGGCTGGCGTCCTAAGGGATACGGAATTTGGCCAACATTTGCTTTTATTAAGAATTTAGACGTCTCAGGAAATGACCCCATTTTTGCATGAATTCGACTTTACGACTATCGAGTAAATAATATGTATCTTTATATGTATAAAAGTATGGTAAAATATGATAAGACTGATCATAGAGTATGGCCATTTTTGTTGGGATCCAGAAAAAGGGGCCGAGAATATCAAAAAACACGGTGTTGGATTTGTAGATGCGACTCACGCTTTTCTCGATCCCAAGAGGATTTTAGCTGTTGATGAAAAACACAGTTTTCGAGAAGAGCGGTTTTATTGTATTGGTCGCGTCGGAGTGAAGGTGATGACAGTCCGCTTTACATACAGAAAAAGTAAAATTCGTATTTTTGGGGCAGGATACTGGCGACAGGGGAGAAGGTTTTATGAAAAAGAAAACTTATAAGCGCACACGTACAGACGCCGAGCCGATCGGAAAGTTGACAAGAGTCCCGGACTTTTTACCTCCTCCGGCGGCACTTCTGGTGGCGGAAGATAAAATTAAAATAACCATCGCGATTGATAAGGAAACGCTCGATTTCTTCAAGACTCAATCAAAGAAGAATGGGGTTAAGTACCAAAAGATGATTCGTGAAGTTCTTAAAATGTATGCCTTAAAATATGGAGCCTAAAAGCATCGAGCGTTCGAAATCAGGATCTTGTGAATAAAAGCGTTCAAAACTCGTTATGAGCAATAAACTGTTCGAGACTTAGGCCTAGGCCTTGTCAAAGACCTGTAAAGAATCGGTGAATATTCCGTTAAGTAGATTGAATGACTTACTGGAACAAAGGGAAGAACAGGCAGGTTATGAGTGAAACTCAAGGGGTCGAAATACCCAAGACAATGCTGATTCTAAAATCCAATGTCGCCTCGTTGGCTGTGGTCGAAACATTTTTGCGAAATCGTGGGTGGAGACTTTACTCCACCGCGAATCTCAAAGAAGCCCTCGTTCAAATTGTTTCGAATAAACCCAGTTACATTCTTATCAGCGTGGATCACCCGAATAAAAAAGTCCGCGCTCTTCCGAAGCTTCTTGCCCAAGCTTTCCCCGCCGCCTGCATCGCTTTTGCTGAAAACCAAAACTCCACCTCTTTCAAAATGCTGAACGAGGCCGCGACCGAGTATCGCGTCTATCCACCAGTCACGGGTCCCGCGATTGAGCGTTGCGTGAATAAGTATCTCAAAGATCAGCAAACTCGCGCCACCGTTCAGTCCGCCAATGATAGGTTCCAAGGACAGAAAGACGCCGACGGTAATGATGTGATCTCCATTAAAGGCGGCGGCAGCGGTCCTATCGAAATCAAAGGTGGCGGCGAGGCGGCAGGCGATGCTGGCAAACTTTTCGCCCAGCTTCTGGGCGAAGAGGGGGGGCTCATTACGGCCGCGACTAGCGGCAAAGTCGACAATAACAACGTCTTCGCCACGGCAATGGATGAGGACGATGTCCGCCCGACAGAATCGAGTTCTATTCCGAGTGGTAGTTCTGGAAATAAAAATCAGGAAAACCCTCTGCCACCGTATTTGCAAGGCAAAAGAGAGAACCCCGATGGAATGCAAAAAGGGCAGAACGGTTTCGGCCAGACCTATGTGCAAAAAGGTTCTGCGGGGCCAGGGGGCACCTATGTCCCACCAACCGGTGGTGAAGGGGGCTTTGGCAGTGTTCAAAATCCGAATGACTTCGGGGCCCGCTATCTGAATCCACAAGACGGCGGCAATGCCTCGGGCAAAGATAACGACGGCACTCCTAAAGAGGGCTTAGGATCGCGGGAATATCGCCGTCGTCAGGCGGCACCGAACTGGGCGCCGTTGGATGATCGCGCGGATGCGGAGCGTATTAAAGAAAAGCGCGCACGCAGCGATGCCAATCAAACTTTGATCGCCCGCGGGGCGCAGAAATCTCTCGAGGAATCGGTTTTAGTGAGAGATGGCGTCGTCAAAGAAAAAACTCAGGAAAATACGAGCGCCGAGTGCATTATTGTAGAGTCGGAAAGGTTTTCCGGCTACCTCGTCACGGTCATGGGAAAAAACCGCAAGATCGACCAGATGTTTATTGATTCAGTGAAAGCTAAACTTTTCAAGTTCCTCAAAGATAATGGTGAAGAGGTTTCTGACAATGACGGAATGGAAATCAAAATCAAGCAAGTCGACTTTGAGCCCTGGGCTTTGGAGTACGCGGAGTTCTTGCGTAAGTCCGTGCATGAGGGGAATGAAATAGCGATGGCGTTCTTCCCGCGCCGTCCGATTAAAGCGATTCTCGAGGATTCTCATCAAAAAGACATGGCGAAGATCAGCCTTTTTGAGCTCCAGGGCGACCGCCAGGTTGAGTTCGATCTTTATGTCTACTTGCCGAATAATAATAAATACGTCTTGTACACTCCGAAGGGCGGGGTCTTTTACAATAAGCAAATGGACCGCTTGAAAAAACAAGGTGTCACGCACATGCACGTGCAACGGGATGCCGTGGCGGCGATTTCAAAGTATCAAGCACAAAACTATTTGAATGACATGATCGAAGACCATGAGCAAAAACAAGAGGCCGCCGCTGGGCAGGCCGCGCTGGCGGCGAAAATCCGTGCGGCTTAGGTGCGGGTGAGTCGCTGCACAGTCCTCAGTCCTGAAACATAATCATGATAAATGACACATCCGCATATTCTGGAATTAGTGCGGAATAAAAGCTAAGCTAGAGTCTCATTCTTCTCGGAGAGAGACCGCCTATGGAAATATACTCGGATATTACAAAAACAATCGGACGAACCCCCCTCGTAGAAATGCCACGTCTTGGAAAAAATCTTCCGGGAAAGGTATTGCTCAAGCTCGAATTTTTTAATCCGCTGGGCTCGGTGAAGGATCGTATCGGAATGAATATTATTGAAACCGCAGAGCGCGCGGGGAAATTAAAAACCGGCATGGATGTGATTGAGCCGACCAGTGGCAACACGGGGATTGCGTTGGCTTTCATTTGCGCGGCTCGCGGTTATCATTTAACTCTGACGATGCCTGAGACGATGTCTCAAGAGCGTAGAACTTTGTTGCTTCTTTTGGGAGCGAAGATCGTGTTGACTCCGGGGCCGTTGGGAATGAAGGGGGCCATCGCGAAGGCGCTGGAACTTGTCGATAAAAATAAAAATGCGTTCATGCCAAGTCAGTTTGACAACCCGTCGAATCCTGAAATTCACCGCGAAACGACGGCGCTTGAAATTTGGAACGACACCGACGGAAAAGTCGATATCGTGGTATCGGGTGTGGGAACGGGGGGAACAATCACGGGCGTCGGCCAAGTGCTGAAGGCGAAGAAGCCGTCAGTAAAAATGATTGCGGTGGAGCCGACGGAAAGCCCGGTGCTGTCTGGTGGAAAACCGGGCCCGCATAAAATCCAAGGGCTCGCCGCTGGATTTGTGCCGAAGAATTTCGATAGAAATGTTGTCGACAGCGTGGAGACGATCTCTTCGGAAGATGCGATGAAAATGGCGCGTGAAGTGATTAAAAAAGAGGGCATTCCCGTGGGGATTAGCTCCGGCGCCGCGATCGCCGTAGGACTTCGCATTGCCGCCAAGGAAGAAAACCGCGGTAAGAATATTGTGGTGATTGTGCCAAGCTATACCGAGCGCTATTTGTCGACGTTGTTGGCGGAGCAAGAGCGTAACGAAGCCCAGGCGCTTCCGGTTGCCGCTGTTTTGGATGAGTACCTTGCCAAAGTCACCTAAGTCGAAGTTATTCACAACCCCTTTTTATGTTCCTTCGGCCCACGAGAGTTTGATCACGATCGGGGCTTATAGCGAAAAGACCTTGCCGGAGAAAAACGTCAAGGTTCTCGTGTGGAACGTGTGGAAAGGGAAGGATCCCCGCTGGGAAAATGAATTCCGGGACATCGTCAAAGGTCACGATCTTGTGCTTTTGCAAGAAGCAATCACCGATCACAAAATGCCGAGCATCTGGCGTAACGAGTTTTCCCGCTATGCCTGGAATATGGCGGCGAGTTTTCACCTCAATCCTGATCACGCAACCGGAGTGGTGATTGGCGCCCGTGCTGAGAGTTACGACCTGAAATTCGTACGCACAAAGAGCCGTGAATTATTTTTGCTGACTCCCAAGATTGCCTTGCTATCGCAGTTTAAAATCGAGGGCCGCGAAGACAGGCTCATGGTGATTAACACGCACTCGCTCAATTTCACCACGACGAATTTATTTATTAAAGCCCTTGAGGAAAAGATCCTGCAGATCGAGGCCCACAAGGGGCCGCTCATTTTTGCCGGGGATTTTAATACCTGGAACACGCGCCGCTGGATTTTACTGGTGCAAATGTTGTCGCAGCTAAAACTTTATCCTGTGGATTTTAAGGGTGATACTCGCTTCTTTAAGCTGGATCATATTTTTGTTCGCGGGATTGATGTTCACGAAAACCAAGTCTTGCATGGTTTTAAAGGCTCCGATCACACGCCGTTAGAAATCATCATGAGCTTTGAATAGTATTACGGAACCCAAGTGCGATAGGCCGCATTGGCGCCGGTTTTGGCAAGATCTTGGTTCACCTGCTCAAGGGCTTTTTGGAAACTCTCGGAAATAAGCCGCTCTTCGCGCGAAGAAAGACGGACTTGGGAACTGCTTGCGGTGATGAGTTTCACTCCGCCCTGGTGGAGCTTCGTGGTTTTCATGTCTACGCCAAAGACAATGCCCTTGAGCTTTGCCGGCTCCATCTTGTCCGCCAGATTCTTGCGGAGGGCTTTTTCGATGCTTTCGCCGTGAACCGCCATCTGCGTGCGCGCGGAGGTCTCGGCGATGTTTTCAGGAATAAATGCCAGGCGGAACTCTGATGAGTACCCCGCATCTGTCAGTTTCTTTAGAATCTTTTCTTTTTCTGTGTCACTCAAGAACTGCTTTGGAATCGCAGTGCAATCGTCGCCGCTACAGAGGGTTTTAATACGGTCTTTGCCGACGACATCCTGAATAACATTTTTGAAAGTTTCTTTTTGCTTATTAAACTGGGTCGTAATGGCCTTCTCGGATTTACGGGTTTGGACGAGAGCTTCATCAAGGCTTTTAGATTCGCTGAGAGCTTTTGCCGTCGCATTCAGATTTTTAGCACCCATGCCGCTCATATCTGCGGAAAGGCCGCCGAACTGGGCGTCATCCAGATGTGAAACCTCGCGCTGAGCAACATGAATGCTCGGCGAAAACTCGTCGACGGATTTTACATAGGTTTGCATTTTCCTTACGGAATTTTCAGAGATTTCAGAAAGACCGAAGCGATTTTTAAGGTCCGCTTGCGTTTTTGTAACGTCTGGGCCGTTTTTGCGGAGAATATCAATCGCATCGGCAGAAAGGGTTTTCTTGGTTGTACCTTCAAGCACTGAGGTGTGCCCTAACTCTGATTGCAAGTCTGTACGCAGGGCTTCCACTGAGCGCACTTTCTCAGTCATTTTGGTTTTTAGCTCGGAAGTCGTATAGCTCTGCAGGGAATTTTCGCCGCTTTGGCGTGAATAGCGGGAGGCCAGACTGGCTTGATCGGCGGTTTCACCGTAGCCGGCACGGAACCAGTTTTCCGGGCGCGCGGATTCTTTGACGAGGCCGTTCTTGACGACGAAATCTGAAAACTCTTGATTGGTTTCCTTTAAGATCTGATTCAGGCGTTGTTGCAGGTCCGGCGGGGCTTGTCCCTGAAAGGCGAAACGGCTGGCTTTAAAGTCGGAATAGGCGGCCACTTCAAGATTCGGGAAGTCCGCTTTGAGCTCCGCCATCAGCTTTTCGGTTTTAGTTTGCAGAAGCTCTTTATGGTAGTTCGTAAGGCTCGTGACAAGGTTTTTGTCCTTCATTGTGTCGTTCAGATTCTTCATGACTGAGTTTTCGACTTCAAAGAATTTCGTGTTCTTTGGCGCGCTCTCGGCTAAAGCCATCCATCGAAGATTTTGCTCACTCGTGGTCGGCGAGTAGTTGAGGTACTTACCGGCGAACTCAGTTTTACGAATAGGCCCGGCCGGCGCGCGCACGTCCCGGGCGGCGACAGCAGCCACTTCCTTTTCTTTTTCAACAACCTCAGCGAGACGGCGGGCTTTTAACAGCTTGGCGCCTTTGCCGGCCACCAAGGTTGGATCAACGATGCTGGCAAAAATGTAACACTTCAGTTCTTCTTTCGCCGCCGGTGAATAGCAGCTATAACGATGATATTTCTGAGAGGCCAGTTCGCTGGCGGTCGCCCAAAGGGCCTGAAGTTTTTTAAGTCCTTCTTTGGAGTCTTTTGGAACGGTCACCCCGGTGTTGGCTTTGCCGTTAGAATTGTAAGCCTTGTAGCTTCTTCCGATAGAGTCAAACTCCGCCAGGCGAAGAAGCTGGTTGGTGGAATACTTGTCGAGTTCCGCATCGCTTAATTTGGCGTGATGGGGAAAGTCTTTTACCAGATCCCGCTTGCAGGCGATGGATTTATCGCATGAAGCCGCGAAAGCGGCGCGCTTTTCTCGATCGGCTTTGATGCGCTCCCAAGCACCGGTAAAGATCGAGCTTATCGCGTTTGCGGTATCTACCACGGAATCTTTCAGCCCGTTCCAGCAAGCCACGAGTTCGTCGTTTGGCGAAGTGGTTTGTTGTTCACAAAATTCTTTGGCGCTGCAGTTCACGATAAGATCTTTGATCTCGGGATTTTCTGCGGCGACTTTATCGCAGGCGTGGGCTTTCTGATTGATCGCACAGGCCTCCAGCGCGCGTCGCACGCCCGCCGGCATTTGCCTGCAGTTGTTATCAAGAAATTGCTGGCATTCTTCGCGCAAGAACAAGTTGGTGATGGCGAGCTCAAGGGCCTTTGCCGGAGCTGTGAAGCCTAAACAAATTAATATTGCAATTGCGCTTACAAACCGCATACTTCACTCAACGGCTAAACTTCGTGGAAACTCCAGTTGAAAGTCCAACAAAGTTCCTTTAAGAAATCCAACTCTGAGATTTTCTAGATTTTTATAAGTGGGCGGTGGCGCACTTGAGTGAGAAGCGGAATCGTGGCACTCACAATCGCGCCTAAAAGCCATACAAAGCCCACCTCAAAGGTCAACTCGTGGCTGTTGAGCATAGCAAAGGCGCCGAGGGACACCAAGGCAACCGTGGCCAGGCTGAGGACGGAGTTCTTTTTTAAGACTCTCCATTCGAATTCGCCAAAGACAAATTTCGCAATCCAGAAAGTCGAGCCAAGATAGAAAGCTCCGCAGAAGCCAAAGCACGCAACGCTGCCGGCTTTCATGAAGTAGTGCATGAGTCCGTGGCCTTGAAAGAAAAGTCTCATACCGAACTGTGGACACGCCATCAGTGTGAGGAAAGAGCTGACTAGATGAACAAGGCTGAGTTTAATTGCCACCTGGGAGAGGGACGGGAAGATTTCTCTTTTGAGATGATCAAGGGCATCCGGTGCCAGTTGAGCGTGACCGGATTCTAAAAAGGATTCGAAATCTTTCATAGGTCACCTCCCGTTGTTTTGCCGGCATGTTTTTTTCGCAGAAACCTTAAGCTCCGGCTGACGATTTGCCTGATATTGCTTTCGCTTTCGCCGAGTTTTTTTGCAATCTCCGCGTACTCCAGCTCGTTAATATATCGGTCCTCAACGACCTGGCGTTCTTTGTCGGAAAGATCAGCCATTATATGGGAAACCTCTTGGTTCTCTTCTATCTTAGGGGTTTGTGAAGGTGTTTGTGACACGGAATCGTCGAATTCCGCAAAATCCTTAAGCTCTCGTAATCTATAGTCTTTTAGCTCTGATCGTGAGATCACATAAAGCCACGCGAGGGCGGCATACTTTGGGTTGTATTGTGAGCGTTTGCGATAAATTTGCATAAAGACAATTTGAACAAGGTCTTGAGCTTGTTCGCCATTAAGACCGCGCTTCAGGGCGTAGTTATAGACTTTATTCGAGTGACGTTTAAAAAAATGATCAAGCGCGCGATCCTCACCCTGCGCAAGGCTTAGAAGTAAATCTTGATCATTTTTCGCTGTCATAGCCTTCCCTAAAAAGGATACTATAGTTGAACTTATGGCAGAAACACAACAAGAGTCTGACAGAGAAGAAAGCCGCCTGCTCAGAGCCATCGAGCTGATCGAAGCAGAGAGCGCCAGCAAAAGCTTAACGCTGGGAGAGCTCGTCGATTTGCTGGGAGAGATGGGACATGGAATTCTCATTTTGCTTTTGTGTTTGTTTTTTTTGCAGCCGATTCCGTTGCCGGGCATTTCAACGCCGATTGGAATCATCATCATCATTTCTTCGACGCTGCAGTTTTTAAATCAGAAACCATGGATCCCGCGGCGATTTCGCCATCGAGAGATTCCACAAAAAGCCCTGCACAGAATTTCGGGAATTGCGCGGAAAATCTGGTCGCGTCTTGAAAGATATCTGCATCCTAGACTGTTGTTCCTCACCCGCGCGCACGCGTTCCGGTTTGTTAACTTTTTAATCCTGATTGTGAGCGCGCTCCTGCTGGCATTGCCTTTGCCGATTCCCTTTAGCAACACTGTTCCGACGATTGTGATTTTGTCGATTGTTTTTGCCCAGTTGGAGGATGATGGTTTTTTGATCCTTTTTAGCTACGCGGGTTCTTGCTTGATGCTGCTTTTTTTCTATTCGCTGGGGGCCGGTGCGTGGAGTTTTGCGCAAAGACCTTGGGCCAGCCCCTTTTAAATCCGTAGCAGTCTTTGCAACCCGGGATATAATAGAAATATCTCTCGCAAGAACCCAAGGTGATTCCCCATGATTTTTAGTCGAAGTGTTCGTAGTACAGAGCAAAGCCTCAAGCTTTCGAATCTGGATGCATTTCTTTATAGTTTGATGGTCGGCGCCGGCGAATCGTATCTGCCGGCTTACTCACTGTCGATCGGGATGGGCGAGACGTTCGCGGGAATACTGGCCTCACTGCCTCTGGTGAGCGGCGCGCTTCTTCAACTCGTTACGCCACGGCTTCTGCATAAAGTTCATTCGCACAAGTACTGGGTGGTGCTCTCGACGGCGTTGCAAGCCATGGCATTCTTGCCCTTAATTTACTTCTCAGCGACGCGGGCGCCGAATTTCTGGATTATGTTTTTTATTCTGACTCTGTATTGGGGGGCTGGTTTCTCCGCGGGTTCCGCGTGGAATTTCTGGATGGGACAACTCGTGCCGGAGAACCGCAGTAGCAAGTACTTCTCAGTTCGGAATCGCATTCAGCAAATCGGAATTCTCTTCGGTATTGTCGGTGGCGGGGTCGCTTTGCATAACCAGGTTTCCATCGGGCCATTTACTTCGGTCTTTACGATGCTGTTCGTGTTTGCGTTTGTTTGCCGTCTGACGTCGACGTTGGTGCTTTCAAAGAAAATGTATCAGACCGAGTGGGTGCTAAAAGATCAAGTGCATCGCTTGCGTGATTCCTGGAGGGTTTTCTGGCGGGGACGGCACAAAAAACGCTTCTTTGCGTATCTTGTGCCGTTTCAGATCGCGGTTTACGTGTCGTCGCCGTTTGTGACACCTTACATGCTCGCGCAAATGAAAATGAATTATGGCCAGTACATGGTCGCGATTGCGGCTTTGATGGTGGGTAAAATTATTTCATTGTCCATTATGCAAAGCCTTAAGGGAAACTTCGACGGATTTAAGGTTATGATCGCGGGCTTGCTTTTGGTGTCGCCCTTGCCGGCGCTCTGGGCGGTGAGTGAGAACTATTCCTATGTTGTGGTTTTGCAGATCATGAGCGGCTTGGGCTGGGCCTGTTTTGAAAATGGTCTGTCGCTGGTCTTCTTTAAAGACCTTCGCCAAGACGAGAAGGTGCCGGTGATCACGATTTATAATCTTTTGAATTCGCTTGCGATCATCGTTGGGACTTTCTTCGGGGCGCGTGTGCTCAGCACTTTCGGCGAAGAAAAGACTGTTTACTGGAGCTTATTTGCCGGCGGTGCAATTTTGCGGGTGATTTTCTGTGTGCCTGTCGTGAAACAGTCCCGCAACTGGAAAAAGATTTCCGATCAAGAACACGCGGCGGCTCTAAAAGCGTCTTAAGAATTCCCTGTGAGTCATTTTATCCGCGTAAGGATCTGCAGTCTCGGCCAAATCCGCATCGCTATAGCCAGAGTAGAGGCTCTTGACGATGATTTCAGATTTTTCCTCATTCAGCGAAAAGCGTATGCGCCAGGTTTTATAGGCAAGTACGAAATCACCGCCCTCGGCGGCGACCCGTTTTTTATCACTATTCACCGGATCGTACTCGAGTTGATTGAGAATGAAATCCTCGAGTTGCGAAAGCCCCTGGCCTCTAAGAAAATCAATCTGCTTGCGCGCCGCATCCGAAAAAGGTACGGCGTACCTTTTGGGATTTCCGAGCCAGCCGGTTTTTGATTCGGGAAATGCATCTGCGTAGGGGAGATAGGGTTTAATATCCAGGATCGGAGAGCCATCGAGTAGGTCCGCGCCTTCGATGTAGAGCTTTAGTCCGTCGACTTTAAGAAGCTTTACGCAGCTTAGGCCAATCGGGTTCGGGCGATAGGGAGCGCGGGTTGCAAAGACACCGACTTTTTTGTCGCTCCCGCGGGGCGGGAGAACCTTTGGCTTCCAGTGAGTCGTGTTGTGATGAAAAATATAGATGAGCCACAGGCGCTCAATGCCTTCGAGATTTTCGAGGGCTTGTTCAAATTGCTGGCTTGGATGCAGACGGATTTCGCCGACCGTGGTGATGCGATCGAGCGGCTGGCGGGCGGCCTCGTAAGGAGCTTTTGCCTCGGAATAGTAAATTCCAATGGGCTCGAAATTCACCTCGGCCCCCCCGCTAAGACCCACTGACGTGAAAACTCATAGGTCGCAATTGCCGCGGCCACGCTGACATTCAGAGAGTTTTTTTGTCCACGAAGTTCAATCTTTCGAACCTCAGTACAGAGACTCAGCGACTCAGGATCAATGCCGAAGCGCTCATTGCCGAGAACAAACGCCGTGGGACCTCGAGCAAAGGTCTTCTGCATAGGAACGGCGTGCGAGGTCGTCTCAAGCCCCACCACGTGATAGCCCCGCGCCCGCAGCGAGGTCAGAACATCATTGAGCTTAAGCACTTCTTCCCATTCGATAAGCGCGGCAGCCCCCATCGAGGTTTTTGCAAGTTTATCCTGCGTGGGCAGGGGCGTGTAGCCGCAGAGATAGATTTTGCTCACGCCAAAGCACTCGGCGGTGCGGAAGATCGAGCCCACGTTAAAAGCAGAGCGTAAGTTATGAAGAACGAAGACAAGGGGGATCTTTTCGACAGCTTGTCCCGTGCCATCTGCGGAGTAAATCAGGAACTCATCATCGCGCAGTTCTTTTTGTAGCAGGCGCTCGATCGGCACAATCCACGAAGTGAATTGTTTTAAGTTCATTCCCGCGTGGAGGTGTGGAGCGATGGCGCCGATCTTTTGAAAGGCATGCTCTTCGTGGCTCACAAAAGCCTGCAGTGCTTCTTGGATAGGCGTGAGTTCTTCTGGACTAAAGCGAGGGTTGGGGCCTTTCTTCTCAAGGTCTAGCATCAGTTTATGGATGTGTTGAAGGGATTTTAAGTCCTTAGGGTTCATAGGGAATCCATTGCAATGTTAGTGCAGAAGCTTAGAGTTGAGCTATTTTACACGCTGACCGGTTTTTGCGCCCGAATCCGGAGAAAGCACGAACAAGTCACTACCGCCTTCACCTGCGGCGAGGACCATGCCTTCTGACATGCCGAACTTCATCTTGCGCGGAGCCAAGTTCACGCAGACCAAAACCTGCCGACCTTTGAGCTTATCAGGAGAGTAAGCGGCCTTGATCCCAGAAATGATTTGACGGATTTCTCCGCCGCCGATGTCAATTTTCAGTCGGAGGAGCTTGTCCGCTTCTTTGATTTCCTCAGCATCGACCACGGTGCCCACGCGAAGATCGACCTTCATGAAATCATCAAAGGTGATTTCGCCGGACTGGCTGTCACCCGCCGTCGCTGCAGCGGCCGCCGGTTTTGGTGCTGCCGTACTGGCAGATTTTTTTTCCGCCGCGACTTTTTCGTTCAAGGCTTTGGCTTCTTCAACCATGGCTTTCACTTTGTCGGCCTCGACACGGTTTGCAAGGTGCTCATAATCTTGAATCAGTGCATTGGTGAGGACCTTTTTCGTGTCAGCCCATTGATAGGGTTTTTCACCAAAGAGTTTTTCGACTTTCGCTGTGTAGTGCGGCAGAACCGGCTTTAGGTAAATCGCTAAAATGCGGAAGACGTTCAACGTCGTTGTCAAGACTTCTTTCGTGCCTTTGGAATCAGTTTCCAGTGTTTTCCACGGCGCTTTTTCGTCGAAGTATTGGTTGGCTTTATCCGCGAGCGCACGAATCTCGTTTGTGGCTTTTACGAAATCACGGGCTTCGTAGTATTTTGCGATCTCTTCGGATTTTTCCTGGGCGTGGCGAATGAGGCTAGCCCCTTGCGCATCCGGAGAGCTCATGACACCGTCCATTTTCTTTTTCAGCATCTGCGCGCCACGGGAAGCAAGATTCGTGATTTTACCCACGAGGTCTGAATTCACACGGGTCACGAAGTCTTCGAGGTTGAGGTCGATATCTTCCGTAGTCCCATTCAACTTTGTTGCGTAATAGTAGCGCAAGAATTCAGGATTTAAATGATTCAAGTAAGTCCTAGCCGCAATAAAGGTGCCCTTTGATTTCGACATCTTTTCACCATTCACCATCAAGTGACCGTGAACAAAAACCTGATTTGGTGCGCGGAAGCCGGCAGCCTTTAAGAAAGCCGGCCAGAAGATCGTGTGGAAGCGGGCGATGTCTTTACCGATGAAGTGATAAACTTCACGGGCAGGGTCCTGCCAAATGTCATTCAAGGTTTTGCCTTGCTGGCGAGCCCATTGCTCGGTCGAAGACATATAACCCATCGGCGCATCGACCCAAACATAGAAGAACTTCTTGTTGTTCGTGCCGGGGATTGGAAAGCCGAAGTAAGGCTCGTCCCGGGAAATGTCGATGTCATGGAGGTCCTCATTGAACCACTCCAGCATTTTTTTGCCGATATCGGCCGCCGTGTGTTTCGGGATCCACTCTTCGAGGTATTTTTTGTAGTCGTTGAGTTTAAAGAAAATGCTTTCGCTATCTTTTAAAACCGGCGGAGTTCCACACAGCGAACAATGCACGTCCTTCATGTCAGAAGGCGCATAGGTCGCGCCACATACGTCACAAGAATCGCCATACTGTTCTTTGGCGCCGCAATTCGGGCAAGTGCCCTTTACGAAGCGATCTGGTAAGAACATCTTGTCGTGATTGCAATAGAGTTGCTGAATCGCCCGCGTGACGATGTGGCCGCCCTCTTTGAACTTTGCATAGAAGTGCTCAATGAGCTTGCGGTTCTCATCCGAGTTGGTGGAACCATAATGGGCGAACTCGACTTGGAAGTCGTGGAAGTCCGCCGTGTGTTCCTCATAGCTCTTTGCAATCAACTGTTGCGGGGTGATACCCTGTTCGCGGGCCTTCACCATGATCGGCGTGCCATGAGTATCGTCAGCACAAATATAAATACACTGATGGCCACGCATGTTTTGGAAGCGGTTCCAGTAGTCGGCTTGAAGGTACTCCACCAGGTGGCCAATATGGATATAGCCGTTGGCGTAGGGAAGAGCCGTCGTCATCAGAATTTTGCGTGGTGCTGAAGAAGTTGCGTCCAGGAGTCCCCCCTTTATGTTTTGGCTGTTTGAACTCCACGACTCCCGAGCCCAAGGAATGCAAAGCTGCCTGAATTTTTACCTCACCAGAGTTTACGGCGTCACGCACGATTTGTGATCTAGCCACTAAATCTTTGGGAACGGGGCCTTGTGATCATCGTAGCCAGAAGGGATTGAGCGGGGTCACTCAATCCTAGGCTTCTTCATGGGCTCCCTGCGTCAGCGCAAAAGCGGGAAGATTTTTGCCGAAATTATTTTCCTCCGCGGTTTGAAGCGATTACCATGGGTATCATGTGACTCTGAACGGGTTAAAATTGGAGACTTTGTGAGCATTCCTCTTCTATCATCCGATGATGTTTTTGAAAAAATCGCTTTATATTCTTATGAACAAAAAAAAACTTATCTGGCGATGTATTCTTCTTGGTACGGCGGGATTGTCCGAGACCCTTCGTTGATGATGGTCCCCGTGGATGACCACTTGGTTCACCGCGGAGACGGCGTGTTTGAGGCGCTGAAAGTCGTCCAGGGAAAAGTTTATTTAATGAACGACCACCTGGACCGCTTAGAAAGTTCCGCGGCACAACTTTCGATTGCGTGGCCTTTTTCACGACCGCAGTTGGTGGAGATAGTCCATGAAACTGTCAAAGTCGCGGGAGCTTCGGAAGCAATCGTGCGTTTATTTATGGCCCGGGGCCCGGGGGGATTTTCGACGAATCCCTATGATTCCGTCGGCACCCAGTTGTACTGCGTCGTCACGACTTTCAAAGCGCTGCCAGAGGTGAAATACACTGAAGGTGCTTTGATCGGGAGGAGTCAGATCCCGCCAAAGGATCCGTGGTTTGCAACGATTAAGTCATGCAACTATTTGCCCAACGTCATGATGAAAAAAGAGGCCGTTGATCGCAAATTGGACTTCACCATCGGCTTTGATTCGCAGGGCTTTGTCACCGAAGGCAGCACTGAGAATATCATTCTCGTGAATGCGCAAGGCGAACTCGTGCGCCCTCGTTTGCGCCAAATTCTGAAAGGCACGACGATGATGCGCACGTTGCGTTTAGCAAGCGACCTCGTGAACCAAGGGCAAGTCAAAGGTGTCGTTGAAGCCGATCTGCATGAGAAAGATCTGCTGTCGGCAAAGGAAGTGATGATGGTTGGAACGACTCTTGATGTCTTGCCGGTGACCTCCTATGAGGGGCGCAAGATCGGCGATGGCAAAGTGGGCTTCGTTGCGCAGACGTTGCGCCGTCTTCTTCGCGAGGATATGAAATAGAGACCCTTGTCGACGGTCCGGCCGGAATGAGCTAAATTTCGAGTTGGATTTTTTCTAGTAGTTCTGGATCGCTGAGGACGGCTTCGCCGCCTTTGGCAATGGCGGTGAGCGGGCTTTCAGCGACGCGGACCTCAAGACGCACTTCGTTTTGGATGCGCAAATCAAGATCGCGGATCAAAGCGCCTCCGCCCGCGAGAACGATTCCGTTTTCAATGATATCTGAAACCAATTCCGGGGGCGTATTTTCAATGGCCCGGTGAACAGCGTCGATAATTTCTTGAATCGCATCGTTCATCGCAAAGCCGACTTCTTCTGAAGAGACTTCGATGGTTTTGGTCAAGCCCGTATCAACATCGCGGCCGCTGGCGGTGGCTGTGTGGATATCTTTCTTGGGTACGGCCGTGCCGATGGAAACTTTCAAATACTCCGCGGTTGCTTCAGAGATAATAAATTTCTTGTAGCGTTTAAAGTAATCTGCAATCGCTTCATCAAGGCGGTGCCCGCCGACGCGAACAGCTTGGCAATAGACGATGTCCGCAAGGGCGATGACCGCGACCTCCGTCGTACCGCCACCGATGTCGATAACCATATTGCCTTTTGCCGCTTTCACTGGAATGCCCGCGCCAATCGCC
Source organism: Pseudobdellovibrionaceae bacterium (assembly GCA_039810425.1). Lineage (GTDB taxonomy): Bacteria > Bdellovibrionota > Bdellovibrionia > Bdellovibrionales > Bdellovibrionaceae > JACMRP01. The sequence continues at coordinate 3,324 of JBDHWW010000035.1, read as the reverse complement.
GCCGCCATAGGTTCGTCGATCAAGTACACTTGCTTAGCACCAGCCCATTTGCAGGCTTCAACCACCGCCCGTTTTTCAACGTCGGTCACGCCATAAGGCAAAGACACCACAACGCGTGGGCGGGAGAATGCTGATTTCACTCCCGGTTTACTGAGGAAATGTTTCAACATCGTCTGGGTGGTTTCAAAGTCGGCGATCACACCGTCACGGATGGGCTTTTGCGCGATGATATTGCCCGCAGTTTTAGCGAGCTTCTCTTGGGCATCGACTCCAACGCCCATGATTTTCTTTTTGCCTGGACTCGGCTGGGTGTAGGCAATCAGGGAGGGCTCGTTGAGGATGATGCCCTTTCCGCGGGCGGCGATCAACGTGTTGGCTGTCCCCAGGTCAACGTAAATATCAGCGGCGGTGTTCGAGTCGGATTTCGTTAACCAAGAGAAAATCTCCATACTATTCAAAAAGTCCTTTGCTGGAATCAAACGGGAAAGTCACGGTCCCGGAGACATATGAATAAGAATCGTTGAGTTCGATTCCGGCTTCAAGGCCAAAATACATTTTTGGGATCTCAGGTGATTTATACTCTGTCCCGAATATGACTTGCGAGCCTGTGAAGTTTTTCTCTTTGGTGTTGGTGAAGTCCAGAGCCACTGCCGCATACGGCGTAAATAGGCCGTTGTCGGTGTTCACTTTTTTCGAGAAAATCGGCGCGAGTTGCAGGGTTAGGAAGTTTTCCGAATCCTTACGCGCAAAGAAACCGCCGGCCCGGAAACCAATTCCCGGCTGGTTATCAACATCTGGAAACGGTACGTACTTGAAAGTGGCGCCGACGTTAAAGTCGATGACACCGGCCCCCAACCACAGACGTCCTGATGTTGAGTCAGAAAAGGGCGCATCAAAGAACGCTGTCACGTTCGTGCCACCGCCTTTGTTGGTGAGGAACTGTGGTTCGAAACCGAGTTGATAGTATGTCGCAGGCGGAAGCTCTGCAGTCTCGCTGATGGTGAGGTAAGCTAGAGATGATGACGAAACAAGCAGTATGCCCATAGTGAGTGCCCAACGGCCGAATAAAACTCTCATGAGACCTTCCCTTCTAGTTAAAGTAAGATGTTAACGACTCGACTTATGTTTGACAAGACATTGAAGTGTTGGGACTTTTAAAAGATGTCGATAAACTTGCCGTCCAAACTGCCATTAAGCCTTGTGGTTGTGACCCTCAATGAAGAAGCCAGCATCGAACGCTGCCTGCGCTCAGTGCCGTTTGCCTCCGACGTTGTCGTGGTGGATAGTTTTTCCACAGACCGGACGGCGGAAATTGCTCAAAAGTTGGGCGCGAAAGTGAGTCAAGAAAAGTGGCGCGGCTATGGCCCGCAAAAAGCCTTTGCCGTCACTCTGGCTCAAAATGACTGGGTGCTGTCGCTCGACGCCGATGAGGCTTTGAGTCCTGAGCTGCAAAAAGAAATTTTAGAAAAGTTCGCAGCTCTAAAGCCTGAAGTGGGCTACGAAATCCCTCGCCGGAGCTATCATCTCGGCCGCTGGATCAACCATGGCGGTTGGTACCCGGATGCCCAGCTCAGGCTTTTTAATCGCAGGCATTCGCAGTGGTCTCAAGACGCCTTACATGAAAAAGTTCAAGTAAAGTCTAAAGAACGTTTAAGCCACGACATGCTTCATTGGGTGTTTGAAGATCTGAGCGATCAGGTGCTGACAAATAATAAATACTCCACTCTCGGGGCAGGGAATTTGGCAAGCGCTGGAAAGAGCTTTTCTTTGTTAAAACTCATTTTTAAACCGTGGACCAAGTTTGTGGAATGTTACTTTTTAAAATGTGGTTTTTTGGATGGGCTTCCGGGATTTATCATTGCGGTGGGAGCGGGGTACTCGATTTTCCTTCGCCATGCCAAGCTCTGGGAAATCAAGATGCGAAAGAAGAAAGCATGAGAACTTTAAGTTTTACTTTATGTTTTATGATCTTCTTGATCCTGGGGACGGTGGGGGCAGCTCCGAAGTATCCGATGGTGACCGAGATCCAAGGCAAAGTGCGTTGGATTGATAAAGATAAAAAAGATGGAAAGTTGAAGCCAAAGCGTGTGTTGATTGAGCAGGCAGCGCTCGAGACTGCGGAAAAATCTGAGATCCTGGTGCAAATAGATGAACACCGGAGTTTGCGCCTTTTGCCAAATAGTCGTGTCGAGTTCCCATCTATCAGCTGGGAGTCGGGGGATAGTCCCTTGGTGGTTTTGAGGTACGGCTCGATCCGTTGGAAGGAAGAGCCGGGGAAGAAATATAATATTGCTTTGCGCTCGGACTTGTTTGAGTTCATCAGCCCGGTGGGCGACGTGATTTTGCATTACGATCCAAAGATGGCAGTTGCGGAAGCCAAGGTTATTAAAGGCTCGATGGAGTTTTCGGCAATGAACGCCGAAGACAGTGCTCTAGTGACGGAAGGCCAACAAGTACGGTTTCAGGGGGTGCGCGAAGGTGATGAGATCGTTTACGATGTGCTTTTGAAGGGTAAGAAAATCCCACGGGGAAAGCTTGGGTTGGTGCAGCCGCTTTCGGCGGAGGAAAAGAATCACTACTCGGAGGTGCGTTTAAAGAAAGAGGCCGAAGCGCGCCACAAAAAAGAAACCGCTGAGAAAAAGGCTCAGGAAAAACCGCACGACAAGAATGCGATCTGTGTGCAACCAGAAGGTCGGCTGAACCAGTGCGCCTGGGTGTGCGAGGGGAATCCAAAGGGCGAGAAGAAAACCTGCCGTTTAGAGCTTGCGGACGTGCGATGTTTGCGTCAGCGCTGTAACGCCAATGGGGAGTGGGCTGAGGCGACGGAAGTTCCTAAAGACAAGGCCGGAGGCCTCTGCGGGATCGGCCCTTTGGTCAAAGAGTGCGATTATTAGCTCATCATTTTATCCATAAAATCGACTACTTAGGGGGTGATTAGCCTCCATAAAAAAGCCCACCCCTCACGAAATTTTCCATTGCACTTTGAAGTCAGACGCTCTATAACAACGGACTCTTTGTGGTGACTATAGCTCAGTTGGTTAGAGCATCGGATTGTGATTCCGAGGGTCGCGGGTTCAAGTCCCGTTAGTCACCCCATTTTTCTTTCCTAGAAAAATGACCGAGAAATCTAAAAAAACTAAGTATAAGAAACTTCACCAAACCTAGAATCAATGGGTTAGGCAGGCTGTTTTCAGCATTTGGGACGCCAAGGGACACGCAGGGACTCCTGTGTGCTAACTTGTGCTGAGTTGCCCTCTAAGTCACTATGGTCGAAGCACGCACTAATCCATTGAACAACCAGCGGAGCTGTCCTTACTCGACGAA
>JBDHWW010000034.1:0-33022 GCA_039810425.1 Pseudobdellovibrionaceae bacterium | reverse complement strand
TGGAAGGGTTTTGGGGAACTCCATGTCGCGCCTATTAAGCTTGGCACGCTAACGCCAGTCAAGTGGATATGGAGGTATTGAAAATACTTGAATATGATGAATTTAACATAGTCTTCCAAAAAACACAATAAAGTAATCGCTTGAGTACTAATTTAAAATGCCGTAATTATATGTATGTAAGTGATTACTTAAATCAGGAGTTTTAAAATGATCATCAAACAAACCACCACTGCACTGTTGGCCACGCTCGTGCTCAGTGTGGGGCTGGGCCGCAGCAGCCAGGCGCTGACCCTTAATGAATACCTTGACCAGGTCCAGGGCGAATCCAGTGCCTATAAAGGATCAAGTATTCAATCCGAAGCCTCTGTTTTGAAATCCCGCGAGGCGGATCTGATCTTTACACCGCAGCTTTTTGCCGAAGGCCGCGTCGGTCACGATGCCAAACCAAACAGCCCTCCAGTCATGGTCTATGACAGATTCGAAAGTCAGCTCTATCGCCTGGGCGTGAATCAGCAGTTCCGCTTCGGTTTACAGGGCCGTGTCTATTATGAAGCCAATAAGTCGGATTTCGTCGGCGCAAATTTCGGTCCAGGTGTTTTGACAGAGTATTGGGATGCAAGTCCGAAGCTTGAACTGACGATGCCGGTATGGGGCGGTGGTTTCGGCCGGACCTCTCAGGCCAACGAAGAAATTCTTCGCCAACAAAACTACGCCGATGCTTTCAACAATGGCTCTCAAGCAAGCAATATCGCGGTGAGTGCGGAAGCAGCTTACTGGAGGCTCTCTGTTTGGCAAGACGTTGTCCGAATTCAAGAGCAAGCTTTGAAAGCCGCTCAGAATATTTATGACTATGTCGCCCGTAAGCAAAGAATGAATCTCGGTGAAAAAGCGGATGTGATTCAAGCGCAAGCTTTGTTAGAGAGCCGCGCTCTCGAGTTGCAAGTTGCAAAGAACGAAGCGCAAGATGTTCTCCGGACCTTTAATAAACTGCGCAATGCCGATACCTATGCGCCGGCCACAAGCTTGGCTCCGGTTGATTACAAAGCGCTAGAGAACCTCGTGGTACCGACTCAGCGTCCGGGAGATCGTTTGGACGTGAAAGCGACTGAAGCTCAGCTGAATGCCGCGCGTGCGTCTTCCACCGTGGCGTTAGAGCGCAACCGTCCCACCTTGGATCTTTCAGGAAGTTATTCTTTGAATGGCCGTGATCCGGCATTGAATGAGGCTGTGAAAAACGCAGGCCAATCCCAGCGCGACACGGCGTTTGTCGGTTTCAGCTTTAAAATGCCGTTGAATGTCGGCGCGACTTCGGATGCAAAAGCCGGAGCGTTGAAAGCGGAAAAAGCAGCCGAGCTTAACTACCAATACGCGAACTACGCCCAAGAGCAAGACTGGGCGAGCCTGACCCGCAATCTGAATGATGCGCGCGATAATTTGCGTCTCATCGGCCGTATTGAGGAAGTGCAGAAATCAAAACTTGAAAATGAACGCACTCGCCTGCGCCAGGGAAGAACAACGACTTATCAAGTTTTACTGTTTGAACAGGATTACACTTCAGCGTCGCTCACTCGCGTGAAATCCGCGGCGAATATTCTTGGCTTGCAAGCCCAAGTAAAACTTTACCAAGCATCCGTATCCTCTGAAGGAGGAAAATAGTCATGAGCTTAGCTAGTACATCCATTAAAAGACCTATTTTCATCGCCTGTGTCACGATCGCGATGGTGGTCATCGGCTGGGCCAGCTTTAAATCGATGAGCGTCGACCTCTTCCCGGATGTCAGCGTGCCAGTGGTCACAGTACAGACTGTTTACGCCGGGGCGGGCCCTTCTGAAGTTGAAACGCTCGTCAGCCGGCCGATCGAAGAAGAAGTGAGTACCATTTCCGGTATTAAACGTCTGACCTCAAAAAGCTTAGAGGGCGTCAGCCAAGTGATCGTCGAGTTCCGTAGCGATATCGATTCAAAGTACGCGGAACAACAAGTGCGCGATAAAGTGAACATCGCGAAAGCTAAGCTGCCGACAGAAGCGGAAGACTCGGTGATTAAGAAATTTGACCCGTCAGATACGCCGATTTTGATGTTGTCCCTGGTGGGCCCGGGTATGAACGACGCGGAACTCTTCGATATCGCCGATCAATTCGTGAAGCCACGTCTTGAGCAGGTGAGCAATGTGGGCGCAATCGACATCCTCGGTGGCCGTAAGAGAGAAATTCATGTGTTGTTAGATCGCAAAAAGCTCCGAAATCGTGAAATCTCGGTTTCACAAGTCGCCGGCCAAATCGGCGCTTCTGGCGAAAACGTCCCTAGCGGTAAAGTGACTCAAGGTGAAAAGGAACTCGTGTTCCGGGGCTTGGGTGAATTCCAATCCGTGCCTGAGATTTCGGAGACGCTTGTCAATTTGTATGGCAACGAGGTTTCGACCCGCGTGGCGGACTTGGGGATTGTGCGAGATACGCTTGAAGACGAAAAATCCCGTGCCTTTGTGAACGGGGATAAAGCACTCTTCTTGCAAGTGTTCCGGCAGTCCGGCTCTAACACCGTGAAGGTGGCCCAAGACGTGCTTAAACAAATGGAGCGGATGGCGCCGGAACTTAAGAAAATGAATCCGAAGCTGGATCTGAGAACAGTGACGAATGCCTCCGTTAAAATTCAGGATAACGTGTCTGAGGTTTATGAAACTATCATCATCGGTATTATCCTGACGGTGATTACCGTGTTCTTCTTCCTCGGCTCTCCACGTACGACGCTGATCACGGCGTTATCCCTGCCGATTTCCTTGATCAGTGCCTTTATGGTCATGAAGCTTGCGGGCTTTTCGATCAACATCATTACTTTGCTCGCGCTGACTCTTGCGGTGGGCCTTTTAATTGATGATGCGATCGTGGTCATCGAAAATATTTATCGCCGCATGGAAAAGGGTGAAGATGCGTTCACCGCCTCTGAAAAAGGAACGGAAGAGATTCAAATGGCGGTCTTCGCGATCACTCTCGTGGTTGTGTCCGTGTTCGTTCCGGTGGGGATGATGTCCGGCACAATTGGCCAGTTTTTGAAGTCCTTCGGTTTGTCGGTGGCGTTTGCGATGGCTGTCAGTTTGTTTGTCGCCCTCACGATCATTCCGATGCTGGCGGCTTACTTCGGTGGCGACGGCCATGGCGGTTCGCACGAAAAAGCGAAAAAGTCGATCTATGACAAAACGATCGGCCGGGTGATGAAGGGCTTTGACCGCTTCCAAACCTGGCTTGAGAAAATGTATGAAAAACTCCTTCGCGTGACCTTGCACCGTCCGATCCTCACGATCGTGGCGACACTCGCGGTGTTCTTTGCCAGTCTCTACTCCGTGACGAAAGTTCCAGCAAGCTTCATCCCGGACGACGATAGTGGGGAGATCGGCATCACGCTGGAACTGGAGCCGGGGACGAGCTTGGACGGTACGAACAAAGTCGGAACGCAAATTGATAAAATCATCCATAGTAATCCACAAGTGGATTACACGACGATGACAATCGGTAGCGTGTTCGGCGAGGCCAATAAAGCCAACTACTATGTGCGCCTTAAAAAGGGCAAAGAGCGCGGCATGACGACTGAAGTTTTCCGGGACAAACTTCGCGGTGAGCTGAAAGATTACAAATTCGCAAACCCCGTTATTAAGAAATACGACGCGACGGGCGGTATGGCCGGCCAGCCCATCATGTTGAATATTATTTCCGCTGATCCCCAGGATCTCGAGAAGTATGGTTTACAAATCTTTGAGAAACTGAAGAAAGATCCTCGTTTGAAAGACGTGGACTCGAACTATCGTCCCGGCAAGCCTGAACTCCAAGTTCATTTGAAGCCGGGCGCGGCGAAACGCTATGGTATCAATACTAAAACGATGGGTTCTGAACTCCGTGCGCAAGTCGAGGGCTTCACACCGGCGAAGTTCCGTGAAAAAGGCCGTGAGTACGATGTCCGTGTTCGTCTGCAAGAGGATCAACGCGATTTGAAAGCAACCTTCTCGCAAGTTTACATTCCCAATATCAACCGTAAGCTGGTGCGTTTGCAAGACGTGGCGAACGGGGAATTGAAATCAGGACCTGCTTCGATTGAGCGCCAGGACCGCGGTCGCTACATCCAGATTACCGCAGGTCTCGCCCCAGGCGTGGGTTTGAGCACGGTTGTGAATGACATTAACAAGATGCTCGGCCCCGGGGGTGACGTGTCATTGCCTTCTAGCCTTCGCTACAGTTTTGCGGGCGAGGCCGAGAATATGCAAGACCTCGTGACATCGACGGTCCTTGCCTTGGGCTTTGCCGTGCTGTTTATCTACTTGATCTTAGCCAGCTTGTACGAGTCGTTCATCACGCCAATCACGATTATGATAGCTTTGCCGTTGGCGCTTAGCGGGGCATTCTTGGGATTATTCATTATGAAAGAGACGATCAGTATCTTTGCGATCCTTGGACTTTTCATGCTGATCGGGGTTGCCGGCAAGAACGGTATCTTGCTGGTGGACTACGCCTTGCAGATGATTCATGAAAAAGGCATGAGCCGCAATGAAGCGCTGATTGAAGCTGGCAAGACGCGTCTTCGCCCGATCTTGATGACATCGTTCGCGTTGATTGCGGGAACTTTACCCATCGCGATCGGTCTGAGTGAGGCTTCGAAGGCAAGGACTGGTATGGGGGTTGCGATTATCGGTGGTATGATATCATCGACGCTGCTGACGCTCATCGTACTTCCTTCGGTATTTATTTATATTGATCGTTTGAAACATTGGATTCGCAAAATCGGCAGCCGCTTTATTTCAAAACGTAAAGTGGATGAGCCGATCATTGCGAAATAAAGCCGTCGCCTGGCAACGGCCGTTGTTGATGATGGTGCGCCTAGAAGCGAATCTGGAATTGCAGGCCGATATAGTTGGTCGGCTTTTCAGATTCGCGCAGGCGGTTAAAAGTTTTTTGCGGCGACGTGGTTACTATTTTAGTCGAACCGCTTGTGAACACTCTGTGGCCGGCCGTCGCATTTGAGTTTTGCACGAACGCTTCCGCAGGATTTAGCACCACAAGCGCCAAGGTGCCGAGCGTGCTCGAGCCCATGAGGTGATAGTTATTGTTTTTTAGGTCCCGCTGCGCGCTTGTGAGAACGCTGCTCAGAATGCCGCCAATGACCGGATTCATCAAGATGTCATCGCGGATAGAACCTTCTGGCAGATTGTTTTCATCGGTTTCCCAGAAAAAGATATTTTGGTTCGGCAAGAGGTAAAGAATCCCGCCCGCGGAGATTCCTGCAATCGCCAAATTGCGGGTTGTAAAGATCGCGCTTCGTTCGTCGGCCGGTAAACTGTCAAAGTTGAAGGTGCTTTCCATCTCCGATTCCCTGGCGCGTTGAATGTGAATGCGGCCGGCGGCGCTTACGCGGTAACCGCGGTAAATCGCACGGCGAGCTGGACGGCGGTAGCTATAAAGGCCGTAGGGACTTTGCCTGAGGCCATGGCTTTCGGCGACGATGTCTCGGATGACTTTAGCCCGTATTTCCAGCTCTTCCTGAGAAGGTTGTTCGCTTCCCTCAGACAGAAGGGGGGCGATGAAAGCGGCGATCACTACGAGATTTAAAAGTATTTTTTGAATGGCCATGCCTACGGGCCAGTACAAGGTTTGGGCCAAGTTCTGCGGGCTAAAAGCAAATGAATGGGATTTGACGGCGCGAAATCACCCCGCGCGGGAGATAAAAACAGACTTGATCAATTATTTGACACTGCCAAGCGTTTGGTTTTCGGCTCCATGGTTTTGTTGAAGGACTTGTAGAGCAAAGCGTAGGTCTTCATGACTTTGCGGGCATAGATTCTATTTAAGATGTGCGCGTTCATTTGCTTACTCTGATTTTTCTTGATCGTAGAGACTTTGCGGCTTTGGTCTTTGGGGATCGCCGTTGGTCCCGGGTTGTAGGCGCGCGCATAGTCTTTTGGGACGATATCAAATTCTGAACGCAGGTGTGCAAAGTAAGTCGTACCGATTTTAATATTGTAAACCGGATCGAAGAGCGCTTTTTTACCTTCCCAAGGGATATCATAGGTCGCCGCTATCCATTTCGCGGTTTCGGGCTGGATTTGCATCAGGCCCGAGTCGCCGATCTTGTCTTTGGCGTTGGGGTTGAAGTTGCTTTCAGTTTGAATCACCGCCAGCGTAAACACAGGGTCGAGTCCTTGCTTTTCACTTTCCTCAATGATCGCGGCGCTGATTTCATCGGCTTTGGCTTTGTAATTCCGAGGAAGCGAGCGACGAACTTTATTATAGATATGATACTGCAGATTGTATTTGCCCTCGATCCGTTGAGCGGGGCTGGTTTTAGCTTTTTGGACTAAAAGCTCTTGGGTTTGGCTGGTATCCACGTGGGCCATGTTTTGATAGAGTAGCCCAAGGGTCAAAAGCCCTGTGCCGAAATAAAGGTATTTAAGTCTCCGCCCAAATAAGTCCATCACTGGACTTTTCGGAGGCAGGCCCAAAGGACTGAAGAAAAAAATGCCTGAGTAAAAGTTCGACGGAAACTAAAACTCCAGCGTTTATGAGTTTGCCGGTCTAGACAACTTCATCGGGCTTAAGTGCGCAGTTGAAATTTTCAAGATCGCCGGATTCAACTTGGATTGTGGGATGGCCGATCTTGAAATTTTCTTTAAGTTCTTTGCTGACCATCGCAAGAAAGGCGTCCGTATGATGCTGTTTATCCATCACCAAGTGCACGGTGAGGGCGTTTTCCGTGGTGCTCATCGACCAGACATGAAGATCATGCACTTCAATCACACCCATGAGTTGTGTAAAGTACTGGCGCACATCCGGAAGATGAATACCGTTAGGAACAGCGTCCATTGCCATATTCACAGACTCTTTGAGCAGGCTCCAGGTGCCCCAGGTAATAATCATCGCGATCACGATACTGATCGCCGGGTCAATCCACAAGGCATCGGTCTTTTGAATGATAAACCCTGCAATGACAACGCCGACAGAAACCAGGGCGTCGGCGGCCATGTGCAAATAAGCGCCGCGGATGTTGATGTCTTCTTTACGGCCTGACATAAAGAGGAGCGCCGTAAAGCCGTTGATCAGGATACCGACGGCGGCAACCGCCATCACTGTGCCGGTTTGTATTTCGGTGGGATGCCAGAAGCGGCGAACACCCTCCCAAGCAATGCCGCCCACGGCAACCAATAAAAGAACGGCGTTTAAGAGCGCGGACAAAATCGATGAGCGGCGAAGACCATAGGTATAACGATTGTTCGGCCTCCTGCGCGAAAGCCAGACGGCGCCCCAGGCAAGGATAAGGCCGATCACGTCGCTCAGATTGTGGCCGGCATCGGCGACAAGCGCCAACGAGTCGGCGATGAAACCATAAGTCGCTTCAACCACCACAAAAAGAAAATTGAGCCCGATTCCGATCGCAAAGGCGCGATCGAAAGTTTTCGGAGCCGCGTGGCTGTGGCTGTGCGAGTGACTGCTGTGAGAGTGTGAATGGCCGCCTGACATGATGAACCCCTATTTCCAAAAACTTCTGAGAATTTCAATGGCCTCTTCACTGGCCTGTGCCGCTTCTTTGCTATTCTTAGCTGTGCCGATATGCTCGCGGATGTGGTCTTCCATTATGTCAGACATCAATCCGTTCAGGGCACCACGGCAAGAAGCCAGAGTCAGCATGACTTTATAACAATCATCTTCGTTTTCCAGGGCATTGGTCACGGATTTTAATTGTCCCTGAAGGCGATGAACCCGACCAATCACGCGATCCTTGTCTTTGAGAGTGTGTGCCATGGCAAATCCTCCGGCTTTCTATAATATAGGGGGGTACCCTATATTGCAAGCTGTTGAGAAGAAAAAATCCAAAAATTGGAAACCCTCCGTATTGCTAATACTTAGAGACTGCCGCGCAATAGACAAAAACCTAGGGAAAGGATTTTTTATGGACAGCTTGTTCGCTCCTGAGGAGTGTTGTTTAGCTTTGATCGACTATCAACCGCAGATGTTATTTGCGGTGCAATCCCATGACCGCCAGTTGGTGATCAATAACGTGGTGGGGCTGGCGAAGGCCGCAAAGGCGTTCAACATTCCGACGATTTTAAGCACGATTGGCTCTAAGAATTTTGCGGGCCCGCTTTTTCCGGAACTGCAGGCAGTCTTTCCAGAGCAGGAGCCAGTGGATCGCACGTCGATGAACGCGTGGGAGGATGAAAAATTCGTTGAAGCGATCAAGGCGACGGGCCGAAATCGAATTATTATGGCGGGCTTGTGGACGGAGATCTGTTTGGTATTCCCGGTGTTGTACGCGCTCGACGACGGCTACGACGTGGCCTTCGTAGCGGATGCCTCGGGTGGGCAGACGCTAGAGACGCATCAAATGGGTTGCCAGCGCATGATTCAAGCGGGGGCACCCGCATTGACGTGGTCCCAGGTGATGTGTGAGTGGCAGCGCGACTGGGCCCGTAAAGAAACGGCGGGCAAGGTGCGCGACATCGCTCTTCATCATTTGGGAGCCTACGGCCAAGGTTTAGTTTACGCCCAAGCAATGTTTAAGGCCCGAGAGGGCGAAGGTCGTCCTCATATGCAGGCCCAACAGCAAACCCCCGAGGTCCAAGAAAGCACTTCGGTCACTCAGCACTGACATGGCCTCTAAGCAAGTAAAACCAATTTTGCTCGGCGCCTGCGAACCAGCACCACAAACGGGAGGCCTGTTGTGGTGTCCACCTGTCTTAGGCGTTGTCGCGGGCAGGACGGCGTTTGAAGCCGCCGCTTTTGTGGCGTTTTACGCCAGGGTGGTCAGCGCGCTTTGGGCGGTCGCTGCTGAAAGATTTCTTTTCTTTGCGGCCGCCTTCAGAGCCTCCATCGCCAAAGTCGAAGCCATCAAAACGGGGGCCACGGTCACGACGTGGGTAAGAATCATCGGAACTACTGCGGTCACGATGTAGGCTAGAACCTTCTTTGCGCTCGCCACGGGGGATGTACGCAGAGCCATCCTTACGCTCAGAACGTGGGATATAGCCACCGCGATCCGCGCGGGGGCCGAAGTTTTCTCTTGGGCGCTCCGTACGCTCACCACGGTCACGGCGTGCATACCCACCACCACGTGAATCGTTGCGGTAGCCGCCGCTCAAGGTACGGCCGCCACGGTCGTCACGGCGATCGCCGCGGTCACGACGTTGCTCAAGGCCGCCCTTCATGAAATCGAGATCGTAGTCTTTTTCAGCCAAGATTTCAGGATGCAAAGCGGTAATCACTCGGGCGAGCAACTCAGGCGAAGCCAAAGTCATCAAGCCGGTTTCATCCTTCTGCACAAGCTCTTTAAACATTTCCAAAGCCAATTGATACTTACGGCCCTCTGTCGGCACGCCCGTCAATTGACCCATGAACTTCTGCAAACGAGTGAGTGCCACTTCGTCCGCAGTGGGAATCTTGCCTTTTTGCAAAGTCTTCTTCGTCACGTTTTGCAATCGGCGCAAAGAGCTGACTTGGCGCGGATTGATCAAGCTGATCGCAATCCCTTCTTTACCGTTACGGCCTGTGCGGCCGATACGGTGAACGTAAGACTCGACATCCCATGGCAACGAGTGATTGATAACGTGAGTAAGATCTTTGACGTCTAAACCGCGGGCTGCAACGTCTGTCGCAACCAACACTTTAGCTTCGCCAGAACGGAATTTTTTAAGGGTGATTTCACGCTCACGTTGCTGCTTATCACCATGCAATGAAGCCACCGAGTAGCCGCGTTGTTGCAGTTTCGCTTCAAGTTCGATCACTTCCATTTTCGTTTGGCAGAAGATGATACCGTGGAAATCGTCGTACATTTGCAAAAGACGGCTGATCACTTCATTTTTGTGTTCGTCTTTGACGGTGTAGTAAAGCTGTTTCACGAGGTCGGACATCCCTTGTGATTTTGCGATCTCAATCGTTTCGGGATTTTCCAAATAAGCATCGGCGACACGGCGGATATCGCGGCTCATAGTCGCGGAGAACAGCCAAGTTTTGCAAGCCGCACGGCCAGAAGCCGCCGCGTTTTCATTGTGTGTGTGCTTTAAGATGAACTCGAGGTCATCTTTGAAACCCATGCTGATCATCTCATCGGCTTCGTCCAAAACAAGAGTCTGGACGTTTGTCAGCTGAACAACTTTTTGCTCCAAGAAGTCAACCAGGCGGCCGGGCGTCGCCACCACGATATGAGCTCCACGTTTAACGCCCTCCATTTGAGTGCGATAACTAGAGCCGCCGTAAATAGTAACAACACGAACGCCTTTATACTTACCAAGCTTTTGCAATTGATCCGCCACTTGAAGGGCCAACTCACGCGTCGGGCTCAGGACCAGGCCTTGGGTTGATTTTAAGCTCGCATCGATTTTTTCAATCAAAGGGATTCCGAAAGCCGCTGTTTTACCGGTGCCTGTAGACGCCAAACCGATCATGTCTTGCGCTTCACTCAAGAGCATAGGGATCGCTTTTTCTTGGATAGGAGTCGCCGAAGTGAATCCCATCTCGTTCATAGCTCTCATAAGATCAGCGCTGAGACCGAAGGCTTCAAAGGAATTTGGAGTGGATTCAACAGGAGCAGAGTTGTCGGAGTTTGACTCAGATTGCATGGGGACCTTTCGAAAAGAAAACAGTAATTTAGACTATTTTCAAGCTCTTCGCCTTAAAATAATGAAAGCTGTATTTTATTCAGCGGCTGTCTTGCAAATAGGCGGGAAACCCCGTACCTTGTCGTTCATGATCCATCTCTCAAATATCACTAAACAATACGGTAGTAAAATCCTCTACAAAAATGCCTCTTTCCAGATCAATGACGGAGAGAAAATCGGTCTCGTCGGCCCTAACGGCGCCGGTAAAACAACGATTTTCCGCGTGATTACCGGGGAGGAGGGCTATGAGGGCATGGTCTCCAAGTCTGACAGAACCGTTATTGGTTATTTCTCTCAAAATATCGAAGATATGCGCGGCCGTAGCGCCCTGGAAGAGGTTAAATCCGCTGCCGGCACGCTGCCTGAGTTGGGTGCAAAATTAAAAGCTTATGAGCAACAGCTTGAGGATTCAGCAGTGAATCCGATCGATGACGATGTCATGGCAAAATTACTCGAAAACTATGGCGAAGTTCAGGCCGAATATGAGCGTTTAGGCGGCTATGATCTCGATACGCGTGCGGCTGAAATCCTTACGGGCCTTGGCATCGGTCCTGAAGATTATCATCGCCCGACTGAGAGTTTTTCAGGCGGTTGGAAGATGCGCATTGCCTTGGCAAAGATCCTGGCTTTGAACCCGGATGTTTTGCTGATGGATGAGCCGACGAATCACTTGGACATGGAATCCATTATTTGGCTGGAGGAGTGGCTATCGAATTTTAAAGGCGCACTGATGATGACTTCGCATGATCGCGATTTTATGAATCGTCTGGTGAGCAAAGTCGTCGAAGTTGCCAACAAGACTATCACAACTTTCGGTGGCAATTATGATTTCTATGAAAAAGAAAAAGCGATTCGTCTTGAGCAGTTGATTGCGGCTGCCAAACGCCAAGAAGACATGCTCGCGAAAGAGGAAGAATTTATTGCCCGCTTCGCTGCGCGTGCCTCGCATGCGGCTCAAGTTCAGTCGCGGGTCAAAAAACTTGAAAAAATCGACCGGATCGAAATTCCGGCAGAAGAAAAAGCGATCAAGTTCGAATGGGCCGAGCCACCTCGTGGCGGTGATGAAGTCGTGAAGTTTGAAAGCCTCACAAAGATTTACAAACGCGACGATGGCAAAGAGAAGCTGGTTTTTGAAAATGCCAGTGCTCTTGTGAAGCGTTTAGACCGCGTTGCGGTTGTCGGTGTGAATGGTGCCGGTAAATCGACGTTGCTTAAAATTATTACGGGTCAGACGGATCTTACGAGCGGCGTTTGTAACTTGGGTGCTTCGATTTCCATGGGCTATTTCTCGCAAAACTCTCTGGATGTGTTGGATCCAAATGCGACCATCATCGAAGAAGTTCACTCACGTATCCCGAACTCCACGGTAGGTTTTGTGAGAAATCTTTTGGGCGCGTTCAAGTTCAGTGGTGAAGAAGCGGATAAGAAAATTTCTGTTTTGTCGGGTGGTGAAAAGAGCCGGGTGGCTCTTGCAACGATCCTTGCAAAGCCCGTGAATTTCCTCGTGCTGGACGAGCCGACGAATCACTTGGATATCGTGTCACGCGAAGTTTTGCTCGAAGCAATTAAGACCTTCCCGGGCACCGTCATGATCGTAAGCCATGATAGACATTTCTTGCGTGAAATTACGACGCGAGTATTTGAAGTGGATAAGAGCCATCTAACGACTTACGACGGAACTTGGGACTATTATCTTTCTCAGAAGAAGCCTTAGTTCATCCTGCGCACATAGAGGACTCACATATTTTATCCAGATTTGGGAGCATACCGCCTGGTGCCTCGCTTTCCCGCAAGCTCCGCCCCGTAATGGGCTGGTTTTTTATTTGAGACCTTTCAAAACCTGGCGCACGTCTTTAGCGGAGAGTTTCGGCGTGTCCGTGGCGTACTGACTGGTCTCATACGCGGTTAAGAGCTTTTCAAGACTTTCGCGCAGATCCGGGCGGGATTTTTTCCAGCGATTGACAAACTGTCTCAGGGTTTCCGAAGGTTCGCGGTGCAGGTTTGCACGCGCGGCCCTTTTCTCCAGTTCGGCGAGCAGCCATTCGGCATAGGTACGGCGGTCGCGGTGATAGAAGGATTGAAAAAGGAACAAGCCAATCAGCAAAACGCCGGTGCCAAAGACCCAGAAACGGTACTCCGTGAAGATTTCTTTTTGCTTCTCGAGATTGAAATCAATCAGGAATAAAACCAGTTCGTAGTTGAGACTCTCAATGCTATGTAAAGCCGTCTCGCGGGCTTGAATCCACCAGGCTTCGCGGGTTTTTAAATACTCCTGTGCCTTGTTTTGGCCGATCCACTCTTCGGGGAGGTCCTCAAACATCACGCCACCAAGCTCAAGGCGCTCCGGCGCGACAGCGCTTGTCGGATCAATACGCAGCCATTTGCCGTCCTCGCTCAAGTACTCGGTCCATGCATGCGCATCGGACTGGCTGAACTTCCAGAATTTGCCGTAGGTATTGTACTCGCCTCCTTGATAGCCGGTCACCAAGCGAGCAGGGACGCCGGCAAGTCTCAGCAAGGTTGCAAAAGTCGCGGCGTAGTGCTCGCAGTAACCTTTTTTGCCTTCAAAAATAAAAGCGTCAAGCGTGGCGCTTCCTGTTCCCGGAGATTTCGTGTAAGTGAATTTCTGCTCTTTAAAATAAGCCAAGATCTTTTCGCTGATAGCTTCGCGATTCGGAGAACCTGCGACGAAACTATTTACGAGTTCTCGGATTCTAAGGCTCACTTGCGGGGCTTGCAGGTCGGATTTTTCCGCGGCCATGGCGCCGGAGTCGGCGCCAATGCTTCCTTGGTAAGTCAGGCGTTCGTAGATTGGCGCAACACTTTCATAGTACTGACCGCGCTTTAATACAAAAGACGTACGCGTGGTTTGAATCCCACTTGTCGGTTCCCAAACAAAGAGCCAGCGTTTCCCCTGAGGTTCGAGGGCGACCTCATAGTCAGCCCGTGCTAGCTTATCGAAGACGCGCTCAAGGGTCGGGACGGCCGGCTTTATCCAGCGAAGGCCCTCTGACAGAGTCAGAACCTGACCGCGCCAGTACTGATCGTGCGGGCGATACTTTTTGTCACCGACAAACTGCACGCGGAATGCGACTTCTTTAGAATTTTGAATGCGCGAAATGCTGCCAGGATTTAACTCATCTGAGAAGCCGGTAGAGCCCTGAGGCGAAGCGAATCCTTGCAGGCCAAAGGGATTTTGCAAGCGTGGGAAGAACAAGAATAAAAACAGGGCCAGTGGCAGAGACTTTAGAAACACAGACGAGTATTTGATTTCGCGGCCTTGAGCGCTCCATAAAAAAAAGAAGCACGCGATACCACTGATGAGCGACGGGGCTTCAATCGAGAATAAGAACAATGCCGAGAGCAGAACAAAGCCCAAAAGAAATAAAAATTTTTGATCGCGCAATGTTCTCTCTTCAAGGAGTTTGAGGCTCGCGAGAATAATCAGAAAACTCGAAGATGCATCCTGGCCAAAAATGGTTTTATAGCGAAACCAAAGAATCGACAGAAATGCCACTACAAGCGCATTGATAAACCAGCGCGGTGGTTTTTGCATATGCCATAATTCGATGGCGCTTTTCCAAGCAAGGAAAAACAAACAGACCGAAAGGATCCAGGATTCGACCTCGAGCCCCACCATGAAAATACCGATGCCAAGGCCTATCAGCAGGCGCCAAGAGTTCATAGGAGGGCCCTCAAGCACTCATCACGGTGCTGCCGCCCGCGAGAATAGCCGATATAGCGGGTCGGTAGTTCCAGGGCGTACTCAAAGTTGTTTTTTTCCGCGAGATCAATCCATAGACTCAGTTGTGACTTCTTGTCAGTATCCGAAGTTTGAGCACAGTCTTGCCAGCGCAGAGTGAGCTTTTGTGATGAGTGGGGATCGTATTCTTTTACCATGAGTTCTTGAACGCGGGCGGTGACCTTCCAGTCAATACTCCGAGGCGAGTCGCTTTCTTGGTAATCGCGGTGACCTTTGAAATCGTCCAGGTTCAAACTCTCGGCATTGCGTGAGGTATAAGCCGCTGTGGGAAAGGAGGCGGCACCCCGGCGAGCCGGGAAGACACAAACTGAAATCTCGAGCTGGTGCTTCTTCCAGCTGCGCGAAAAGTGATAGGGAAAATCCGACGAGATGCTTAAGCGCGGGAGCTTGTAAATTCCGGGCTCTTTCATAAACAGCGGAACGCTGGCTTCGCGGCGCTCGCCGGCACGAAGACGCGTGACCTCAAGAACAGATTCTTTCGACAGCGACAATTGAAGATTCTGAAGATCCTCCCGGGTCGGATTATGAAGTGCTAAACGAAGGCGGCCGGTTTCATCGGCAAAGAAGTCTTCGGCTGACGACTGGGCGATTTTAATCTTATCCGTTGTTCGGTTGGTGAGAATAAGGCTCTGGCTGCCAAGCGCCACCATAAAGAAACACAAAAAATAGACCGCGTTGTTGGTGCTGGCAAAACCGATACCAAACAACAATAGACAAATGAAACCAAAGGCAACTCCGTAAAGAGTCGGCATGATGTAGGTCTTTTCGTGCTTTTCCCTGAATTTAGGAGAGGACCGCAACTTCGCGAAGTAGTTCATGGGCAAGCCCCCGTCCTTTGGCAACGCCTTCGATGCTTCCTAAACGATGAGCAAGAACTTCGAGGGCGATTTTTTGAATATCATCCGGCAGCACATGATCGCGTTTATCCAAGAACGCGCAGGCGCGGCCGGCCTTTGCAAGCGCCATCCCGGCACGGATAGAAAGCGGCGTGTGGCTTTTTTGGCGGCTCTTTTGCAACAAAGCACTGATGTAAGACGCAACTTTTTCAGACACATGCACTTCGGTCACCGCTTGCTGAATGGCGATCACATCATGGGCGCTTAAAATAGCTTTCACCGACTTTAACTTTTCACGCGCATCCAGGCCTTGAATGATTTTAATCTCGGCCTGTGGGTTTGCGTGTGAAAGTTCAAGGCTCATTAAAAAGCGATCGAGCTGGCTTTCGGGCAGCGGGGAGGTCCCGATCTGCGAACGCGGATTTTGCGTCGCAATCAAACAGAACGGCCCCGGCAAAGGAAAGTGCTCTCCATCCAGAGTCACTTCGCTTTCCTCCATGGCTTGCAGCAAAGCGCTCTGTGTACGAGGATTGGCGCGGTTGAGTTCGTCGGCCAAAACGAGCTGCGCAAACACGGGGCCTCTATGAAATCTAAATTCTCTTTTATCAGTATCATAAACCATATTGCCCAGCACATCGGCCGGCAAAAGGTCATTAGTGAATTGCACCCGTGAACTCTGCAGACCCATCAAGCGTGATAGCAACTGGACCAGCGTGGTTTTGCCAACGCCCGGAACGTCCTCGATCAGTAAATGCCCCTGAGCCAAAATGCAGAGCACGGATTTCTCAATCTCGGCTTTTTTATCCAGCAGAATTTGCGAGGCTTCAGCGATAACGTTTTGAATTTTATCTTGCATGATTATGTTAATTTCCTG
The DNA here is from genome assembly GCA_039810425.1 of Pseudobdellovibrionaceae bacterium. Taxonomy (GTDB): domain Bacteria; phylum Bdellovibrionota; class Bdellovibrionia; order Bdellovibrionales; family Bdellovibrionaceae; genus JACMRP01. Next base: position 16,921 of record JBDHWW010000034.1, on the reverse strand, counting down.
AGCCAAAGCTTGGTGAGATTTTTTATGGATTTAAGCTTAACGGAGTTTTCGGCTTAGTTAGCCGTTTCCGTTTTTGCTTTCGTTGTCTTTCCCTTTAAAAACATCCATCAGGTTCTTGCGGTCGTAGGGGTGAAGTCTTTGAGCGGCTTTTTCGAAGATGGATTTGTTTTTTTGATAGATCGTCAGGATGATATCCACTGCGTAGTTCGAACCGTCGTGCAAAGAAGCAAGCAGGCAGGCGCGTTCCATTTGCAAGGCGAGTTCTTCCGTTAGCTTCTGCTTCACGAGCAATGCGGAAATCGCCTCGAGATCGCTAAAGATCTCGTTGATTTTAAGGTCTTTGCCTTCCGCCAGCCTTTGTTTGTCGCCGTCAATATCGGCAACGGTATAGCCGGCGAGTTTGGTCTCGGCCTCGGTGATGTTTTTAAACACCGTCGGGTCCGCGAAGGCGGATGAGGAGATCGAAAGTGAAAGAAGAAAAGGCATTATTTTCATATTAACTCCCCATGGGCTTGATCATTACGCCGACTAACTGATAGCGATGGCTGGCCCGGCCCGCCAATTCATTTTTCAAGATGGAATTTGGCTCTGAGAAATCGCTTATATAGCTGCCTTTCGTTCTTTCGCTGGTCTTGATCTCGATGTGACCGCCGTTTTTTCCGCCGGCATAAATCAGGATCGCCCCTTTCGGTGCCGATGCCGGATTTTTGATAAGATCCGCAGTTGTGGGATCCGCCAGAAGATTTTTAAAGCCCTCCGCTTCTAAAGCTTTAATCGCATTTGAGCCGATACGTTTATTTTGAGGAACCGATGACGGCAAGTCGGCAAACACCGGATTGCCCTTGAGGTATTCTTTCACCAACGCCCCGGGTTTACACTTCGGTCTTTCGGCACCGCACAGAGCTTGTTTGACATAGCGGTAGCAATACCCCTGCGAGCTACTGAAGTGATGACTGGTCGCCCAGGCAATCATGTTTTCGACTTGAGAAGAGTTGCTGTAAGCCATGATTTCAGGAAACTGGTTCCAGCCCGACTCGCCGGTGGCTTTTTCCAAGTAAGTTTTATCCGCAACTTTTTTGCGGCCGCACGTCACGCAGCTTTCTTGTTTTCTTTTAGGCGGAGTTTTCTCTTTCACGGCCTTGACGGTGGCTTGTTTTTTGGTCTCTTTGATGACAGTTTTAAGTTGCTCTTGGTTCTTGGTCTTTGGAAGTTCGCCGCTGCAAGTACCGCAAGGTGGTTCCGCCTCGACGGCTACCTTGGCTTTGTTCACGGGTTTCGCGTCGGGATCGTCGAAGTTAGAGAAGTCGGGTTCGATATCCTGTTGGGCGAAGGCGACTGGTTTTCCTACGAACAGGAAAAGCAAAGTGCTAGCCATGATCACAAAAATCTTAGTGTAGGACATGTTGTATGTATCGGAGTCCCACAGGAAGTCTTAAGGCTAGAATTGTCTGTTTACTGGACCGATGGCTGTGCGTTAGTACAGCTTTGAAAGTTCCATGCTGTATTTGCCGGGGGCGTATCCCGCAAGACGGTTCTCATACAGGGAGCGAAACGTCTTTTCTTTATTTGCGTGGCTCGCAAAAGGATAGATCGCAATACCGCCGCGTGGGGTGAATTCGCCGATGACTTCGATGTACTTTGGTTTCAGCAGCTTCACGAGGTCGTTGCAAATTTTCTGAACGCAGTCTTCGTGGAAGTCGCCGTGATTGCGATAGCTGAAGAGGTACAGCTTCAAAGATTTGGATTCGACCATCTTTTCGTCCGCGATGTAGTTGATGAAGATCTTCGCGAAATCAGGTTGGCCGGTTTTAGGGCAGAGGCTGGTGAACTCCGTGCAGACAAAGCTCGTCCAAGCAACTTTGCCAGGATTTTTGTTTTCAAAAGCCTCTAAAATCCCCGGAGAATAGGTTTGCGGGTATTCGGTTTTTTCCGATCCGAGGGAAAAGTTTTTCAGTTCTTTTTGGCGCGTTTTAGTCATCACAAATCCTGGTTTAAAGTACCTAGTTTGTACAACCAGGCATCTTTTTGGTCAACGCCGAGATTTGTGCAATCTTGTTGGATTTACCGCCTGGTCGGATCACGGCCCAATAAACCCCTTTAGAGATGGCAATGCGGTTTTTGTCGCGGATCTGCCGGGCTAGAATTTTCACTCCGCACTGGAGGTTTTTATAGGGGTCTAAGATGGTTTTGCGGGGATCCGCAGGGTCAAGATGCTTATCCACATTCCAGTCGAATTGATCACAGAACTCGTAGTTGCGGCCATCTTGATAAGAGAGCTGCATCAAGCCTTCACTGTACACCGGCTTGCCCGTGACGGGATCTGTGCCCATCGTGGTTTCACGCAGACGGCTTGTCGGATCAAAGCCGCTTTCATACTTCACGATGCCAGACACTAAAAGACCCCAGAAGTTGATGCGCTCATTGGTCATCATGCTAAAGTAGCGAGGGCAAAAGAGGGTGACGTCGTCAGCGCCTTGGATCAGATCCGGGGCTTGTTGCTGGATCAGTTCGAACAGATAATTCGTCCAGTCTTTGCCGTCACTTTTCTGGCCTTCCCACGCCAGAGGATAAGCTTCATAGCTGGGCAGGATACCGTGTTTCGCAGGTTCTTGATTTGGGTTTGGGCTTTCCTGTTTATTGGCGCAGCTGATATTCGCAGTGAGCAGTAAAAAACCGAAAGCAGCCAGTGTGGTTTTAAGAATCATTCATCCCCCTTACAGGGGATTTGCAGCAAACGGGGTGCTCGGCAGTCTTCCGTCCAGGGGCCTTATAAATGGCGGGAATGACTTAGGAAAAAAATCGGCAAAGGCCGGTTTGTTGGTGTCTTTGCCGACGTAACTTTGGCGGTGTTGGATTTTTGACGATGGTTAGTTCAAAACGCGTTTTAGCCCGCGGAACAAGGACCCCAAAAGAGGAAGCTGTTCATAAACCTCTTCCGATAGGTCGAAGTAATCGCGGTGGTATTCACACAGGCCACTGGCATCGAATTTTAAATGCGAAGTTCCTTGAACCGAGAACTCACGGCCCATGAACCGCGCGGTCATCACCCAAGTGACAAAAGCTTGCCGACCTTCTTCCATGATGTTTTCAAAAACAAAATGCACATTGCTCAAACGAGACAGCGTGTGGTCGTAGTATTTTTGAATTTCCGCAGCAGTGTATACTTCCGTGAACGGATCCTTAAAGAACGCGTCGCGCGAGTAGTGGTGCGGGACGCTTTTCAAATTGCGGATTGTCGGATGGGCGAGCCATTCGAGCAGGTTGTTGAGGTGTCGTGAGGTTTTTGGCAGTGGAATTTTAGGGGTGTTGCGGGCTTTGCGTGTCCGTGGGATTTGAGTTGTTTCCATGAGAATCCTCCTGATAGCCGCATTTTCAGAAAAACAGATCGCCGAGTCGAATGGTGTTCTCGTCATAAATGGAGGGGGCGTCCGTTGCAAGAGGTTGCGTCGCTGACTTTTCCGTGTTTTGATCTTTGACATGATCAAAGATAAAAAAATCCTAAGTTGGGCTCTTTACGACTGGGCCAATAGCGCCTATGCGACCACAGTGATGGCGGGATTCTTCCCGTTGTTCTTTCAAAAATACTGGAGTGCCGGCGCCGATTCCACACTTACGACCAATCGTTTAGGCACAGCAATCTCGCTATCAAGTCTCTTGATCGCTATACTGAGCCCCCTTCTTGGGGCTGTTGCTGATTTGCGATCTCACAAAAAGCTTTATCTCTTTTTGTTCATGCTTCTCGGAGTTTTCAGCTGTGGCGGGCTTTACTTTATCGGCCAGGGCGACTGGTGGCCGGCGATTCTCGCATACGGCATCTCGATGATGGCCTTTAACGCCAGCTGCGTATTCTATGATTCGCTCCTGCCCTATGTGGCGGAGGGCCGTCAACTCGATTATGCCTCTTCGGTGGGTTATGCCTTAGGGTATCTGGGGGGCGGGATTTTATTCCTGATAAATGTGATCATGCTCCTTTTCCCGGACAAGTTTGGCTTTGATGGCAAAGAGGCCGCCGTGAAGTTTTCATTTCTGACGGTGAGTGCGTGGTGGTTCCTCTTTACTTTTCCTCTGATGAGGAACGTGCCGGAGCCACGCTCGGAATTCAAGGGGTCTTTCGGCCAGATGATGAGCCTCAGTTCCGCGAGTCTGTGGCGCACGATGAAAGATCTCGTTCGCCACAAAAATCTTTTTAATTTTGTGTTGGCGTATTGGCTTTTCATCGACGGTGTCTACACGGTGATGACGATGGCGGTGGACTATGGTGTCGCAATCGGCTTGGGCGCGCAGAATTTGATGATTGCTTTGCTGATCACGCAGTTTGTGGGATTCCCTTGCGCATGGGCTTTCGGTACGGTCACGCATCGTTTTGGCCTCCGTAAGCCGATTTTGATGTGCGTGGCGGCCTACGCGATCGCGGTGATTCTTGCAACACAGATGAGTAAGGACTGGCACTTCTATGTGCTGGCGATTTTCATCGGCATGTTCCAAGGAGGAGTGCAGTCCTTAAGCCGGAGCTTCTTTGCGCAAATGATTCCGCGTGAAGCCAGCGGCGAGTATTTTGGACTGTTCAATCTGGTGGGCAAATTCGCATCAATCTTAGGGCCGCTGATTGTTGGTTGGACCGTTTACCTGACGGGCGAGCACCGCTACGGCATGATGGGCCTTTTGGCGTTGTTCCTGTCGGGCGGAACCCTTTTGTGCCGAGTTCGTGAAAGGGGCCCCTCCTAAGCCTCTCCCGGACAAATCCGGCACAAAATGATTTTGATAAAGCTGTGGTCTAACCCATTTGAATAGGTGCTTCATAGCTGCAATGCGAGTTCTACTGGGGGCTTGTTTTTTCATCTTTCGGAGCCTCTTCGCAGGCTTGGCTGTTGGCGGCCGGAGATTCAACGTGCTCGCGCATGACTTCGTGGGCTTTTTTGCCGGTGATGCCGACCCACTCAGGCAAGAAAATCGCGATGAATACGAAGATCATCGTACAAACTAAAAAAAATAGACCCATCACCAGCGCGATTTCCATGAGAACCCCTTGATAATTCTTACATTTGGGAGAATAGCCCTAAAGGGTTCTTTTTTCAACCCAGGGAGTCTGATATAGTGCGCGCCATGACTTACAACCCTCGAGATCACTATTTTAAGAAGGCCAAAGAAGAGAATTACGCGGCTCGCTCGGTTTTCAAGCTCGAAGAAATCGACAAAAAGTACAAAATTTTTAAACCAAATCAAGTGGTTTTGGATCTCGGGGCATCTCCGGGATCTTGGTCTCAGTATGCTTCACAAAAAATTGGTGGTGGCGGCAAAGTTCTCGGTGTGGATTTAAAGCCTGTGACTGTAAAACTGAAAAACGCGGTTTTTATCCAGGCCGACCTTTACGACCTGAAGCTCGAGGACATTTTCAAAGAACATGGCTTTCAGCCGCCGTTTGACTTGGTGATGTCAGATATGGCACCCAACACCACCGGTCACCGCTTCACGGATCAGGCGCGCTCCATGGCTCTTTGTGAGCTCGCATTGGATGTGGCTCGGAGGTTCTTGAAGCCGGGCGGGCACTTTGTTTGCAAGCTTTTCCATAGTGATGAATTCGGAAAGCTTCGTGATGAAATCAAAAAAGATTTCCAAAAGTTCGAAGCCGTGAAGCCAGACAGCACCCGCAAGATTTCAAAAGAGATCTTCCTCGTCGGGCTTAATAAAAAATTATGAAATTAGAGATCGTTTTTCAAAACGAAAACTTTGTAGTGTTGGAAAAACCTGCGATGGTGCTGACGACTCCGGGACGCGAAGGTGCGCGCGATGAGCGGGAGTGCTTGGGCTTAGCGCTGCAATCCAAGCTGGGTGAGCAGATCTTTCCCGTGCACCGTTTAGATTTCGAAGTGTCAGGCCTTGTCATTTTTGCCAGAGATGCAAAAGCGCACGCGATTGCCAATGCCTGGTTTGAATACAAAAGCGTCTTTAAGGTCTATCAAGCTTTCACGAGCGGCCAGAACTTTGATCATATCCCAGTCAATGTGAAAAATGACCGCACCACTTTGATACTGGTGCCGGGTGAGAAGTTTTTTTGGACAAGCCGCCTTCTGCGCGGAAAACGCCGTGCGTACGATCACGCCCATGGCAAGCCGAGTGAGACCGAAGCTGTGTATTTGGGCCGTGCCGCGATGGGTGGAGATTGGCATCGCTGGGAATTGCATCCCCTCACGGGCCGGTCGCACCAGTTGAGGTTTGAACTCAGTTCGCATGGGTTTCCGATTGTGGGTGACGGCCTCTACGGTTCAAAGCTCAAGTTCACACAACCAGGAATCGCTCTGCGCGCTGTGAAGATCGACTTTACCAATGCACCGGACGCCGCAAGGCTCGGCTTGCCAACGGTCATCGAAATCGACCCTTTGTAGAAACGCGCGTTTTCCCGGAAAAATAGCCTATAAGTTGATTGAGAACTATCTGAGAATGGACTAATTTGACTTACATGGTGAGATGGCTTTACCTCGACTTAAATTCTTTCTTTGCCTCATGCGAGCAACAGGAAAATCCTGAACTGCGAAGAAAGCCTGTTGCAGTTGTTCCGATGATGGCGGACACCACCGCTGTTTTAGCCGCAAGTTATGAGGCCAAAGCCAAAGGGATCAAGACGGGCACTTTGGTGGGTGATGCCAAAAGGATGTGCCCGGGCTTGCGGCTCGTTAAATCCCGTCACCGCACTTATATAGAATTCCATCACAAAGTCCGCGAAGTACTTGAAAGCTGCGTGCCGATTCATTCGGTGTGCTCCGTGGATGAGTTCGCCTGCGAGCTGACCGGCTCTCAGCAGAATGTTGAAGTCGCAACGGCGCTTGCATTGAAAATTAAACAGGAAATACGCGAGCGTGTGGGGGAGTGCCTGACCTCGTCGATTGGAATTGCTCCCAATATGCTGCTTGGAAAAATGGCAAGCGACATGCAAAAGCCCGATGGCCTGGTAGTTCTTAAAAAAGAAGAACTCGCGGAGCGCTTGGGGGCTTTGAAGCTTCGGGATATTCCAGGGGTGGGCGCAAAGATGGAGTCCCGTCTGAATGCCAAGGGGGTGACTTCGATGCCACAGCTTTTGGCGATGAATGAACGTCAGATGCACGGTCTATGGGGGAGTCTCGTCGGTAGTCGCTATTACTATCTTCTTCGGGGTGAGAACTTGCTGGTCCCGCGCAATAAAAGCCAGAGTATCAGTCATCAGCACGTGCTACCGCCGGAGATGCGCCACTGGCAAGGGGCTTTCGGTATCTGTCAGAAGTTATTATCGAAGACTGCGGTGCGCCTCCGTAAAGAAAACTTTCTGACAAAACGAATGAGTGTTTCGGTGAAGTTCATGAATCATCACGAGCGCTTTGAGCGGGCGGTGAAGCTTGATGAGACGCAGGATACGGCGTTGCTCATGGCTCATCTGGCAAAGATGTTTAGGGACATGCCGAAGACTTATAAGCCATTCATGGTCTCAGTTGTATTATCTGATTTTAGAAAAGCTGAAAATCATCAGTTTTCGTTTTTTGAGAATACCAAGCGTGAACAGCTCTTTGGCGTGGTCGATAAGATCAACGAAAAATTCGGCAAGGACACTGTTTATCTTGCCGTACTTCAGGATAAGATCTCTGCCGCTCCGGCCGCGATTGCGTTCTCGCGCATTCCAGAGTTGGAAGAATAGCGGATTTTTGGTAGGCGCCGCGGTTGGACCGGGTGAGAGTGGCTGGAACAAAAGAGCTAGTGCATCTTTGAATTCTGCACGAGGCGCTTAAAAGGCAGCTCTTCAGCGCCAGGGTCCTCGGAGTCCGGATCAAGCTTGGAGGAGAAGTCTTGATCGGTTGAGCTATTGAGGACCCCAGCGCCGAAGGCTCCGAGGCCGACCCCCTTCATGACAAGGGAGCGGTAAGCATTCAAAGTTGTTTCATACTTAGTCTTCCCGACGAGGAAGCGGTTGTCAGAACCTGTGGAGGTGATCTGCTGGATGATGCCCTCAGGGGTTTTGTAACCCGCAGCCATCAGAAGGACCGCAGTGCCGGTGACAAAGGCTGTGGCTTGCGACGTTCCGGTCATCGTTCCGAATTTCCCTCCTGGAAGGGTGGAGACGATATTCTTGCCGGGTGCCGCGATGTCCACGGTGCCTATGCCGTAGTTGCTCGAAGGAAGGACTTTGCGGTTTTCATCGACGGCTGTGACAGAGATGATGTTTGAGAGCCCGTAGTCGGCAGGGTAGAAGCCGTTAATGTCGGAGTTTGTGCGTTCATTGCCTGCTGCGGCGACGATAAGGATTCCTTTTTGCCGTGCTTCGCGAATGGCGAGCTCTTCGTCGGGAAACTTGGTGGTGCCGCCGCCGGAGTAGTTGATAATTTTGGCATTCATTTTAATGGCGTAGCGGATCGCCTTCACGGTGTTGGTTAGATTGTCTTCACCGCTGGCCTTGGGGTCATAGTATTTCAGAACCATGAGGCCAGTTTTGGGGGCAACATTGAGGATGATCCCGGCTACGTGAGTGCCGTGGCCGTGATTGTCCGAGAGATCATTGTTATTGCCGGCAAAGTTCCAGCCATGCACGTCGTCGATGTAACCGTTTCCATCGTCGTCAACGCCGTTGCTGGATTTGTCGCGGCCGAGAATATCGACACCGGTTTCGCCGGGGTTCGTCCATAAGTTTTCGCGGAGAACCTGGTGATGAGTGTCCAGACCGGTGTCGATCACGGCCACAAGGGTCTCTTTCCTGCTTTGACTGAGAGGCCAGGCGAGGAAGGCCTCTGTCATTTGCAGACTGTAGTCGGGCACCACCTCCTTGGCTGGGGAGTTGGCATAGCTGGTTGTCGACATTGAGGAGACGACTAAGAGCGCAAGTTTGGTTTTACTGAGTGACATCGAGGGGCCCCGGAAGTGTGTAAGAAACTCTCTGGATTTTGTTTCCTTGTGAAACTTTCACTTGATCCAGATACTTTGATCCATCGGCACGGGCCTTGTGCCGGAATTCGTAGGTCGTTTTAGCTATGACTTTATTCTTGCAGTGCTTTTCAGCGGTCGCGGTGTAGTTGTCGCCCGCGCCTTGACGTTCAAACTTGAACCGGTCTTCGCAGAGATCGCGGTGGGTGATCTTGATCACCCAGTCTTTTTCAGTATTGTAAACGATGAGCTCCTGGGTTTGGTTTGGATACTGCACCCGTGTTAAGTTGTGGAGCCCATCGTATTGATAGTTAAAAACATTCTTCCATGCATTACGAACTTGGACCAGATCCTGTCCGAGGTAGGTATAGAGGACGCCTGGATTGTGGGGAGTGGTGATTTGCAGAATGCGCTTCTTGGCAGTGTCCGCCCTCACCAGGATTTCTGATGAGTTGTTGTAGCGGAGTTTATGCAAAAAGCCGGTGAGATCGTAGCTGAGATCCAGGCGGTCTCCGCTAGCATCGACGAGGCTCACTAATTTTCCAATTTTATTAAATATTTGAAGTGATTTTTTCGAGGTCGTTCTGAGGTATTCTTGGTTGCGGTATTCGAGAGTTTCTTGCGAGGAGGATTTGTACAAGGTCGGAGAGATTTTTCGGAACTTTATCGGGGCATTCAGTCTACAATCTTGGAGGACAATTTCTTCGGGCTTCCTCCTCAGGTCCAAGCCCTTCTCGAGGTCGGAGCACCACCCGAATCCGAAAAGTCCCTGGTGCAGGGACCGACTCGAGTAGGTCCGCCGCAGCTGGAAGACCCTCGAGCCTCGCTGGATCTCGAGGTCGATCCAGGTCTTATAATAGCCCGCATCTTTCATATTCACATCCGCAGTGGCTTGGAAAGTTGTGGTGAGGAGTGGAAGGCTGAGAAGGAGAGAAACCGTTTTCATACCTGACCCCATTGCAAGCATGGGGCCAGCATGAAAGGCCGATAAAATCGCAGCGAGATGTTACTCTCGCCGTGGTGTCAATGGGCTGGTTAGCAATCACTATTCACAGAACAGGGTGTGAGAACTCTAACAGCGCTAGGCGCTCTTTTTCACGGCTTCAAGTGGCGTAGACACAGTATATTTGTTGCGACCGGTTTGCTTGGAAGTGTACAGAGCCGTATCCGCGCGTTTGATCCACTGGTCCGGTGTCTCGTTTTGAGTCCATTGGGCGATCCCCATTGAGACTGTAAAATTGATCTTCAGCTCGCCATGGACGAAAACTTCGCTGCGGATTTTTTTCAGGGCTTCCTCGGCCTTCACAAGAGCACTCTCTATGTTAAAGCCAGGTAAAATCACCGCGAACTCTTCACCGCCGATACGGGCGACGAAGTCGTCGTCGCGGTGGAACACTTCTTTGAGCAAAACCACGCACTCTTTCAGCACGAAATCACCGATATCGTGACCGTAGGAATCGTTGATTTTCTTGAAAAAGTCGATGTCCAAAGTCATCAGCGTCACTGGGTACTGAGAAATCACCGACATTTGCATGTGCTTTTTTATCTGTTCGTCAAAGCTCTTACGGTTGTAGGCTTGAGTGAGGTGATCCACGCGCATATTGTGGTGCGCTTCCATCAACTGTTTTTTCACTGAGCTTAGGGACTTCTTCATTGTGGACATGCGCTTGGTGCGGCGCTCGTCTTTTTGTGTTTGGTATTTGATATAGAAATCAATGAACTCACGGGATTTAGAACGAAGGGCATCAATCGAGTTGGCATCGACGGCCTCGCGGAGTTGCTCGAGGCTTTTTGCGGCTTCCGCGTCTTTGGCTTGCTCGTATTGGACATCGTCGCTCAGTTGCTCCGCAAAATCCCAAATGATGCGTTTAAAGTCATCGAAAGTGTTTTGAATGTAGGTGTATTCATCAATACGATAACTGGAAAAAAATTGACGAAGCTGAAAAAGAATTTTTTCCGAAGAGTGCTCTGAATTCACCAGTCCTTTGACAATATTGTCGAAGGTTTCGCGGACCCGACGCACGGGTTGTTTGTCCACTTCAAAGAGATGTTTGCTGTAAGTATCCAGAATATAGAGGAGTGTGGCCCTGTCTTCCGTCATTTCCTCATGCGGCGCCGTGGAGCTTTTTTCTTGCTCATTCCAATCCAATTGATCAACGAGTTTTTTTACCCATTGTTTCAAGTTAAGCCTCCTTAAAAAACAGAAATACAAAACGATCCATTTTCATTTCGGCATTTGTAAGTCATCAGTGAACGGGCGAAGGTCTGAACCGTCGTGTCCATGGGCGCCTGTTTTGTCTTTTTCTTGAAGCGCTTGCTTCAGAGCCTGGACCTTTATACGGTGGAGATGCCTTCTACGGCATTCACGGAGGGGATTATTTATTCCATACTGGCATACAATATTGCTGTTGGGACTGCGAATTTCCGCTATTTCGTGGCTCCAGGAAAACAACACTGTTCCATGACGAAATCTGAGTCCTATACCACAAAATCTGATGGCAGTCTTTTGAGAGAATGGCTTGGAAATGCAGTTTCTGGACAAGATTCCCAAAACGTAAAGTGTTCGGATTACAGAACGAAGGTAAAATAAAGTCTAAGCAAAGGAGGCACGATGAAAACCTGGGTAGCGGTTGTCAATCGAACTGAGGCAAGACTTTATGAGACAAACGAAAAGAATGGAGTCTTTGACAAAAACCTGAAACTTGTGAAACGACTTGAAAACCCCAGAGGAAGACTGAAGGATCAAGAAATTAATGCGGATCGCCCGGGCACTTACTTTGGAGGCTTCAACTATGGACGGGGCAGTCGTACGAACCCTCAGCCACCGACGGACCGGGTTGCGCAGATGTTTGCAAAAACCATTTCAGAAGAACTAGACCGTGCGGCCAATGAACATCTATTTGAGCAATTGGTTTTGGTCAGTGAACCTAATTTTTTAGGAAAAGTGCGAACGGCCTTATCAAAGAAAACGGCCAACGCTGTGTGCGACACTTTACACAAAGATCTGGTTCACATTTCAGATCATGAGTTGCCACACATGCTTTGGCCTAAACCCCCAGCACAAGACCTAGATCGGTGAGTGTGGGGATGAGAGTGTACGACAGATATTTGTAGTCAAGAAATCTTTTTTTCAAGATCATTGATTTCTTGAAGTGACTGACGAAGTTTTTCAACTTTTTTCTGCAAATTATGGCGCTCTACTGAACTCAAATCAGTTGTAAGCCTTTGTTCAATTTCTTGAATTTTATCGCTTATTAAACCCTTTGCGGAATCGACATATAAGAGAGGCTGGTTGAACGCTTGTTTTTGGACCGATTCAACTCTTAGCTCTTCCTCTTTAGTACGCGGCTGGAATTCGCTGTAGATTGTCTTGTACGCACAATAAATAGCACCTGTTGCGCCAGCAGCCTGGAATAGAGCAAGAGCGTGCGGTGAAATTTTCCCAATCGAGGTCAATCCCCTAATGCTAGCCAACGCGGCGAATGCGACCCGTAAACTTCCTATTTTTCCAGCGGCATCTGAAAGAAGTAAACCCACAAAATAGGCTTGCTTTGCAACATCGTCATCGCCATAGCAGTCATTGAGCGCCATGTAGAGGCCTAAAGAGTGAAGTATGTGACTGAATTCGGGAGAAAGCCCTCTATTTTCAACAAAGTCAAAAATTGCATTAGTGTCGATTGAAACTATCTTGAAAACTGAAGTTGCACTGCTCGCGGCCACTTCAAAATTCATTCCGCTCCAAAGGGAACGAATCCTATTCGTACCGGAGCATTTTTTTATAGTTGAAAAGTAAACGTCGTAATCATCCTGGGACAGGACAGTAGCCCGATCATTAAAATGTTGGGCGCTAGCCTGTCCCACACTGGAAACAACAGCAAAACTCAATATCACGAACATAAATTTAGAAAGTCTTGCTGAAAATCTCATAAAATTTACTCAGCAGCCTCTAAACCAGCGCGAGTAGCCAACAAAAGTTTTTGCAATGACTCAAGCTTTGCATCAAAGGCTTCTATTTCATCGGATTTTAAGCTCGCATAGTAGCGAGATCCAACTGAAGCCGCGCCTGAAATTACTGTAGCCGCTTCCAAGCCAGTGCTGAACTCATCTCTGCGCAAAGAAAAATAGAGACCACCCTCGCCTAAATTAGCCACGCGAGCCCAGAGTGAAGCGGCAGAAACTACACCGGCAGTTACTGACACTGTTAAAGCAGTGTATTTTTTGATTTTTGCGGCAAGTAACTGAGAACGGATGCTAGAGATCTCGGTATTGATCTCGTCAATTTTTTGCACGCTGACATCAGCGCGATTTGCAGGCTGAGAAGACGCCGTAGCCAACGCAGGAGCTACAAAAGATAGAATTAGTGCTAGTGAAACAACTGATTTTTTCATATGATGATACCTTATACCGCAGCAAAGGTGGTGGGATTAATTTCCCTTTGGTCCACTTGCAACGATTTCTATGAAGGGGTCATGCTGCGATATCTATGCCAATACTAAAAACTTGTTTATTTCGATCTGAAGGCAAAATATGTGTCTAATCGTTTTACTACATAGTGCCGTAAAGTGCCGTAGCGACTTAGAAGGGCGAGTCTTTGGCGAAGGCATGGTTTAGTCACTAATTTCATCAAAGGAGCGACTTCTTGTCTCATCACGGAAAACTTGCAAAGCTTTTGCACGACAAAGACTTCCCGGAGCTCAAAGACAGTAAAAAAACAGAAGGTCTCTTGCGTGATCTGCAATTTCAAATGCTGCGCATTCAGCAGGGGATCTGGCATCAGAAAAAACGCGCGGTCATCGTCTTTGAAGGGTTCGATGCTGCCGGCAAAGGGGGCTCGATTCGTCGCCTGGTGGAAACCCTCGATCCGCGGGGCTTCCATGTTCATTCCATTGGCCCCCCTGAGGGGGATGAACAACAAAAACATTATCTCTATCGTTTTTGGCAGCGTCTGCCATCCCCTGGGACCATTGCGATCTTTGACCGCTCCTGGTATGGGCGGGTGCTTGTTGAGAAAGTAAACGAGCTCACGCCGAAGAAGCGCGTTGAGGCCGCGTATGGAGAGATCTGTGATTTCGAAAAGATGCTCGTCGATGATGGGATTGAGATCGTTAAGATCTTTCTGGCAATCGACAAGAAAGAGCAACTCAAACGCTTTGAGGAGCGTCTGACAGATCCCTACAAACAGTGGAAAATCACAGAAGATGACGTGAAGGCCCGTGCTCAATGGAAGGACTACGTCCATGCCGGAGACGAGATGCTCGAGCGCACCTCTAAGAAAACCGCACCGTGGTATTTGGTTCCGGCAAATGACAAAGACTATGCGCGGATCGAAGTTTTAAAGATCGTGACCAAGCATTTGAAACTTCACCAAGAATGGATGGACAGTCAGAGCCAGAAGGCGGGAATTTTAAGTCTCGAAGAGGCACTGAGGAAGCTGGGGTATAAAAAAGATTCCCTGAGGTAGGATGGATTTTGTTGAAACACGTTTTAAAGACGAAGTGGGGAAATTCGGTCGTTTGCTGCGTGGTCAAACGAAGTCCATAACTTATGAAGGCACTCATGAGCTGCGTGTGAGTACGCGTCGTCTGTGCGCACAGCTGGGGATGATTGAAAAGAGCACGGCTCATCAACTGGTTGTGAATGCCAAGAATAATCTTAAAAAGTTGGCCCGCGCGCTGGGCGTGCGCCGTCAGTGGGATGTGGCTTTGAAAGGCGCCCATAAGTACTGTCTTAAGGACGGAAAACTTCGTAAAGGCCAAAGAGATGCCGGGGTCAAACTCCGCCGACTCTTGCTCAGCGCCGGAGTCAAAGCTTTGCCAGGACAGTTTGCGGCGTTTGAACGGACACTCAGAGACGAAAAGATTCAAATCCATGCTGATCAACTCAAGAAAATGCGAAGACGGCTAAAATCGTGGCTGAAACAGAAAAAATTCTCGGCAAAAGAGCTGCACCAACTCAGAATTTCGACGAAGAAGATCCGCTATGCGTTTGAGTGCATGGGCTTACCGGTGGAAGACCTTAAGGATCTGCAGGATCACTTGGGTAAAAGTCATGACCTCACGGTTTTAAGCGAGTACTTTGACCAGGTAAAATCCGTCCGTAAGGCCAATCACAAAGAGCGCCATCAGGCCAAAAAGCATATCCGTCCAGCTTTACGCTCGGGTCTTGAAGTCCTCGAGGTCCTTCGCTAAGCTTTAAGTCATGAAAATATATTTACTCACTTTAGGTTTGGTGCTGGGCCTTGCCGGCTGTTCGGATGAATCCAAAGTCAAAGACGCTTCGCTGGAAGGTGCAAAAGAGCGTTACCAAGCGCAGCTTCGGGAGGAGATTGGAAAAGCCGTGATGGGAAAAGCAAACTTGCAAAAGATCGCCGTTAAAACTTTGGTTGATAAATCGGATGTTGAAATCCAGCGCGTGGAGATCACCGGCGAAGAAGCCCAGGTTGTTGTCACTTTAAAAACGGTTCCGCCAAAAGAGCGCGAAGCTTTGATCGACATCATGGCAAAGCTTGATGAAAAGAAAGAGATGACGTTCAACGTATCAAATGCACTGAACCTCATTCATCAGCAGGTGCAAGCTGAGGGAGTTGAGTTGATTGTCTATAAGATGAAATTACAAAAGCGGGATGGCCGCTGGAAGGTCACGTCGCCTTGACGAAAAATCTTGTCTAGCGGAAAAGTTCCGTTCGGAGCTTTGCCAAAAGCGGGTGAAGTGCAAATTTGCAAGACGATCCGGTAAACGGGCTATTTCAGGTTCTGCAGCCGGGAAATAAAGCCGGGGTGGGAGCCCGAGGTCCCCTCCGAGGTGCTTTCTGCCAGTTTCTGAAGAGCCTGCGCCATCAGAGCCGGATCCAGGCCTGCCAGTCCTAAGAGCGTCTTGCCTCCTTGGTCAGCATTGAGCTCGAGTGATTGAGAAACCTCATTCCATTGGTTTCTACCAGGGGTCCCTATTGAGGAATCCTCGCGGAAGATAGTTGTGAGTTCTTCGATGGTCAGTGGCAGGTTCGAACCTACCCACTCATGGGCTAAGCATCCCAAATGAAGGGAGTCGCGGTGAATGACATGCGAGATTTCGTGCCCCAGAATGCCAGCAATTTCACCGAGAGAGAATTTTGTATTTGAATCCCAGAAGAAGCTGCTGATCAGGATCTCTCCGTTTGCGCCGGCATGGGCATTTGCAGTCTTTGAAGAGTACGCATGCAGCTTCCAAACGGGTTGTTTCAACGGGAATTTGAAGTTCTTATCCGCAGCCTGAGTCAGGTTAATAAAAATCTTTTGGATATCTTCTGGAACGGCCACTTCGCCACCGTTGTCGCCTATGATGTATTGTAAATGTTTATTATCGTACTTTACAGCTTCGGCGAGCCTATTCACATCGACGTTGCAAGACAGAGCCTTTTGCGAAAAATCGACGATTTTCGCGTGGCATTTCTGATACGCTTCTTTTCCTTGAGATTCCTGAAGAAGGGCGCATTCCTGAGTCTTTTCGTGAATATAATCAGGCAGGCGCGGCCGACTTTGGCGATAGCTTTCTTGAAGACACAAGGTCACGCTGGTGCACATAGGAGCCGCCTGCGCGAGCAGGGTCGCGGGGAGAGCCAGAAGGAGCGGGAGCAGAATAAGTTTTTTAAACATAGTTTCTCCTGAAGAACTTTTCGACAGCACGCTCAAGTCAAACATCCTAAGGGGATCGCTGCAAAGCCGGAGCCACGCAAGCGGCATTTTACAGGGCCTCAATCTTGAGGACCCGTAAAGACGAGCGTATATTTGACACTTTTGGTCCTATCACTGCGTTGCTGTGAGTGCTTGGTGATAATGTGTCGAAGTGAAATCAAGGCTTTGGTGGAGAATGCGGAGTTTTTTATTGCCGCAAAGTCACTGCAAACAGACATCCTGTCTGTTGAGGGCTCTCCCCTCAAACTCCCGCTACTCCTGATGCCTCCCGCATCAGGAGTTCTAGGCTCTATTCAGGAGTTCCAGGCTTAATTGAGATAATAAAGACGGACCCGGATGGTCCGTCTTTTCCCGGGGAATGGGGGCGGACG